>NZ_AUUU01000065.1 GCF_002760435.1 Clostridium sp. LS
GTTTAACCACCGCAGGATTTTAAGTCCTGTGCGTCTGCCAGTTCCGCCACTTCGGCTTGCTGCATAACTAAGTGTCAACAACAAAGCTAATTATAATATATAATCTTTGTACTGTCAACAAAAAATTCAATATAATTTTTTTCTTTGTATTTTGCCACTATATTCATGTCATTTTTTATTATGTAAAGGCCATTTTAAGCGTATTATTACAACATTTTAAATTAATAGTGTAGAATACAATTATGAAAAATCTTAAACGATTTTTTATAATTATATTCTACACACAAAATATTCCAACTCACTTTATAACTATATAGTTTATTTTACCTAGATAAAAATTTAATAACCTTTTTTTCCACCCTTGCCCTTAAACTCTTGATGTTTTTTTACATCTTGCATTCTCTCTTCACTATCTTTTAAGAACTTAGACATAATATCTTCGAAATTACCTGTATTATTAGTCTTTTTCTTATCAGTTGCTTTCCAATCAATTTCCACTGGCTTAACTGATTTTTTTTGAATATTTGCTTGTTTTATAGAAAGACTAATTTTTCCGTTATCATCAATTGAGATAACTTTTACTTTTACTTTATCTTGTTCATTAAGATGCTCTCTAATATCTTTTACGTAAGAATCTGCGACTTCTGAAATATGGACTAATCCAGTTTTGCCTTCAACTTCAATAAAAGCTCCAAAGTTTGTAATGTTTATCACTGTGCCCTCTACTATGTTTCCTGCCATTAAGGTCATGTTTAAAAGACTCCTCCTTAAATTTAAAAAATATATAAAATAAGAACAAATTCTGATATACAGAAGTTCTTTAATTTAAAATATAAAGTTAAATTATTATTTAATATTATTATATGCCAGAATTCTATAAGTTTTCTATATATCAAAAGTTAATTAGAACCGTGACCCGTAACCTCACTATTAACAACTTTTTCTCCTGGTTTAATCATACCAAGCCTTTCTCTTGCTAATTTTTCAAGATAGTCTGATGAATCTGAATTAATTTTATCGACCTCATCTTGGAGCCGTTCATTTTTTTGCTTAATTTCATTTAACTGGGATTGTTTATTATCAATCTCCTTTTGTATTCTGTTCATTGTTATACTTTGTCTAATATAACTAAACGTAAAGAAAATAATAAACCCAGCAATTATTATTCTTTTTATTATTAACTTCTTTTTCATCTATAGAACCTCTATTTTGCAAATTCTCCTAAGACTATTTTAAACACTATATTGCTAATATTCAAGTAATTTTTTCTCATTTCCTCTTATCTGTAATTTTATACACAATTATTTTTAATGGGTACAATGTATTTTTTAATATTATCCGAATAAATTTGTAAAATAATTTTGCTATTATTACCTCACTAGTATAAATATATTTACTAATGAATCTAAAATACAATAAAATAGCAACAGTTATAAGAATATATACATAGGGAGTTAAAAAAGCATAATTAGTATATAATAGAAAAGTAAATACAACTAAGGCAATAAGTATACAAAATAATAAATCTTCTATTACTGTTAATATTTTTATAGAGTTTAGCCCTCTGATTACTCTATATATATCGAACAATATACCTGTTATGATACCTCCAATGAGGCTGTAGATAACAAGACTAATTTGCATGCTCAATCCTAAAGGCATAGTACTATGTTCCTATTTAAATAATTTATTTATTATACTTTCATTGCTCTTTTTAGATACTTTCCCATTATAAACGATAGATGCAATGCTACCAGCAATTATAACATCTCCATTCTGTACATCTAATTTATTCATTTTTAACTCTTCTCCCTTAATAGTCAGATTACCTAAACTAGTGGTTAAGTCTATTTTTTGCTCATCAAAGCTTATTACTTCTATGACACCACTTAATGTTAATTTTTTTCTATTTTCTAAAGATAAACTTGATTTATTATCTTCTACTTTATTTTCCACTCTTTTCTCCATCAAAGATTCCTCCATTCATTTTTCTTATACAATATATGTTAATATATTGTAATTTAGAATTCAGAATCTTTTATAATAACCATATATATAAATTAAAGAAAGAGTAAGAAAGCTTCATTAGCCCTTACTCTTTATCTTCTTCACCTTCAATAATTGTATACATATCTTTTGCTTCTTCTTTTCTTACATGTTCCGCTATATTAATTATTTCTGCTTTTAATATTCTATTGGCAAATGTGATTTGAATTATGTCGCCTTCTTTTACTGTTGTTGAAGGCTTTGCCACCTTATCATTTATTTGTATACGACCACTCTCACATATTTCTTTTGCCACAGTTCTTCTCTTTATGATACGAGATACTTTTAAATATTTATCTAATCTCATAATTTTCTCCTTCACTAAAAGAACCCGAGAAAACTCGGGTTCATATTCACTCTGTCTAACTCGTATTTTATTACTTGTTAACTTTATCTTTGAATTCTTTACCAGCTTTAAATACTGGAACAGTTGTTGCAGGAATGTTTATAACTTCTTTAGTTCTAGGGTTTCTTCCTTCTCTAGCTGCTCTTTCTCTTGTTTCGAAAGTTCCAAAACCAACTAGTTGAACTTTTTCTCCTTTTTCTAGAGCTTCCTCAACGCTTTCAATTAAAGCCTTTAATGCTAATTCCGCATCTTTTTTTGTTAACTTACTTTTTTCTGCCATACTAGTAATTAATTCTGCTTTATTCACAATAACATCCTCCTTAAAATCCAGTTATATATTTTTAACTGTTTTCTTTATGTACTAAATTGCACTTCTTTATTATATAACCTCTTCAGTTACCCGTCTATAGAAAAAGCGCTTTCTTTTCCTATATATAACTAAATAATCCAATAAATCGTTACAACATAGTTCTTTATAAATTATTATTCTGCATAAACTAGAAAATTCCTTTAATTAAATCATAGATTAATCTAATTTTTTTGAAATTTCCCAAAGTTTATCCATTTCCTCCAAACTCATGTTTGTTAATTTAATATTTTCATCCTTTGCAGCCTTCTCAATATACTCAAATCTTTTTATAAACTTGTCTATAGTATAATTTAATGCTATCTCTTCATCTATTTTTAGAAACCTTGCAACGTTAACACATGAAAATAACAAATCTCCAACTTCTTCTGTTATTTTCTCCACATTTTCTGTATTATATACATCAATTACCTCTTTAAGTTCTTCTTTTACCTTATTTATTGCAAAATTAATATGTTCAAAATCAAATCCAACCTTTTTTGCTTTTTCTTGAACCTTATGTGCTCTTAAAAGCGCCGGCAAACCTTTTGTTATTCCCCTCATTTCTTCGGTAATATTTTTATACCCTTTTTCTCCTTTTTTTAGTTCATCCCATTTTTCTAGTACTTCTTCTGAAGAATTTATTTCACTAGAATTATTAAACACATGCGGATGTCTATTTATCATCTTATTACAAATGCCTTCTATCACATCACTTATATCAAAATATCCATCCTCTTTTCCAATAGAAGCATGAAACACAACTTGAAGGAGCACATCCCCTAATTCCTCAATTAGTGAATTTTCATCTTCTTGTTCTATTGCATCTATAACTTCATAACTTTCTTCTACTAATGCTTTTTCAAGAGATTTATGAGTTTGTTCTCTATCCCACGGACAACCATCCTCTCCCCTTAACTTTTCTATTATTTCTAAGAGATCATAAAAATCTTTCTTATTTTTCATATCCTTCGGAATATAAATGGACGTTAAATAATCTATATCTTCTTGCATATCCAGCTCATATAACGGTATTTTTCTAATACTTTCCTGTCCTTCTATTCCTGCAGCTCTTACGTAATAAATTTCAGTTTCATCATTATAATATTCTAGTAATTTTAACTTAACTTCTGATGCTATTAATTGATTATACACTTGGGTAATTACAGTCCCTATTCTTTTGTCCAAAACCTGATTCTCTATATCAAAGGAATCTATAACCTTAACTCCCTCTATAGGATCAATCTTAAGGCTTTCTATCATTGCGTCAATAAAACTTACTGCAGGTATTATTTTATATTCTATATTATTTTCATTACATAGTTTCATCAAATTAAATACTGATTTTTCTGCAACTAGAGGATGACCAGGCACTGCATATATTAAATCTCCTAATTCCTTCTGTTTTTTAATTAAATCATTAGCAATACTTAAATATACCTGATCAAAGCTATCTATGCTCTCATACATATTGTCATAGGTGTCAAATTTAATATTTTTTTCTCTTAAGTAATCTACTGTTGGGTGTTTTTCTGTTCTTAAAAATATATTCCTATTACTCTCAAGTTCGCATATTGTTCCTATTGTCAATGCATCCTTTGCTCCTGGTCCCAATCCAACTATTTTAATCATTAGAGCCTCTCTCCTTTTATCTTCTTTTCAATCTACTCTTTATATCTTCAACATTAAATACTTTGAATACAATAATCAATATAATATATATTATCATACCCAAAAATATAGATGTTAAGCAAGATATTCCATTACTTATTGTATTTCTATATATAATATTATAACTAATTAATACTAATAGAGTCATAATAGTTGATGCATACGCTGGTTTAATTATAATTTCATATAAATTTAATTTTACCTTTAATGTAAGTTTCATAGTTATTATATTTAATATACTTACAAATGCATAAGCACTAAGACTCGCAATAACTGCACCGTATATATTAATGGCCTCCATTGGAACTAATGTCCAAGTTAATATTATCTTTACTATGCATCCACATAATAAGTTAATAACAGGTTTAATATAATTACCTGTTCCCTGTAAAATCGCTGTTGTTGTTTGAGTTATTATTATGAAAGGAATAGTTAATGATAAATATTTTAATATTTCTATACCTTCAAATCTGCCTGGAAATATAAACTTCATTACCGGCTCAGCTAAAAAGAAAAGTCCAAAGGTACAAGGAATTGCTATTACTGCCGCCATTTTCATGGATACATCTATTTTGTTCTTAAGCTCTTTCCGCCTCCTAAGAACAAAATTCTCAGCTATAATTGGAATTAAAGATGTGCAAATGGCCATAGAGAGAGTTAATGGAATATTTATAATTACAGACGCCTTTCCAGTTAATTGAGCATAAAGTACAGTTGCCTGTGTATTTGTAAAGCCGGCTTGCAGTAACTTTTGCGGAACCAATATTGAATCAATCAAATTCATAATGCTGCTAACTGTTGTTCCCAACGATATCGGTACTGCAATTTTTAATATTGTATTCAATATTTCTGGATTACTTTTTATTTTTTTTACTTTATAATTCTTCTTAATTTTTTTATAATTTGTGTATAAATATGTTCCTCCAAGAACCGCACCAGCGGTAGCCCCAAAAGCTGCTCCTCCTGCCGAATATTCAATTCCTTTTGGTAATAAAAATACAGCTAGTCCTACACCAAATATAACTCTTCCAATTTGTTCTATTATTTGTGATATGGCTGATGGCGTCATATTCTGTAATCCTTGAAAGAAACCTCTAAATATTGTCACAAATGATATTACAATTGGTGCAAATGATATTCCTATTAATGAATAGTATGCTTTTGAATCCCATTTTAAAAATACTATTATTGGCCTTGCAAAAAAGAATAATGCTACTGTAGTGCCTGTCCCTATTATTGTCATTAAAATGGCTGACTCTTTCATTACTTCGAAACTTCCATATATATCATTAGTTGCATTCTTTTCCGATATCATTTTTGAAATTGCAACAGGTACTCCTGAAGCCATGGCGATAAAAAACATATACAGTGGATATGACATTTGATAATATCCTATCCCTTCATCGCCAATTAACATTATCAGCGGCCACCTAAAGAATAATCCTAAAAATCTAGTTAATATTCCCGCAACTCCAAGAATGATACTCCCCTTTATTAGGGATTGCTTATTCATAAAACACCTCCAAACTTACATATTATTAATAATTATTATTATTGTAAGTTTAGAGGTATTATTCCTTTTATTTTTCATACTGCAACTAATTTATTGATATTATTGCTCCATTTGTTTTCCTAAAAATGCTGCCGCTGTTTCAACTAATTTTGTTTCAACTTCACCAAGTTCTACATCTTCTTTTGATAATATAATTACAGCACCAATTTCATCACCTTCTGCTATAATTGGTGATATAACTTGACTAGTGTACACACTTTCATCATCATCGTTATGTAATGGTATTACTGAATTATTAGCCTTACTTAATAAGACAGTTTTTCTTCCATCCATTATTTTTTCTAATTCGCTGCTTACTTTTCTTTCTATGTAATCTTTTTTAGGTGCTCCACTTACTGATACAAATGCATCTTTATCAGCTATTAGTACAATATTACCTATAACTTGTTGTAAGCTTTCACAATATTCTTTTGAAAAATTAGTAAGCTCTTCAATTGGGGAATATTTCTTTAGAATAACACCGCCATCTCTATCAGTAAATATTTCTAGCGGATCTCCTTCTCTTATTCTTAATGTTCTCCTTATTTCCTTTGGTATTACCACTCTTCCTAAATCATCAATTCTTCTAACAATTCCTGTTGCCTTCATTGGTTATATAACCTCCTTATAACTCTATTAATTGGTTGCAGTATTATTATTTGAATTTCTAGAAATTTTATACACTTATAGACAAATTTTATATAAGTATTTTTTGAACAATAATAAAGCTAAGTATAATCCCATTTTCACATATATTTTAAATTTATTTATCCACTCATATTATTAGTATTCACAGACGTAAATATAAAAACTGCCTTAAAATAGCACTAAACTATTTTAAGACAGTTCAACTCTTAGCCGTTAAATATCCCTATTTTTATTCCCAATTATTTAAAATTATAATTTATCTTCATAAGTTTTTACTTTTAAATCATTTTTCCATTCTGTTATCTTTGAATTAAAAGTATCACCTTGCTTTTGTTGTAATAAAGTTGATTTAATTTGATCCTTTACTTGCTCAAAAGGAGTTACTTGAGAATCTTTTAATCCAGTTGCTTTTATTATGTGATAACCATATTGACTCTTTACTGGTGCTGAAATTTCTCCCTCTTTTAAATTTTTAAATCCATTCATGAATTCTGGAACTAAATCTGTTGAATTATATGCTACAAAGCCTAAACTTCCGCCTTTATCCTTACTTCCTGGATCTGCTGAATTTTCTTTAGCCAATGTTGCGAAATCAGCACCAGCATCTAGCTTTGATTTTATATCATTAGCTTTTTTTAATGAAGCGTCAAAATCTACAGTTGTTCCATCACTAGCCTTTTCAGCTATTAAAATATGTGAAGCTGTTGCGCCTGCCCCTTGTGTATACTTAGAATCTTTATTCTCATTATAATATGTTTGGACTTCATCATCTGTAACAGCTACGTCCTTTAATATATTATCTTGAACTGCCTGCATTACAAGCTGATCCTTTAACATGCTTCTAAGTTGATCTTCTGTTAATCCATTTTGTTGTAAAACACTCTCAAATTGCCCTTCCTCAGGATATTGAGTTTTATATTGATTAATTTGGTCATCAACCTTTTTATTTAAATCATCATCAGATGGCTTTAAATTTAATATAGTTGCTTCTTGTAAAAGTACTTTTTGAGTTACTAAACTATCTAGCCCTTGCTTTTTCGCCTGTTTTACTTGGTCTTTAACTTTGTCGTTAGTCTCATAGTCATCACCAAACTGTTGCTTTAACTGTGGACCTATTTGTTTATCTAAATCACCTTTTGTTATTTTTTCATTTCCAACTGTTGCAAGAACTGTATTTTGTATTGCCTCTGGTGTCTTTTCAATCATCTTGCATCCCATAGCTGATGCTGCAATTGCACATAAAGCTATCGCTGCAATAATTTTTTTTATTTTTTTCAAAATTTTCCCCTCGCTTATCTTATATTTAATCTTAAAAAAGTAACCTATCAAAATATCCTATGTATATCGAATTAGATAATGTTATCTTTTAAAGATGTCGTACTGAAAAAGTCATAATATTAGTATATCAATATTATTTTTATTATTCAAATTTTTTACACCATTTTGTTTATATTACTTTTCATTTATATCATATATTTGTTACAATATTATGTCATTAAAGACTTCTTTTAAAAATTCTAGTTTATTTTCTTTCTTTATATGTTTTAATTTAAACGCAAAATATGGATCTGTTCCAAATTTAAGCACCACACTATTTTTATACTTATACATCAATATTTTAAAAGTGTTCTTATAATCACTTTCACCTTGCGCAAATTTAAACAATATTTCCTTTGGAGTTTCTTTTATTTCTTCAATGAATATGGATTTGGCTTGACTTTTTATATAGGCAATATCCATTAAATTATATACAGGTTCTGGAATCTTAGAATATCTATCCTCCAATTCTTCTTTTATGTCATTGTAGTCATCTATACCTTCGATTGCTGCTATCTTCTTGTATACTTCAATCTTTTGTATTTCATCTTCAATATAATTTTCTGATATAAAAGCATCTACTTTTATATCTAACGTAGTTTCTATTGGTTCCTTTTGAATTTCTCCCTTGAGCAGTTTAACTGTATCTTCAAGCATTCTACAGTATAAATCATATCCTATTGATGCCATATGGCCATGTTGGGATGAACCCATCATATTACCTGCACCTCTGATTTCAAGATCTCTCATTGCTATCTTAAATCCAGACCCCAGCTCAGTAAAATCTTTCAATGCTTTAAGTCTTTTCTCTGCTATCTCTGTTAAAACTTTATCTTTGGTATATAAAAGGTATGCATATGCTATCCTATTAGATCTGCCTACTCTTCCCCTTAATTGATATAACTGAGAAAGTCCCATTTTATCTGCATCGTAAATTATTATTGTATTTACATTTTGGATGTCCATTCCTGTTTCTATTATTGTTGTGCAAACTAGTACATTGTATTCTTCTGACATAAAATCATACATCTCTTTTTCAAGTTGTCTTTCTGCCATTTGACCATGAGCAACCCCAACCTTACTTTCTGGTACTAATGCTTGAACGTATTTTGCCATTCTTTCAATATCTTCCACTCTATTGTATACAAAATAAACCTGGCCACCTCTGCCAATTTCTCTTAATATAGCATCTCTTATAAGTTGATCATTTTGTTCTACAACATAAGTTTGAACAGGATATCTTTCCTCTGGCGGTGTCTCAATAACAGAGATATCTCTAACTCCACTTAATGACATATGAAGTGTTCTAGGTATTGGAGTTGCACTTAAAGTTAAAACGTCAACATTCTTCTTAATTCCCTTAATTTGTTCCTTCTGCTTTACTCCAAATCTTTGCTCTTCATCTACTATCAATAATCCTAAATCTTTAAATTGGATATCCTTAGATACTAATCTATGAGTCCCAATTAAGATATCTAGATTACCTTCCTTCACTTTTTGTAGAATTTCTTTTTGCTGTTTTGCAGTTCTAAATCTGCTAACCATGTCTATTTTTATTGGAAAGTCTGAAAATCTATTTTTAATATTTTTGTAATGCTGCTCTGCCAAAATAGTGGTAGGAACTAATATTGCAACTTGTTTTCCATCCATAACAGCCTTAAATGCAGCCCTTAGTGCAACCTCTGTTTTACCATATCCAACATCACCACATAAAAGTCTATCCATTGGTTTATCTGATTCCATATCATATTTTATTTCTTCTAGTGATGTCAACTGGTCTGGCGTTTCTTCAAAAGGAAATTCATCTTCAAATTGCTTTTGCCATTCAGTGTCCTTGGGAAACTTATGTCCTTTTACAGTACTTCTCATTGCATAAAGTTTAACTAGATCCTCAGCTATTTCATTAATTGATTTTCTAGCCTTTGCTTTTGCCTTTTGCCACTCAGCACTTCCAAGCTTGTTAACCTTTGGAGATTTTCCTTCACTACCAATATATTTTTGTATCAAATCAAGTTGATCTACTGGAACATATAATTTATCGCCTTTATCATATACAATATCTAAATAATCTCTTTTATGTCCCCCAACATCAATTTGTTTAATTCCCTTATATACACCAATACCATGATTAGCATGAACTACATAATCTCCAGGTTTTAACTCAGCAAAACTCTTAATTTTGGAGATTCCCTTTTTCTTTGATTTACTAGTTCTTAACTTTCTTTTTGCTTCACCAAATACTTCCCTATCTGATATTACACAAATCTTATACTCAGGGTACTCAAAACCCTTTAGCTGATTTCCAAAGGTTATTACAACTTCACCATAAGCAATATCATCAACATTATCCCTATAAACACTTTCTATTTCTCTGTCTCTTAAGGTTCCGACTAGACGTTCCCCCCTTGCTCTTGTTCCCGATAATATTAAAGTTTTATATCCTGCCTTTTTCTTATCTAAAATATCTTCGATTAATAAATCTAATTGGCCTTGATAATTATTTAATGTTATTTGCGCTACATTCACTGTTACTATTGGTCTTAACCAGTCTGCAGCCTTGCTCAATGCTTCGAAAAAAGCAATCCTTTGATCTTCAAATAATTCTAAAACTTCTTCCTTATTAATTAACAGATTTCCCTGGCCTGGGAAAATATCTCCCCTTTGAGAGAAAGCTGTAAAATTTTCTTCAAATTCTATATATGTAGATTCTAATTTTCCTTTGCATCTTTGTACATTATCAACAATAACAAAATAATCCTTAAAATAATCAAAAAGGGTTTCTGGCTGCTTCACAAAGTATGTTAAATAGCTGTCAATGGTTTCAAAAGAGGATGTTTCTTCTAATACTTCTAAATTTTTATTTAATATTTTTCTTAATTTCTCTATTCTTTCATTATCGCTATCACTTGAAGCAATTTTATCAAACTCTTCTTTTAATTTATCACGCCCAAGTTTTAACGTTTCTTCAGATACTATTATCTCTTTTGCTGGAAAAATATCTATTTTCTTTACCTTTTCAATACTTCTTTGAGATTCCGTATTGAACGTTCTAATAGATTCTATCTCATCGCCAAAAAGCTCAACCCTATATGGATAAGTTGAACCTGTCGGAAACACATCTAATATTCCACCTCTCAGTGAGAACTGCCCCTTACCTTCAACCATTTCCACTCTTTCATAACCTGATTGAATTAATTTCTTTGATATTTCAGTAAGGTTAACTTCGTCACCTTCTTTTAACTTCATACTATACTCCAAAAATAACTTATGCGGAGTATATTTAGCTGCAAAGGCCTCTATAGATGTTACTATTATTTTCTTCTTCTTATTTAGTATTTCATTTATTACTTTTAATCTAGCCCACCTTAAATCACCAGAAATAGCATCAATATTATAGAAAACCATTTCTCTTATTGGAAAATAATATACTTCACTGGTATAAAATATCAAGTCTTCATAAAGGTTTTTTGCCTCCATATCACTTTGAGTAACAATTACCATAGACTTATCAATATTCTCAAAAATTCCACCTAAAATGTATCCTCTACCAGACTCAGATGCACCATATATACCAATAGGGTATTTTTTTCTTTCAATACCTTGCATTATATTTTGAAATTCTATACTACCTTCCAAGGGCTCTAATAACCCTTTTAATCTCATCCCATGCACCTTCCTTAAACAATTGTATTTGCTTTAAATCCATTATATTGATTCATAGCTGTTTTAACGTCATTTTTAATTATTTCTGCAGTCGCTTTTGTTGATACCTCAATAACTTGGTTTAAGATAACCGTCTCTTCTTTTGTAAACTTTCCTAATACATATTTAATTAAATCACCTTTAGGTTGTCCTACGCCCACTTTTATTCTTGAAAAAACATCACTACCAAGGTGGGCTATAATGCTTTTTATTCCATTATGCCCACCTGCGCTTCCTTTTTCCCTTATTCTTAAAGTTCCTACTTCTAGACTAATATCATCATATATAACTAAAATCTCGGTATTATCGAGATTATAAAAATCTACTACCTCTCTTATACTTTCTCCACTTAAATTCATATAAGTAGCCGGCTTTAAAAGCATAACTTTTTTTCCTTCAATAAAACCTTCTCCATATATACCTTTAAATTTTTGCCTATTTAATTCAATATTATACTCTCTCGCAATATTATCAATAACTTTAAACCCAATATTATGTCGTGTATCTTCGTATTCTTTTCCCGGATTTCCAAGACCCACTATTAAAAACATCCTATTCTCTCCTCCTTTGATATTTATCTATTTTACTCTTATATTTTGTTAATGAAAAGGTAAATGTTACACCTACATCAGGATGGTTTTTTGCCCATACCTCTTCGCCTTGTTGCATAAGTATCATTCTTACTATAGGCAATCCAAGTCCAGTGCTTATCTTATTAGTTCTAGACTTATCCGACTTATAAAATCTATTCCATATGTTTCTTATTTCCCCTTCAGTAATTTTAGGTCCATTATTATATATTTCTACGAATACTTTTGCACCTTTATGATATGTGCTAATTTTTATTATCCCTTTGCTGCCACAATATTTAATAGCATTATCCAGTAGATTGGTTAAAACCTGCATTGTTTTATCTTCATCGGCTTTCACATAACAATTATCATCTTGTAATTCTATTTTAATTTGTATTCCTTTTTCTTTTATACTTTGTTCATTATTTATAACGCAAAGTCTAATTAACTCATTTATATTAACTTTTTTCATGTTAAACTTCAATTTACCCGATTCAATTGCAGACAAATCTAGTAAATCATTTATTAGTCTCGTTAACCTTTGTATTTCGCTATAAGCAATATCCAAATAGTAGCCTTCTTTATCTTTTGGAATTACACCATCTATTATACCGGCTATAAACCCTTTTATAGATGTAATTGGAGATCTTAATTCATGAGACACATTAGATATGAAATCCCTTCTATTATTCTCAACCTTTTCTAAAGATTCAGCCATTATATTAAAAGAGCCTGCAAGTTCACCAATTTCATCCTTCGATCTTACATAAACTCTTCTATTAACTTCACCGTTAGCAAACCTCTTAGCTGCATTGTTAATTTCAGCCAAAGGATTAATCAATATTTTCTTTGAGACCAAAGATAGAACTACAGATGCAAAAACCATTGCTACTAGTGCTGATGCCCATACAATTAAGTATATTCTATGCAGCTGCTTACTAATAATTGATAACGGAGCTGTCATTGTAACATACCCTTCAAATTCTCCATCTTCTGTTATTGGATATATGTAGGTATAGTCATCATTAATATATTCTACAGGTTTACCATCGATCAGATAATCCATTTTTTTATCAGAAATAATTGGTTTATCTTCAATATTCTTATTTATTTCGGTTTTCGAATAAATATATGTATACCCATATTTATCTGAAACAATAATATCCGCATTCGCCCCAACACTTGCCATGTCTATAATAGCCTGCAACTTATCCAATTTTATCTCACTATTTTCAGCATTATATGTTTTAACTGCTTCAGATATATATTCTCCATCTTGTTCAAATTGAGTCCTTTTTTCATTAAAAGATGATATTCTAAACCACATTGATAGCGCCCATGCTAATAAAACTAGTACTATTGTCAAAATAACTATAAATGTCATTATTAATTTCTGAAGTAGACTCCCGCATTTCATTTAGTTCACCTCAAATTTATATCCAACACCCCATACTGTTTGTATTTCCCATTGCTCTCCACCGCTTAATTTTTCTCTCAATCTCTTTATATGAACATCTACAGTTCTGGAGTCTCCAGGATAGTCATACCCCCAAACTTCACAAAGTAATTGTTCTCTTGTGAAAACTTTATTTTTATTGTTAGCTAAGTAATATAACAGTTCAAATTCTTTTGGAGGCATTTTTATTTCTTCCCCATTATATATAACTTTATAAGAAGTTGAATCTATTGATAAATCGCTTAACTTTATTATTTCATTTTTAACATTTTCTGAAGAATATCTTCTGAGTACTGCTTTAACTCTAGCTAATAATTCCTTAGGCTCAAAAGGTTTTACTATGTAATCATCAGCTCCAATTTCTAATGCTAGAACTTTATCAAAAGTATCCCCTTTTGCAGTAATCATTATTACTGGAGTTTCCTTTTGTTTTCTTATCCATTTTAATATATCAATTCCATCTATGTAAGGTATCATCACATCAAGCAAAACAATATCAGGATTATAATCTAGATATAATTCTTGGGCTTCCTTGCCATTTAAAGCTATTTTCGTATTATAACCTGAACTTTTTAAATACATATCTATAACTTCACTAATATTTTCATCATCATCTACAATTAAAACCTTGGTTGCAACTCCATCCACTGCTTTCCCTCCTTAAAACATTTCCATATTATTCATATCCTAATATAACATAAATAGTATTTTTTTTATAGCAAACAAAAAAATATATTGTTATTTGCTTAAGTAACTTTTAATTTCAAACTATTTCAGTTTGAAAGTGTGTCTATTATTTCCTTAATGTCTTTTAATATAAAAATAATTTTTATAAAAAATAGAATATATATTTATTACTATAATTTTATAATAAATATACATTCTGTTTTTGCATTTGAGGATATTTTAAAATTAAATACTTATCTTATTGGTGACATTCAAATAATTTGCTAATTGGCTGATCATCATAAATTCTTTTTATTGCTTCTGCAAATAAAGGAGCAACTGAAATAGAAAAAATCTTTCTATTGTCATTATCTTCTTTTAGTGGAATTGTGTTTAGCATTACTAGTTCTTCAATTGCTGAAGCATTTATTCTATCCATCGCTGGACCAGATAATACTCCATGAGTACAGCAGGCATAAATATTTTTCGCCCCTAAATCTTTAAGAGCATTTGCTGCATTTGCAATAGTCCCAGCAGTATCTATCATATCATCAATCAAAATACATCTCTTTCCTTCAATATCACCTATAATATTCATTATTTCTGAAACATTTGCTTTGGGTCTTCTCTTATCTATAATTGCTATTGGTGCTTGCAAATTATCTGCAAATTTTCTTGCCCTAGTTACACTTCCTAAATCTGGCGAAACTACTACAACATCTTCTTGATCCATTAACCCCTTTGATATATAATGTTGTGCAAGTATTGGCGCACCAAGCAGGTGGTCAACAGGAATATTAAAGTATCCTTGAATTTGGGCTGCATGTAAATCCATAGTTAGAACTCTATTCGCTCCCGCCGCAGTTAACAGGTCTGCAACTAATTTTGCAGTTATCGGATCTCTTGATTTAGCCTTTCTATCCTGTCTTGCATAACCGTAATACGGTATAACTGCTGTGATTCTACCCGCTGATGCTCTCTTGAATGCATCAATCATAATTAATAATTCCATTAAATTATTATTAACCGGTGAAGACGTAGATTGTACTATGAATACATCGTTACCCCTAACAGTTTCATTAATATCTACAGATATTTCTCCATCACTAAAAGTTGAAACCTTAGAATTTCCCACTGGAACTCCTAATATATCGGCTATATCCCGAGCTAATTTCGGATGTGAATTTCCAGTAAATACTTTTATATTTCTCCCATGAGTTATCATAATTGAGAAGACCCCCTTTATAATTTTGGCTGATTTATATTAAAAACTTTATTTTTTTAGTCCTTTTTTCTCTACCCATCCTTTAATATTTCTTTGCTTAGCTCTTGCCACAGCAAGATCGCCTTCATTTACTTCTGATGTAATTGTAGAGCCTGCCGCAATATACGTATTATTGTGAATTGTAACAGGTGATACCAAATTAGTATTACAGCCTATAAAGCTATGATCTCCAATAATTGTTTTATGTTTCTCTTTACCATCGTAATTTACAACTACTGTTCCGCATCCAAAATTACACTCTGATCCAACTTCAGCATCTCCTATATAAGTTAAATGAGATACTTTAGTTCCATCTCCAATAGTTGATTTCTTTATCTCTACAAAGTCTCCTATTCTAGCATGTTTACCTATTGTAGATTCAGGTCTTATATATGCAAATGGCCCAACAGTAGTATTATCACCAACATTACTATCCAATATAACCGAAGATTGAATCTCTACTTCATTTCCAATTGCACTATCTGCTATTCTGCAATTCTGATAAATTAAACAGTTATTCCCTATCTTTGTATTACCTTCTAGAATGTTATTCGGATATATTATTGTATCCTTTCCTATTTCAACATCGATTCCTATATAGGTTGTTTTCGGATCAATTAATGTAACTCCATTTTCCATATGTTTAAGATTTATTCTGTTTTTAAGGATCTCTTCTGCTTCTGCTAATTGAACCCTTGAATTTACTCCAATAGTCTCTTCATAATCAGTTAAAACTGCACCGACTTGCTTTCCTAGAGATTTTAATATTTCTATGACATCAGTAAGGTAATATTCACCTTGCTGATTATTATTATTTATTTTTTCTAAGGCACTAACTAACAATTCAATATCAAAACAGTAAATTGCAGTATTCATTTCATTAATTTTAAGTTCTTCTTCATTACAATCCTTATGCTCTACTATTTTTAAAACTTGGTTATTTGCATCACGCACAATTCTTCCATAACCTGTCGGGTCTTCCACTAATGAAGTTAAAATAGTTGCGGCATTATTATTTTCAATATGATCATTGAATAATCTTTCAATAGTTGATTGTTTTATTAAAGGAGTATCACCTGCAAAAATTGCGACTACTCCTTTTTTATCTTTTAAAAAATCGTTAGCACATTTAACAGCATGACCAGTTCCCAATTGCTCTACTTGTAATGAATAGGCAACATTTTTATCTAATGTTCTTTCTTTTACAAATTCAGCACCCTTACCTATAATTACATTTATATCATCGATTCCTGAATTTCTTATTGAGTCTATAACATGTTTTAACATTTCTTTACCACATACTTTATGCAATACCTTAGGTAAATCTGACTTTATTCTCTTACCCTGACCAGCTGCCAAAACTAGTGCACATTTATACATTATATATCACACCTCTTTTATAAGTTTAGACATACGAAAGAAATAACAATCACAGATGTTATTCTTTATATCAGCTAATAGAACTTTTTATCTAATAGCTGGCAATTATTTAAACACATTGACTTGTTATTTTTCTCAATATACCTTATATTAACACGATTAATCTCTTTAAATAACACATTTAATATTCATGCTAAATTAATTATATTTGAAAGCAATAGTTATTTCAACCCATTAATATCTTAATATTTTCCAAATGAAACTTAGTTTAACAAAACAAAAGGAAGTCATAAAAAACTTCCTTTTGCTCATAAGTTTATTGCTCTTCTACAACTTCTTCTGAAATAGCTTTTTCATACGCTTCTAAAATTGCAGTTTGAATTTTTTCCCTTGCTTCTGTGTTTATTGGGTGAGCTATATCCTTAAATTCTCCATCTGGTGTTTTTCTACTAGGCATAGCAATAAATAAACCCATTTGTCCTTCTATAACTTTGATATCGTGAATCACAAATTCATTATCAAATGTAACAGAAACTATTCCCTTCATTTTACCTTCTGATGCGATTTTTCTAATTCTAACGTCTGTAATTTTCATTTTACTCCACCCCTCCCAGTTGCTTTAAAAATATTTAATATTTATATATTTTCTCCACAAATTTCTAAATTCCTTTTTTATATTTAATAAATCCTTAAAAATTTATTTTTTTGTAGAAATTAACATAAATTAATACAACTAAGAGATTGTCCGATTAAAATAATTTATGAAAATATTTTTGAAGGCTGTATTCCTATTATTGCTGATTTGTCTACTTCCTTTAGTTCTACAATGGAAACATATTCGTCAATTAGCTTCTTTTCAGTTTGCTTATTGTCTACCAGGACTCCAATCCCTACTAGTTCACTATCAAATTCCTTTAACAAGTCCTTGATTCCGATGGCAGTTCCTCCACCTTTCATAAAATCATCAATAAATATACATTTACTAGATGGCTTCATTGACTTCTTAGATAATGACATTTGTTGTAATCTTCCATTACTTCCTGAAACATAATTTATAGTGACTGTTGGCCCCTCCGTTACTTGACTATCCCTTCTAGCAATAACCAACTGTACTCCCAAATTTCTTGCAACTTCATAAGCTAGCGGAATTCCTTTAGTTTCAACGGTAATTACATAGTTAACATCTTTTCCTTGAAAACAAGACGAAAGCATAACTCCAGCCTTACTTATTATTTTAGGATTATACATTAAATCTGTCATATATATTATGTTTCCGGGAATAACTCTTCCATCATCACTTAATTGCTTACATAATTCTTGTGCAAATACCTTCATCTCTTCTTCACCACTTTGTGGTATATATTTTATTCCCCCTGCTACACCGGCAATGGTTTCAATCTTTCCCATTTTAAGTTTTTCTAAAACTTCACGCACTACAACAATATCCTCACTTATAGTAGATTTTGCTGCATTTAATAGTTCCGAAAACCTGTTTAATCCTAATATTTTGTTAGGACTTTCTAATAAAATTTTGGTTATAGCAACTACCCTCTTATTTCTCGTAAACTTCTCCATATTAAATCTCCTACACGAATTATTTTTATATTAAATCCCTTTAATATTCATATTTTATGCTAAATTCAAGTTAATATCAATATTTTTAGTTATAAAGTTATTTTATATAACCATAGCTTGTTCACAAATACACTAAATATGCATAAAATATTATGTATTTATTTTTTTCTATGGTTGATTTTTTGAAAAATGTATATAATTATAGTTAAAGTATAATACTAAATATTTTAATAATTTAGAAAAAATAATAAATACGTTTCAGTGTTTATTAATTAAAAAGGAGTTGATCATTTGTCTTTCGATTTTATAAAAGATAAAGATAAGAAAATTCATTTTATTGGTATTGGTGGAATTAGCATGAGCGGTTTAGCTGCCGTTTTATTAAATAGTGGATATAAAGTATCTGGCTCAGATTTCAAAGATTCACCTATTGTTGATAAATTAAGAGTTTCAGGGGCTGAAATTTACATAGGACACAAAAGAGAAAATATTAAAGATGTAGATTTAGTTGTCTATACTGCCGCAATCCCATCTGATAATCTTGAGTTATTAGAGGCAAAAGAAAAAAATATTTCATTAATGGATAGAGCAGAATTTTTAGGACAAATTATGAAAGGACATAAATATAATGTAGCTATATCAGGTACCCACGGAAAAACTACATGTACATCAATGCTTTCCCACATTACTCTTGCTGGTAATTTAGATCCTACAATTCTAGTTGGAGGAGAATTAGATGCAATAGGTGGTAATTTTAGAATAGGTAATAGTGATTATTTTTTAACTGAAGCTTGTGAATATAAACGTTCATTTTTAAAATTTTATCCTTATGTTGGGATAATATTAAATATAGACGCAGACCATTTAGACTATTATAAAAGCATAGATGAAATTGCAGATACTTTTCTACAATTCTCTAAACTGATTCCAGATGATGGTTATCTTATAGGTTTTAATGATGATGCTCGAGTTAAGGAAATTTTATCTAAAGCACACTGCAATACACTAAGCTATGGATTTAATGATAATGCAGATGTAAATGCTAAAAATATAACTTTCAACAAAAATGGCTGTGCAACTTTTGATGTATATAAGGATAACAAAAATTTATTTACACTTACTTTAAACGTACCAGGTAAGCATAATATTTTAAATGCCCTTGCTTCAATTTGTGTTTCCCTTATATTTGATATTTCTAATGACGATATAATCGAAGGATTGTCAAAATGTAAAGGCGCTCATAAAAGATTTGAATACAAAGGTGAACTAAATGGTGTTACTATAATAGATGATTATGCCCATCATCCTACGGAAATTAAAGCTACCTTAAGTACTGCAAAACAAATCAATCATAATAAAATCTATTGCATCTTTCAGCCACACACTTATACCAGGACAAAGGCATTATTTGATGAATTTACTGAATGTTTTAATGATACAGATGAGCTCATTCTAATGGATGTTTACGCTGCTCGTGAAAAAAATACTGGTCTTGTATCTTCCAATGAACTTGGTGATGCAATAAGAAATAAAGGTGTAAAATGCACTAATGTTCATTCTCATGATGAGGCATTAAATTATGCTAAATCAAAACTTGCTTCTGGTGACTTGCTGTTAACAGTAGGTGCTGGTGATGTAGTTATTGTAGGAGAGAATTATTTAAAATCTCAAATGTAGTAATTTTAACTTTTTTTAAAACAACATAGGAGGAATACTTATGAAGATAGCTGTAATTTCAGATATTCATGCTAATGTTTATGCTCTTATTACTCTTTTAGAGGATATAGATGACGAAAAAGTTGATACTATCATTTGCTTGGGCGATTTAGTTGGTTATGGTCCTCATCCTAATGAAGTTATTTCAATGGTAAGAAGAAGACATATATTATGTATAAAGGGAAATTATGATAATTCTGTCGTGGACAATGAATATTCTTATATAAGAGAAACTTATATTAACAGTTTCTCTCTTCCTTGGACTGTTAATGAGTTAAGAGAAGAAAATCGAATGTTTCTAGATAATCTGCCTTCCACCATAACTTTAAATATTGCAGGTAAAAAACTTTTATTCGTTCATGGCAGTCCAAATAAAATTAACGAATATCTTCTAAAAGATGAAAATAACACGCTAGATATAATGAATTCACTTAATGCTGATGTCCTAGTATGTGCACATACTCATATTCCAGGAATAAAAGAATTCGGTAATAAAGTATATATAAATTCAGGTAGTGTAGGAAAGCCCAAAATTGGTCGTCCAAATATTACTTATAGCATATTGAACTTTACAAAAGAAGGTGGAATGAAAGTTCAAGTAAAAGAAATTCCATATCCATTCAAAAGAATTGTGAAGGATATGACTATGTTGAATTTTCCAAAGGAATTAATTCAAAGCTTTGAAGACGGGATAGAATAGACAAGCCTTACCGAAATACTTTTTATGTATTTAACTATCATCTCATAGATTAACAGTCTGGAAATTATACACCTATGTAGTAATTAGACAATAGACGGGTACCCTGTTAATATAATTACTCGAGAATATTGCTATAAATTTGTAAAAGTAAAAATAGTTCTGTTTTTGTATACTTCTGATATTTATTGGAACAAGCAAAGATGGGACTATTTTTTATTTAAGAATACATACTAAATTATATTTACAATGTAATACTATAGTAGGCAAATATCTAAATTTATCAATTTTATATTAATTTAATGTTTTACTTATAATTTAGATATTTAAAGCTATAAATTATTATCTATTTAAGGACTAGCCATAAGTTGCATTCATTAGTAAAGTATTGTAAAATCTATGTATTGTTAAGCGTAAGGGTTATATTAATAGAGTTTTAGCATAACACAATAAAATTTTTGATTAATATATCTTTATTTGAATTTAGAGATTAATTATAAAAACGGAGGTCATATAATATGGCAAAATCAATTTCAATTAAAAGCCTTTATCGAAATACCGATGATTTCCTATCAAAGGAAGTAACAATATCAGGCTGGATAAGAACCCTTAGATCATCTAACGCCTTTGGTTTTATAGAGGTTAATGATGGTTCTTTCTTTAAAAATATTCAAGTGGTTTTTGATGATAAAATATCTAACTTTAAGGAGATATCAAAACTGCCTATAAGTTCATCAATTTCAGTAAACGGTATATTAGTTGCTACACCAGAGGCAAAACAACCTTTTGAGATCCAAGCAAAAAATATTATTATAGAAGGAATGTCAAACTCTGATTATCCCCTTCAAAAGAAAAGACATACCTTTGAATACTTAAGAACAATTGCTCATTTAAGACCTAGAAGTAATGCATTTTCAGCAACTTTTAGGGTTCGCTCTGTTGCAGCCTATGCAATTCATAAGTTTTTTCAAGATCAAAACTTTGTATATACTCATACACCTATAATAACTGGAAGTGATTGCGAAGGCGCTGGGGAAATGTTTAGAGTGACAACCCTTAATCCTAAAACTCCTCAACTAACTGACGATGGAAATGTAGATTTTAGTAAGGACTTCTTTGGAAAAGAAACAAATCTTACTGTTTCAGGTCAATTAAATGGAGAATGCTTTGCTTTAGCCTTTAGAAACATTTATACATTTGGTCCAACATTTAGAGCAGAAAATTCTAATACTACAAGACATGCTGCTGAATTTTGGATGATTGAACCAGAAATTGCTTTTGCTGACTTGCAAGATGACATGGAACTTGCAGAGGATATGCTTAAATATGTCATTAAGTATGTTATGGATGAGTGTCCTGAAGAATTAGAATTCTTTAATCAATTTATTGATAAGGGATTACTTGAAAGATTAAATCATGTAGTTTCATCAGACTTTGCTAGAGTTAGCTATACAGAAGCTGTTGAAATATTGCAAAAGTGCGGAAAGCAATTTGATTACCCTGTATCTTGGGGTATAGATCTCCAAACTGAACATGAAAGATATCTTACTGAAGAACACTTTAAAAAACCATTATTTGTAACTGATTATCCTAAAGATATAAAAGCCTTCTATATGAGGTTAAATGATGATAATAAGACAGTCGCTGCTACAGATCTTTTGGTTCCAGGAATCGGTGAAATCATAGGTGGCAGCCAAAGAGAAGAAAGACTAGATGTCTTAAAGAATAGAATGGCAGAATTAAGCTTATCTGAAGAAGATTATTGGTGGTACCTAGAATTAAGAAAATATGGAGAAACTAAACACGCAGGCTTCGGTTTAGGTTTCGAGAGATTAATCATGTATATAACAGGCATGACAAACATTAGGGATGTAATACCATTTCCACGAACTCCAGGAACAAGCGAGTTCTAATTACTTCTAATTTGCAAATTAAAATATAGTTTATTAATTCAAAAAGGGGATAAAGTTGACTTATCTCCTTTTCACTAATTTTATTAATTATTTACTTTTTTTAAATTAATTATTTTTTAGCATTGATTTCTTATTTTTATATTCTAGTTGCATCATATTATATGGTGTTTATACCGCTGCCTCTTTATAGAATTATTTCTCCAAATTAAATATATGTATTAATATCCTTTTGTATGGCATTTATATGGTATGTATACTTCCCTAACCCTATAACTTATTGATATAATGATGTCATTCAACTTTTATATTGTACAACATGTCTATACAATATATATAAGATGATAATACCTATTTATTGCTCTACCTTAATCCTGTATTGAATATATGTCAGAAAACTCTATTTCAATTCTCTCCACATTTGTTTCAAAAAGCATATTATTCATATAATCTTCATCTTCAACTGGCAGCACAGGCAGTTCTATTGAAAATTCACTACCTTCACCTTCAGTACTTACCACACTTATCTTTCCATTATGCATTTCAATAAAAGATTTTACTAGATATAGTCCTATTCCAGTTCCCTCACATTGTCTAGAAAGTGAAGAATTTGCTTGTCCAAAACGCTCAAATATAACATCAAGCTTATTTGGAGGAATTCCATCTCCCTCATCCTTTACCTTAATGATAATGCTTGATTCATTATCCAATAAATCTACATATATGTGTCCTCTAGGATGGCTATATTTAAAAGCATTAGATATTAAATTTAGCATTATACGTTCTATCATATCATGATCAAAGCTCATAATTTTTTCTTCTATTTCTGTATCAAATATAAGTTCTATATCTCTGCTTTTTACATAACTAGCCACTGATTGAACAATGTCTTCTACAACACTTACTATATTACCATTTTTTTTATTAATTTTTATAAATCCAGAATCTAGTTTAGTTATATCTAAAAGATTATTTATTAACCTGATCATTCTTTTACAATTTTGTTTCATGGTTTTTAAATAAGACTTGCACTTATCAATGCTATATAAATCATAATTATCTAGATGCATATTTATAGCCTGAATAGCAACATAAATAACATTAACAGGTGTCTTAAGTTCATGAGACATATTGGTAAAAAAGTCCATTATAAGGCTATTGAATTCTCTAGTTTCATTAAGTAATTTTAAATTTTTCTCTGCATCTAGCTCTAAAGTTTCTACTTTCTTTTCAGATGTTATATCGAGCAAAAAAGTCAGTATAGAAGGTTCTCCTCTATAAGTAAAAAAAGATGATGTATTTCGTACAGGTATGACCTCACCATTGTAATTTATTATATTTTCATCTTCTATAATCTTTAATAGCTTCTTATCTACAATCTCTAAATATTTATTTTCAATATTTCTTTGAAATCCATCTAAATAGTGATTATAAAAAGTTTCCCCATTTAAATCCATTGGATTTTTATATCCTAATAATTTGCTAGCACTTTCGTTAGCGTATATAATTATCCCATCTTTATGTACAATAATTGAATTTAGCGAATTTTCAAATAACATATCATAACAAATTTTATTATTTAATAATAACGATTCCATTTCTTTTCTTTGTTTATCTTTTTCTTCTAATTCACAACTTAAAATATTAAGGGTCTCATCTTTCTTTTTATTATTTTCAAACTCCATATCAACATAATACCCAAGTATCCATGCAAAAAAAATAAATATTCCTGCCATTATTAAATCCTTTTGAAAATATACATTAATTCCATCGTTAAGTGGGGCATATAATAGATCTGCTCCGAGTATAAAAATAGAAGAAAAAAGTGAAGTTATAATTCCATAGCGAGAACCATATTGAATTACTGAAGATATTATTAGTAGCAGAAACAAATATTTATATTCATTTTCGTAAACTGTAGATAAATATATTGGTAAAGAAATAATCGATATAAAAAAAATATTTTCTAATAGCCATGAAATTCTGAATACATTTGATGATTGTGATATTCTATTACTAATTATCAACCAAATTATATAACATATTCCAGTAGTACATAAAAAAAATCCTGTAGTATACAAATTGAATTGACCATTATCTTTTATATTTAAATTAGCCCAATACTTCGGTAAATTCATATATATAATTATGCTAATAAATACTATTATTGCAATTTTAACAATGGATAATATTATAGATAAATTGTTTTCGGTTTTATTTATAAATATCTTCATAAGGTAACCTCCTAGTATTATAGGCAAAACTGCATAAATTGAAAGTAAAAATTGTTAATTAACTAAATCAACAATTTTTACTTTCAATATTGTTTTAATTTAATTTTTTATATACTATTTTCTTAGACACTTTGGTTCTTCTGGTTGAAATGCACCCCAAGAACAAGCTGAGGCAGAAACAGAAAATGCTATCTTTGTGCAAATATATGATGTGATCATAGTAATTAATTTATTAATTTGATTTTTCATAATTACTCACCTCTTTTCATAATATATTTTAAAACAAAGTCGACTTTGTTTAATAAACTAATTCCAATTTTGGTAAGTGTAATAGCCTGCCATAAGATTCCAATACTAATACTTTCCATGAATTTAATACAATATAAATCCAAATATTTTTTACTTAGTATAAACAGAATTGCAATTATAAATAAAAAAAGGAATATTACAGCAATAGATTTCTTTTTAAATTGTTTTTTCACTTCAATACTAGTAATAGGTTTCTTAATGCTGTCTACAGGTGCATTTTTTGCTACTATTATAAAAGCTATACTTATTAGCAACACTGTAAACATATTCAACTTGTATAATATATTATCAATAGACATTCCATCTGCAGCTGCTACAAATGTGCCTATTATAATGCAACGACTTGGATTTAATCGCTATTTTTTCAGTTAGAGATATTTTTTGTTCCTTCCCTCATCTTTAATAAATAATTAAATATTATGATAGATATCAATAGGATAATTAAAGATGGTGTACCAACTAAACATTTTATAAGAGGATTTGAAAATTCAATGCTTGTATCTATATTTAATAAATTTAACATAATCATATTTAAAAATTCACCTAAGGTAAGTAAAAAATATACTAGAAAAGTACTATATATAGATTTAATTATAGGTATTCTAATAACAACCATAATACTTATAATTAAAATTATATTAATTATCATATGTACACCAAAATATATAGGAAGCCATCTTACAAAAAAGATCATTAATGATAATAATACGCTTGAAAGTATATACTTTAGTATATTAATAGATTTTTTAGAGATTACATGTATCCCTAATATTAAAATAAATGTTTCTGGTATAATCCTAAAAAAAAATTCTATCCAAGTAATTTTCAACATATTGTAACATCCTTTCTTCCATATCTAATCTATTATAACTAAGAAACAAATTTATAATTTGTTTCAACAGATCATATACATTATAACTTTAACTTCTATATAATGTATTATTCTCCATTAGATGTATAATTCCTTCTTTATTTTACAAAAAATAATAAAAATAGTTCTAAGTAACGTTAAATTTGATAAAAATAAAAATTTGTGTAACATAGTAGTTTTATAACTATAAAATTTATATTATATCATGGAGTAAGGATAATTTTTATATGATAGGAGTAATATAAGAACTAACGATTTAAAAACATATTTAAGAAACTTAAATAGTCTCTGGAGCACACTGTTTTATCGAGTGGTTTGGGAACAACTATCTCAAATAACCAACTCAAAAATTCTTGACTTCGGAAGCGGATTTGAAATCACAGCGAATCATTTAGCAAAAAGTAATAATGTACTTGCAATAGAACCAGATGCTAAAATGGTAGAAAAAAGAATGTGTAAAAATAATTATCAACAGATTATTGGTGATATAGGGCAATTAAAACAACTCGAAGATAATTCATTTGATGTTGTAGTATGCCACAATGTTTTAGAATCTGTAAAAGAACGAAAAGATCTATTTCGAAAAATTTAATTAAATGATATGAACATAATCCTGTATACTAGTATAAAATATGTAGGATTATTATAGAAATATTAAATATAATTATTTGTTCTTTCTATTCATTAACCATTCAAAAATAATTTCGTATTATTCCTCTTTAATAAATACTTAATTATTATTATGGATAGCAAAAGAAAAATTAAAGATGGTAAATTATATATGCACTTTTTAAATGGATTTATAAATTGAATACTTGTATTTATGTTTAATAAATTCAATAATATCATATTTAAAAATTCACCTAAAGTAAGTATAAAAAACATTGATAATGTACTATACATAGCTTTTATTATTTGTATTCCAATAATAGCCATAATACTTATTATTAAAATTATATTAATCATTATATGTACACCAAAATATATAGGCAGCCATCTTACAAAAAAGATTAATATGGATAATATTACACTAGAAAATATATATTTAGGCATATCAATACATTTCCTAGAAATCACATGTATTCCCCATACCATAATAGATATTTCCGGGAAAGTTCTCAAGAAAAATTCTATCCAAGTAAGTTTCAACATATTGTACCCCCCTTCCCTAGTACATAATCCCATAAAACTAAAAACCAAACTTATAATATATTTTAAAAAATTATATACTCTATTGCTCTAACTTTAACTCTATATAATGTATTATTCGCCACAATATTTATAATTCCTTCCCTTTTTAGCTTTTTTTACTAAATAAGTAATATATTTTACTATTTTGTGCAAAATATAATAAATAGGTCATATTGATTTCTAATTTTTAAAATAAAATAGTCTAAAGTATCTCTTATACCTTAGACTATCATAAACATTCATTTATAAATTTATTTAATTTATTATTTATTATTTATTATTTATTTTCTTCTTCGAATTTCTTCATGAACTCAACTAAAGCTTTAACACCTTCTGTTGGCATAGCGTTATATATACTTGCTCTCATACCACCAACAGTTCTGTGCCCTTTTAAGTTTTCAAATCCTGCTGCTTTAGCTTCTTTTACAAATTTAGCGTCTAATTCATCTGAACCAGTTACGAATGGCACGTTCATTAGAGAACGGTCTTTCTTTACAACTGTTCCTTTGAACATGCTGCTTGAATCTAAATAATTATATAATATAGCAGCCTTTTCTTCGTTAATTTTCTTCATTGCTTCTAAGCCGCCTTTATTTTTAACCCAATTAAATACTTTTCCACAGATATATATTCCATATGCTGGTGGTGTATTATATAATGAATTGTTATCTGCATGAATCTTGTATCTTAACATAGTTGGAGTACCTGGTAATACATCGTCAGTAATTAAATCTTCACGGATTATTACTACTACAACTCCAGCTGGTCCTGCATTCTTTTGAACTCCTGCAAAAATCAACCCATATTTAGTTACATCTACTGGTTCTGATAAGAAATCAGATGACATATCAGCTACTAATATCTTTTCTCCTACTTCTGGAAGATCGTTATATTTAGTTCCATAGATTGTATTGTTATGACATATGTAAACATAGTCTGCATCATCTGAAATTTTTAAATCTTTTAAATCTGGTATATATGAGAAAGTTTTGTCTTCTGAAGAAGCTAATATATTAACTTTCCCAAATATTTTTGCTTCTGATGCTGCCTTTTTAGCCCATTGCCCTGTAATAATATGATCTACAACTTTATTCTTCATTAAATTCATTGGAATCATTGCAAATTGTTGTGATGCCCCACCTTGAAGGAATAAAACCTTATAGTTATCTGGAATATTCATTAATTCTCTTAATGTTTTTTCAGCATCTGTGATGATTCCTTCGAACGCTTTAGAACGATGACTCATCTCCATTACTGACATCCCAGTACCTTTGTAATCTAACATTTCCTCTGCTGCTTCTTTAAGAACCTCTTCTGGCAATACAGCAGGTCCTGCTGAAAAATTATAAACTCTTGACATTCAAAAAGCCCCCTTGTGATATTTTATTTGTAATCTATAATATTATAACACAATTTAATTATCAAGTAACAAATTTATCACCTATAATAACATAAAATTTTAAAATATTCCGAAATTAATATAATTTATTTTTTTAACTCTACTTTATTTACAGTATATTCTCTTAATGGTACAACCATTTTACCCTTAATCAATCCAATTATATACAATTTTTATCACTTATTTTATAATATGACAATATCAATCATTTATAATGATATATTTTTTCCTATAATACTATAAATTCACCAGTTTTGCTGGTATACTACTATTATATACAATATACCAATTGCAAATTATGTTGTAAATTGTACTATAACCAAACACTTGAGGAGACGATAACAATGAGATTAGTTCCAATTGAATGTGTAAAGCCAAATACAACTATTGGCAAAACATTATATGATGCTGATGGAAGAGTATTAGTAAGAGCCGGAGTAATTCTAAGTGAAAGAATTATTTCTAAGATAAGAGATATTAATATTCTATCAATATATGTTATTGACGAATATAGTTCTGAGGAAATTGAAGATATTATTAAACCCGAATTAAGGCAAAAGGCTATTCTAACAATAAAGGAAGCCTTCTCTAATATAAATAGACTTACAGTCGCTGATAAATTCTCTAAAAAGGAGTCTATGTATTTTAATAGTATAGAAAATATGGCTGAAGATTTAATTGAAAACGTGTTAAATAATAATGGTGTATTACTTTCACTGGTAGATATAAGAAGTATGGATAACTATGTCTATTCACATTCCGTAAATGTCGCTGTAATATCACTTGTTCTGGGCATGACTTTAAAACTTCCAAAAAGGCAATTACAATCCCTATGCATTGGTGCTTTGCTCCATGACGTCGGTAAGTCATTTATTCCCAGGGAAATTCTCATGAAAGAGGAAGAATTAACATCAGAAGAAGTTCAAAAGCTAAAACAACATTCAGCTTTAGGATATAAATATCTGTCAGATTCGTACAATCTAAGTGCTGCTAGTAAAATAATAGCATTGCAACATCATGAAAGACCTGACGGATTAGGATATCCAAATGGCTTGTTAAATGATGAAATAAATATGTTGAGTAAAATTGTTAGCATAGCTAATGCATATGACACCTTGTCTACAGGCAGACCCAATAAAAAGGCACTATTTCCAAGTGATGTTTTAGAATATTTAATGTCTAATGCAGGTAAAATATTTGATTATGATATAGTCAATACTTTTTGTAAAATAGTAATACCATTTTCTAAGGGTACTCTGGTTGAACTTAGCAATGGCGATGTAGCTGTAGTACAAGAAACTCTGCCTAACTTTCCTCTAAGACCTATTGTAAAAATTCTAAAGAGCGCAAACTCAGATATAATAAATGAAGAAATTAATTTAATACACGAAACTTCTATAGTTATAACAAAGATAAGATATGAAATATAAAAAATACCTTTTTAATTTAAGTAAATATTGGGTACAATATTTATTGGAGGTGATTTTATGAAAGATATATTATATCTTGTAATTCCTTGTTATAACGAAGAAGAAGTTTTACATGAAACAGCTAAAAGATTATTAGAGAAAATCAATACTATGATTTCAAATAATCTTATTTCTAATAAAAGCAAAATACTATTTGTTAATGATGGTTCAAAAGATAATACTTGGAGCATAATTAACGAACTTAATATGACTAATAATATATTCTCTGGTATAAACTTATCTAGAAACAGAGGCCACCAAAACGCTTTGCTTGCAGGTCTTATGATTTCCAAAGAATATTGTGATATGTCCATATCCTTAGATGCTGATTTACAGGATGATGTAGATGTTATAGATAAATTTGTGGAACAATATCATCATGGATGTGATATAGTCTACGGAGTAAGATCCTCAAGACAAACAGATACTTTTTTTAAAAGAGCTACTGCATTAATCTTTTATAAACTTATGAGTAAACTTGGTGTCGATATGGTTTATAATCATGCTGATTATCGCCTTATGAGCAAGCGTGCTTTAGAAGGATTAAGCGAATACAAAGAAGTAAATTTATTTCTTAGGGGTATGGTTCCTCTAATAGGCTATAAATACTCTATTGTTGAATATGAACGCCACGAAAGGTATGCTGGTGAATCCAAATACCCATTAAAAAAAATGATTGCTTTCGCCTTAGATGGAATTACTTCTCTTAGCATTAAACCAATACGAATAATAACATGCCTTGGTTTTACAATATTTTTTGTTGGTGGATTAGCTCTAATATATTCCCTAATAGTAAATTTTTTGGGCAAAACCGTGACCGGTTGGACATCATTAACACTTTCCATTTGGACCCTTGGCGGAATACAGCTTTTATCTCTTGGGGTTATAGGGGAATATATAGGTAAGATATATAATGAAACTAAGAGAAGGCCAAGATTTATTATTGCAGATAAACTAATTGATAGCAATGAAAAGGATAATTAGAAGTTATGGATACTATATTACAAAAATTTAAAGAAACTTTCATTTCGAAACAGTTTATTTTTTTTATTATAATAGGAATTATTAATACTTTTAACGGAACTGTTTTTTCATATATATTTTCTAATTTCCTAAGCGCTAACATTGCTTTTTTACCCGGATATATTTCTGGGCTAATTATATCATATATACTAAACAGCTTTATAACATTTAAAGAGAAACTTGAACTAAAAAAATTTATTAGGTTTACTATATCTTCTATTCCAAATTTTATTATTCAATATATTGTTGTAATAATTTGCACTACTATGGGTTTACACAAACTTTTTGCTTATATGTTAGCTGCAATTATTGGCGTTCCTGTCACCTTCTTGCTTGTGAAATTCTTTGCTTTCAATAATAAGTAAAAAATGCACTAATAAGGCATAGCCTTATAATCTATGCCTTATCAGTGCATTTTTCTATTAATAGATTTTTTTATTGCTTCAGATATATTAGCATTAATACTGGATGCAGATATAATCCCTTGTTTCTTAAGCTCCTGTACATCTTTATACACTTCACCAAAAGATTTTTTTATTTTTTTAACTTTCCTATCCTTAAAAAACAATTTTCTCCTCGTATATTTATATTTATGTATTTCCTTATTACTTATTATAATTACCATGGGAATCCCTCTCCTGAAAATATTAACCTCATGGTAAATTTATCGTGATAAACATATTACTCTTTATCTCTTTTAAGTAAATAACTGTAATAATTTATTGAATTATTTATTTAGGTATATTATATTTTTATTTATTTTTTAGAAATATATTTGTTACCCTTTATATAAAATCTCCAAGGAAAATCTACTGCTTCTTCTGCATAATCAATTCCAACTCGTTTAGTTTCAACTATTTCAAACTTCTCATTTTCTCCATCTTCAATATAAATATCTCCGGTCTCATAAAGTTTTTTATAATTATCTGATTTATCAATTGAATAAGCTAAGCATAATTTTGAAGGACCATTTGAAATTGCTTTTTTTTTAGTTTCCGATAACTCTTCATAGTTTTGACTAAATCTTTTTTTAGCTAAATAATCAAATTCATTTAATGGCTCAAATGCTCTTATTAGAACTCCTTCTCCTTTATCTTCAAGTCCGCTTATCACATTAAAGCAAAAATATTTACCATAAATAAAAAATATATATGCAATTCCCCCCTCTCTAAATAAAGGTTCTGTTCTCTCAGTTCGTCTCCCATTATAAGCGTGAGATGCTTTATCTACCTCTCCTATATAAGCCTCTGTTTCAACAATTTTGGCCTTTAAAGTCACATTATCAACAGTTCTTACAACAACTTTTCCTAAAAGTTCTTTAGCTAAACTTAGTGCACCTTGTTTATAAAATTCTTTATCTAAAATCAAAATTCATTCACCCAACTTTCAATATAAATCATATTATTTATATTGTGAAATGTTCAAGGTTTTTATTATTAAAAAATTATCCACATTTTCTAAATTTAATCCACAGATTTTCTGTTAATAATCCAAGTTTGTGGATAATCTTTAGCTGTAATATATTAATATTTTAAAATTATTATTTTTCCCTCTTTCAAAGTTTTGTTCACATCTATTATTCTTTGGTTTGTTGAGCCTCTAAATCTAAGTCCATCTTGAGTCTTATTCTCCTCAAATTTTCCATCTACAAGAACATCAATATTTTCTAATAATTCACGCCACCCCTCTCTCTTATCAATATTCTCTGTAATATATTCAAAAGTATATCCGGTATAACTCCAAATATTTAACGCTCTCTTTCTAAATTCTTTTGCCATATAAGCAAATTTATCAGCTTGCTCCCATGGATCTCCACCGCTAAACGTAACACCTTTTATAATTGGATTATTTATTGTATCTTCAATTAGCTCATCTATACCCTTTTCTTCTCCACCATTAAAATTATGAGTATCTGGATTAAAACATCCTTTGCAATTATGCTTACAGCCTTGTGCAAAAAATACTCTTCTTATTCCTGGACCATTAACTAAACTTTCATATGCTATTCCAGACAGCCTTATAGTCTTTTTCATTTAAATGCACTTCTTTCTGACTAGATTATATTATTATATTAGAAATTGTTTATTTATAAATTATAACTTAATGATAAATGTACTTTCAAATTAAAATACATTAATTATCATAGTATAGTAACTAATTAAATTAAATCTAAATTATAATTGAGGTTCTTATATTAAAAAAGCGCAGAAATTCTATTTGTATGAATTCCTGCGCTTTAAAAATACTTTATCTTAAATTAGCTATTTGCTTTTACGTAATTAAGTCTTCCGCCTTCTTTAATAACAGCAATTTCTTTTTCTGTTAAATCAACTGTTGCTTCAAACTCAGTTCCTTTAGTTAAGTTCTTAACTTTTACTACTCCTGATTCTAAAGCAGCTTGGATGTTTTCCATCTTCAAGTCATCAACTAAATCAATCTTGTCATAATCAGCTTCATTCTTAAATTCCATTGGAACTATTCCATTGTTTATTAAGTTAGCTTTATGAATTCTAGCAAATGACTTAGCTATAACAGCTTTAACGCCTAAGTATAAAGGTGCAAGTGCCGCATGCTCTCTACTTGAACCTTGACCATAGTTTCCTCCAGCAATTATAAATCCACCATTAAATTCCTTAGCTCTCTTAGGGAATTCTGTATCGACTGTGTTAAAGCAGTATTCTGCAAGGTAAGGTATATTTGATCTAAATGGTAATAACTTTGAGTTTGAAGGCATAATGTGGTCTGTTGTAATATTATCTTCAACTTTTATTAACACTTTACCATCTAATTCTTCAGCTAACGGCTTACTTACTGGGAATGGCTTAATATTTGGTCCTCTAACAACTTCAACTTCAGCATTTGTTGGTGCTGGCGCTAAAATCATTGAGTCATCTATTAAGAATTCCTTAGGCATATCTATTGTTAAATCTACATCCACTTCTGTTGGATCAGTTAAAACTCCATTTATAGCTGAAACTGCAGCAGTTTCAGGACTTACTATATATATTTGTGCTGATAATGTTCCACTTCTACCATAGAAATTTCTATTTACAGTTCTAAGTGAAATCGCATCAGTTCCAGGTGATTGTCCCATACCAATACATGGTCCACAACCATTCTCAAGTATTCTTGCTCCTGAGCTGATTATATCTGCTAATGCACCGTTTCTAGCTATCATTTCCATAACTTGTCTTGATCCAGGTCCTATTACTAAGCTAACATCTGGATGTACTTTTTTACCTTTAAGTATCTTAGCAACCTTCATTAAATCTTCATAAGAAGAGTTAGTACAGCTTCCTATAACTACTTGGTCAACTTTAATCTTACCAACTTCACTAACTTTAGCTACGTTATCTGGACTATGTGGCTTAGCTGTAAGTGGAGTTAATTCACTTAAATTAATTGTCACTACTTCATCATATACAGCATCTGCATCTGGTTTAAATTCTATCCAATCTTGTTCTCTTCCTTGTGCTTTAAAGAATTCTAAAGTTCTTTCATCACTTGGGAAAATTGAAGTTGTAGCTCCAAGTTCTGCTCCCATGTTAGTTATAGTAGCTCTTTCTGGAACTGAAAGTGTTTTAACACCTTCACCAGCGTATTCAAATACTTTTCCTACTCCGCCTTTAACAGTTAATATTCTTAATACTTCTAATATAACGTCTTTAGCTGCTACCATTTTATTTAACTTTCCAGTAAGTTCAATTTTAACTACCTTAGGAGTATTAATATTGTAAGCTCCGCCTCCCATAGCTAGAGCAACGTCTAATCCACCTGCACCCATAGCAAGCATACCAACACCACCAGCTGTTGGCGTATGACTATCTGAACCTATTAATGTATCTCCTGGAGTTGAAAATCTTTCTAAAAAGATTTGATGGCATATTCCATTACCTGGTTTTGAGAAATAAACCCCATATTTAGATGCAACTGTTTGGATAAACTTATGGTCATCTGCATTTTCAAAACCTTGCTGTAACATATTATGATCGATAAATGCTACTGATTTTTTTGTCTTTACTCTATCTATTCCCATAGCTTCTAACTGAAGATATGCCATAGTTCCTGTTGAATCTTGAGTTAAAGTCTGATCTATCTTTAATGCAATAGGCTCTCCTGCTTTTAATTCACCTTCAACAATGTGACTTTTTAAAATTTTATAAACTAAATTATCTCCCAATTTGTTTTCCTCCTATTTCTACTGTTTATTTTTCTTCCAAGTGTCTATGATATTCTTGATATAATTGAACTACTTCCTTATCGAATAAAGATCTCTTTAATCTTACTGATGTAGCTCTTACTAGTTCTAATATTCCTTGTGCTTCCTCATCTGTAAGCTCAATATTATACTCCTTGAATTTATTTACAACTGCCGCTCTCCCTGAGTGCTTTCCTATAACAATTTGTCTTTCTAGTCCAACTATTGATGGGTCAAAAGCTTCATAATTTTTAGGATCCTTTATTGCTCCATCCGCATGGATGCCAGATTCGTGTGCAAACATGTTTGTACCAACAATTGCTTTCCATATAGGAAGATCTCTTCCTGAAGCTCTTGATACATATTCTGATACTTCTCTAAACATTTGAGTGTTTATTTCTTCACCTTTATAGCCATAAACAAGCATTAAAGCCATTATAACTTCTTCTAACGCTGCGTTACCAGCTCTTTCTCCAAGACCATTTACTGTTACTCCAACATGCGATGCTCCACCCTTAATACCAGCTACTGCATTTGCTGTTGCCATTCCAAAGTCATTGTGAGTATGCATTTCTATATCAAAATTAGTCTTATCATATATATATTTAATATCATCTCTAATTCCGAATGGCTCTTTGATTCCAACAGTATCACAATATCTAAATCTATTAGCCCCTGCTTGCTTAGCTGCATTAATAAATTCAACTAAGAAATCTTTATCAGCTCTTGACGCATCTTCCCCATTAACAGATACATAAAGACCATTTTTCTTTGCAAATTCTACGGATTTAACCATGTTTTCCAATACCCATTCTCTAGATGTCTTAAGCTTATGCTGAATGTGTATATCTGATACTGATATAGATATAGCTACTGAATCAACTCCGCAATCTATTGATTGCTCTATATCGCTAATTACAGCTCTATTCCATGCCATTATACTAGATTTTAAATTTCTTTTCACTATTTTTTTTATAGCCTCTTTTTCGTCGCCACCCATTGTAGGTATTCCTACTTCTAGTTGATCAACACCTAAATCACTTAACATTTGAGCTATCACTATTTTTTCATCATTAGCGAAAACTACGCCTGCTGTTTGCTCACCATCCCTAAGAGTGGTATCTACTATAGTAACCTTTTTGTTAGTTTTCAAATTACTAACTGCCATTGCAATCCCCCCATTTATATTTTTAACTTATAGCTTAAAGCAATATTTCTAATAAAATAACAAATTTCATGTATATTTATAATATCATATAAGAGTAAAATTACACAAGCTCTATTTTCTTATTTTGCAATGAAATAGCATTTCTCCTTCAAGTAATTTTAAAAATCAACTAATTTAAAGGAAAATCGTATATATTATTGCAAGTTTTTTTTCTAATATTGCAAGACTTTAACCAATTAAACTTTTACTCCATTAACAAATTTACGCTTTTTATTTAGTATTTATACCAAATAGTTACACTAATTAAGTCAATAAATTACTTACAAGGGACATTTATCCCCCCTAATATATAGATATAAAAAACTATGCTAAAATAAGTTTCGAACTGATGAGTTTTTTCTCTTATTTCAACATAGTTTATTTAAGTTAATGATTTTAGGTTAAAAATAATCATAGATTATTGCACTTTAGTTTAGATAATAATGATTACCTGCTTTAATATATATTCTAATAGTTATGTCCATGATTTTCTGTATGAGATACTCTATCTTCTCTTTCATGATATTTTCCAGAACCGAATCTTTCATCTAGACTTAAATATCCTGTAACCCTTGAAACTCCTTGTATGTCTTGGCTTCCACACTTTGGACATTTGCATTCATTATTATGAAGATAAGTTCCACATTCCCTACAATATCTTATATGAAAGTTAATACCTACATAACTAATATTAGTATGCTTGTATGCATAGTTTATTATATTCATAACTGTTTCTTCATCTGGTGAATCATCTACCTCTATATAACTTATATGTCCACCATTACAAAGCTTATGATATGGAGCTTCAATATCAATTTTTTCTTTAATGGATATTGGGTAAGCTACAGGTACGTGATAACTATTTGTATAATACTCTTTATCCGTTACACCAGCTATTAAACCAAATATCTTTTGATCTTGCTTTATAAATTTGCCCGAAAGCCCTTCTGCCGGAGTAGCATAACAACTCCAATTTAATTTATATTCTTCTGTTAGCCTATCACAATATTGTCTCATATATTCAACAATTCTAACACCTAATGCTCTTGCTTCAGCATCTTCCCCGTGATGTTTACCTATTAATGCTACTAAAGTTTCAGCTATACCAATGAATCCAATCCCCCAGGTACCCTGCTTTAATATTGGTTCTATTGAATCGTCAGGGCCTAAATTTTCAGCCCCTTTCATTAGTCCTTGACCTGCAACAAAAGGTAAATCCTTAACTCTTAATTTTTTTAATACGTCATATCTATGCATCAAAGATTCTTTAGCTAATTCTAACCTTGAATCTAATATTTCAAAAAACTTATTTATGTCGCCCTTAGCCTGAAGTCCTATTCTTGGAAGATTCAAAGTTGTTGGTGCTATATTTCCTCTTCCTTTGCATCCAGGCTCACCATTTACATTCTTCATTAAGTAAGTTCTGCAACCCATAGTTGCTGGAATATATCCTCTATCATAATATTCCTTATTGAAGTCAGCATCAATATTCATGAACGTTGGATTCATTCTTTTAGCAGCTACTCTACAAGCTAGCTTGAATAGATAGAAATACGGATCACTTTCTTCTCTGTTAACTCCCGCTTTAACTCTGAAGATTATGTTAGGGAAAATAGGTTGTTCACCCTTCCCAAGCCCCTTCTCATATTCTAAAAGAAAAACTTCGCATACTAATGCAGCATCTGAACTAGTTGGTAGCCCAATATTAATTGAACTAAACGGAACTTGTGAACCAGCTCTTGAATGCATTGTATTAAGGTTATACACAACACCTTGCATAGCTTGCTGTACTTTCTTTCGGACCTTCTTTTCTAACAATTCTTCTATCTTATCTTGAGAAACTCCTAATTCTTCTAATTCTTCTCTAATTTCATCTCTAGTAGGATTAACAAACATAGCCATATCATTATCAAAGTCCGGGTGAGATTGACCACCAAACATATCATTTTGAGTTGATTGTAGTAATATACATGATAGCTCAGCTGCTGTTTCTATTCTTCTAGGTGCATTAATTGTTCCATATCCTGTATTAAATCCGTTTTCTAGAATTTCCTTAGTTGGAATATGGAGACAGTTTACAGTTAAATTATAGCTGTCTAAATCATGATAATATAAATCTCCAGTTTCATGAGCTCTTGCTAAATGCTTCGGCATTATGGCTAAGGTATTCCATTTATTTGATTCAGATGCAATTCTTAATAATTTTGAACTGAAGTTATTTCCTACATTAGCATTATCTCTATCAGTTTCAATTCCAATTTGTCTTATAGCTTTCATTAAATCTGATTTTATTTCTCTAACCTTAGTTCTTTCTTGTCTGTATGATGAATACGCAATTGCTATATCTTTGTGCCCCTCATCCCTTAATGATCTCTCTACAAAATTCTGTATTTGTTCTACTGTTATTGATTTCTTATACTCCGATTCAATATATGTTATAACTTTATGTACAGTATCTAAAACCTGACTCTCTTTTAAATTTAAACCGATTTCATTTGCTGATCCTTTAATTGCTTGGGCTATCTTGTCTGAATTAAATTCAACCTCTCTCCCATCACGTTTCACAACATATAGCATTATTATTCCCTCCATGGCACAATATATAGTATCTTATTACCGTACTATTATACTGTATTAGGTATTCATTAGCAATACTTCTAATTTTTTATTTTAAAGCCACTAGATTTTAATTATCCTTATTTATATCTTATTATCTTTCGATTTATTTAATTTTTGCGATATTTGTATAGTTGACTTATTATAATTATCCTCTAGAGTTGTTTTTTACTTGGTATTTGATATTTTTCTAACTTCTATCTATAGAAAAAATTTATATTTTTAATTATTTTCATCCACTATAATTAATTAAAAATATAAATTATGCAAATAGTGTTATAATTAAATTAAGATTAATTACAATTGGGGGGAATTAAAGTGGATAAAATAGCTTTAATAACTGATAGTGCTTCTGATTTAAGCACTGATTTTGCAAAAAAGAATAACATAAAAATAGTACCATTTAAAATTATATTTTCAGATAGAGAATACGATGATGGAATAGATATAACTCCAACAATGCTTTACGAATCTTTACCTAAGGAAATCCCTACTACTTCACTCCCTAGCGTTGAAAAATTCACTTCTGCCTTAGAAGAAGTGAAAAGCAAAGGATACACCCATGCAATTATAATAACCATATCTAGTGGTCTTTCAGGTGCATATAATTCTGCAAGAATTGCTGCCGAAAATGTTTCTGAAATTGAGACTTTTGTATTTGATTCTATGACTTTAACTATGTCTGAAGGAGCTATGGTTATTGAAACTGCAAATTTAATAAAAGAAGGAAAATCATTCAATTATATTATAAATGCCTTACCTACATTTAGAGATAAAATTGATGTATTCTTTACGATAGATACTTTGGAATATTTGATAAAAGGAGGTAGAATAGGCAAGGTGGCTGGTACCATAGCTGACGCCCTTAACCTTAAGCCTATTATAACTGTAGGAAGTGATGGGATATATCACACTGTTTGCAAAATTAGAGGAATAAAACAATGCATTTCTCGGCTAACAAGTTTACTAGAAACGTACCTTTTAAAAAATAAGTGTAAAGTTTGGATAATGGATGGAAACGCCCCAGATAAAGCTGAACTGCTTTATAATTCAATAAAACATCTTCCTAATATAGTAGAATGTACTTTAGGTGGTTCAATAGGACCTGCTCTCGGAGTTCATACAGGACCTGGACTAGTTGGTTTTATAGTTGAAAAGATCGACTAAAAAATAATATACAAATTTCATCAATTTATTTTTCTTAATATTCTTCTTTATGAATACTTCTATTTTTATATGTAAATAATAAAGAATAAATTATGTGAAAGGAAGTATTCTAAAATGAAAGATTTTGTATTAGATTTAACATATAAAGATGCCACTATAGTAAATAGTAATGATGATATTTTCACTATTTCATCAAATAAATTGCCCTATACTTCTGTTACTCATCATATAATAAATTTAAACCAAGGCAGTTCAATTCATACTAACAATCATAATAAAAATGATAAATTTAACATTTTTAATTCCATTGATTGTATGTAATTTTCATATTTTAGTTTATTTAATAATGTTATTTTTGTGATTGTGCCTAATATGAAAATAGGATTGATTTTCTACAAGAAATCAATCCTATTCTTATATACCTTTATTTTTCTTATTCTACAATAAATAGTTTATTCTTCAATAACAATGGCGTTTACAGGACAGCTTTCTTCTGCTTCCTTTGCTTCATCAGCACAACCTTCTGGAACTTCGTCAACTACAGCTCCTGCTTTCCCGTCATCCTCCATTTGAAAGCATTCTGGACAAATAGATGGACATAATCCACATGCTATGCAAGTATCTTTATCAACAATTGGTTTCATAATTATTTCATCTCCTCTAATATAAATTACATAGCTTATTATTTCCCAAGAAATATAGATTATGTATATATATTAGAATTAATTAAAATACTAGAATAAATTTATATTCAGAATAGTTATCTACATTAATATAAACCTTCAAAAATCAATGAGTATAATGAACTTTCCTTAACATATTCTTCAGCTTTCCCCTCTTCTAATGCCTCTGTAAGCTCAATATTAATTGGTAATTCTCCTATTAGTGGAACCCCCAAATAGTCAGCATTTTCCTCTGAAGATTTTCTGCTAAATACTCTTATTTTCTTTTCGCAATCTGGGCAGCTTATATATGCCATATTTTCTACTACACCTTTAATTTTCACACCAATCTTTTGCGCCATGATAACAACTTTCTTAACGATCATTGACACCATATCTTGAGGCGTAGATACTATTACTATTTCATTTATTGGGAATTCCTGCATTACAGTCAATGCTATATCACCAGTTCCAGGCGGCATATCTATAAGCAAGTAATCAAGTTCTCCCCAATTTGTTTCTACAAACATTTGTTTCAATACACCTGTAATTACAGGCCCTCTCCAAATAACAGGTTCATCTTCTACTGCTGTTAAAAGATTCATTGAAATTATTTTTATTCCACTCTCTGTCTCAACAGGTTCAAATCTTACCATATCATTTTCCAAAGGAATTATAGTTGCTCTTTTATTATTAACACCAAAAAATCTTGGCATAGATGGACCTGTAATATCTGCATCTAATACTCCTACCTTATAGCCTTTCTTTGCTAACATAGCAGCCATTATTCCTGTAACAGTCGATTTACCAACTCCGCCTTTTCCGCTTATGACTCCAATAATATTTTTTATATTCCCATACCTTGATGATAATTTTAAACTTTCTTCTTTACATCCTGACCCTTTAGATTGACATGTATCCTTACTCTTACAATCTTCACAACTCATTATATGTCCTCCTTAAATTCCTTACCAGTCTTGTGGCATTTTATTTGGATCACTTACTTTAATATCCCAATCCTTGTAGTTATATTCTGCTGATATATAATAACTTTCAAAAGACTTATCTTTTTTATTATCAACAGTTATTAAAGTCTTAAATACCGTACTGCTATATCCTCTGTTCTTAACTTTAATTATTGTATCAAAATCTCCATTATTATTATTTACTATATTAGCAGTAGGTAAAACTTTATTTAAATTTTTCTTGAATTCTTCTAAATCCACAGAGAAAATATATTTTAAACAATCTGTATCCCCATTAATGTCTATTCCAACCTTATTTCCATTTGATAAGCTGTCCTTTTTACTTTCAATAACTTTCAATATTGATTGATAATATATGTATTCAAAATCCCTTGGTTTTCTAATAAACGATAGATTTTGCATTATTGTATTTTCTAAATTTTTTGATACTGAAAAAGCTTTATCTTCATTATAAAAGTTTCCCGTATCCCGTTCATTCGCTCCAACTACATATTGATACTTTTTGACATCATCACCAATATATATTTCGAAAGTATAATCTGGATCAAGAGAACTCTTTTTCGAAACCTCACTACCTTCTGACAAAAGTTTATAAATATCATCAATTGCTTTACTATCAGTAACAATAAACCTAAAACCTGTATCTCTAACATTTTGTATTACAATCTTATCTACCTTATTTTGTTTTATATATTCAAACTGCTTGTTTCTAAGATTCATCTTAACTTCTAAATCCTCAATAAAAGTACAACCTGACAGCATAATGCTTGAACTTAATAGCATAGCCAAAGCCATAAGTATAAACTTTTTATTTCTCAATGTTTTTTTTCGCTCCTTTAAAAATCTTATGATTGTTAAAAATTATTACTCCTAGTATTAAAGTGAATATCGCAATAAATTGTGATGTAGAAAGAATTCCAACACTCCCCCTTGGATCATCTCTTAAGAATTCTACCATAAATCTTCCGACGCTATATATTATTAAATACAAACCTGCAACTTTACCAGTCTGTCTTTCTTTATTACTATAATATAGCAGTAAAAAACCTAATAAAAAATCAAAAACTGAAGAATAGATTTGAGTAGGTTGTAAATGTACTCCCGCTGGTGCAAGAGATCCCTTAGGAAATACAACTCCAATAGGCAGTTTAGTTTCTTCTCCATAACAGCACCCTGCTAAAAAACAGCCTATTCTTCCAAAGCCTTGAGCTATTGCTAGTCCTGGGACTGTCATATCAAACATTTCTAGTATATTCCACCCCTTTTTCCTGCAATACAAATACATAGCTAAAGCTCCGCCACCAATAGCACCATAAATAACAAAACCATACCCAAGATTAAATAATATGCTTGGATCCTTTATAATATCATTTAATTCAGTTATTATAAATAATACTTTTCCTCCAAGAACTCCACCTAGTACAGCAAAGATAATTAAATTTAGTAAAAAGTCCTCATTAAACCCCTTCTTTTTTCCTTTGTTTATAAATAAAGCTGCTGCAACAATTATACCAATTGCAATCATTAATCCATAACTCTTTATTTGTATCCCAAATATCTCAAATAATATTATCCTCATTATTGTCCCCCAAACGTGAAATAAGTATCAAGGAGAAGCCATCTCTGCCTCTCCTTGACACTTAAATTATAATACTTATCCTTATCCTTGGCAAACTTAATTTATTTACTTAAGAAAGGTTCAAACAAAACTTTCAAATAAATTTATGTTTTACTCATAGAAAACTATTAACTAAGCAATCCTCCCTATGAAAGTATAAATGTACTTAAATATAATTATACTTCACTTTTAAGATGATTTAATACTTGAAATAATAGTATTAATGATAGTCTTCATATTATCTTTATAATCCTTGGCTTTTAGATTGAATAATACTTTTATTGTTTTACCTTTTTCTAAGTTTAAATAATAACATTCATTTTTAAACTCATATCCATTTTTTACAGACGTTTCATATTCAGCTAGAACCCCAGAATTGCTAGAGTTCTTAAAAGGCATTACTTCTGAGTTATAGTACTCTAAATATTGACTATTCAAATCATTTTCTGCAAATACATTCAAATCTTCCTTGGTGTTTATTACCTCTAATAAACCAGTAAGCTTATTATTTTTGTCTTTAAAATCTAGTCTATAACTCACATATTGATCTTTACTTTCCTTTTCATCTACACTCCATTCGCTTGGCAAAGATATAGTATATTCATTTTCATTGAAGTGATATTCTTTAAATTCACTTATTCCCTGATTCATGAGAACAACTTGTTCAAAATTCTCTTTGAAAAAACCTTGAGTTATAGCCAGAATCAACATTAATGATAACAATATTGACGTAACGATTAACTGCTTTTTATTCATATGAATATTTCCCTATTTGGTTGGGATTACAATCGAAGAATTTTTAAAGTCGTAGAACATTAACCAATATCCTCTGCCATTACTGCTATCATTGGTCCATGTTACAAAACCTGTTCTTCCGCCATATGGTTGATCATTTTTATCTTTGCTTCCTGGTATTGCATATACAATATACTGAATATCCCCGTTTCTATTACACTTATATCCCAATAAATAATGGCCTGTTTTGCTAATGTAAGGATAATAATTTAACATAGGATAATAAGCTAATGTATATTGATTATAATTTGAATCATCAGACAAATCCTCTATACTATTTACGTTAATCTTATACCACTTACAATGATTTATATCTGCTAAACTGCCACTATAAGGCTGAAAACCTTCTGCAAGTTTTTCAAAATATAGAGTTATTTCTCCATTTATATTAAATCCTTGATTTGTTGCTGGTTGTTGCTGGTTACTTATACTTGGTTGTTGACCCCCACCTAAATCCAACTGATTACAATTGCATGGTGTCATTGTTCCTCCAGTAGGCCCTGTAATCCCTGTAGTCATTGGACTTGTTGATCCTATTCCTGTTTGACTTGTAGTTCCTGTGCTAATTGGAGTTATTTTTTCCATTCCTGTTTGGCCCATGGTTCCGGTACTAATTGGAGTTATCTTTTCCATTCCTGTATTTGTTTGCCCGGCAGTTCCCATTCCCACTTGGCCTGTAGTTCCTGTTCCTGATTGTCCTACATTCCCTTTGCCAGTATTACTTAAATTCCCCTGTTGAATGTCCTTCTCATATCCATCAAAATCTATTAGATCCATCCTATCTAATTTAAAGTTTTCTTCTATCCTCTTAGAATTAGTTTGTATATAATTAAAGTTGTCATTTTCATCTCTGTGTTTCTTTTCTAACTTAAATTTCTTCCATGTGAAATTATAATCTTTCTTATACTTTATAAAACCATAGACTTCAATGTCTTCACTTATCTGATTTATTTTTAGATCTATTATGTTTTCACAAGGATCTAGCTTCTTAGCTAATTTATTAATGACTGCTTCTATATCTTCGTTCTTCTCTAAACTGTCATATTTTCCAAGTTTATCACATTCATCACATTGATAATATTTTTCATACTTTTCTTTCTTATCGCATTTATCACACTTATCATGCTTTTCATGTTCATCACACTTGTCATGTTTCTCATGTTTCTCATATTTTTCATAATCTTCATCACATTTGTCATATTTTTTGTTTTCTTTATTTTTATGCCTATCTTCATCTAAGGTATTTATTACCTCTTCATTCTTCCTTTCAGCAGGTTCATCTTGTAGTTGAGTTGGTTTTACAGCATTAGACTCCACTTCATTTGTTTGTGCTATTGCCGCTTTGCTGGTTGCATCAGAACTAATAACCTCTCTCTTTTTAGGTTCTGAATCTAATTTGTTGATGTACTTTTTAGAATCCGCTTTTATAAATTTGAATTTTCTCCAATTATCAGCCGATTCCTCTCCATTCATGAATCCATGCATTATGAACTCTGGCTCGTTATTTTTTATCCTGCATATAGCAGCCCCTGATATTTTTTCGTAAGATATTCCTAGCCCAGCTATGTTATTGACATAATACTCTTTGCTGGTATCTCCTTTTCCAACTTCATTTATTGCCAAAGGGCCTAAATCAATTAATTGTTTCAAGTCCCTTTTACAACAGATAAGTACCATAGAATAGTTATCTTCTTGTCTTAGATTTTGAGCATAAAAAGACACTTTGCATTTATCGCCTTTTGCTTCAACTTTAGCATATCCAGACAAAGTTTTATCACTAGAGTTAGAATATCCTCTTTCATCTTCTTGTAATATTATAAAATTTCTATACAATTTATTATGTGCCAAACCCTATATTCCCTCCGCATATATTTATTCCATATATTATATGCCGAAGATTTATTATTATGATTTAATTAAAATTCAAAGATAATACATACTATCTTTAATCTGCAATTTTTATATCAAATATGCAATCTGCTAATAATGCAAACTCTTCTAAAGATAGAGTCTCAGCTCTTCTTTTAGGATCAATTCCTGATTTTTTAAATGCTTCTTCTAATTTTTCTTTATTAACATTAAGAGTTTTTGCTGAATTCCATAACGTCTTTCTTCTCATATTAAAACCGTTGCGCACCAATTCAAACATTAAATCTACATTCTTAGTTTTTACTCTTGGCTCAGCTAATCTATCCAATCTTATTACAATAGACTCTACTTTAGGCCTTGGCATAAAGCAAGTTGGTGGAACTCTTCTTATTATACTTGTATTGCAGTAATACTGAACTAAAACAGATAGTGACCCATATTCTTTGCAATTGGGTTCAGCGTTAATCCTTTCTGCAACTTCTTTTTGAATCATTATAGTTAATGACTTAAAATTATACCCTTCTTTTAAAAGCTTAACTATTATTGGAGTAGTTACATAATAAGGCAAATTAGCTACAAGTTTAACGCTTTTCTCGTCTCCAATAAGTTCATTAAAATCTACTTTAAGAGCATCTTTATGTATTAATTGAAAATTCTCATTTTCACCTAGTTCTTCTTTAAGTATTGGAATTAGGTCATTATCCAATTCAATAGAAGTTACTTTTTTAGCTTTCATTAACAATTGAGCAGTTAAAGTTCCTACACCTGGACCAATTTCTATAATAAAGTCTTCATTATTTACATCTGCTCCATTAACTATATCTCTAAGCACTGAATCATCAACTAAAAAATTTTGGCCGAGACTCTTTGAAAACTTAAAATTATACTTTTTAACCAACTCTTGAGTTTTAATATCTTTTAAATCCATTTATTTATTACCCACTTCCAATTGTTTTTCTATCTCTTCTATAGCATTAGTAAATTCTTCTTTAGTTATTCCATAATTATTTAATCTAGAAATCATCTGAGCTGCATTTCCATAACCTATTCCTAATATTTTACCAAGCATGCTTCTTCTTACTTTTGATGTACTATCTCCTGTAAGTTTAAAATAAAACATATCTTGCATATTATAAAATTCTTGTTTTTCTATTTGTGTTATTTTAGCCATTTCAAGTGCCTTTAAAATAACTTCTGGAGATGCATTTTCTACTCCTATATCTCCATTTTTAAGCCCATCTTCTTTTGTAATATATGCGTGCTTTATGCCCTTAACTCTCTTAGATATTATTCTTCTTATCTTTTCACCTGCAAAGTCTGGATCTGTTAAAACAATTACTCCTTTTCTTTTTTGCGCTTCTTGTATTCTTTCAATTACTTTAGCATTTATACCAAATCCGCCAACAGCTATTATTTCTGCATCTAAAGCTTTTTTTACCGCATCAACATCGTCTCTTCCTTCAACAACGATTACTTCTTTTATCAATACTATACTTCCTTTCATTTATTACTATTTACTTTTAGTATACAACTATATCTATTTAAAACTAATTAAGATAATTATCATCTATTTTACCTCATTATCTAATAATATGATAAAATCTAAGTAATTTAAAGAAAAAAATAGAGATAACAAATGTTATCTCCTTCAGCAAGTTACCATTCCCCTGGATAGGCAACTATTAATACATTGACTGCTCTTCTACCCCAATTATTACATTCACTTGACGAATTAAGGTATATGTCAATTCTGTTGCCCTTTATAGCACCACCAGTATCAGCTGCAATGGCATATCCATATCCATCTACATAAACTTTACTTCCCAACGGTATTACTGATGGATCAACTGCAATGGTACTTAAACCACCCTCATTTCTAACAGGTGTTCTTCCTGTAGCAGTAATTGAATGATTACTATAAGCAGTTGCTATACAGCTAAGTTTACTCTTATAGGTTATGCTATCTCCACCTCTACTCGCATAAACTTGCCCAGTTCCCTTCACTACAATTTCATTTTGAGGCTCCAAAATAGTTTTAGTACTCTTTATATTACGAGAAATTTCTATTCCATCTTTATATATTACTTGATAAGTGATCTCCTTCTCTCCATTGACCCCTTTACTCTTAACCTTTTGAACGCTGCTATCAAGATTTTCATCTTTTTCAACTATTGTATCGAAGTTAATTTTTTCTCTTTCTACAATGTCTTTTGATTCTACTTTAACAAGTTGCACATTTAAATTGCCTTCTACTTTAGTATCTAGCGAAGGTGCTACTTCATCCACATCCTTGTCAAATTCAATTCCTTGATCTTTTAATGTATCTTTCTCTGCATCTAGCATATCCTCAACCGTATCCTCTGCTGTCTGCACTTGTACTTTTACCCCGTTTACATTAATTTCTACGGGAACAGCTGTCTTTAATTTAATAGTTTCTTTCCCAGATACTTTGGATTCTAAGGATGGTTGCACTTTATCATGCATACCTAGTTGTATGCCTTTTTCTTGCAACACATCTTTAACAGTCCCCTTGTACGTGACAAAAGTTTCCTCTTTTCCGTCTATACTAATTATGAGCGTTTTTCTCATACTCATTATCGTCACTACTGTAACAACTACTACTGCTATTGCAATTGTTCCTGCTATAAATTTTGCCTTCGGACTGTTAGAAAAACCTTTTCTAATAAATTGTTTTAATTTTTCTACCATTATCTTTCCTCCTTTGGCAAGAGTGTCTTTTGAATTATATATTAATATTCCAGACCTGTCAAATTTGTAACCTCTTGCAATATAATGAAGTATAGTAATAATGCACTCTGTGCATAAAATATATAATATAAAAATGATAGCGATTTCAATGCTACTTCATTATAAAATGGAGAATCAATCGATATTTCATGATAGAAGTTTATATTTAATTTGTTATAAGTAGAATATGAAAATTAATTAATGAGTGTACTAATACATTTTACCTTGATTTTCCTTTTTAATCAACCTATAAAAATTCTCATTAAATCGCAAATTTGCTTCATATGGATCAATTTCTTTGATCTCAGCAATTTTTGTTATTATATATTCAATATAATCTGATTTATTTCTTTTTCCTCTGTTTGGTTCAGGTGCCATGTATGGGCAATCAGTTTCAACAAGAATTTTTTCTAATGGTATTTCTTTAGCTACTTCAACAATCTTTTTTGCATTTTTAAAAGTAACTACTCCAGTAAACCCTATATAATATCCAAGTTTTATGCATTCTCTTGCAAATTCTACGCTGCCTGAAAAACAATGAACTACACCTGTAACTTCTGGAAACTCTTTCATTATTTCTAAGGTATCATTATGTGCATCTCTATCATGGATAACTACAGGATAATTTAAATCTTTTGCTAAAATCATTTGCCTTCTAAACACATCTTTTTGGATATCCTTTGACGGATTCTCATCCCAATAATAATCCAATCCAATTTCTCCAATTGCTACTATCTTATCGTTATTTTTTATGTAAGCTCTAATTTCATCTATGGTATCTTCTTTCATTTCATTCGCGTTTTCTGGATGTATTCCTAATGCCCCAAATATAAAGTCATAATCTTTAGTCAATCTATCTGTAGTTTTTAAACTATCATATGATGCTGCGCAATTTAGCACTCCAATAACTCCATTTTTATTAATTTCTTGTAATACTTCTTCCCTATCTTCATTGAATGCTTCGTCATCATAATGTGCATGGCTATCTATTATTTTAAATTTCTCTTCCATAAATTAAAATTCCTTTCGCTTCCTGATAATTTAATCTAACATAATAAATAAAAATAAATTTTAGAAATTATTTAACAGCTTCTAAAATTATATTTTTTTGTCACGTAAATGACATATTTCTGACGTAAAATTAACTTGTAAAGTAGTTAAAGCATTATTATTTACCCCTTTTAACCGTTAATTTTATGGTTAAAGAACGCTTCACCCCCCTAAGTGAAGCGTTCTATTTTTTTACAAATAATATCTTTATCTAACTATACTGCCTGTTTCAAGATCTCCTGGATCTACTGCCTTTAATATGCTATCATCATCAGTTGCTGCACATAAAATCATTCCTTGTGACAACTCTCCTCTAAGTTTCGCTGGTTTTAAATTAGCAACTAATACTACATTTTTTCCTACCAATTCTTCTGGTTTATAATAATTTGCAATTCCTGACACGACCTGTCTTTCTTCTCCACCTAAGTCTACTTTTAATTTCAACAATTTCTTAGCACCTTTTATTGGTTCACAAGCTAATACTTTAACCACTCTTAAATCGATTTTCTCAAAATCCTCTATTGTGATTTCTTCTTTTATCGGAGTAATTTCTCTCTTTGCAGGCTGTGATGCTGCTCTTAAAGCTTCAAGTTCTTCCAATTTTTTATCAACATCTATTCTTGGAAATAAATTTTCAGCTTTAATCACCTTAGTTCCTGCTTTTGTTCCATCAAACGACTTTAATGAGTCCCATGAAACTTCTGATGTATTAATTTGTTCATTAATTTTTCTAGCTGTATCTGGTAAAAATGCTGAGATCATTACTGATACAAATCTAAGACTTTCTGCTAAGTTATAAAGAACTGTTCCAAGTCTAGCCTTTTTACTATCATCTTTAGCTAATATCCATGGAGTTGTTTCATCTATATATTTATTAGCTCTCCTTATTAACTCAAAAACATATTCTAATGCTTGCGGAATATTTAATTCATTTATTGCTGCTTCAATTTTAGCCGGTGCAGCAATTGCTAAACTTATTAGTTCATCATCGATAGCTTCTTTTTCAGCTTGTGCAGGCATATCCCCACCAAAATACTTTTCAACCATGGCAACTGTTCTTGATAAAAGATTACCTAAATCATTACATAAATCAGAATTTATCTTCTTTATAAATATTTCATTATTAAATAAACCATCTGCTCCAAATGGAATTTCTTTTAATAAGTAATATCTTACTGGGTCTACCCCAAATTCATTTACAAGAACAACTGGATCAACTACATTACCTTTAGATTTTGACATCTTTCCACCATCAACAAGCAGCCATCCATGACCAAATACTTGTTTTGGAAGCGGTAATTTTAAGGCCATTAACATAATTGGCCAATAAATTGTGTGGAATCTTAAAATATCCTTCCCTATTAAATGTACATCTGCTGGCCAGTATTTATCGTATAATTCTGTATTTTCTTGACCATATCCAAGAGCAGTTATGTAGTTTGATAATGCATCAATCCAAACATAAACAACGTGACTTTCATCAAAAGTTACTGGTATTCCCCAGTTAAAACTTGTTCTTGATACGCAAAGATCTTGAAGTCCTGGTCTTAAAAAGTTGTTTAACATTTCATTTTTTCTTGATTCTGGTTGAATAAACTCCGGATGATCTTCTATATATTTTATTAATCTATCAGCATATTTACTCATCTTGAAGAAATATGCTTCTTCCTTTGATTTTTCAACAGGTCTCCCGCAATCTGGACAATTTCCTTCTGCTAACTGGGTATCTGTCCAAAATGATTCACAAGGTGTACAATACCAACCTTCATAAGAACTCTTATATATATCTCCTTGGTCATATAATTTCTTAAATATATCTTGAACTGCTTTAATATGATAATCATCAGTTGTTCTAATGAATTTATCATAGCTTATATTCATCATACTCCAAAGTTCTTTAATGCCCGCAACAACTTCATCTACATGTTGTTTAGGAGTAATCCCCTTTTCTTCAGCTATTCTCTGAATCTTTTGACCATGCTCATCTGTTCCAGTCAACATCATTACATCGTACCCTGTCAATCTTTTAAATCTTGCAAGAGCATCAGCAGCTACTGTAGTATAGGTATTCCCTATATGAAGCTTTGTTGATGGATAATAAATAGGTGTAGTTATATAGTATGTTTTTTTACAGTCTTTACACATTATTTGTGTTCCTCCTTATATTCAAAATCATTAATTCTAATTTTCCTTTTAAAATTCAATATATAAAAAAGTCTCTATATAGGTATATTAAAACCTACATAGAGACGTATTATACGTGTTACCACTCTAATTCCTGCTTACTTCACAATAAGCAACTCAGTAGGTGACCATCATCACCCTGCAATATAACGGTTGCTACCGTACTTCCCTAACCAAATAACATTGGCTCAGAAAACATGCTCTAAGACCATCTTCATAAAATTCACAAACGCTAATTCTCAGCATACATTAGCTCTCTTATAGAATGATTCTTTTACTACTCTTCTTTTCACTGCATCTTACTTCATTTAACATTATATATTGTACCTAATTTTCCTAATATAATCAAGAATATTTAAAAAAATCAAATATTCCTCATATAATTTAGTATTTAATTATTCATGAATTCTTCAATTTCATGAACCTCTTTAATCATATTTTTAGTTAAAACTTCACATCCATCTTTAGTAACTAAAATATCATCTTCAATTCTTATTCCTATACTCTCTTCACTTATATATATTCCAGGTTCTACTGTGAACACCATTCCTTCTGTAAATATAAATTCCCTTCCTTGCACTCCTAAATCATGAGTATCTAATCCTAAGCTATGCCCTATGCTGTGCCAATAATACTTGCTAACTTCAGTTTTTTCTTTTATAATTCCCAATTTAATACACTCTTCAGCAATTAAATCTTTTGCCCAAATATTTAATTCTTTTGAATCAACACCAGGTTTTATTTTCTTGATTACCGCCTTATTTACTCTAAGAACAGCTTCATAAACTTCTTTTTGCCTATGTGTGAACTTACCATTAACAGGAAATACTCTTGTAATATCTGCATTATACAAATTCCATTGTGCACCTAAATCAAATAATATTAAATCGCCATCCTTTAATTCACTATTATTTTCTACATAATGAAGTATAGTTGCATTTTTTCCTGCTGCTGCTATTGTTCTAAAAGCTAAATCCTTAACTCCTTTAGTTTTACATTCAAAATCAAAATACGCTTCAAGTTCATATTCCTTCATTCCAACTTTTGCATTTTTCATTAAAGATTTTACACCATTAATTGTTATATCTATTGCTTTTCTCATCTCTACTATTTCTTCATCAGATTTAACCATTCTAAGTGGTGCAATCTTATTGGAAAAATTCTTTATTCTTACCTGTGGGTACTTATTATTAATTTCCTTTGCAAAGATATTGGCAATAGAATCTGCTTCATCAATATCCTCTCTATCTAAATCTAAATATAAATTTACTTCTTCGGCACCTTTAATTAATCTATTTATATAAAAATTAAAATCCTTTAAGTATACAACATCTTCTATTCCTGATATTTCTTTTCCCTCATTATCTCTTAACGTTTTTCCATTCCACATCTCTTTATCTAAATCTAAATCCTTTAAAAATAATTTTTCATTTATAACATCTTTAAATTTTGATAATACAACTACATGTTCTTGTTCTTGAATCCCAGTTAAATAATAAAAATTTCTATTAGGAGTAAACTGATATAATTCATCTCCAGTTTTTTTGCATGGTTTTCCTGAAAATAGAATTGCTATTGAATTATTCTCTATAGTTTCTATAAATTTTTTTCTGTTTTCTATATATGTGCTTTTATTCATAAATTCAGCCTCTTTTCTACTACAAGTATTTTAGTTCTCTAAATATGATACTGCAAAAATTTATACAAATAAAGGCATTTAGCTGTATCTTATAAAATAATGTACGATTAGTTATTTGTCTATTTAACTAAAAATAAATTTACCATAAAAATAGCCATAATTATGGCTGTAAGATCTGCTAGAACTGCTGCCCATAACGTATGTCTTATTTTCTTTACCTTAACTGCGCCAAAGTAAACTGTAATTGTATAAAAAATAGTTTCTGTACTTCCCATTACAACTGACGCTATTAAACCTGTTCTAGTATCCGGGCCAACACTTTTTATTAAATCTGTAAACACACCAATAGCTCCGCTTCCTGATAATGGTTTTACTATAAGTAATGGTATAAGCTCCTTTGGTAATCCTATTAAATTTCCAACAGGAGCTATTATATTATTTAGTAAATTCATTAGATTTGCTTCCTTAAATATTTGAACTGCAATTATCATAGCTAATAGGTATGGAAATATTCTTAATGTTACCATTAACCCTTCTTTAGCACCTTCGATAAACCATTCATAAACCTTTCTACCTTTAAACATGCCATAGGTTATAATAAGTAAAAATATTATTGGGATTATGCTTTTACTTAAATAATTAAACATAGTATTTATTATCCCTCCTACAAAAATATTTATAATAACAATATTTTAAACTTCTCAAAAATATCTCTGTAAGATCTTACAACATACTACACCAACTACGGCTGCTGTGGCAGTTGATATTAATGTTGGCAATATTATCACACCCGGATTTGTGGAATTGCAGGCAGCTCTTATAGAAATTATTGTAGAAGGTATTAATTGGATACAGGTTGCATTTAATACTAAAAAAAGCGCCATGTCATTTGATGCTGTTTCTTTATCCTTATTAAGTCTATCCATTTCCTCCATAGCTTTAATACCAAAAGGGGTTGCTGCATTAGATAAGCCCATCATATTAGCAGTAAGATTCATAACTATAGCCCCTAACACCTTTTCATCTTTAGCAGCCTCTTTAAAAATACGCTTTAAAATAGGCTTTAACAATTTAGATATTTTCTCTGTAAGACCGCTATTTTCAGCCACTTTCATAACTCCGCACCAAAAGCACATTATTCCTGTAAGTTCTATTATAAAAGTAACAGTATTTCCGCTGGAATTAACTATTGACTTGGAAATAACTTCACCATTGCCACTAAATAATCCAACTAAAACTCCAAGAAATATTAAAAGAAACCAAATATAATTTATCATATTTTCCTCCATAGCATAATTATTCTTTACATTTATATTCCTTGCACTTATTTTTTAGTAGTGATAGGATATAATTACTAAACATAATTACATTTAAAAGGAGAACTTTTATGGACAATTTAAATTTAAAAATAGCTCAACAAGATGTAGAGGAAGCTTTAAAAACTGTCGAGGACATTGAAAAGTTTATAAATAATAAAGAATCTTCAAAGGATCAATTAAAAGAAAAGTTTATTGACCTATCATCTAGAGTTCAAAAATTAGAAGATATTTTAAAGAGTGAAGGAATCCTTTAATCTACATAAAATGTATAAAAGCACAGCTATCATCCGCTGTGCTTTTTGTATGTTATTATATTTGAATATTCTCTTATAAAAGTTCAATAAATTTAATTTTCTAATGCAACTTTTTGTATTTTTTTATTTCCAACTAAATCCTTTGATTTTTTTATAAACACTAATACTGTTATTATAACAGATAAAAAATCAGATACTGCTCCAGCAATCCATATACCATCTAACCCCTTAAATATAGGAATTATTATCAGACATGGTATTAATATTATTACTTGCCTTAATAAACTCAAAAGCATTGATATTTTAACATTTCCGATTGATTGAAAATAGTTAGTAACTATAATCTGTCCCCCTACAAATGGCAGCATAATTAGAAATATTCTCATACCATGTGAAGTAACTTCTATAAGTGATGGATCATCATTGAAAGCTATAACAAGAATTTCTGCTGCTCCCTGAATTACTATAAATCCTATTGTTACTATTACAGTAGCCGCTACGGCCCCATATTTTACAGCTTTCTTAACCCTATCATATTGTTTTGCACCAAAATTATAACCTATTATTGGTTGAAGTCCTTGGTTTAGTCCAAAAATAGGCATTAGAAATACCATAGCCAAACTACCTATAATAGTCATTGCACTTACTGCTATATCGCCTCCATACTCTTGCAACAAGTTGTTAGCCACTATTTGAACTGCACTTTGAGCAATTTGCATACTAAATGGACTTACTCCTATTGCAATAATACTTAATACAATTTTTCTATCAAGCCTTAAGTTTTTCTTTTTTATTTTGAGGGTACTTGAGCCTTTTGTAAAATAATATAGTATCCATATACTGCTGATAAATTGTGCAACCACAGTTCCAAGAGCTCCACCTCTTACTCCCAGCCCTAATCCAAATATAAATATAGGATCTAAAATAATATTTATAATAGCACTCATAAGCATTGATGCCATTGCTATTTTAGGACTTCCATCACTTCTAATTGAATGATTAAGTCCAAAACTAATCATATTAAAAATACATCCAACAAAAATTACTTGGATAAATTCTTCACCATACCCTAGAATATTTTCGCTTGCTCCAAACATTTTTAATAGCGGATTTGCAAATATCAACCCAAATAATGTTAAGAAAATACTTATGATAATTATTAAGGTGAACGCATTTCCTAAAAGCTTTTCTGCACTTTCTTTGTCATGTTCCCCAAGTTTTATTGATATCTGTGTAGCTGTTCCAATTCCAATTAATAGACCAAACGCCAAAATTATAATCATAAGCGGCATAGCTACCCCAACACCTGCCATAGCAAGATTTCCTATTCCTTGTATATGTCCAATAAATACTCTGTCTATTATATTGTATAAGGTATTAACAAGCATACCTATAATAGCTGGTATTGAGAATTCTAATAACAATTTTCCTACGCCCATTTCTCCCAGTCGTTTTTGATTATTCATGAACTTCCCTCCTTGTTAATCAGAGAACTTTTTGATAACTTCTCTAATAGCTTCGCTAGTTCCTCGGATTCTTCATCAGTAAAATTACTTCTAATCTTGCTTTCCCATTCATCCATTATTAGATATACTTCTTCTTTTATTTGTTCTGCTTTTTCTGTAACTTGAAGTTTATAGGCACGTCTGTCATTTTCTTTTTTTACTCGTTTTACATATCCTTCATCTTCTAATTTTTTTATTGCCCTTGCTGTAGTTGCCTTATCTAATTTCACTTTCTCCGTTAATTCCTCTTGAGTAATGCCATCATTCTTATAAAGATTTAGTAAAAATAAATATTGACCTGCTCCTATTCCAAATTTACTGAATTTCTTGCTAAAATAAATACCACTAGCTCTATGAATTTCACCAATGTATTTACCTATATGTTGGTAACACTCCATATTTTTTCTCCCCTATAATTATTTAATAAATAGTTGTGTTTGCAACTATATAAATAAAAAACAATAAAGAACTGCTTCAAAATAATTTTCTACTATCTTGAAGCAGTCTTTTATAAGAAACATAAATTAAATATCATAAAAACTCTATGACTCAGCCTAAAATTTGAATCATTACTTTTAAACTGTACTTTCTCTTTCAACTAATTGATGTTCTAAAACATAATGTGGTTCATCTAATTCTTTTTTGCTTAGAAGTTTAATAAGCATTCGCATTGCAACTGATCCCATATCATAAGTTGGTTGAGAAATTGTTGTAATCTTAGGATAGAATATAGATGCTGCAAAATTATCATTAAACCCAACAACACTTACATCTTTAGGGACCTTTACTTTATTATCTCTTAAAGCATTTATTGCTCCCATGGCAATATCGTCCGATGCACATACTACACCCTTGAATTTCTTTTTTTGCTTTAAGAATTTTTGTATTCCTTCATATCCGCTTTTTACTTTCATTGAACTTAAATAAACCAAATCAGGGTCTATCTCTATTCCGGCTTCCTTCATAGCATTTTCATATCCAACATATCTGTCTCCCCAAGCATTTCTGCTCTCTTTTTCAGTTCCTATAAAGGCAATTTCTTTTATTCCTTTTTCAATTAATAGTTTAGTACTATCATAGCTAGCTTTAACATTGTCAATAGTTACACTTGGTAATACTCCATCTTTATCCTTAGTTTCAACTAGCACAGTTTTTAGATCTAATTCATTAATTAATTCTAGTATTTCTTCATTTAAAGAACTACTCATATAAATTACACCATCAACCATTTTTTCTTTAAGTACCCTCAAATATTCTTTTTCTTTTTCAATATCAAGGTCTGAATTACACAATATTATATTGTAATCGTATATATTTGAAACGTCTTCAGCACCTCTTACTATTTCTGGGTAAAATTGATTTGATATATCTGGAAGTAATATCCCTATTGTTTTTGTTCTTTGAGTTTTTAAACTTCTTGCGACTATGTTCGGTCTATATCCAAGTTTCTTTATTGCATCTAAAACTTTCTTCTTAGTGTCTTCGTTTACTACATCGATATCATTTAAAACTCTAGAAACAGTTGCAATTGATACTCCAGCTTCCTTTGCAACATCCTTAATAGAAGTAGCCATTTTTCATTCCTCCTTTGAATTTTTTCTAGATAATCTCATTATACTAATATATTACATTATAAATCAACAGAACTTACAATAAATTATTATATTATTGTAAGTTTTGTCAAAAATCATAGTTTTTAAACTTAAATTCATAATTTTATTAAATAGTCTAAACATACATATTTCTATCTCTTTGCTAAAAAAATCAAATGACTAGGAACTTGAATAAACTCCTTTAATTCCTAGTCGATTTTAATTATTTTACATTGTGACCCCTGTGGTTATTACTTCTACATTCATATTTAATGATTCACTATTTATAACTGTTTCTGAATAATTAGATTCTTCATTATAAATAACCTCAGAAGTTAGTGTCTCTTTCCTAATTGTTTCTTCGAATTTCTTAATAACACCTATTAACATATCATTATTTGCAACATATAAATTTATTCTATCTGCAACTTCGAAACCTTTATCTTTTCTCATATTTTGAATTTTTGAGATGATTTCTCTTACATGCCCTTCTTCTTGAAGTTCAGGTGTAATTGTTGTATCCAAAACAACTCCTAGTTCACCTTCCCCAGCGAATGCATAGCCTTCTAATCCTTGCATTGTAACTAAAAGATTTTCGTTTGTAAGAACTATTTCTGTATCATTAACAACTATAGTTTCGCTTCCACCGTTTTGAATCTTTTGAGCTAATTCCATTTGATTCTTTTCTGAAATTGCTTTTCTTATTTGAGGAATTAATTTACCATACATTTTACCTATAACAGGTAAGTTAGGCTTAATTTCGAAGTTAACATACTTAGAAAGGTCAGCTCCTAATTCAACCATCTTTATATTTAATTCTTCTTTTACTATATCTCCATAATATTCTGGAAGTGATTTTGTTGAAATAAGCAGTTCTGAAAGTGGCTGTCTATTTTTAATATTAGCAGCATTTCTAGCACTTCTTCCAAGCTTAACTAATGTATAAGCTAAATCCATTTCCCTTTCTAATTCCTTGTTTATAGCTTCCTTGCTTACTTCCGGCCAAGAACATAAGTGAATACTTTCTGGAGCATTATTATCAAGATTTAAAACTAAGTTTTGATAAATTTCTTCTGTCATAAATGGTACAAACGGCGATGCTACTTTAACTAAGTTAACTAACACTCTATATAATGTTACATAAGCACCAATCTTATCATCTGTTAATTCTTGTGTCCAGTATCTAGCTCTGTTTCTTCTTACATACCAGTTTGATAATTCATCTGTAAAGTCTTCAATAGCTAAAGCTGCTTGAGTGATCTTATAAGTGTTTAATCCATCATCAACTGTTTCTATTAATGTATTTAACTTAGATATAATCCATTTATCCATTACATTGTCTGAAACAAAATCTTCATACTTAGTTGGATCAAAATTATCTATTTCAGCATATAACACGTAGAATGAATATACATTCCATAAAGTACCTAAGAACTTTCTTTGGGTTTCTGCAACATCATCCACTGAGAATCTTGTTGGAAGCCATGGAGCACTTGCAGTATAGAAGTGCCATCTTGTAGCATCTGCACCTTGACTGTTTAAGACTTCAAATGGATCAACAACATTTCCTTTAGACTTAGACATCTTAAGTCCCTTTTTATCTAATACGTGGCCTAATACTATACAGTTTTCAAATGGATTTGTATCAAATAAACATGTTGATAACGCCATTAATGTATAGAACCATCCTCTTGTTTGGTCAACAGCTTCTGATATAAATTGAGCTGGGAAATTCTTTTCAAATTTTTCTTTGTTTTCAAATGGATAGTGCCATTGTGCGAAAGGCATTGACCCCGAATCAAACCAACAGTCAATTACTTCATTAGTTCTACTCATTTCCTTTCCGCATTCAGGACATTTTAACTTGATTCCATCTACATAAGGTTTGTGTAATTCTATTCCCTTGCAGTCTGTAGTTGACTTTTCTTCTAATTCAGCTCTGCTTCCAATACAATCTCTATGACCACATTCACATTGCCATATTGGAAGTGGTGTTCCCCAGTATCTATCTCTTGATATACCCCAGTCAATAACATTTTCAAGGAATTTACCGAATCTTCCTGTTCTGATGTTATCAGGATACCAATTCACTTTATCATTATTTTCAAGTAATTTATCTCTCATTTGAGTCATTGCAACAAACCAGCTGTCCTTTGGATAATATAAAAGTGGTGTATCGCATCTCCAGCAATGAGGATATGAGTGAAGATGTTTGTGCTTATTAAATAATTTATTATTTTCTTCTAGGTAATTGCATATACTTTCATCACACTTCTTAACAAACTTTCCTGCCCATGGAGTTACTTCTGGAACGAAATTACCACTTGCATCTACTAGATTTACAAATGTAATACCATTTTGCTTTGAAACAAGACTATCATCTTCACCATAAGCTGGTGCGATATGTACTATACCAGTACCATCTGAAAGTGTTACGTAATCTCCATGAATTACTACAAACGCTTTACCTTCAACCTTTGCAAAAGGCATTAATTGTTCGTATTCAGTACCTAATAATTCTTCACCTTTATACTCTTTAATTACTTCGTGTTCTCTATCTCCAAGAACTGTTCCTATTAAGTCCTTAGCTAATACATAAACTTCATCATCAACTTTAACATCAGCATATGTGTAAGCTTTATTTATACATAATGCTAAGTTAGATGGTAGAGTCCATGGAGTTGTTGTCCAAGCAAGAATGTATTTGTTTTCTTCTCCTTTAACTTTAAACTTAGCTGTTGCAGTTAAATCTTTAACATCCTTATATCCTTGAGCAACTTCATGAGATGAAAGAGCAGTTCCGCATCTTGGACAATAAGGCATTACCTTATGACCTTTGTATAGTAAACCTTTATCCCATAATTTCTTTAATGCCCACCATTCTGATTCAATATAATCATCATGATAAGTTACATATGGGTCTTCCATATCAACCCAATATCCTATTTGACGTGACATATCTTCCCATAAGCTAACATATGAAAATACACTATCTTTACATTCTTTGATAAACTTTTCCACACCAAAATCTTCGATTTGTTCTTTTCCAGAAATTCCAAGCTTCTTTTCTATTTCTAATTCTACAGGAAGACCATGAGTATCCCATCCTGCTTTTCTTAGAACTCTATGCCCCTTCATAACCTTATATCTTGGGATAATATCTTTCATAACTCTAGTTAAAATATGACCAACATGAGGTCTTCCATTTGCTGTTGGAGGACCATCATAGAATGTAAAATATTCTCCATCCTGATTTGAATCAAAGCTCTTTTTAATTATATCTTTTTCCGTCCAAAGCTTTGCTATATCTTTTTCCATATTGACAGTACCTTTTGATGAATCTACTTTATTGTACATTAAAAAATTCCCCTTTCATTCTGAGTAAATTTTATACTTTCCTTAAAAATTGTTTCCTAATTTATATATTTTCTAAACGTAAAAAAACTCCATCCTACAGGACGAAGTTGAATTCGCAAACCACCTAAGGCAAAACATTTAAATATAGTATTAAATGCTTTATTTCAAGTACATACATACTCTATCCTTTAACGCAGGCTGTTACGTGACAACTTATTTGGCAATTAGTGCCTTTCAGTCTCCAACTCCTAGGTGATTTTCTCTAAGATTTATTATAGCTTTACACCAAACAGCTACTCTCTAAAAATAATATCTAAGGTACTTTTCCTAATCATAGTCTTTTATTGTAATATTATATATTATCGATTTTTAAATGTCAATTAATAGTGTTTTCTTAAATAAGTTGAATTATCATAATGCATTAGCTTTTAATCAATATATACCCATATACCCCAAACTATGTTAAAATATTTAATTATAATATATTCTGTAATACTATATTATAATTTTTATTTTACTTAACTAAAGTATGTTTAATTATATAAGGAGTATGAGTATGTTTAATCCAGCTATACAATTTAGAAAAAGTATAAATAATATAGAAGGAGGAATTTTTCTTTATCTTCTTTCAACTATTGCATTATTTATGGGACTTTTGTTTATTTTTTTATATCATGTTTTAAAATTTAATTTTTATATTCCTTCACTTCCTTGTGTCATACATGACTATTTACACTTATATTGTCCTGGCTGCGGCGGGACTCGTGCCGTAAAAGCATTATTAAATTTTGATTTAGTGAAATCATTCCTATGCAATCCTTTCGTATTGTACTTAGTTGGAATATTTCTATATTACTATATTGGATCAACAGTAACACTTCTTACAAAATTTAAAGTTGTAGTATTTCATTTTAGATTTTGGATGATTTATGGTGGGTTAGCCTTATTTATAATTAATTGCATTATTAGAAATATCCTTGCAGTTTATTATGGAATTGATTACCTTGGCGATATCAAAATTTATTGGTAATTTGTTTAAAACGCAAGAAGTGGTAATCTCTAGGTCTCCCTAGTATTACCACTTATATTCTAATTATAAATTTCTATAATTAATACATTATTATCAAATTACACTCAAACTAAAAATCATATTGATTTTTAAACTTACTAGGATTAAATTCACCTATCATAGCTAATATAACCATGATAATAAATATTGCAATTGCAATTGATGAACAAATGATTCCAGCAAGTGCAAGGTTATTTAATTTACCTTTTGAATCTTTAGATATTAGCCCAAGTACAAGACCTACCACTGAAAAAATTATCGATACATATGTGCAACAACATGAAAGTGAAAAAACTAAAGATATAATTCCTAAAACAAGTGACGCAACACTAAGATTATAAGCGGTCTTATTTTTATTTTGTTCCATTGAATTAATATTTCCATATTGATCTATTTGATTATTATAATTGTTATAATTTCTGTTATTATCATTATTATTTGGATTAAAATTATTATCCATCATTTATATCCCCCTCATTGAATGACATGTAAATTATACCATACAATACTTTTTATTTCAATTAATGCTATATATGTATTACAATTAAATATAGCTATCTCATTATGGAAACCAAATCCATATAAGACAGCTATACTATGTAAGGCTTTTTACATAACCTTACCTTTATTATTCAAATGAAAATTCTATTTCTTCTTCATTGCATCCATGTGATTCTTCATTTAGATAATTATTTTCATTATCTAAATTCTCATTAATATTTATAATAACACTTCGTTCCTTATTTCTTGATAATTTTCTCTTGGACTTATCTTCTAGTGCTACTTTTATTAATTTAATCGACTCAGTTGGCGTTTCACATCCACCAAGGACTACTATATTAAAGTTATTATTATACGTAATGTATGTACTTTTATACACCTCAAAACATTTAGCAACTTCGTTTGGATCATAACCATTTGTTTTTAAATTAATACCTAAATAGTCACAATCATATATATCTGGTTGAGCAAATACACTATTCTTTATAGCTAAATCTATGGCCGTTTTAGCATCTTTTAATCCATCGTAAAGCTTTAACACAAGTCCAGATCCATCAGCAGTATTTATTCTAAATGAATCTTTTTTATCAATATTTCCATCTATGTGAATACCCATTAAATTATATGATAAGTCTAAACTCTCAACTACCTCATTATTGACTTCCTTATAAGTATTTCTCTTATTATTATCTATAAACTTTATATCACTAATTAAATGAATTACACTATTTATATCATTCCAACATTCTATAGTATTCTTAAATGATAATTGGTCTTCTGTTAAACTAGGAAGAATTGCTACTACATTTATTTTTGCAGTAGGAATAGCGGCTGAGGCTATCTGTATGAAGGTTTTAACTGCACCAGATCCAGTTCCACCTGCCATACTCGTAAAAATAATCATTACTTCAGTTTGAGGATATTTTCTTAACAGAGTTCCTATTGCATTAGCATTATCCTTTATCATTTCCTTTGATTTATTTCTATCTCTTCCAGAACCATCAGTTCCAGGGTATACATAAACATTTTTATCTATATTTGCATTTTTTAAAGGCTTAATATCAGATAAACTACTATTAAAAAATAATCCATTATAACTCTTATTTTTGCTTAATAATCCATCTACTATATTTCCAGCACCTTGTCCTAATGCAACCAATAACATTTTGCTCTTTTCCATAATTATTCCTCCTACTAAAATGTGTTAGTGTAAAGTATTTACACTACTCTTCTTAATTTTTTCTTTATATATCAAGGGT
>NZ_AUUU01000066.1 GCF_002760435.1 Clostridium sp. LS
GCCGATGGTACTGCATGGGAGACTGTGTGGCAGAGTAGGACGTTGCGAGGTAAGATAAAAGGTAGTTTATATGACTACCTTTTTGTTTTTCTATGATTTAAATTTATATAATTTTAAAATGCAAATAAAAGAGCTTATCTTAAAATAAATGTTTATTTTAAGATAAGCTTTAAAAGTATTACTCGTTAATTAGTATTTTTAATATTTCACCTATATAAATAGTGTGATAATCTTTTTGAGGGTAAATTTTTTCGTCAAATTCTGGATTATCAAAGTTTTCTGGAATAATTTCTGTATGATACATTTTCTTGCATACAATTACCATTTTTGCTTCGTTAAAATAAGTAGTATCATTATCGAAAACAGGAGATAAATTTGCTTCTTTTACCTTATCCACATTTCTACCAGAAAGGCTTCCGCAAATATTTAAAGATTTTCTATAATCTTCTTTAAAAAATGATAATGTAAATGTATCATTAGAATCCACAAATTGTTTAGTATAGCGTCCAGGTCTTATATAAATTGTAGCTGAATTCTTTCCCCAGAAAACACCTAATCCTCCCCAGCTAGCAGTCATAGTGTTAAATTTACCTTCCGTTCCAGAAGTGATTAATAACCATTCGTTACCGATTAGTGTAAAAGGATTAAAATTTAATTGATTAATTTGAATTTCTTTAAATGCCATACATTTTTCTCCTTTGAAAATATAATTTATTTTTATTTTAAACTTATTATAGTAAAAGTTCAATTATATTAATATTCTAACTGTACTTAATATAATAAATATAATAAATATAATATCTAAGATTTTGATCTATAAACAATATAATAAGATTCTATTATCAAATATATTTCAATAACATAACTCAAAGTTATATAATTTATAACTAATATATATTTTCATTATGCCAATAAAGAAGATAAAATATTAAGTAACAGGTGGATGGCCTTAGCGTAAGGCAATATAATAAGAAAGGAAGATATGGTATGAAAATTGGAATAATAGGAATTGGTGCTATTGGTGGATATATTAGTGCAATGCTTAGTAAAAGTAGAGAAGATGTTTATGTTTTAACAAGTGGTAAAGCTTTAGAAGACATAAAAAACAATGGAATTACTTTAAAAAGTGAATTAGGTGAAAGTTTTGTAGCATATCCAACTCTTGTGACAGAAGATGTATGTGATATAGGCATAATGGACATTGTTTTTATATGTGTAAAAGGATATTCATTAAAGGCTGCATCTAAAGCAATTTTGCCTATGGTAGGTGAGCATACAATAGTTGTTCCAATTATTAATGGAGTAGATGTTGGAAATAAAGTATATTCTTATTTAGGAAAAGGGAAAATAATAGATACGGTAATGTATATTAATTCTAAAGTTGAGGGCACTGGAATTATTAGATATAATAGTAAAAAAACTAAGATAATAATATCTTCTAATAAAAAGAGACCGTCTTGTATGGGAAGCCTAGAAATAATTTATGGTCTCTTAAATAAGTCAGAAATTATATGTGAAATTAATGATAATGCAGAAGTTGAAGCGTGGAAAAAGTATGTATTTAATTGTGCCTTTAATGTGACAGATTCCTATTATGATGTGAAAGTTAAAGGTATACTAGAAGATAAAATGAAATTTGAAACTTTCTGCAATGTAGCAAGAGAGTGTGAGGAAGTTGGAAGAACTAAGGGAGTAAATCTTCCTGATAATATTTATGAAACTACAATTAATATTTTAAAGAAGGTTTCAAAAAAAAGTATAAGCTCTATGCATAGAGACGTAGTATTAGGTAAAAAATTCGAACTAGAATTATTCTGTGGTGAATTATGCCGTATGGGAAAAGATCTTGGAGTGCCAACCCCATATACTCAAAAAGCTTATGATAAGCTTAAAATATTACAACCTATGTAAAAAAATCTGTTATAATTAATAATGGAGGTGAACACTTAGTGTGAGCTTATTATTTACAAAAATTAAATTTCTCTCACTAAATTTAATATATGAATTTTAATGATAAAGTATGTGTGATTACAGGCGGAGCACTAGGAATTGGAAGATGTTTAACAAGGGAATTTGCATTTGCTGGAGCAAAGGTCATTTTTATTGATAGTAATAAAGAGGCAGGAGAAGAAAATCAACAATACATTAAGTCTAAAGGTGGAGATGTTTATTTTTTTCAAGGAGATATTTCAGAGGAAAGCGTATTGAATGATTTTACTAATACAGTAATAAAGAAATATTTACATATAGACTATTTAATTAATAATGCGTGCTTAAGTAAAAAGGGAATTCTATCTAAATGTTCCTATGACGATTTTAACTATGTTTTTAAAGTAGGTGTTACGGCACCGTATATGTTAGCGCAATTATTTTTGAATTACTTTAATAATAATGGAGCTATTGTAAATATTTGTTCAACGAGAGCACAGATGTCTCAAGCTGATACGGAAAGTTATACAGCAGCAAAGGGTGGAATCTTAGCACTTACCCATGCCTTATCAGTAAGTCTTTCGAATAAAGTACGGGTTAATTCTATTAGTCCAGGATGGATTGATACGGGTACTTATTATGATGAAAATTATGTTCCGAGTTATAATATAAATGATATGTTACAACACCCTTCAGGCAGAATTGGTAATCCTAAAGATATCGCAAGGGCAGCAATGTTTTTATGCGATGAAGACAATAGTTTTATTAACGGCGAAAATATAAACATAGATGGTGGTATGACTAAACTAATGATATATAATGATGATTATGGATGGAAGTATGATAGGGAAGTAGAAAGTTAAAAAATTTTTATGTAATATTAAAAGATACATATCTTGTGTATATTATTATTTATTGATATACATAAGATATTTTTTTATTAAATAAATTATCTGAATTTAGTAGTTTAATTATTAATTTATAATATTAATTGGTATTTTAGACAGATAAGTACAGTATATAATATGTTTTTATATAATCTGAGTTCATTTATGCAGTCTTAATAACGGATATTTACCTTTAATTATTTTACATATTTATAGTTAAGTGCTGGAATAAACTTCAAATATAAAACATAGTATAAAGTAGAGTAACTAAAGGAGGAATAAGAGATGAATTTTTTACTTAGTAAACTAAATGCAACTTTTAGGGATAAAAAAACCTATTTTTTCATTGTACTAATAATGTTTTGTTTGGGAATATCTTTTGGTCTTTATACTGTGAAGTACATGGGGGCATCGGATAGAAAAGATCTTTTGAGTTATTTTTCAAGTTTTACGAACTCTATTGGCAGTCAACCCATAAATTATGGAACTCTATTATTCGAAGTAATTAAGAAAAATATATTAATAATTATACCTATATTATTATTAGGTTTAACTTTTTTTGGAGCTCCAATAATATTAATCCTAGATTTATTAAAAGGTTTTACTTTGGGGTATACTTTTTCTTTTATGGTGACTACTTTTGAAGGGAAAGGAATTGGACTAGCTTTAGTATCTGTTATTCCTCAAAATATAATATATATTCCATGCTTTATAGCATTAAGTGTTATTAGTTTATCCATGTCTACAGAAAGATTCAAAGGGAAATTTTTTAAACAAATAAAAAGTAAAGATCCATTTTTGGATGGTGTATTAAATAAGTTAATCGTAATCATAGTATTATTTATAATTGGAATAGTAATAGAGACTTATATATCACCATCCCTAATAAAATTTGTGGCTCAAAAATTCTATTTATAAGAAAAGTTATGCATACTTATGATAATTAAATTCAAGAAGGATAATTGACAATTTTGTCGAATACTAATCATAATCAATGGTATAGGAGATAGTAATGATAAATAGTATAAATAATTATAAGAATTATTTGTTAGAGAGCGGAAAAAGTGAAAATACTATATATGCTTACGTAACTGATGTCAGTCTTTATCTTAAATTTTTAACCAAAAAGAAGATAGATTTATATAAGAGTGATAAATTAACGGTTATGTCGTATATACAAAACCTTATTAATCAAGGTAAATCGGAAAGATCTATAAATAGAATTGTAATTAGTCTTAGGAATTTCTATTCCTACTTGAAAAGTGAAACCTTAATAAAAGAAATACCTAAAATAGAATATAAGAGTTCCAAAAATAATAGGAAATTGCCACAAATTTTGACCATTGAAGAAGTAGACAAAATAATTAGGATAGTTGAAAAAGATTGTTCTAAGGGAATTCGTGATAATGCTTTACTAGAATTAATGTATGCAACTGGAATGAAGGTTTCTGAGCTCATAGCATTAAATGTTGAGGATGTAAACTTAGATTTGAATTTTGTAAGGTGTACAGATAATAAGCATTATGAAAGGCTTATCCCTATTGGAAGAAGCGCGTGTAAGGCGTTAGCAGAATATTTAAGTATCCGATATAAGATAGCTCAATGCGGAGTATCAAATCTTTTTGTTAATTTAAATGGAAATAAACTAACAAGACAAGGAATATGGAGGATAGTAAAAGAATATTCTAGAAAAGCAGGCATAGACAAGGATGTTAATTTAAATACTTTTAGACATTCATTTGCAGTTCATCTGCTTCAAAATGGGGCTAATGTTAGAGCTGTACAAAAGTTACTCGGCAATCAGGTACTCACATACATGGACACATATTATGAAATAATAAACAACGATAAAATTAATTATATATACATGCATACACATCCAAGAGCTTAGTTAGCCTTAAGTTAATACTAAATTTTAAAGAAAAGATAGATGCTTTTTAAGTATTCTATCTTTTTTAACATGAAATAAAATTCATAATTTCAAATAATAGAGATATAATATTATTATGTTATGAAAATATTTTTTCAAATTTTGATGAATTACAGAGAATAAGAAAAATATTTTTCATATTATTCCATAATATAAATATAATGTATAAAAAGATAAAAAATTGATTTACTTAATATTTTTTACATAGTATAATTAATTTGTACATAATAAATATAATTATTGTATTAGGAGGAAAATAATATGAAATTAAGCGCTAGAAATCAATTACCAGGAAAGATTGTAGAAATTAAGGAAGGAGCAGTAAATGCAGTAGTAAAGATTGAAATTGCTAAAGATATAGTTATTTCTTCTACTATTTCTGTTGATGCTGTTAAAGAATTAGGATTAACAGTTGGATCAGAAGCTACAGCTGTAATTAAAGCTACTTCAGTAATGTTAATGGCTTAAATTTTTGAAGAATAAAGGAATGACTTAAATTAATTAAGTCATTCTTTTTTTGAGAAATTATATTATTAAAAATAAAATAAGTGTTCATTTGAAAAAGTTAAGTATACTGTTTCGTTTATAGTAAAATTCATATTCTTTTTTTCTACTTTATATTCTATTAGAGTAGCTTCAGAGCTAGTACTATTTTTCATATATACAGTAAATTCAAAGGGATTTTCAATAATTTTCCCTATTTTATAAGGAAAAGTGTTTTCTTTCTTATTATCTTGAGCTATTTCAATATTATGTGCTCTTATGCAAATATATTGAACATCATTTGGAATTTTATCAACTATAGTATATTCATGTCCCCAATTTTCTGCATAGATAGTATGTTCTCCTGTCTTTCTTGCTTTAGAAATGTTTTTGCATCCTGTTAAGGTTGCCTCAGATAGGTTTTTGGGGCGTTTGAACAAATCATTTTTCTCTCTTTTTTCTAAGGATATTCCCTTATCATAGACAATTATTTCTGAACACATTCTATAAGCTTCAGCAATATCATGAGTAACAAAAATAACATTTCCGCTATAATCCTTTAATATAGACGTTAATTCTTTTTCTAAATTGTTTCTTAAATGCTGATCTAATGCAGAAAAAGGTTCGTCCAAAAGTAAAATATCTGGAGAAGTTATAAGAGCTCTAGCTAAAGCTACTCTTTGTTGCTGTCCACCAGATAGCTGCCATGGATAATGTTTTTCTAGACCAGTCAATCCTAATCTTTCTATGTATTCTTTACATAAAGATTTCTTTTTATCATAATTAAAATGTGAGATACCTATTTCTATGTTTTGAATTATATTCATATTAGGGAATAAAGCGTAATTTTGAAATAGGTATCCAACCTTTCTTTTTTGAGGACTTAAATTAATTTTTTTTTCAGAATCGAATAAGACTAAGTTATTTAAGATGATTTTTCCCTTAGATGGAGTTACTAATCCTGAGAGACATTTAAGGGTCATGCTTTTTCCTGAACCGGATGCACCTAAGAAACCTAAAATACCATTTTTATGTTCAAAATTGACTTTTAAATCAAAGGAGGGTAGGTTATTTTCTATATCTATATATAAAGACATTATTTCATCCTCCTTCCTAAAAGTTTTAATTGAATTTCTGAGTAATAATTTAGAATTAAAATCAACAAGAATGAAAAAGAAACTATTATAATAACCCATAATACTGCTTTCTGCATATCTCCACCTTCTGCAGCAAAGAATATAGCTAGAGGCATAGTTTGAGTTTTACCTGGAATATTACCTGCGAGCATTAAGGTTGCTCCAAATTCACCAATAGCTCTTGCAAAGGACAAAACTAATCCACCTATTATGCCAGGCATAGCTAAAGGAACTGCTATTTTGTAAAATATTTTAAATTCACTTAAACCAAGAGTTCTAGCGGCAGAAAGGATATTTATATCTATCTGTTCAAAAGCAGAGCGTGTAGTTCTATACATCATAGGAAATGAAACTACAATAGCAGCAATTACAGTTGCGGTCCAACTAAAGATTATAGAAGTATTAAATAGTTCCAGGAACTTTCCAATTGGTCCGTTTTTACCGAAAATTAATAATAAAAAGAACCCTACAACAGTTGGTGGTAAAATTAAAGGTAAGTTAAAAAGTCCATCAATTATCCCTTTTGCTTTTGATTTATAGTTTGCCATCCAATAAGATACTGCTATACCCAAAAAGAAGGTTATAATTGTTGAGACAATGGCTGTCTTTATTGAAATCCAAAATGGCGCAAAATCAAATGTCATAATAATCACCCTTTAAAGAAAATTTATAAATATAAAATACCAATGCAAAATTTTTATGTAGAGGAAAATATAAGAAGGAAAGTGCTAAAATCCTTTTATATTTAGTCGAATTTATTATGCATTGGTATTTCAATCAATAGTTAATATTGTGACTACTAAAATAATTAAGCTATTCCGTAACCATATTTTTCAAAGATTTTCTTACATGTATCACTAAATAAAAATTCCTCAAATGCTTTTGCATCATCTGGATTTTTGCTAGCTTTAATTATTCCTATCGGATATGTTATTGGTGAATGTTTATCATCAGGTACTGTTTCGATAATTTTAGCACTATCACTGCTTAAAGCATCACTTTTATAAACAAATCCAACTTCAGCATTTCCAGAAGTTGACCAAGCAAGAACTTCTTTTACATCTTTCGCAAAAACAAGCTTTGATGATACAGCATCTTTAATACCAAGTTTTGTGAAAACTTCATCAGCATATTTTCCAGCTGGAACGCTTGAGGGTTCACCAACAGCTATCTTCCTAACTTTATCAGTATTTAAATCTGAAAGACCTGTTAGTGTAGTATCCTTTGGACCAACCAAAACTAAATCATTTTTAACGAGATCTTTTTTAGTATTTTCAAGAATTAGTGATTTGTCATCTAATGCTTTCATTTGGCTTTGACCTGCTGAAATAAATATGTCACAAGGTGCTCCTTGTTCAATTTGTTGTTGAAGAGAGCCTGATGCACCAAAATTAACAGTTAGCGTAACATTTGGCTTAACCTTCTTATATTCATTTTGAATATCGCCCATAGCTTCTTTTAAACTTGCTGCAGCAGAAATGTTTAATTCTACAGAAGGTTCAGCAGATTTAGTAGAACTATCCTTAGGAGTAGAAGCAGGATCTTTTTGAGCGCCGCATCCAATAATTAATAAAGATAAAAGCAATGCTAATAGACTTGATAATATAATTTTCTTTTTCATAAATAAAACCTCACAATCATTATTTTAATCAATAGTTATGTTTTATAATGTTTAGTTATGTTTTATTTAATGATTTTTTTTATATTAGCATTAAATAACAAAAAAAACAATAGAATATTAAAAATAAAGTCCAAGTTTTTGTTAAAATTAGTGTATTATGCTTAGTATTATTAGATTAGCAATAATATTACTAGTAAATTTTGATTTAGTTAAAGTTTAGTAAAATTAATTATAAAACTATTGACAAAGTATATATGAATATTGTTATATATAAAGTATAGATATGTTATGTTTTGTTATGTTTTGTTAAAGTGATTTTAATATGAATCTCAAAGAAGAGAATGCAAAAGTGTATAAACTTCTTTGAGATTCTTTTTTTATTTAATTTGAAATTATATAATAGAATTACACATATGAAAGGGGGAAAGGTTATTGAAGTTTATTACATTTTCAGGACCACCGTCTTCTGGAAAAACGTCAGTTATATTAAAGGTAATTGAATGTTTAAAACCTGAAGAAAAAAAAATTGGAGTAATAAAATTTGATTGTCTTACAACATATGATGATCTTTTATATAAAGAAGTTGGAATTGATGTAATGGTGGGTTTATCAGGAAATCTTTGTCCAGATCATTTTTATATTAGTAATATTGATGATTGTGTTAAATTGGGAGTAGAAAAGGGTTTTGATATTTTTATTAGTGAAAGTGCCGGATTATGTAATAGGTGTTCTCCTCATATAAAAGAGGTTCTGGCCGTATGTGTAATTGACAGCCTTTCTGGAATTAATACTCCTAAAAAGATAGGGCCTATGTTAAAATATGCAGATATTATTGTTATAACAAAAGGAGATATTGTTTCTCAAGCTGAAAGAGAAGTTTTTACTTTTATGGTGAGAGAAGCTAATACAAAAGCACAGATTATTTATGTTAATGGTTTGACAGGACAAGGAGCTTATGAATTAAGCACAAAAATTAAAGCTGCAAGATCCATAAAAAGTCTAGAAGGAGAAAAACTTAGATTTACAATGCCATCAGCGTTATGCTCATATTGCCTTGGAGAAACTATAATTGGAGAAGATTATCAAACAGGGAACTCTAAAAAAATTGATTTTCAAGAAGTAAAAAGCAGTAAAAGAAATAAAATGAGTTATTTATTGGATATTAATAGTGATATAATTGAAGATCAAAATACAGTTATTAATTCTATAACAATTTTTGGAGGACATGATAAGGATGGAAATAAAGAAGAGATAGAGTTAACCATTAATATAGGAGAAATAATTTGCATAGTTGGACCAACAGGAGCTGGTAAAAGCAGGTTGCTTGAGGATATTGAGTGTGTTGCCAATGGAGATACACCAACAGGCAGAATAATAAAAATAAATAGTAGAAATTTAGGCTCAAATAAGTTAGTTGCAGAGCTTTCTCAAAATATGAACTTTGTTATGGATGTATCTGTTGAGAATTTTATTCGAATGCATGCTAAAAGCAGAAATGTTGTAGAAATAAAAAAAATAACAGATAAGATAATTAAGTGTGCTAATGAACTTGCAGGTGAAAAATTTTCTGGGGATACTCCTATAACATCATTAAGCGGGGGACAATCTAGAGCTTTAATGATTGCTGATACAGCATTTTTAAGTAGTTCTCCAATAGTTTTAATAGATGAAATAGAAAATGCAGGTGTTGATAGAAGTAAGGCTTTAGAACTGTTAGTTAATGAAGGAAAAATAGTACTTGTATCAACTCATGATCCGATACTTGCTTTGCTTGGAGATAAGAGAATAGTAATAAAGAATGGTGCCATAGATAAAATAATTGCAACTAATATTAAGGAAAGAGATAACTTGAAAATAATGAAGCAAATTGATAGCAAAATGCTAGAGCTTAGAAACGCCTTAAGAAATGGAAAAATCATAGATTGGGATATGGAAGAATATTTTTATTCTAAATAATAAAATTTGATGACAAAATATGCCTTGATTAATAATAGAATACAACTTAAAATTATAATAATTAAAGATAATTTTGATAAAAAGCAATATGATTGGGGTTTAAAGTATGAGTAAAACAAAAAATATTATTGATAAATCAGAATATGATGTACTTGGATTATTGCCATGTGCTGTTAAAGTTCCATTGGAAATTGGTTTTGATGATATGATTGATGAGCTAGGGAGTAAATGTGATTTTAAATATCTATTAGAAGGCAATGCTAATTATGATGTTATGTGGATGGATGAATCTTCACATGTGCCTCAAAAAGAAGAATTGCCTAAAATAATAATAAGCGCTGGTGTAAATAGTTTTTATAGAAAAGATTTTAGAGCTAAAGCTATAGAAGAAAAGTATTTCAAAGAAGTTGAGAAAGAGGGTACAAATAAAAATGATTTAAGCGATGATGATGGGAATTATTATATAATGGCACTTAATTATTTAGTTATGATAGTAGATCTAACAAAATTAAATAATAGAAATATTCCCAAATCCTTAGGAGAACTTTTAGATGGACCGTTTAAAAAGGAAGTTGCTATTAGGGGGAAAAAAGGTAAGTATTGTGAAACAACGCTTCTCGCCATATATAAGGATTATGGAATTGAAGGAATTATGAAATTGAAAGAACTTATCGGGTATGGAGGGCATCCAGCGGAAATAGTTAAAAATGCAGGAAAAGGAATTGAAAATTCTCCTACAGTAAGTCTTGTCCCATATTTTTATGCTAATCTACTTAAAAACAATAAGAATGTTCAAATAGTATGGCCAGAGGAAGGTGCAATTGTTAGTCCTGTTACGTTATTGGTTCAAAGTGAAATTTCAAATAACTTAGAAAGTGTTGTTAATTATTTTACTAGTGAAGAAGTACGTAATATATGTAAGAAGGCTTCATTGCCACATCCAGATGATTATCTAAAATATTTAAGTGAAAACAATTATAAGTTAAATTGGATTGGATGGGATTTTATAAAGAATAATGATATAAATAAGTTATTGCTGGAATTAAATACTTATTTTTAATCAAGAATTATTTTTCTTAAATAAATTATCTAATTGCTAGAAATCCTTACTTCTAGATGTTAGAATAAATTAGATATTATATAGAAGGAGGGAAATTCTGTGGATAGTGAGAAATCCCTAACGGCAATTGAAGTAGCTGAGTTGTTAAAGATTACTAAAAACACTGTTTATGAGTTAGTAAAAAGAGGAGAATTACCGGGATATAAGGTTGGTAAAAAACTTAGAATAGATAAAGATGATGTTGAGAATTATATTAATAATCAAAAATCAACCCAAAGTAACACTAATAAATTTGCCTTAGTAAAAAATGAACCATTAAATAATGAGTCATTAAACAATATGAAAAAACTAGAGAATCCAAACGATATTATAATATCGGGTCAAGATGTAATTCTTGATGTATTAGCAGAAAATATTAGAGAAAAAGTTAGTGATATAAGAATTCTCAGATCGAACGTTGGAAGTTATGCAAGTTTGTATGATTTATATAATGATAAAATATCTATTTCAACATCTCACTTGTGGGATGGGGATACTAATGAATATAATACTGCCTTTGTTAGGAAAATGCTTCCTGGAATATCTTGCTTAATTATAAATCTTGCTTATAGAAATGTTGGCTTTTATGTAGCGAAGGGGAATCCGCATAAAATTAATACATGGGTGGATTTAACTAAATCTAATATATCAATGATAAATAGAGAAAAAGGTTCTGGTATAAGAATTTTATTAGATGAAAAATTAAGAGTTAATAATATAAACAGAGAACATATAAAAGGCTATGATATAGAAAAGCAATCTCATTCTGCTGTAGCAAGAAGCATTGCAAGAGGAGAAGGTGATGTTGGAATAGGAAGTGAAAAAGTAGCAAAACAAATAGAAGGAATTGATTTTATACAACTTCAGGAAGAAAGATATGATTTGGTGATTAGAGAGTCAGATTTAAAGTATCCTATCTATAAATTAATAATAAATACTATACAAAGTGAAGATTTTAAAAGAGAAATTGAAAGTTTGGGCGGATATGATTTAAAAGATATCGGCAAAATACTTGCTAAAACTTAAAGAATGTTATAGTATAAAATAAATATAACAAATTTAAGTGCAAAGATGCAGTACCTAATACTGTGTCTTTTTTTGTTATATAAAAATAATAAAGAGGAGTGATATTATGAACGAAATAGCTGTATTTCTTGAGGAAAAAGATATTATAAGTTCCTTTGAAGAAGCAAAATATGTTAAAATATTTACAAAGGATAAGTTTGTCTGGAAAGTCAAGAAAGTTATTTTAATTAATAGGACAAGCGGCAAGAAAGGAATTAATGAAATTAGAAAGGAATATCAAAACATACTCCCAGAAATGGATGATTGTAAAATTCTTGTTGTAACTAAAGCTTTTGGAATTCCATATAGTGTATTTTATATGGAGGATTTCAGTATCTGGGAATTAGAAGGAAATCCTTATGATTTTCTGGATGAAATAGTCGCAAAAGAATTGGAGGAAGAAGAAAACGCAAATAAACCAGTGGAACTGGCTAAGAAAATAAAGGATGGATACTACCTAGTGGATTTACAAGAATTAGAGCTCACAAATCCAGAAATTTCTTCTAAAAATGCAATAATTCCTTATTTAGAAAAAGAAGAAGTTAAGAAAATAGAAGTACTTTGCTGTCATGTACCGCCTTGGATTGTTGAAAGAAAGGACAAGTATAATATAAAATTAGATATTATAGAAATAAAAAGAAATGATTATAAAGTCATTATAGAAAAGAATAATAATTAAGAAATGGAGGAAATATTATGGGAACTATTAAAACTAAATATGGTATTTTAAATGATGCTAAGATAGCCGGTTATTATCCAAGTGGAGAACCAGAATCATATAGCGTAGAAGAAGAAAGTGAATTAGATGTTCTAGGGTACAAGCTGGTACCTTTATATGGTTTTGTTGATGAAAGGAGAAAAGAATTTCCGCCGATAAAAGTATTCAAAAGCGGAAATATAAAAAGTATTTCATTAAATGAATTGACCACAATACAAACATCTTTAGGCGCTTTTGAAGCTGAAAAAATATCATTTTATGAAGAAGGTCAAATTAATAGATTATTTTTGTTAGATGGAAAATTATCTGGATATTGGACAGAAGATGATGAATATAATTTAGCGAAAGTATATAAAATAGATTTTGAATTTGCATCTTTTGAAGGAAAACCAATGTCTCTTCATTTTTACAAAAGTGGCGAGTTGCAAAGTATTACTCTATGGCCTAAAGAAAGAATTAAAATTAATTTAGAAAATTATAATTTTACTGGACGTATTGGAGTATCTTTATATGAAAGTGGAAAAATTAAATCTTGTGAGCCCTTCAGGCCGCTAAATATAAATACACCGATAGGTAAAATTGAAGCTTATGATATTAATGCAGTAGGTATTCATGGAGATTCTAATTCTTTAAGCTTTTATGAAGATGGTAGTATCAAGTCTCTTATTACCTCGACTAATACAATAGCCGTAAGTACCTCTGATGGTGATACAATTTTTCATTCTCCTAAAAAGATTAGATTGTATTCTAACAGTGAAGTTCTGGATACAATTACTTTAAAGCTAGAATTTATAGATAATAAAGTTATTATTGATGATAAATATGAATATATCATTTCAGAAAATAACTTTGAAATAAAACATTTTGGAGAAAAGCAATTTACCCTAAGCGGAGATTTAAATAAGTAATTTTCAAAATAATCATGAGAACACGAACGATATTGATGAATTGTTAAAAATATATCGTTATCATTAAAAAAGTTATAGAAATATAAAAAAGTGTTTGCAAAATTAATTATTTGTGATATTATAATTTCAATAACTAAAACAACTTAAAACAAGTACAAGAAATGACAAAAATCATAAAAATTGAAAAAAGTATTTACAAAATCGATTTTATATGATATAGTTATTACAACAAATAAATAAAACGTAAATACCTGTCAATAAGGCAATGAAGTCTAAGTATTTAACTCAAAGATGAAGTTAAATTTCTTAGATTTTTTTATTACAAAAAAGACAAAGGAGTCTAATTTATATAACTTTAGCTAGTTAAATAAAATAGATTCATTTTTTTTAATCAATTTTACAGTTATATTAATCCAAATTAGTTATAACGTCCCAACAAGGACTTATATAAATACTTTTTTAAAATAGAGGAGGAAATCAATATGAGACAAGTAGCTATTTATGGTAAAGGTGGTATAGGTAAATCTACTACTACACAAAATTTAACTTCAGCTTTAGCTGAAATGGGAAAGAATATAATGATCGTAGGATGTGACCCTAAGGCAGATTCAACAAGATTAGTTCTTGGAGGTTTAGCACAAAAAACAGTTCTAGATACCTTAAGAGAAGAAGGAGACGACATTGAATTAGATGCAATCATGAAAACTGGATATGGAAATATCAGATGCGTTGAATCAGGTGGACCAGAACCAGGAGTTGGATGTGCAGGTAGAGGTATCATTACTTCGATAGGAATGCTTGAACAACTAGGAGCTTATACAGACGATTTAGATTATGTATTCTACGATGTATTAGGAGACGTTGTTTGTGGTGGTTTCGCAATGCCAATCAGAGAAGGTAAAGCACAAGAAATATACATCGTTGCATCTGGAGAAATGATGGCATTATATGCAGCTAACAACATTTCAAAAGGTATCCAAAAATATGCTAAGACTGGTGGAGTTAGATTAGGTGGAATCATCTGTAACAGTAGAAAAGTTGATAGAGAATTAGATCTTTTAACAGCTTTCGCTAAAGAATTAGGAAGCCAATTAATTCACTTTGTACCAAGAGATAACATGGTTCAAAGAGCTGAAATACACAAGCAAACAGTTATAGAATTTGATCCAAAAGCTGATCAAGCTGATGAATACAGAACATTAGCTAAGAACATAAATGAAAATAAATTGTTTGTTATCCCAACTCCAATGAAACAAGAAAGATTAGAAGAAATCTTAATGGAATATGGTTTAATGGATATCTAAGATATAAAAACATGTTATAAAAGATTATGGTACTTTAAATATGTAAAATTAATATCTAATTACAAAATATATTATAAAAAGGGAGATAGAGAGATATGTATATGATTCGTGCAATAATTAGACCTGAGAAAGTTAGCACTGTTCTTTCTGAATTACTTGATGCTGGATTTCCAGAAGTAACTAAAATGGCAGTTTACGGAAGAGGAAAACAAAAAGGAATAAAAGTTGGAGATATTCATTATGATGAATTACCAAAAGAAATGTTATTAATCGCTGTAAAAGATGGAGATAAAGAAGATGTAATAAAAATTATAATGAGAAGTTCAAGAACAGGGGAAAAAGGTGCTTTCGGAGATGGTAAAATATTTGTTGCACCAGTTGAAGAAGTATACACTGTAAGTAGTGGAAAATCTGGGTTATAAAATTTAATTTAGGAGGAATAGCTTTATGAAAGAAGTTATGTGTATTATTCGTTTGAATAAAGTAAATAAAACAAAAGAAGCACTTGCAGAAGCTGGTTTCCCATCTATTACTTGCAGAAAAGTACTTGGAAGAGGTAAAAAATCAATCGATAAGGCTTTAATCGAAGCTTATATGGAGACTGGAGAAGTACCACCATCACCATTTGGTGAAAACTTATCTGAAAGAGGAAGATTAATTCCAAAGAGACTTGTTACTCTTGTAGTAAAAGATGAAGAAGTAAAAGCAGTTGTAGATGTAGTATTAGGAGTAAATTCAACTGGAACACCAGGAGATGGGAAAATATTTGTATTGCCAGTAGAAGAAGTATATAGAGTTAGAGATGGACAAGCCGGAGAAGATGCAATATAAAACGCGGAGGTGAAGTGTATGAGTAAAGTAGATAGTGTTTTAGACAAATATAGTGCTAAAGTCTACAAAAATAGAAAAAAACATATGTTAGAACTTGAACAAGAAACTCAAGAAATTGATGCAAATAGAAGAACTATACCAGGAATTATGACTCATAGAGGATGCTGTTATGCAGGTTGTAAAGGGGTTGTTCTTGGACCATTAAAGGATATAGTATTATTAACTCATGGACCAATAGGATGTGGATATTATTCATGGGGAACAAGAAGAAATAAGGCTATACCACAAAACGGTGATGGAAACTTCATTCAATATTGTTTCTCTACAAACTTAGGTGAAACTGATATAGTGTTCGGTGGAGAAAAGAAATTAAAACAAGCAATTGCTGAAATTGTTGATATTTTCCATCCAAAAGCAGTATTCATTGCTGCAACATGTCCAGTTGGATTAATTGGTGATGACCTTCCAGCTGTTGCAACTGAAATGAAAGAATTATATGGAATTGAATGTATATCATTCCCTTGTGAAGGATATAAAGGTGTATCACAATCAGCTGGTCACCATATTGCAAACAACAAATTAATTAAATCTGTAATTGGAACTACAGACTATACACCTAAGACTCACTCAGTTAATATTCTTGGTGAATATAACATAGGTGGTGACGCTTGGGAAATAGAAAGAATTCTTAAGAAAATAGGCTATGAAGTAGTATCTATCATGACTGGTGACTGTAGTATTGATGATCTACGTAAAGCCCACACTGCTGATTTAAATCTAGTCCAATGCCACCGTTCAATCAATTATATCGCAGAAATGATGAAAATTCAATATGGAACTGCATGGATTAAGGTGGATTTCATAGGTGTTGATTGTACAGTTAGAACTTTAAGAGACATTGCGAAATTCTTCAATGATCCAGAGTTTACAGAAAGAACAGAAGCCGTTATAGCTGAAGAACTTGCAGATATTAAGGATAGTATGGAATATTATAGAAGCAAGCTGACTGGTAAAAAAGCTGGTCTATATGTTGGAGGCTCAAGATCTCACCATTATCAAATGCTATTAAATGATTTAGGTGTTGAAACATTAGTTGCTGGATTCGAATTTGCACATAGAGACGATTATGAAGGAAGAGAAGTAATACCAACAATTGTTGAAGATGCAGACTTAAAAAATATCGAAACTTTAGAAGTAGAAAAAATCGTAGATAAATATAGACCAGTAAAAACAGATGAAGAATTAGAAGAATTAAAGAAAGAAATTGTAAATTTAGAATATTATCCAGGTATGATGAAGGATATGAAACCAGGTTCAGTTGTAGTTGATGATTTAAATCACTTCGAAACTGAAGAATTCATTAAGCAATTTAATCTTGATATGTTCTTCTCAGGTATTAAGGATAAGTACGGAATTCAAAAAGGTGGAGTATTATCTAGACAATTACACTCTTATGATTATAGTGGACCTTATGCAGGATTTAATGGTGCTGTAAACTTTGGTAGAGACGTAACTATGAGTTTATATACTCCAGCATGGAAATTCACTGTAGCTCCATGGAAGACAGAATCTGTACTAGAAGGAACATTTGGAGGTGAAGTATAATGTTAGATTTAACACCAAAAGAAATTAAAAAAAGAGAAGCTATTACTATAAATCCTAGTAAAACATGTCAACCAGTAGGCGCTATGTATGCAGCTCTTGGAGTACATGGATGTATGCCACACAGCCATGGCTCTCAAGGATGTTGTTCATACCATAGAACAGTTTTATCAAGACATTTTAAGGAACCAGCTATAGCAACAAGTTCATCATTTAGTGAAGGTGCTTGCGTATTTGGTGGAGGTAGTAATATTAAAGCTGCTGTAAAAAATATATTTGATATATATGATCCGGAAATAATAGCTGTTCACACTACTTGTCTTTCAGAAACTATCGGTGATGACTTAAATGCATTTATTGAAGATATAGAAATTCCAGATGGAAAGCGTGTAATGTATACTAATACTCCAAGTTATGTTGGATCACATATTACTGGATTTTCAAATATGGTTAAAAGCTTTATTACTAGTTTATCTAAATCAACAGGAGTAAAGAATGGAAAAATGTGCGTAATTCCTGGATTTGTTAATCCTGGTGATATGCGTGAAGTGAAGAGATTATTAAAACTTATGGGTATAGATTTTACAATGCTTCCAGATACAACTGGAGTTTTAGATGCTCCAATGACTGGGAAATATGAAATGTATCCAAAAGGTGGTACAAAGATTCAAGATATCGTTGAATTAGGTGACTGCGAAAAAACTTTAGCATTAGGAAGTTTAGCTTCTGAAGCAGGTGCATCTGCACTTGAAAAATTACACAAAGTTCCTTATACAACTTTAAAAATGCCAATAGGTATTGGAGCTACTGATGAATTAATTATGGAATTAAGCAAATTCAGTAAACAAGAAGTTCCATATGAAATTGAAGAAGAAAGAGGACAATTAGTTGATATAATGATAGATTCTCATCCATATTATGATGGAAAGAAAGTAGCTTTATATGGTGACCCAGATGTGCTAATTGCTTTATCTAAATTCTTATTAGAACTTGGGATGATTCCTAAGTATGTAATTACAGGAACACCATCTTCAGCATTTGATAAAGAAATGAAAGCATTATTTGAAGAATTTGGTGTTGAAGGATGTATTGCAAAACAAGATACTGACCTTTTTGAATTACATCAATTAATCAAGAATGAACCAGTGGATTTACTAATGGGTGGAACTCATGGTAAATACATAGCAAGAGCTGAAGATATCCCACTAGTTAGAATTGGATTCCCAGTAATAGATAGATATGTTCATTCATACATGCCAAATGTTGGATATAAAGGCGCTATGAGATTGTTAGAATTAATGCTTGGTGCATTAATGGATAGACAAGATAGAGATGCTAAGGAAGAAGATTTTGAATTAGTAATGTAATACTAAGATTTGTGTGAAATAGTATAAACCCCAAAAGATATGCACATATAAAAAAAACAGCTATGCTGCAATTAAGATCTTGGATAAAAAAAGCAGCTATGCTGCAATCAAGATCTTATAAAAAGATAAGTATAAAAATAACTATAATTTAATAATTTCAATGGTTGAGCAATTGAACATGTATAAATCATGGCAATTGCTCAATTCATTAAAATTGAGAATTGAGAATGAAGAATGATAATTAATTTTTTTAACAAGGTTGAAAAAAATATATTTTAGATAATTCTCAAAGAAGCATGGATTTTCATCCTTTATTCTCAATTTCCAATTCATATAATTAAGAAAATTTTAAAAAGGTGGTGTGGACCTTATGGAAAAGAAATTATCGAATTCATTACTTGAAGAAAGAGAAGATTTCGTATGTTTTAAAGAAGGTAAAAATAAAAAATCTATGAAATGTGATGGAGACAGTGTATCTGGATCGGTTAGCCAAAGAGCTTGTGTTTATTGTGGAGCCAGAGTAGTTTTAAATCCAATAACTGATGCTTATCATATAGTGCATGGTCCAATTGGATGTGCAAGCTATACTTGGGATATAAGAGGAAGTTTATCAAGTGGTGAAAATTTATATAGAAATAGTTTTTCAACAGATTTAAGTGAACAAGATGTAATATTTGGTGGTGAAAAGAAGTTAACAGCTGCTATTGAAGGAATAATGGAAAAGCATAATCCAAAATTAATTTTTGTTTATGCAACTTGTATTGTTGGTGTTATTGGAGATGATGTAAAGGCTGTATGTAAAATGGCTGAACAAAAATATAATGTTCCTGTTATACCAGTAATGTCACCAGGGTTTTCAGGAAATAAATCTAAAGGTTACAAATTGGCATGTAATGCACTTATGAACTTATTTTCAAGAAATATTTTACCAAAAACAAATGGAATTAATATGCTTGGTGATTTCAATCTCGCAGGAGAACTATGGATTGTAAAAGATTATTTAAAGAAAATCGGAATTAATGTAATTTCGTCAATTACAGGTGATGCCAGCTATGATAATTTAATTAAAGCAAGCAGTGCAAGTTTTAATGTTGTTCAATGTGCAGGATCTATGACATATTTAGCAAAAAGGATGGAAGCTGAAATGGATATACCTTTTGTTAAAATCAGTTTTGTTGGACTTGAGGATACTAAAAATTCGCTTCTTAGAATTGCAAGCTTATTTAATGATGAACAAATATTAGCTAAAGCTAAGGCTCTAGTCAAAGAGGAAGAAGAAAAAATATTACCAATATTAAATTCTTACAAAGAAAATTTAAAAGGTAAAAAAGCTGCTATTTATGTTGGTGGAGGATTTAAAGCAATTTCTCTAATTAAACAATTTAATGAGCTTGGCATTGATACTGTTATGGTTGGAACCCAAACAGGAAAGAAAGATGATTATGAAGTTATAGGTAGTTTAGTTAATGATGGAACAGTAATTTTAGATGATGCAAATCCAGCTGAGTTAGAAAAATTTATGTTAGAGCAAGATGTAGATATATTAGTAGGCGGAGTTAAAGAAAGACCTCTTGCGTATAAATTAGGAGTTGCCTTTTGTGATCATAATCATGAAAGAAAGCATCCTCTTGGAGGCTTTATAGGAGCAGTTAACTTTGCTAAAGAAATAAATTTATCAATTAATAGTCCTGTATGGAAATATGTAAGGGAGAGTGAAGAGAATGAAGACAGCTAAAGAAAGTTATGTAAACTTAACTGTTAATCCATGCAAAATGTGTATGCCAATGGGAGTTTGTAATGCGTTATATGGAATTAAAAATTGTATGACAATTTTGCATGGATCCCAAGGATGCAGTACATATATTAGAAGACATATGGCAACTCATTATAACGAGCCAGTTGATATTGCTTCATCTTCACTTACTGAAGAAGGAACTGTTTACGGTGGGGAAAATAATTTGATTAAAGGTTTAGAGAACTTAATCAAATTATATAATCCAGAGGTTATTGGAATTGCTACTACTTGTCTAGCTGAAACTATTGGCGAAGATATAGTTAGACTTTCAAAAATATTTTATGAAAAACATCCTGAAAGTAAGGTTAAATTGATACCAATTAAATCTCCAGGATATGGTGGAACACAATATGGAGGATATTTTACAGCACTTAGATCTGTAGTGGAAAATGTTGAAATGGATAGTGCAAAGAACGATAAGGTAAATATTGTGACTGGCCCTATAAGTAGTGCGGATACCAGAGAATTAAAAGAGATATTAGAAGATTTCAACATTGATTATATTTTACTTCCAGATCTATCAGAAAATTTAGATGGAGGACACAGTAAAAAGTATAATAGACTTCCATGCAATGGTACAAGTGTTGAAGAAATTAAATTTATGGGTGGAGCTAAGGCTACAGTTGAATTAACTACATTTATAAAGGAAGAATATTCTGTTGGTAGTTATTTGGAAGGGGCTTTTGGTGTTAAGAATTACAGAATTAATATACCAAGAGGTTTAAGAGATACAGATAAATTTCTAAAAGTTTTATCGGAAGTGTCTGGAAATCCTATCCCTGAAAAGTACAAAAAACAAAGAGGCAGATACTTAGATGCTATGATAGATTCTCATAAATATAATGCCGAAGCAAGAATAGCGATATTTGGCGAACCTGATTTTGTGTATACATCAGCAAGAATGGCAATAGAAAATGGCGTAGTTCCTATGATTATTGCAACAGGAGATGTCTGCAAGGAGTTAGAACCAAGCTTAAGAGAAGAAGTCGATGAATTATCTAAGCAATTATTTGCTGAAAAGTGTGTAATAATTGATGAAGCAGATTTTAAAACTATAGAAAAACTTGCACTTGATTTAAATGTAAATGTAATGCTTGGAAGTTCAGATGGCAGAAGAATAGAGGAAAAACATAAAATTCCACTAATTAGAGCTGCATTTCCAATTCACGATAGAATTGGCGGACAAAGAATTTTATCTATAGGATATGAGGGTTCTCTTAATTTAGGGGATCAAATTACAAATGTAATGTTAGCAAAAACAGAAATGACTTTTAGAGAGAATATTTACAATGAATTTTATAAAGAAGAAAAAATAGAAGAAACCATAGTAAAAGATGAAGAATTAGTAATAAATAAAGAAATATTAATAAATGAAGGCACAGTAATAAAGGAGGAAAAAAATATGGAATTAAAAGTTATAAGTAAAGAAGAAGTAGAGGAAAAAACAAAAACTCATCCTTGTTTTAGCTGTGATTCAGCTCATAAATACGCAAGAATGCACCTTCCTATAGCACCAAAGTGTAATATAAGCTGCAATTATTGTTTGAGAAAATTTGATTGTGTTAATGAAAGCAGACCTGGAGTTACAACAGAGGTATTATCTCCTGAAGAAGCTTTTGCAAAATATAAATATGTAAAATCTCAAATGGATAATTTAAAAGTAGTTGGAATAGCAGGTCCTGGAGATGCTTTAGCTAACTTTGATAATGTAAAGAAAACTCTTGAACTTATAAGAGAACATGATCCGGAAGTTACATTTTGTTTATCGACTAATGGTTTAATGCTGCCATTCTATGCTCAAGAATTAATAAACTTAGGAGTAAGCCACGTAACAATAACTATGAATGCTATAGATCCTAAAATAACAGCAAAGGTATATAAATATGTAGATTATCTTGGAGTTACTTATACTGGTGAAGAAGGTGCTCAAATTCTTTTAAATAATCAACTATCAGGTCTTAAATATCTAGCTGATAGAGGAATTATGGTTAAAGTTAATATTGTAATGCTAAAGGGAATTAATGATCATCATATTGAAGACATAACAAAAAAAGTTAAAGAGCTTGGAGCTGGAATAACTAATATAATGCAAATGATACCAGTAAAAGGTAGTGTATTTGAAAATATGCCTCTTACAACTAATAAAGAAATAATGGACTTAAGAAAAAAATGTGAAGTAAATATAAAACAAATGTATCATTGCAAACAATGTAGAGCTGATGCAATTGGATTACTTGGAGACGATCAATCTCAAAAATTTAGCAAACCTTCTATAAGTATTGCTGAAAGCGAAGAAAAATCATTAAAGTTTGCTGTGGCTTCAAAAAGCGGCATAGGAGTTGATATGCATTTTGGACACGCTTCAGAGTTTTATATCTATGAATATAAAAATGGAGATGTAAGATATGTAGAAAAAAGAGATGTAGATAAATACTGTAATGGGCAAGAAGAGTGCGAAGAGGAAGAAGATAAATTTGCTAAATTATCTAAAGTTGTTTCTGATTGTAATGGAGTATTATGTCTTAGAATTGGTGACGGACCAAAGAATAAGTTTAAAGACATGGGTATAGATGTGTTTATGACATGTGATACTATTGAAACAGCGGTTGAAAAAGCAGCGGAAGTGATTTTAAAAGGAACAGAGGTTAAGGAAATATTAAGAGCTTAAACCAGTTAACAGGTAACAGTTAGCAGTTTGAAAAAGAAGTGTGATTTTATGTAATGCTGGGCTCCTTAATCAGAATTCCACTTATGCTATATAATTATTAGCAGCTAAATATTAATGAATATGGAGCCCTAAAACTAAACTAAGTCTTCAATAAAGAATATTATAATATGGTGGTGATTGAGTAATGGAGGAAAAAAGAATTGAAATTATTGATAGAACTATTGTTGTTTTAAATGTGTTGTATGGTGATAAGATTAAATCTAAAGCTTCGCAAATAAAAGAATTAATAAAATTACTATATAAAATAGGAAGTGGTTATATAGAAATTACTCAAGAGCTTTACAAGGCATTATCACCATTACCAGAGGGTGTTAACTTTGTTATATGTAGCAATAAAATAATCGAAATGAAAAATAATTATGATCCTTATGAAATTTTTAAAAAAGAATTAAACTTAAATGCCTATAGAAACATTAGGTTTGTTGGATTAGATGATGTGATATTTTATGATTATGAAAAAATATTTTCTCAAATAAGAAGTAATTTTGGAGATAATATTGAAATGTGCATTAAAAATGATTATAATTCTGCTACTGCAATGACATTAGAATGGATTAAACTTGGAGGGAAAAAGGTAGTAACATCATTTGCAGGAATTGGTGGATATGCTCCACTTGAAGAAATCTTAGGTTCAATTTCTTTTTTGGAAAAAATCAAAATTCGTGGAGATCATAAACTATTTCCACAAGTGCTTAATCTTTTTGAAGAAATTATAGAAGAGAAACTTCAAGGAAATATGCCGTTTATAGGGGAAGATATCTTTAATGTTGAATCTGGAATTCATGTAAATGGAATTGCAAAGAATCCAAGTACTTATGAACCATATGATCCAAAAGAAATAGGAAGAGAAAGAAATATTATTATAGGTAAGCATTCAGGAGTAAATGCTCTAGAGATAAAACTTAAGGAATTAAATATAAAGTATAACCATAATAATCTAAAGGTAATGCTAGAAAATGTGAGAAGATTTAGTACTCAAAAACGCAGGGGATTAAATAATGATGAAATTAAAGAAATATATTACAAGTGTTGTGTATAGGATTAATTGGAGGTGAATATATTGAGTTTACAAAACAACAATTTAAATGATATATATATTGTTGATACTACCTTAAGAGATGGAGAGCAAAGCGCTGGAAGGGCATTTTCAATTGATGAAAAAGTTGAAATTGCAAGATATATGGATGAGAGCTATATATATCAAATAGAGGCAGGAATACCTGCAATGGGTGATTTGGAAAAGGAATGCATAAGAAGGATTTTAGATATTAGAGAAAATTCTCTTGTTTCTACATGGAATCGCATGAATAAAGACGATATATTAAATTCATTTGATTGTAAGCCTGATATAATTCATATAAGTGTTCCTACATCTGATATACAAATATATTCAAATTTGGGCAGAGACAAAAAATGGGTAAATGAAAATCTAAAGGAATGTGTTTTCTTTGCAAGAGATAAAGGTTATGATGTTACTATTGGTTTTGAAGATGCATCAAGAGCTGATATTAATTATCTTATTAATCTATGTGATATAGTTAGAGAAATGGGTGTAAAAAGAGTAAGATATGCAGATACAGTTGGAATATTAATGCCATCCTTAGTAAAAGATGCAGTTAGAACTTTAATTAATAATACCGGAATTGAAATAGAAATTCATGCACATAATGATTTTGGAATGGCAATCCCTATATCCCTTGAAGCTGTAAAAAATGGTGCAAAATATGTTGATTGTACATTAGACGGAATTGGAGAGAGAGCAGGAAATTGTAATTTGCAGGAATTTATTAAAGTTTCTGGGAAATATTTTGAAGCATTATCATCAAAAAGAATGATAAATTAATTATGTTAACATTAAAAGTTTAAGTATTACATATATTGTTAATAATTTGTGTAATTTCCAATATTAAATAAAAACCAAACACCTTTTTATATAATTGCTATTAAAGTTTTATGCTTAAATTATATAAAATGGGGTTTGGTTAATTGTGTTGTATAAGATAAATTTGTGATATAGATATTAAAATATGAAATGGAAATTAAAAAAATGAATAAAAAATGTTGCTATATTTAATTAAAAGTATTTATAATAAATGTAACGAATATTTGTTATACAAACTAATATTAACAAACATAAGATAACGAACCCTAAGGAATTCATATTGAAATAATTAAAAGCATAGAAACTTTTTATAAATAATGTTAAACTTATGTTACCATGTATATTTTAATCATAAATATACAAGAGAGGGAATGGAGGACTGTAAGATGGCAAATGAAACTTTAACGCCACAAGAAGTTGCTGATATGCTAAAAATATCTAAGTGTACAGTATATGAGCTAATAAAAAGAAGAGAATTAAATGGATATAAAGTTGGTAATAAACTTAGAGTAGATATTGATGATGTGGAAGAATATAAACTTAAAAACAAAAGTCTTAAAGAAAAAAAAGTAATAAAAAATAAAAACGAAACAATTATAGAACAAAGTCCACAACAGAATAATAGATATAATTATATTGAAGAAAAAAAATCAACAATAACCAATTTTATTATTTGTGGGCAAGATAATATTTTAGATATTTTATCAAAAAATCTAAAGCATAATGCAAAAGGAATAAATGTTTTGAGGGCTTATGAGGCCAGCTATAGTGGATTAAGTGCTCTATATAGAAATGAAGTTCAGGCAGTAGCTTCACATATTTGGGATGGTGAGACTGGTGAATATAATGTTCCGTTTGTTAAAAGAATGCTTCCGGGAATATCAACCGTTGTTATAAATTTATGTTACAGAATCCAAGGTTTTTATGTAACTAAAAATAACCCTAAACAAATTAAAGGGTGGGAAGATTTGAGCAGAGATGATATTACGATTATCAATAGAGAGCCAGGCAGCGGAAGCAGGATTTTACTGGATCAACATTTGAAACAACTTGGAATAAGTGGAAGTGAAATAAATGGATATGATAAAGAGACTTTTTCGCCAACTGCTATTGCAAGTGCAGTGGCTAGAGGAAATGCTGATTTAGGAATAGGAACAGAACGTACTTTTTTACACTCCAAGGAACTTGATTTTGTTCCAATACAAAAAGAAAGATATGATCTAGTTTTAAAAAAAGACAATATTTCTCAATTTCTTATTAATGATATTATTAATATACTGAAATCTGAAAATTTTAGGGAGGAATTTGGTGATCAAAGAGGATACGATTTATCGGATTCAGGGGAAATTGTTGGAGAAACATAAAATAGAGTTAATAAAATTATCCCAATATATAAAGTTAAAGATTAGTAGGATCTATATATAATTTAACCAAAATTATATATAGATCTTTTTTAAATAAAATTAATAAGATGCAGTTTTATTATTTGTTTTGAGTTATATAGAAATCAAATGATACATTAAATCCTAATGTGCCGCCGTATTCTGAACGGTACGTACTGGTGGTGTGAGAGGTCGGTAGGCAAAATAATTGTCCGCCTCCTACTTGGTTGAGCAGAGAATATAGATTTATAGGAGGAGTGAAAAAGCATTTTATCCTTAGTAAGGTTATGATAAAAATTTTGTGATATTAACAATATCAAACTATGTATGATAAAACCAAACAAAAACAGATAAAAACCAATGAAACTTATTGACATTTATTTGGGTGTGTTATATTATTATTACATAAATAATTAAATAGGTTCAAAGAGGAACATTGGCTAAAAGCTAATGTTCTTTTTTTGTTTTAAAAGGAGGAGGAGATTAACTTATGAAAAAATTATTTGCTATTGTTCTATTAATTAGCTTAGGGGGAGGGGTATTAGGATGCGGCAGTAATAAAGTTACTAGTGAAAATAACAGTAGCTCAAAGGTTCAGGAAAATAAAGAGGTAATATTAGGTATGACTACCGGTATAGAAGATGCAGGTCTATTAGATGTAATAATTCCAGCTTTCGAAGAAGAAACTGGATATAAAACAAAAACAGTTTCGGTTGGCACGGGACAAGCATTAGCTTTGGCTCAAAAGGGTGAAGTCGATGCAATTTTTGTAAATTCGCCACCAGCAGAAAAGCAGGCATTAGAGGAAGGTTATATTATTAATCGAAGATTAGCAATGCACAATGATTTTGTAATTGTGGGGCCAGAAAGCGATGAGGCAAAAATAAAAGGAACAAAAGATGTTTTGCAAGCACTTACGACTATTGCAAATACTCAATCTCAATTTATATCAAGAGCTGATGATTCTGGTACTAATAAATTAGAAATGAGCTTGTGGAAACAAACTAGTGTTACACCAAAAGGTTTATCTTGGTATGTTGAAGCTGGAGCTGGAATGTCACAAACTTTAAAAATAGCTAATGAAAAAAATGCTTATACAATCACAGACAGAGCTACATATTTATTTAACAAGAAAGTGTTGTCGTTGCAAGTATTATCTGAAAGTGACCCCAAATTAATAAATCTATATTCAGTATCAGAAGTTAATAAAGAAAAATTTTCTAGAGTAAATTCAGAAGGGGCTAAGGCATTTACAGACTTTGTATTATCAGAGAAGGGGCAAGAATTAATAGCGAAACATGGAAAAGAACAAGTTGGACAATATCTGTTTACTGCAGATGGAGGAAAATTCGACAAAGACTATGGACTATAGGAAATTTAATTATGAATATGATTATTGATGGACTAATTCATGCTGTTAAACTTTTAGTACAAGGCGATAAAGATATACTGAATATTATTTTTCTTACTTTACAGGTTTCGGGTATAGCTACATTGATAAGTGTAGTTGTAGGGATACCTCTAGGTACTTTAATGGCATTAAAAGATTTTAGAGGAAAGAATATACTGAGTAGTTTAGTCAATTTTGGCATGGGATTACCACCAGTAGTTGCTGGATTATTAGTAACTTTGATTTTATGGCGGTATGGACCTTTAGGAAATATGAATCTTATGTATACAATCCCAGCTATGATTATTGCACAAAGTTTAGTTGCCATGCCAATAATAACAGGGTTAAGCTTTGCAGCAATTTTAAATGTTAATCCAAAACTGAAATTTCAATTGTTATCTCTTGGTGCAGAACCTTTTCAAGTATGCTTAATTTTAATTAAAGAGGCAAAATTAGGATTGATGGCAGCAGTTATTGCTGGATTTGGTCGTGTAATTTCAGAAGTAGGGGCATCGATGATGGTCGGAGGTAATGTAAGAGGTAAAACTAGAATATTAACTACAGCAATTGTACTGGAAGTTGATAAGGGGAATTATGACATTGCTATAGCAATTGCTATTATTTTATTATTAATTACCTATATAGTAGTTATTATATTAACGTTTCTTCAACATAATGAAAGGAGTAATTTGTGATGGAAGAAAATATTTTAAGTATGAAAAATGTGACAGTAAACAGAAAAAATGCGCTTAATATCAAAAATTTTTCAATGAAAGCTGGAGAAATTGTTGCAGTAGTTGGACCAAATGGAGCTGGGAAAAGTACTTTCTTTCAAGTAATAAATTTATTAATCCCTTTTGCTGGTGAGTTGAAATTATTTGGAGAAAGTGTTAATAAAGGTAATAAAACTAAACTTCGAAGACGATGTTCTTATGTTTTTCAGGATATATTACTCCTAAAGGATACTGTCTTTAATAATGTAGCAAAATCCTTGCAGTTTAGAGGGTTCTCAAAAAGTCAAATTAGTGAAAAAGTTAATAAGGTTCTTAAGGATTTTAAATGTGAGCATCTTGCCAATAGATCTTCACGTGAACTTTCAGGTGGAGAAGCGCAACGTGTTTGTATTGCACGAGCTATGGTAACGGAGCCAGAACTCCTGCTTTTGGATGAACCTTCTGCTTCTTTAGATGCTCAAATGAGGAATGAAATTATTTGGCAAATAAAAGAAGTGGCAGAAGAAAGAGGGATAGCTGTAATTTTAATAAGTCATAATTTTTCAGATGTTTTGCACTTTGCGCATAGGACTGTAGTAATGTTTGATGGTAGATTTGTTCAGGATGATTTACCAGAAGTTCTTATGAGAAAGCCTGTAAATGAGAGAACTGCTAGATTGGTAGGAATAGATAATATTATTCCATGTAAGATAGACATCGGAGATGTTATTAATCTAACTAATGGAATTACATTTTCATATCCATTTAACATAAAGAAGTCTGTAAGTAAATGTTGCATACCTGGTGAATGTATAACTATTGGTGAAAGTGATTATTTGGCAAATGATAATAATAAGATAGTTATGACTGGGATAATTAAGAAAATATACCCTGATATTGGCACTTACTATGCTATTGTTCAATGTAAAGAACAGATAATGAATATAAGAATTTCTAAAGAGAGTATATTTTGTAATAACATAAAAGAGAATAAATTAGTCAAATTAGTTTTCTCTGCAGAGGATGTTCATCTTATTTAATTAATAGTATTTTATAATTTAAATATCCTCAGTTAAATAGTTGTAAATGTGGCTATTTATCATAAAGTATAGAAAAATAGAAAATGTTGGATAAAGATCTCAGCTCTTGAGAGCTTTGATATATATTAATTTAATACAATTATTTATTTTAAGGAGTTGATTATTATGAAAATTAGAACCGACTTTGTAACAAATAGTAGTTCGGTAAGCTACATAGTGTCTATGAATGTAGATTTTGTAGAATTTATGAGAGGAAAAAAACCTGAATTTTATACTAACAATGAGAAAAAAACGAGAATATATAATGCTATTCGAGAAGACTTGATAAATAATGGTGAAAAAGTAGATTTATTAGATAGACAAGTTTACTCAAAAAGATATGCACTGCTTAAAAAACGAGATTGCAAATATGATGATTCATTTGAAAAATCAATTGATGATGTTGATTTTTTAACATTAAGTGATGATGATTTATGGGCTTATATATATGGAGAGTACTTTGTAAATGGAAGATTATCTGCTGAATTAAAGGGGTTTAGTTCTATACAAGTTATAAAGGATTCTGGAGTAATTCCATTACCAAGGGAAGAAAAATGAATATAAGAAGACATTTAGATGGATATAATTTCTTTGGAGATACAAATACCGGGGTTACAATGCGCTGGGGAACAAATGTAAAGAACGATCCTTTGTTTGCACCGTGGCCTGAATTAGCAGATATTTCAATTAGTAATCATTGCACAAAGGGATGTGAATTCTGTTATAAAGATAGCTCTGATAATGGAGAATTTATGTCATTAGAGGAGTATGAATATGTGTTATCATCTTTACAAAATGAGCAATGGGGTAATGTATTTCAAGTAGCTTTAGGAGGGGGAGAACCTCTTGAACATCCTAATTTTATTGAGATATTAGATATAACACTTTCAAAAGGCATTGTTGCTAATTTTACTACAAATGGGATTCATATTAATAAGGAAATTGCATCAAAAATGAAGGATAAAGTCGGTGCAGTTGCTGTTTCTGTTAGTAAAGCTAAGGAAATAAATAAAGATAAAATAAAAATACTTACTGATGAAGGTATAAAGACTAATATTCATTTTGTCCTAGATAATGAATCAATTACTGATGCAATAGATATTTTAGAGGGAAAATATGATGAGTCATTAAGTAATGTTAATGGAGTGATTTTTCTCACTTATAAACCTAGGGGTAGAGCAGGTTTGGATAAATGCTTAAAGATGGATGACAAACTAGATAAATTTATTAGTTTGATTGATAAAAATAATGCGAATATAAGAATCGGCTTTGATGCTTGTTTTGTACCATTATTAATGAAATATACAGACATTGATGTTGATTATATAGATTCGTGTGAGTGTGGCTTTTTTTCAGTATACATAGATGAAAATTTAAATGTAAAGCCGTGTTCCTTTGCAAACGATGATAGGTTTAGTTATAATCTTAAACAGTATAGGTTCCAGGATATTTGGATGAATGAATATGATGAATATCGAAATGACATCATGAGAAACAATTGCAAGAATGAATGTAAAAGTAAAGAGGCTTGTAGGGGAAAATGTGCCTATTACGATTCTATTGCTTTTTGTTATAAGTAAATCATTTGAGAATTAATATAAAGGAAGATATTTTTATGAATTATTTATGGTTAATTTTTGCATTATTTCAATAATTATTTTAGGTGAAGAGGTAAATAAAGAGATAATCGCCGGAATAGTTTTAATAACAATAGGAGTTATTATTATAGCTTTAAGTTGAATTATATTATAATCTTGGCTAAAGAGATAAAGTTCTGCATTCTTTATTATATTAATTTTGAATGTTTGAACTTTATTTTTGCATTGTTAATATTGTTTTCATTGATTTGAAATTAAACAAAAGAATTATTAATGATTAATTTAGGAATATTAAATAGAAATACTTGACAAATTGACATATAAAATGTATGATTAACTTAATAAAAACAAACAAAAACAAACAAAAACTAATAACTACTAATATAATTATAAATGGTTTTATAATTATTGATTATATCCTCAAAGGTGAGCACTATTTAAAAGAGATAATTTTCTTTTAAATAGTGCTTTTTTATAAAAAAGGTGAGGGCAGATAATTAAAACAGTCAAGGAGGAAAAGAAAAATGAATATTAAGAATTCAATGTATTTTTATTTTAAGCTGACATTTCGAACTATATCAAATTTTATTATTAATCTATAACAGTATTGAAAATTATATTATATTCAAAGGCGAACGTTGGAAAAGTAAAAGTATTTAGATAATATTTTTGCCCAATGTTTTTTTATAGCTATTTTTAACTAATTTTAACTATAAGGAGGTTATTGTTAATGATTAATGAAGCAAGTATAAATAGGAGTGAAAAGAAATCAATAATATTAGATCTACTTAAACTTGTAAAAGGTAGAGGTTCAGTTTTAGTAATTCTTATATCAATACTTATAATATCAATCTTTTTTTCGTTTACTATTGGAAGGTATGCGGTTACATTAAATCAGCTTTCTGAAATACTTAGTTATAAAATTTTTGGTGGAACAGTAAGTTGGGCTCAATCAGTTGAAACTGTATTGTTTAAGGTAAGAATACCAAGAATTGTTGTAGCAGTTATTATAGGTGCAGCATTAGCTAGTGCAGGAGTTGTATATCAAGGATTATTTAAAAATCCTATGGTTTCACCGGATATATTAGGAGCATCATCAGGTGCTGGGTATGGTGCAGCAATTGCAATTTTGTTTTCTTTTAATTCTGCTGGAGTTCAGATATCATCATTTCTTTTTGGACTGCTTGCAGTAATAGTAACTATTACGATTAGTAAATGTGTTGGGAAATCAAATAATAATATTTTAGCATTAGTATTAACCGGAATGGTAGTTAATACGTTATTTTCATCATTTATATCAATTACAAAATATTTGGCAGATACAAATGATAAATTACCAGCTATTACGTTTTGGTTAATGGGTGGACTTTCATCTGTAAGTTTAAAAGATTTATTAATAATTTCATTTCCGTTTATATTAGGTATTGTTCCGTTAATTTTAATTAGGTGGAAATTAAATGTTCTATCTTTTGGTGAAGAAGAAGCACAAGGTATGGGAATAGACACAAGTAAGATAAGAATATTAACAATATTTTGTTCTACGCTTCTTACAGCTTCAGCAGTGTCAATTGGAGGGATGATAGGTTGGATTGGATTAATTATACCTCATATTGCGAGATTAATAGTTGGTCCTAATTATAAAGTTCTGTTACCTGCTTCAGCACTTATTGGAGGTACGTTTTTATTAATTGTAGATGATATTGCTCGCTGTTTATTTAGTGTAGAAATTCCTATAGGAATTTTAACTTCAATAATTGGAGCGCCATTTTTCTTATATTTATTGTTTAAAGAAAGGAGGGAAAAAGAATGAAAATGGAGATAAAAGACATAGTGTGTGGTTATAAAGATAAAAAGATAGTTAATGGTATTTCAATAACTATTGAATCTGGAGAAATACTATGCTTACTTGGACCAAACGGAGTTGGAAAAACAACACTTTTTAAAAGCCTTTTAGGGTTTTTAAAAATAAAAAGCGGAAAAGTAATGATAGATGGTGAAGAAATAAGTAATTGGCCAAGAAAAAAATTAGCAAAAGCAGTTGGATACGTGCCTCAAGCTCATAATTCATCCTTTGAGTTTAATGTTTTAGATGTTGTTGTTATGGGGCGTGCAGCATATATCGGTGCAATGTCATTTCCTTCTAAAAAAGATATTGAAATTGCAGAGGAATCTTTAAAATCCTTAGGTATTACTTATTTAAAAGACAGGATATATACAGAGATAAGTGGTGGAGAAAGGCAAATGGTTCTATTAGCAAGAGCCTTGACGCAGCAACCAAAGATTCTAATTATGGATGAACCAACATCAAATTTAGACTATGGTAATCAAGTGAGACTATTGCAGCAAGTAAATGAATTAGCTAGAAAGGGATTAGCTATTATAATGACAACTCATTCGCCGGATCATGCGTTTCTATGTTCATCTAAGGTTGCCCTTTTACAAAGAAATAATAAATTTAAAGTAGGAACAGTTGATGAAATTGTAACTGAAAAAAATCTAAGAGAAGCCTATGGTGTAAATGTAAGTATTGTTAAAACCAGAGGAAACGATGGTGAAGAAATAAGTACTTGTGTGCCTTTGTTAAGCTAGGTGCTTGAAAGAAGTGATGATATTTCAATAGAAACTATGGATATCCTAACAGATTAATAGTTTCAAATGAATATAAATTACACACATTAATTAGGAATCATATTAAATATTTTCTCCTATCTAATTTAATATGATTTCCAATTATCTAAGGACATAAGGGGGAATATTAATGAAAAAAGAAAAATTTTTATTTCTGACAGTAATTATAACAGTCTTTTTTTCTTTTACAGCATGTAGTAATACTGCAAAGTCAGCTAACACTGTGAACAAGGAAAAAAATTACATAGATGATCAAACAATAAGTGATGCTAATGGAAAAAAGATTTCTAAGCCGGCAAGTTTGAAAAAAATTGCAGTTCTTCACGGGAATCCGGAGTATATAGTATGGAGATTAGCTCCTGATCGATTAGTAAATAATTCTGTTGTGTTTACTCAAGGTACTCCTAATATACTTTTTCCGGAAAAATTTATGCCGCCTTTTAGCATTGAAAAGATTCAAAATCTACCAATGACAGGAAGCTATATGACAAATATTAATACAGAAGAAATTATAGCTGCTAAACCAGATATTATATTGACTTTAAGCAGAGATCCTGGCATTGATAGTGAACAGGAAAGATTTGGAGTGCCGGTAATTGGTATTTCAAAAAATAGCCTTTCGGATATTGAAGAATCTATAAGGTTCATTGGCAAATTAGTTGGAAATGAGAAGGAAGCTGATGATCTTGCAGATTATTGGGGAAAGACAATAAATAAAATAACTGATATAACTTCAAAGATTCCAGATGATAAAAAGTTAAAAGTTTATTATACTTCTTCGGTGGCTTTAAATACAGTTGGTCCTAAGACTATTCAGGCATCAATTATACGTAGTGCAGGAGGTATTAATTATTATGATGCAAATCCAATTGCTAAAGATAGTTTTGAACAAACAGAAAGCGTAACAACTTCAATTGAAGATATTATTAAATGGAATCCAGATGTTATTATAACAGGTTCAAAGAAAACAACAGATGAAATTTTATCAAATTCTCAATGGAAAGATATTAGTGCAGTTATTAATAAACGTGTTTATACAACTTTGCAATATGCATCAATGGATCATTTTGTAGCTCCATTGAATTTGATGTGGACAGCTAATAAGCTTTATCCCGATCAGGTTAATTTAGATATTAATAAAGAAGCTAAGGAATTGTATAATAAATTTTATTATACAGATCAGATAACTGATGAAGATATGGCTGTTGAGAAACCATGATTTAAAAATTTATTATCATTATGGTTTTGGTGACAGTGAATGAAGATATTTTAAATCAAAATAAATGATAATAAGAATTACTCTTAGTGTAATATAAAATAAAATTTAAGGAAGTGTTTATTTATGAAAAAAGATATTATGTGCATTAACTTTAAAAGTGCTGCCATGAAAATAATTTGTACAATTACATGCTTATTTCTTTTTGCAGGATGCAGTAAAGCAGCGCAAGAAAAAACAACTGATAATAAGGAAGCTTTAACTAAAGAAGTTACAGATATGTCAGGAAGGAAAGTAACAATACCAACAAAAGTTAACAAGGTAGTTTCTCTTAGCAACAATACTACTGTTGATTTGTATACTTTAGATCCTGATAAATTAGTAGGATTAAGTTTTACTCCAAAGGCAGAGGCTAAAAAATATTTAGGAGATAAATTTATTAATTTACCTGTGCTTGGGACAACCTCTGATAAAAAGCTTGATTATGAAAGCGTACTAAAATTAAAGCCTGATTTAATTGTTTGTTCAGATGAAGATGAGGTTTATCCAGCAGATGACATTCAAGAACAGTTAAAAATTCCAGTTGTAAAAGTATCAACAGATTTAGAATCTACAGATAAAGTGTATAAATTTTTAGGTGAATGCCTTGGCGAGCAGCAACGTGGAAAAGAGCTTGCAGATTATTCTAGGAAAACTATTGATAATATAAAATCTCTTGTAAAAAGTATACCTGAAGATAAAAAGGTAAAAGTATATTACGCTGAAGGTGGAGAAGGACTTCAAACTGATATTTCAGGTAATGTACACACTGAAGTTTTAGATTTAGTGCAAGGCAAAAACGTTGCAGATATTGCTGAAGAAAAGGTTGGATCTATGGCAAGTGTATCTATGGAGCAAGTTTTATCTTGGAATCCAGATGTTATTTTAGAAGGAGCTACAGCAGTTAAGGGAGATTTCTTTAAGAATGTGTATAGTGATCAAAAGTGGGCTAATATAAAAGCGGTAAAAGATAAGAAGGTATATAAGATTCCAGCATTACCATTTAATTTTTTTGACCGACCACCCTCAGCTGCAAGAATAATTGGAATAGAGTGGCTAGGAAATTTACTATATCCTGATTATGTAAAACTAGATATTAATACTGAAATAAAGAATTTCTATAAAACTTTCTATAATTATAATTTAACTGATGATGAAGTTAAATATTTATTGAATAATGCAATAATAAACAAATAAAAGTCTTATTTTTGTATAAATAATTTCACAATAAAGGAGTGATAAATATAGAACCGGTATGCAGGCTCCGACTTAGAAAGGGATTATTTAAAAATAATCTAAATAAGGATCTTAAAGATAATATAATTATTGGTAGTCTTATTATTTTACTAATTATATTGTTTTTATTATCTTTTACAATAGGAAATTATTCTGTTTCACTACCTGAATTAATAAAAATTTTTATAGGTAAAATACTTAATTTGCAAGTTACATGGGATGTTACTATAGAAACGGCTCTATTTAATATTCGCATCCCAAGAATATTGACAGCAGTTTTAATTGGTGCAGCTTTAGCTGCATCTGGAGCTGCATATCAAGGTTTGTTCAAAAATCCAATGGTATCACCTGATGTTCTCGGGGTTTCGGCTGGATCAGGATTTGGAGCTGCCATTGCAATTTTATTATCTTGGAATATTGTAGGTATACAATTATCTTCGCTTTTAATTGGGTTAGCAGCAGTATCTTTAACATATTTTATTGGTAAATTTCTTGGTAGAGGAAACAGTACTGTTTTAATTTTAATATTAACAGGTATGGTAATTTCAGCAATGTTTTCATCATTTATATCGGTGGCTAAATATGTGGCTGATCCTGAAACTAAATTACCAGCTATTACATTTTGGTTAATGGGGAGTCTTTCTTCTATACGAAACAAAGATTTAATAATATTAATATTTCCATTTGTTTTTGGAATGATTCCTCTGTTTTTAATGAGATGGAGATTAAATCTTCTATCCTTTGGGGAAGAAGAAGCACAAGCCATGGGGATTGATACAAATGAAACAAGAATAGTAATAATTATATGCTCAACTTTATTAACTGCATCATCTATTTCAATATGCGGAGAAATAGGCTGGATTGGTCTTATAATTCCTCATATATCGCGTTTTGTAGTAGGGTCTGATTATAAAAAGTTATTACCTGTTTCTATGTTAATTGGAAGTATATTTTTACTTTTGGTTGATGATATTGCTAGAGGTATTTTAATAAAAGAAGTACCGCTAGGTATTTTAACATCGTTAATTGGGGCTCCATTCTTTTTCTATTTACTGCTTAAATCAACTAGAGGTAATTTCACTCAGTAAATATGTAGATTAAATTGTAAAACTTAAGGAGGTGCTAATTATGTTAGTAAAAAAAGCACAAAAGTTAATTATATTTTCTTTATTAGTTGTGATGTTTAGTTCTACTTTGTCAGGATGTAGTAAGCAGGCAGATAGTTCTAGTAAAGAAAGTGAATTGAAAACAAGAACAGTTATAGATATTGAAGGAAGAAAGGTTGAATTGCCAAAAGAAGTTAAGAAAGTTGCCCTTTCGCTAAATAGTATTACTCAAATGGTTTATATGCTTGGAGCTGGTAATAAAATAGTTGCAACACAAACTAATATTAAGTCAATACCACTCTTAGTTAAAATTTATCCTAATGCAATAAATATTCCAGCGCCTTTTGATACAAAGCTCAATTCAGAAGCATTAATTAATACAAATCCAGATGTAGTTATAATGGATGGGGAAAGCAATGATGCGCTAAGAGATCAAATCGCATCACTTAATATACCAGTTGTAACAATAAGTTTTCAAAGTGCAGAAAAAATGAGAGATTCAATAAAAATTGTTGGACAAACTTTAGGCAGTGAAGAAGAAAAGAAAGCAGATGAATTTAGTAATTACTACAATAATAACATTAAAATTATTAAAGATAAAACAAATACGCTTTCGGAAAAGGATAAGGTTAAAGTATATTATTGTGCTAATAATGAACTCAATACAGAAGGTAAGAACACAATAGTTGATTCTTGGATACAAGAGGCTGGAGGAGTAAATGTTGCTGCACAAGCAGGAGTAGAAGGGAAGTTTAAAGATGTAACACTGGAAAGTATATTAAAATGGAATCCTGATGTGATAATTGTAAGAGATGCAAAAACTAAAGATTCTATTCTTTCAAACCAAGATTGGAATAATATTGATGCAGTAAAAAACGGAAAGATCTATGTTAATCCGAAGAGTATGTACCTATGGTGTGTAAGAAGTGCAGAAGCAGCGCTTCAACCTCTATGGGCGGCTAAGATTCTTCATCCAGATTTATTTTCAAATATAAATATAGACAAAGAAGTTAAAGATTTTTATATTAAAAATTATAACTATACACTTTCTGATGAAGATTTAAAAAATATCTACACTCAACAACAATAATTAATGCTAAAATACCACGAATACTAATTAAAGAAATACTGTAATAAAAGAAGTTGTCCAAATTATAATAATTCTGGACAACTTCTTTCAATTAAATAATGATTTTAAAATTGATTTAGTCTATAGTATTTAAGTCATAAGCTTTAATTTAATTATATTTCTCAAGCTCATCAATAAGTTCATATTCGACTAATTCCATATTTGTTTTTCCGATATATCCAAATTTTATATCATGAGAGCGTATAAAATTCATAGCCCTATAATAGGTAGCGTGATCCATATATCCTGTATAGAAGAAAACGTAATCGTAATTTATTAAAATATTAGGATCAAAACTTCCGTTAAATCCATTTAGAGTACGTAAAGTAGGATATTTTTCTCTAAATTTTCTTCTCCAATCCTTAGTGCCTCCAATAATAATAATATTATTTCTTGCAATAAAATAATCTAAGGTTTTTTTAGTAGATTCAGGTACGTAAGAATTATTTAGTTTAAATAAATATTCTCTAACTTCATTTAATTCATTTCTATATTTCTTTTCTGATAATAATTGATTTTCAAGTTCTTCTATTCTGCTTTTTAGAGTTGAAGTTTCAAAATTATGTTTCTTATTTAAATCATTTGTTATATTATTTAAAATTGTATTTTGTGATTCATTGTCTTTTTTCAGAGCATTAATGTTTGTTACTAAATTATTATTTTCTTCTTCTAATTTTTTTAGTTTTTTTTCTAAAGAATTTATTTCAAATAGCGATGTCTCAGTACTATTATTAAAATATAAATTTCTAGAATTTTTATACTCATTAATTAAAGATTTAATAAAAATACCGCTAATCAATGATTGAAGCAATACATCTATATCTATATTTCCGGTGTTTCTTTTTATGTAGGATAGTATTATTTCATCAATATTTAGAAAATCCGAATTAGAAAAAAGATAATTAATATCAAATTTATTTATAATAAAGATGTTTTCTAACATTTCACCAAATTCATTAATTGATTCTAGGTCACTTCTTAAAATATCCTTATAATTATTTATTTTACCAAATTCTTTTTTTAATAAATTTTTGATTTCTTGTATTTCTTTTTTATGAAGTTCAAGCTCTTTATCAATTATTCTTGTTATTGGATCACAAAATTCAAAATATTTCATATCTTCAACTATTGAAAGAACGAAACCTTGATCAACAATTTCTTTTGAGCGATATAGACAAAAATAAAAATATATTGATGCGTCAAGTCTAGCTTCTGTTTTTCTAGTGATTTCATCCATTTTAAGGTATCTCTTTGCTAAATCTCTTTTATCATGCTTTTTAACAGCGTTAAAAATTATAGGGTAAGATTTTCTTAATAAATTAATTATAGTATCTCTTAAAATATAGTCTGTTTCAGCGACTAATAGAATACCTAATGCTTTTCTTCCGTTAATTTCTTGTTCGAGTGTGCCTTGAGTCATGATAACATGTTTGATACAAGTTGAGCTTATAGCAGCATTATTATATTTGATAATATCTAATTGATATATTTTATTAATGTTTTTATTAAGTTCCTTGTTTCTGGTTATAGCAATGCTTAAATTAGCTAAAATATAATCTTTAAAAATTGAAGAGGATATATTCCATTCTTCTCCAAGCATTTTTGAAAAGTTTTTAATATTTAGATTATCTGAATATACTGTTTTTATTATGGATTCCATTTGCAAAACACCCCCTTGAAGAAATGGAAAAAATATGATATTAATATCTCATATGCTTTGATTGAAAATTATTTGCTACATAACTATATAAAATTGTATTAAACATTACGAAATGGTATTAAAAATATTATAAAGTGTATGCTTTGGTATTGCAATAACTTTATTTAAAATTTATAAATAAGAAATTAATAATTTATTGGAGAATATATGAAAAGTTTGATAATTAAGACAGAATACTTGAAAAACATATAAATCTGTCAGATAATAAGTATATTACTAGATGATTGAAAGGTGGATGTTTAAAGTGAAAGCAAGTGCAGGTCTATCTACTCAAGAAGTTGCTGAAATACTAAATATTTCGAAAAATACGGTTTATGAATTGATTAAAAGAGGAGAGCTTCCTTCATATAGAGTTGGACGAAAAGTTCGCATTGATGAAAATGATATTGAAGAATATAAAAATAAAAGTAGAACTAATATAAAGCAAAATATTCAAGTAAAAACTAATCAGAGAGAGGAGCCGATGGTTTCTAATTATAATCAGAAACAGTTTATTCCGGTTACAAATTCTAAAAAAGATTTTATAATTTGTGGTCAGGATATTTTGCTGGATGTATTAACAAGGCATTTAGAACGTCATCCCAAAGGGGTTCAAGCGCTCAGGTGTTACATAGGTAGTTATAATGGTTTAGTTGAATTGTATAGGGGTAATGTAACTGTTGCTACATCTCATTTATGGGATGGCAATACTGAAGAGTATAATCTTTCTTATATACCAAGGCTGCTTCCTGGTGCGCCATGTGCCATTGTTCATTTGGTCTGCAGAATGCAGGGATTTTATGTAGCGAAGGGCAATCCGAAGAACATTCACACTTGGACTGATTTAACTCGTCCGGATATATTGATGATAAATCGGGAGAAGGGATGTGGTGTTCGAGTTTTAATTGATGAAAAGCTTAAGAAACTAGGAATATCGCCTAAGTTAATTAATGGTTACAGAAATGAAGAATTATCGCATTTAGCTGTAGCAAGCACTGTTGCAAGAGGTGATGCAGATGTTGGGGTTGGAAATGAAAAAGCTTCTCTGCAGGTTAGTAATGTTGATTTCATGCCACTACAAAAAGAAAGGTATGATTTAATAATAAAAAAAGAAGATTTGGATACTCCGCCAATTCAAGCTGTATTGGAAATTCTTAATTCAAAAGAATTTCAGTTAGAATTACTAGGAATAGGTGGATACGATATCAGTGAGACAGGAAAGATTATTATGCAGGATTGAAAACTTAAATTTAATAATTAATCTAAAAATAAAACTTTATAGATTTCTTAGTTATAGATATCTATAAAGTTTTATTATTACAATATAATTTATTAAAATAAGTTAAAGTTTTTTATACTATTGAGATGCCGCCGGGTGAACAAGCAGCCCCGCAAGTTGAACAATCACTTGTGCATTTAGGAGTATCGGCTAATTGAAGCTCTTCAACTATAAAGGTGCATTCTTCGATTTCAAACTTAATACCATCGTTAAATGAAACTGAAGTATCGAAGAAGCTTATTTTTAACGGATAAATATAAAAATCACCATTGCCAAGATCATCGTAAGATTTTGGCTCGAATTCATAAACTTTCTTATTGGGATCAATTACTGTAACCTTATTCTTTGATGAAAGAAGAGATTCAATATAACCATCTTCAGAAAAATTAACTGATTTTATCTCCTTAAAGAATGTGTAATTATTTGCATCAAAAGCTGAAATATTTCCTATTGGAGTTGAAATAGAAATTGGAGAGCTTGGTTCGAAAGCTTTTATATTTCCGTTTTCATAAATTGAAATACCAAGTCGAACTGATTGTATGCCCAGAGGTGTATCTATTTCTAATCTTTCATTTGGCCAAAGTGACAGGCCTTTAACATTACCATTTTCATAAAAATATATTCCGGTTGTTCTTAAATTATAACTTCCAAAAGGAAAGGTTAAGTTTATTTCTTTACTTAAGTTATATTCTTGATCCTCGTCCCAATAAGCAGAAAGCTGTCCGTTTAAAGGAAAAATTCTATTGATATTTTCATTAGGGTAAAATGTGATTAATTCAGAGTTTATGATACCTATAGATGTTTCGATTGGTGTTTGTTCATTTAATGATATGCGTTGAATTACTCCATCTGAATAAAATGAAATTGATTTAATATACTTGCGTCTGATATCAATATAGTCGTATTGAGGAATTAAATCTCCGTATTTTGTTTTTAAAATATTAGGTTTTTTAGTAGTACAATCTTTTAAGTTACCATTTTCGTATAGGTTATAACTAGATATTCCTGAAATTGCTCCATAATTAGTTACAAAAGTCTCCATTATTATTCCTCCTCTACATTATATAATTAAATAAAATGCCTAATCTAATTAATTTTTTATTTTGAGTTGCGCGTAGGGAAAATTGATACACTGATATTACCGTCTTTACGAGTAATAGTATGAAAGTTGTAGCCCATATTAGCTAATTCTCTGTCAAACCATTTAGGTACATGATCACAAACGACTTCTAAACTTTCAAATTCCTCCTCTTTTAAAAAAAGGATTAAAATTTGCTTAGATGAAACTGTTCCGTCTTCTTGTAATAGTTTTTTTAAATCTATAGTGTAATTTCCGAACTTATCTATTTTTTCAGGGAAGAATTTGTTTGTGGCTTGAGATGCTAAGAGGGCTTCTTCTTTCTGAAGTTTGGTTTCAGAAATTAATACAGAATCTAAGAAATCACTTGGAGTTCCGTTAAGTTCATAAACATTGAAGCAATATGCTTCTAAAATACTAAATAGCTGTCCGGAAACCTCTTTTGCAACTAATACTTTACAGTCATCTAGTTTTTCTATTAAGTTTGATAGGTTTTTTCTTATATTAACGATACTGCTATTAGTTGAAATAGAATATGGCAGACTCTTAGATTCTATCCATTCTTCATTTTCTTTTTTATAAAGCTTAATTTCTCCAGTGTCTAGCCAAGAGCATGTCTCACTATAATCATTTAATAAAACTGCAATTGAATTCATATAAATCACTCTCCTAAAAATAATATAAATATACAATTAACTCAGACGCAATGTATGAAATTGGTCTAAACGTGATGTATTGTTATAATTATAGAAGGTATAATGCATAAAATCAACTAGTTTTTGCTACATATAATTAATTTTAACTTCAAACAAACTGACTATTATGGGAAAAATTAATCAAAAATATGTTGACATTAACAAAAAATACACGTAAAATGACTACAAAGTCAAATTAAACGACATCAAATTGTACCAAAACATATGAAACAAAACTAAGTGGAAAAAATAAATAAAAAAACTATTGACAAACTATAAAATTGAACGTAAAATAACTACAAGATCATAAATAAATAGCACAATTGCTATTGATTTCCACACAGAACTAAACAAAATGTGATGAAATGTGATATAGTAGAACAGCATACAAATAAACAAATTAATCATATTTTGTTTAGTAAAATAAAATTTCTTATACAAAGGCGTATAATTACAATCTCAGATAGTTATAACGCATTATCTTAAAAGTATAATTCTAAATACTTCTATTATACAAAGATGTATAGTTAAGTAACTTAAGTAGTTATAACATACAGTATTTGTTCTTAATCAAATCGAAAAATTTTCCTTATACAACGACGTATATTTAAATTTGTGTAATTAAGATACAAAAATTAAAACTTCATATAAGTTAAGTGCAACGGCGCATATATTTTATAATTATTAGATTTTACATCATTAAATAATAAGATTTATATTATTGAAAAATGATATTTTTAGTCAATAGTATTACTTCTTAATTATAATGATTAAAATATATATTAAAATTATTAAACTATATTAAAACACGAAGGGAGTTTTTATTATGAAAAAAATCGCATTCTATGGAAAAGGTGGAATAGGGAAATCTACTACACAACAAAACACTGCTTCAGCAATGGCTAAATTCTACAATCAAAAGGTATTTATTCACGGTTGCGATCCAAAAGCAGATTCAACTCGTATGATACTAGGAGGAAAACCACAAGATACTTTAATGGACATGCTTAGAGAAGAAGGCGAAGATGCAATAACAGTTGAAAAAGTTGTTAAAGACGGATTCTTAGGAATTAAAGGTGTTGAATCAGGCGGTCCAGAGCCAGGAGTTGGATGTGCTGGTAGAGGAGTTATAACAGCAATTAACTTAATGGAAGATTTAGGAGCATATACTCCAGATCTTGATTATGTATTCTACGATGTATTAGGTGACGTTGTTTGCGGAGGATTTGCAATGCCAATTAGAGATGGTAAAGCACAAGAAGTTTATATTGTAACATCAGGTGAAATGATGGCAGTATATGCAGCAAATAATATTTGCCGTGGATTACTTAAATATGCAAATCAAAGTGGAGTTAGATTAGGTGGATTAATCTGTAACAGCCGTAATGTTGATAGAGAAAAAGAACTTATGAAAGAATTTGCAGATGCACTTGGAACTCAAATGATACACTTTGTACCTAGAGACAATGTAGTTCAAGTTGCAGAATTTAATAAGAAAACAGTAATCGAATATGATCCAGAATGTAATCAAGCTAAAGAGTATGGTGAACTTGCAAGAAAGATTATAAATAATGAAAACTTTGTAATTCCAACACCATTAAGCATGGATGAATTAGAAGCTATGGTTGTTAAATACGGAATAGCTGAATAAAAAATAATAGGAGGTGTAGCAAATGCCATTAACGCTATTTAAAAGTGACGAGCTTATACCAGAACGTAAAAAGCATTGTTATATAAAAGCACCAGGAGAAGATATTACAGAATTTTTACCACTTTCAAATATAGAAACTATTCCAGGGACATTATCAGAAAGAGGATGTGCTTTCTGTGGAGCTAAGCTGGTTATAGGTGGAGTTTTAAAAGATACAATCCAAATGATACATGGTCCTGTTGGATGCGCTTATGATACTTGGCATACAAAAAGATATCCAAGTGACAATGATAACTTTCAATTAAAATATGTTTGGTCAACAAACATGAAAGAAAGTAATGTAGTATTTGGTGGAGAAAAACAATTAAAAGCTAGTATGATCGAAGCTTTTAAACAAATGCCAGATATAAAGAGAATGTTTGTGTATACAACATGCGCTACTGCATTAATTGGTGATGACCCTAAGGCTGTTGCAAAACAAGTAATGAAAGAATTAGGGGATGTAGATATATTTGTTGTTGAATGTCCAGGATTTGCAGGAGTTAGCCAATCCAAAGGTCACCACGTTCTTAATATTGGTTGGATTAATGAAAAAGTTGGAACAGTTGAACCAGAAATAACAAGTGAATATACAGTTAACCTAATTGGTGACTATAATATTCAAGGTGATGCTTATGTATTGCATGGTTATATGGAGAAATTAGGAATACAAATAATTGCTGACTTTACTGGAAATGCAACATATGATGAATGTCGTTCAATGCATAGAGCACAAGTAAGTGTTGTTAACTGTGCAAGATCAGCAGGATATTTAGCAAATGAGCTTAATAAGAGATATGGAATTCCAAGACTTGATGTTGATACTTGGGGATTCAGTTATACTGCTGAAGCTTTAAGAAAAGTAGGAGTATTCTTCGGTATTGAAGATAAGGTTGAAGCTCTTATTGAAGAAGAAATGGAAAAATATAAAGCTAAAATGGATTGGTACAAGGAACGTCTTAGTGGTAAAAAAGTTGCTATTTGGACAGGAGGACCAAGATTGTGGCACTGGACTAAAGCTTTAGAAGATGATTTAGGAATGACAGTTGTTGCAATGTCTTCAAAATTTGGTCATCAAGAAGATTTTGAAAAAGTTATTTCAAGAGGTCATGAAGGTGCTATATATATTGATGATGCTAATGAACTAGAATTCTTTGACGTATTAGAAATGGTACATCCAGATGTTGTTTTCACTGGACCTAGAGTAGGAGATTTGATAAAGAAAGTTCATTTACCATATGTTAATGGACATGCTTATCATAATGGGCCATACATGGGATTTGAAGGTGCAGTAAATATGGCAAGAGATATATATAATGCTGTAAACAGCCCAATGATGAAATTAGCTGCTGATGATATTGTAGCACAATCAAAAGCAATAATAAGTGAATCAGTTTAATACTTATTGAGTGAGGTGAAGATTGTGGAGAATAATGTAAATGAATTATATAAATATATTCAAAAAAAATATTTATGGCAATTCTATTCAAGAAATTGGGATAGAGAAAACAATATTAATGGTATTTTAGATGCAGCAAAAGAACTACTAATAACAGGAAAGTGTTCTTTAGGTGACAGTTTAACAGATAAACATTATTATAGTGAAGCTAAAATTGTTGTCAATGATATAAAAAGAGACTTGAAATTTATTGAAGGCTTAAATGAAAAAGGTGTTACAGAATTAATAGACAGAGTTAAGGCGAAATTAATTGATGTTACCGTTACAAATTCATTAAATGGAGAACTTAATGTTTCGTACTATTAACAGTAATATTAATAAACACAAAAGTATTAATTTAGGAGAAGAGGTGAAAGTATGTCTTGTTCTTTACAGGAAAAAGAAAGAAAAGGAATAATAAATCCTATATTCACTTGTCAACCTGCGGGTGCTCAATTTGTTGGTATAGGAATTAAAGATTGCATACCACTAGTACATGGTGGACAAGGATGTTGTATGTTCGTAAGACTATTATTTGCACAACATTTTAACGAGAATTTTGATATTGCTTCATCATCAGTTCATGAGAGTACTGCTGTATTTGGAGGACTAGCTCAAGCTGAAGAAGCAGTAATGACTATGATAGGAAGATATCCACATTTAAGGATTCTCCCAATTATAACAACATGCTCAACTGAAACAATAGGTGATGATATTGACGGACTAGTACTAAAATTAGAAAAGAGAATTAAAAAGGAATTCCCTGATCGTGAAGTAATATTAGTACCAGTCCATACACCAAGTTATACTGGAAGCCAAATAACTGGTTACGATACTGCTATCAATGATATTGTAACAAAAGTAGCTAAAGAAGGCAAGAAAAATAATAAAATCAATGTATTTACTGGATGGGTAAACCCAGGTGATGTAAAAGAAGTTAAACATATATTTAATGAAATGCAAATAGAAGGTAATTTCTTGATGGATACAGAGAGTTTTGATGCTCCAACTATGCCAGGTAAGGATTCATTTGCATATGGCAGCACTACTGTTGAAGATTTAGAAGACAGTGCTAATGCAAAAGCTTCAGTAGTTTTATGTAAATATGAAGGTGGTAAAGCAGCTAAAACTTTAGAAACTAAGTTTAAGGTTCCAGCAATAATTGATAGTATGCCAATAGGAATTAAAAATACAGATAAATTCCTAATGAATTTAACAAAATTGACTGATAGAAAAGTACCAGAATCTTTAGCTATAGAACGTGGTAAAGCGATTGATGCAATAGCTGACCTTGCTCACATGTTCTTTGCTGATAAAAAAGTTGCTATTTATGGTGATCCGGATTTAGTTTTAGCATTAGCAGAATTCTGCTTAGAATGTGAAATGAAACCTGTATTATTACTATTAGGTGATGATAATAAAGGATATTCTAGAGATCCAAGAATTGAAGAATTGAAGAATAAAGTTGATTTTGATATGCAAATCATTACTAATGCTGATCTTTGGGATTTAGAAAGCAGAATAAAAAATAAAGAAGTAGAAGTAGATTTAATCATGGGACATTCAAAAGGTAGATATGTTGCTATTGATAATGAAATTCCTATGGTTAGAGTAGGATTCCCTACTTTCGATAGAGCCGGAATATATAGAAATCCAGTTATAGGATATAATGGTGCTATATATTTAGCTGAAACTATGGCAAATGCATTATTCTCACATATGGAATATAAGCATGAAAGAGAATGGGTATTAAATGTTTGGTAAAAAAATATACCTATTATAAAAACTGATAAAATCTCACAATTTTATAATATAGAGAATATGTCCTAATTAAGGTATTAGGACATATTCCTTATTAAAATAATTTATTTAAAATTTATATTTAAGGAGGGCGATTGTTATGAGTAAAAAGTCAGATAATGACAGTAGTGTAGTTTTTCAAGGAAGATTAAGTGAACTGTATAGGTTAGCAAAGGAAGGAAAAATTCCAACAAGTCTTCAAGGTAGTCATACACGTCCTTGTAAATTTTGGACAGCAACCAAAATATTAAGTGGAATAAATAATTCTGTTATTATTACACACGGTCCTAGTGGCTGTGCTTATGGAGTTAAAAAAACTTATAAATTAACAAATTCACGAAATAGTGGATCAATATATGAACCTGTCATAAGTACTAATATGGATGAAAAAAAGGTGGTTTATGGCGGTGATAAAGAATTAGATGGAGCAATCTCAGAAGTAGATGAAAAATATCATCCTGATGTGATTTTTGTAGCATCAAGTTGTGCTACAGGCATTATAGGAGATAATATAGATGCAATTGTTGAAAAAAAGAGCAAAGAAATAAATGCAGAAATTATGGCGATACATTGTGAAGGATTTGCAGGGGAATACAGAAGCGGATTTGACTTAGTTTTTGAACAGATGGTAAAGCTTATGGATCCTCCAAGTAAAGAATTAAAAGAAGAATTAAAACACTCAGTAAATATTGTTGGTGGAAAGATGGGAGCTGAGAGAACTGAGGTTCAGACAGATGTTAAAGAATTAATAAGGCTTGTAACTGAAATGGGAGCAAAGGTTAATTCTATTATAGCTGGTAACTGTACCTTGGAAGAACTAAAGAGAGCACCAAGTGTAGCAGTAAATTGTGCTTTATGTTTAGACATTGGCTATGCTATGGGAAATACCATGCTAAAAGAGTTTAATACACCATTAAATTCTACAATACTACCTTATGGTATCGAAGCTACAAAAAAGTGGCTTAAGGGTGCGGCAAAATACTTACACATGGAAGCTGAAGCGGAGGCTTTAATAAAGAAAGAATTTGAAGAAATAAAACAAGAATTTGAAGAAGCTAAGGAAAAGTTAAAAGGAAAAACAGCAATAATAGAAGGACATGATGCTGTAAAATGTTTATCCATTGCACATATGTTAGAAAGAGATTTTGGAATGGATCCAATAATATATAATTTTCACCCTTGGAGCACTGATGCAAGACAAACTAGTATAGATTATTTGTTGGAGACAGGTATGGATCCTAAAATATTAATTACTAAAGGAACCTTGGCTTTTGGAAAATATGAATCTATGAAACAAACTGAAGAAGAATTAATGAGTTTTATTGGTGATTTAAATCCAGAAACTACAGTTTATTTTGGTTCTTCCCTAAGTTTTCCTAAGATTCCTGTTGTTGATTTAAATGCTATCTTAAATAGACCTAGATTTGGCTTTAAAGGTGCATTGAAGGTGGCGAAGTGTATTAACACAGCACTTCAGTATTCTTTTAGAGAGAGGAGTGCAATGTTTAAAAAAATAGTATTTCCAGAAGAAAGTGTAGGATTAACTTCAAATTCACTTACGTCTAAACTTGGAAGTGACCTTCCGGATTGTACTATGTATGGAGAAAGGAGAAGAGGAAAATGTATGATGAGTTAAAGTTTAGCAATTGTAATCATAGTAAAGATCCATTAATTGGATGTGCTTTAGAAGGAGTTTCAAGTGTAATAGCTGGAATAAAAGATGTAAGCATTGTAATACATTCTCCTCAAGGGTGTTCATCTACGGTAGCATCTGCGTTTGATAGTCATGAAGTTGATTTTACCAAGAGAAAGGTAGGATGTACGAGATTATTTGAATCAGATATTATTTTAGGTGCATCAGAAAAACTTACTAATCTTATAAAGGATGCTGACAATACGTTTAATACAAAGGTAATGTTTGTAGTAGGAACATGTGCAGCAGATATTATTGGTGAAGATATAAAAGGATTGTGTGATTCGCTTCAAAGTGAAATTAAATCTAAATTAATACCAGTATTTGCAGGTGGTTTTAGAGGAAATGCTTATGATGGGATAGATATAGGTCTTAAGGAATTATTGAATTTTATTGAAAAAAGTGAAGATAAAATTGCTAATACTGTAAATATAATTGCTCCTCAGGGCAGCATAAATCCAACGTGGTGGGCAGATTTAAATTGGTTAAAGAGCTCATTGGATTTTTTAGGAATAAGAGTTCAAACCATAATACCATATGATATTTCTTTAGAAGACTTAAAAGATGCTAGTAAAGCATCTGCAAACATTTTGCTGAGCCAAGATGTAGGGTATAAATTCTGTAAAAAGATGGAGGAAGAATTTAATGTTCCATTAATACTTAATGATATTCCTCTACCTATTGGTTTAGAAAATACAGCAAGATGGTTAAGGGAATTAGGCAAATATTTTAAAGTTGAAAAAAGAGTAGAGAAGTTAATTAAACAAGGTGAAGATTCTGTGATTAGCATTCTTAGAAGAAGGGCGCTTATGATTATACCAAGATATCGTAACTGTAAGATAGCAATATCAGCCGATGCAACCATGGGAATAGGCCTTGTTAGAATGTTATTTAAGGAATTAGAAATGATTCCTGAATTAATACTTTTAAGATCAAGTAATAGTGAAATGAGTAAAATTCTAGATAAGGAATTAAAAGAACTGTGTATTAATCCGAAAGTTGCTTTTGGTGTTGATGGTTATCAGATAAAAGAAGCTTTAAAATCTGTTTATGTAGATTCTATTATAGGTTCTTCATGGGAGAAATATATAGGAGAAGAAGTTGGAATTAAACTTGCTTTTGATAATTTTTCTCCTACAAACCGAGATGTATATGTTGATAGAGCTTATATGGGATACGATGGAATGCTTAATATGTTGGAGATAATAGGGAATGATTGGGAAAGGGCTTATCGATCAAAGGAGATTGATTGGGCAGAAAGTTTTAAGTAAACCTTAGACTGATAAAATATTGAGGAGTTATTGAGAAATTTAAAGCAACATGACGGAGGATTTATCATAATGGGGCCTATTGCTAGGTTATTGAAATGGCATGTATTTATTGCTATAGTAAAAGTATCGTAATTACATTAGGAAAGAAGGATGCATTTTATGGAGAATAATACCCCACTAACACCCCAAGAAGTTGCTGACATGTTAAAGATATCCAAGAGTACTGTATATGAACTAATTAAGAAAAATTCCATTAATTCATATAAAGTTGGAAAGAAATTACGTATAGATTTAAAGGATGTAGAAGAGTATAAAAATAAAACAAAGACTGTATTAAATAATGAGGAAAATAATTTTAAAGAGAGAGATACTGTTCAGTTAATTGGAAGCCTTAATAATTCGTATACTACTAATTATAATATGGCATCTCAATTTATTATCTGTGGTCAAGACATAATTTTAGACATATTATCACGTCATTTAGAAATGCGTATTAGTGGTATTCATAATTTAAGATATTATCAGGGAAGTTATAATAGTCTTTACTCACTATATAAAGGTAAAGCTACAATAGCAACAGCACATATGTGGGATAGGAAAACTGGATTATATAATACTCCTTTTGTTGAAAAAATGCTTCCAGGTACACCTTGTATTTTAATTAATCTAGCATACATAAATGTAGGATATTATGTTGCAAAAGGAAATCCTAAAAACATTTTGTCTTGGGATGACTTAGGGAGAAAGGATATTACAATAATAAATAGAGAAAAAGGCAGCGGAACAAGAGTTTTATTAGATGAACGAATACAGGAGATGAAAATTCCTTCTAGAAGTATTATAGGCTATGAAAGAGAATGCCTTGCGCATATTGCTGTTGCCAGTGCTATTGCAAGAGGTGAAGCAGATTTTGGATTAGGTTCAGAAAAAGCATCTTATCAAGTTAAAGATATTGATTTTGTTCCACTTCAAAAAGAACAATATGATTTAATTATTAAAAAAGAGGATTTAAATTTACCTGGTGTTAATGCTGTTTTAGATATTATTAGATCAGAAGAATTTAAAGCGGAAGTATCTAGTTTGGGTGGATATGATGTTTCTCGATTAGGGGAAGTAATTGGTGAAACTTAATAATATATTAATATAATTAATGACAATGAGGTCTAATTCATTTAATGAATTAGACCTTTTTTGTTAAGGATACATTAATTTTAGTACCAAGGCAGGTTTCATAATAATGGGATATTGCTTTAGTAATATATTAAAAAGATAGGAGTGGTTAAATTATGTACATGATTCGATCAATTATCAGACCGGAAAAGGTAAATGCGGTATTAGCAGCATTATTAGAAGCTGGTTATCCTCAAATTACCAAGATGGATGTATTTGGGAGAGGTAAACAAAAGGGAATAAGAGTTGGAAGTGTTGAATATGATGAACTTCCTAAAGAAATGCTTATGATAACTGTAGGAAATGATGCAAAGGATGAAGTAATTAAGATTATTATGGATAATGCCAGAACAGGTGATAAAGGAACATTTGGAGATGGAAAGATTTTTGTAACTGAAGTTGAAGAAGTTTATACAGTTAGTAGTGGAAGACAAGGCTTGTAAAAGCAAGGAGGAAAATAATTATGAAAGAGATAATGTGTATTATCCGACTAAATAAGGTAAGCCAAACTAAGGAAGCACTTTATGAGGCTGGATTTCCAGCAGTTACATTTATAAAAGTATTTGGTAGAGGGAAAAAATCACTAGATCAAGCCATAGCTGAGACTTTTATAGAGTCAGGAAAGAAGGTTCCAGCATCTTATGATGAAAGTGTCTCTGAAAAGGGAAGATTAATTCCTAAGAGATTAATCACATTGATGGTAAGTGATGATAAAGTAAAGACAGTTGTAGATACTATAATTGCTGTTAATTCTACGGGTTCTCCTGGAGATGGAAAGATATTTGTATTGCCAGTTAAAGAAGCCTATAGAGTAAGAGACAGAGAATCAGGAACTGAAATATTATAATAGTGTGTGTGTAAAATAATAAAAAAATAATCTGTATATTAGCAAAATATTAAAATTAAGTATAAACTAAGAAGAAAATGTATAGATGGTGTAAGTCCCGTAGATATGAAAAGCCTTTCTATAGGACTTACATTCTGATAATAAATGAACGAGAAGTAAATAATATTTAAAGGAGGCGAATTGTTGTGGAGATAATAAACTCAATAGACATAAAAGATAACTTATGTAATATTGAAGAAAAAACTAAAAAACATCCTTGTTTCAGCTGTGATTCTGCACATAAATATGCAAGGATCCATTTACCTATTGCACCTAAATGCAATGTTAGCTGTAATTATTGTTTAAGAAAATATGACTGTGCAAATGAAAGCAGACCAGGTGTTACTACTGAGGTGCTACAACCTAAGGATGCTTATACAAAATATAAAATTGTTAAAGAGAAAATACCTAATTTAACTGTTGTTGGTATAGCAGGACCTGGAGACGCTTTAGCTAATTTTCAAGAGGTAAAAGAAACAATTACCTTAATAAGGGAATATGATCCAGAAGTAACATTTTGTCTTTCAACAAATGGATTAATGCTTCCGTTTTATTGCGAAGAATTAATAAATCTTGGAGTTACACATGTTACAATAACTATTAATGGCGTAGATCCTAAGATAACAGGTAAAGTTTATAAATATATAGATTACTTAGGTATTCGATATAGTGGTGAATCTGGTGCAGAGATATTATTAAATAATCAGTTATCTGGACTTAAGTATTTAGCTGATAGAGGCGTAGTATGTAAAGTCAATATAGTTATGTTAAAAGGGATTAATGATAATCATATTGAGGATATAGCAAGGAAAGTTAAAGAACTTGGTGCTACAGTAACTAATATAATAAAAATGATACCAGTTAAGGGCAGTGTTTTTGAACAAATTCCATTATCTAGTGATAAAGAAGTAATGGACTTAAGAAAAAAATGTGAAGTACATATATCTCAAATGTACCATTGCAAACAATGTAGAGCGGATGCAATTGGAACTTTGGATGAAGATCAGTCATTAAAATTTGCAAATAATATAGAAGAAAAAAAGTTGAGATTTGCAATAGCATCAAAAACTGGCAAGGTTGTAGATTTACATTTTGGACATGCTACTGAATTTTATATATATGATTATAAAGATAATAATCCAATATTTGTAGAAAAAAGAGACGTAGATCAGTATTGTAATGGTAAAGAAGGCTACGATGATGAAGTAGATAAGTTTAAAAGAACAATGAATGTATTAGAGGATTGCAATGGAATTATATCATTAAGAATAGGAAGTAGTCCTACAAATAAATTTAAAAGTAAAGGCATAGAGGTTTTTATGACTTGTGAGGAAGTTGAAGGTGCTGTTTTAAAAGCTGCAGAATCAATTATAAAAGGAGTAGAAGTTGAAAATATTTTACGAGTTTAATGAAAAGAAAAGACTTGAAAAAATATATGGTTATTAAGTTTTTGTAGAAAATTATTTCTAGTGAATATTATATTAAGATATGTCTTTATACAAATGACTGGTTATAATTTATATATTTTTCGTTAATAATATAGTAATAAGAGATTTAATAAGGGCAATGAAGTCTAAGGATATATTTATTCTTAGGCTTTTGTCGGCAAAGGAGCCTATTTGATATATTTAAATAGGCTCCTTTATGCTGTTATATTAAAAAATAAAAGGATGTGTTTGGAATTATGAATGAAAGAAAATTGATAATTATTGATAAGACATTAGTTGTACTTAACCAAATGTATGGAAAGAGACTTTTGAGAAGAATTCCCCAGCTTTTTGAATTAGTTAAATTGCTATATAAAATAGGAAGTGATTATATTGAAATTCCGGGGGAATTGTCTGAAAAGTTACCTACATTGCCCAAGGAAATTAAAATAAGACTATCTAATGAAACAGAAGAAATTATTTCAGATTATAATGTATGTAATAATATATCAAAAGAATTAACTTTAAAGTATAAGAATATTAGAATTGTTGGATTAGATGATATTATTTTTTATGACTATAAAGAGATTTTTAAAAATATAAAGGAAAGTTTTGGCGGGAATTTGGAAATATGCATCAAGAATAAATACGGAGCTTCTACAGCAATGAGTTTAGAATGGTTTAGAGCTGGAGGTGAAAAAATAGTTACAACTTTTTCTGGAATAGGAGGATTTACTCCCCTAGAAGGAATCTTAGGATCAATTAAGTTTTTAGAAAAAATAGATATTCGTGGAGATTATGTGCTATTTCCGGAAGTACTAAAACTATTTGAAGAAGTAACAGAGCATGAAATTAAGCCTAATATGCCTTTTATAGGAAAAGATATTTTTAATGTTGAATCAGGTATTCATGTAAATGGAATAGCTAAAAATCCAAGCACATATGAACCTTATGATCCAAGTAAAATTGGAAGAGAACGCAAAATAATAATTGGGAAACATTCAGGTATTAGTTCATTAGAAATAAAATTAAAAGAATTGCACATTGAGTACGCATGTAACAATTTAAGCAAAATGTTAGAAGAAGTTAGAAAAATGAGTACTCAAAAGAAAAGAGGATTAGAGGATAAAGAAATAAAAGAAATATATATGAAATGCAGCAATTTATGCTGATTTTACTAATTAAATAACATACTTTCAAAATAGAATGAGGTGAATGAATATGAATAAAGAGAATAATTTTTTTCAAAGGGCTCGCATTGTTGATACAACATTAAGAGATGGAGAGCAAAGTCCAGGTAGAGCATTTTCAATTGATGAAAAAGTTGAAATAGCGAAATTCATGGATCAAAGCAATATATATCAAATTGAAGCTGGAATACCAGTAATGGGAGATTTAGAAAAAGAGTGTATTAAAAGAATTTTATCTAATAGAAAAAATTCATTAATTTCAACTTGGAATAGAATGAATAAAAGAGATATAATAGATTCGTTTGAATGTAATCCGGATATAATTCATATTAGTGTTCCGACTTCTGATATTCAAATATACTCTAATTTAGGAAAAGATAAAAAATGGGTTGAAGATAATCTTAAGGAATGTATATTTCTTGCAAGAGATAGAGGGTATAATGTTACCGTTGGATTTGAAGATGCTTCAAGGGCTGGAGTAAATTACCTTATAAAATTATGTGATTTAGTTAAAGGTTTTGGGGTAGATAGAATTAGATATGCGGATACTGTTGGAATTTTAATACCATCTATGGTTGAAGATGTTGTTAAAACATTAGTGAACAATACTGAAATAGAAATCGAGATACATGCTCATAATGATTTTGGAATGGCGACTACAATTTCTCTTGAAGCAGTAAAAAGCGGCGCAAAATATGTAGATTGTACACTAGATGGAATAGGAGAAAGAGCAGGAAATTGTGATCTGCATGAATTTCTTTATATATTAAATGCGTTTTATGGAAGAAATAACTCAAAGGAAATATTTAATTAAATATATAAACTCACTGTCGGGTATTAAGTATAAAGAAAATTTCTTTAATATTTAATACCTTATTAAATTATTAACAAATTAGGATGTGATCATTAATATGAAAAATAAAATATTTATAGGTATTTCATTATGTATAACAATAATTATTCTAATATTAGGAGGATGCGGCAATGCCAAAGATTCAAATAAAATAACAGATGATGAATCAAAGATGACAGCAACCAATGAACAAAATACTGTTGTAATAACTGATAGTAGTGGAACACAAGTTAAAATTCCAGCTAAAATTAATAGAATTGCTGATGCGTGGGGTGCTCATAATGAAATATTAGCCACCATAGGGGCGGCAGATAAAATAGTAGCTACAACTTTAACTCCGGAGGTAAGACCATGGCTATATAAAGCTAATCCAAGTCTTAAAAATGCAGTTACAACTTTTAGTATTGATGCAAGCGAAGTTAATGTAGAAGAGCTTATAAAAACTAAGCCTGATATCGTATTTATGTCTTTAAACAACAAGCTTGCAAAACAGATAACCGATTTGGGAATACCTGTCGTCCAAGTAAATTTTACAGACTTTGAAAGTTTAAAAGAATGTGTTAGATTAACAGGAACTATAGTTGGTGGGAACGCTAAGGAAAATGCTGAAAAGTATATTTCATACCTAGATGAAAAAATGAAGATGATAAGTAATGTGACTTCTCAAATTCCTACTGAGCAGAAGCCTAAGATATTGCATCTTGCTAGCTTTTCACCATTAACTGTGGATGGTAAAGATGCAATAATTACATCAGGAATAGAACTTGCTGGAGGAATAAATGTTGCTGATATTACTGGGAAGAGTAAAGCAACCTCGTTAGAACAAGTATTTCAATGGAATCCAGATATGATACTTATGGGAAGAGTATTAACTGGAAATGGAATAAAAAATAGTGCTGCAGTAAGTGAAACAGATAGTAGCAAAATAACTAATGATCCAATCTGGAATAATTTAAATGCTGTGAAGAATGGGAAAGTTGTTATAAATCCTGATGGAGCTTTTTCTTGGGATAGATATTCTGCTGAAGAAGCATTGCAGATACAATGGATGGCAAAATTAATCAATCCAGATAAATTTACTAATATAGATATGGTAAAAGAGACTAGATATTTTTTTAAGACATTTATGAATTATGATCTATCTGAGGAAGAAGCAAATCTTATGCTTGCTGGTGAACCACCTAAAAATTGATTGTGGTTGATAATTATAGTGTTATAAAATAGGAAATAAAAAAAGATCTCCAAGGGTTGAAACCATTTATTCTAGGCAGCAGTTTAGATGAAGAGATTTCAAAGGATTTAAATGGTTTTTATCTTGGAATTAGCACGCCAGTCTCTGAACAATTAATAATGGATAAAAGTTATGCAGGTTATAATGGTGGACTAAGACTAGCAGAGGACGTTTTTTCAGCTATATTAAAAGGTAGTAGTTAAAATCATGTTCGATCCTTTAAATTATGATATAATTGATTTTAGAAAAAGTACAAAAGGATTTAAAGTGAAAAGTAGGAGAAAATATGCTGGAAGAATTAAATAGTATTTTGGATAATGTAATATATTTAGACATTGAAACAACTGGACTTGATGAAAATAGTTCAGAAATCATAGAAATTGGGGCAGTTAAAATTAAAGATGGCAGTATAACTACTTATGAAACTTTAATAAGACCTAGAGGAAGGGTTCCTATTAGTATTTATAGTCTTTGCAGTGGGTTAAATGAAAGAGAATTAATGAGTGCAAGAACTTTAAATTCTATAAAGACAGAAGTTATGGAGTTTTTAGAAGATTTACCTTTGATATGCCATAATGCGAACTTTGAAAGAAAATTTCTTGCTTTTCATATTCCAGAAATTAAAAATGAAATAATAGATACTATGGAATTTGCTGCAATACTAGAACCTTGGAGAAAGGAATATAATTTAGATGCCTTAGCTAGAGATTTAACAAATATAAATAAAACTGAATTACATAGAGGATTATCGGATTCAATAGATACTTTGAAAGTAGTAAATTCTCTGCTTTTAAGACAATGGGACAGAGAGGAAAGGCGTATTTCTAAGAAAAATGTATCTTTATATAATACAATATTAAAAGATTATGCATATTTAAAAAATTGGCCTTGGACAAAATATTTATTAAAACCACCATTTCTTAGCATTGAAAATTATCCCTATGTCAATTATGAGGAAAATAAGATAAGTGAAAGCAACTTAAAAAAATTGCACATTGATTATTCAAAATTTGAAAACTTGCTTGAAGTTGAAGAAATTTGGAATAACGGTGGAGATTTTGGGTATCAATATAGAAAAGATCAAAAAGAGTTTTCTAAGAAAATCAGAGAAAACTTTGAGAAGTGCGAAAGAATTTTCATAGAAGCCCCAACAGGAAGTGGTAAAACTTTTGCCTATGTAATTATAGCAGCCATAGAAACTTATTTAAATAAACAGAAAAATAGAAAAGATGATGCAAGTTTTATTATATCTACAAATACAAAAGAGCTGCAAAATCAACTTATTGAAAGAGATATCCCAACTATACTTAAGAAGCTTATGTTAAATGATAAGTTAAATTATGGAGCCATGAAAGGCAAAGGAAATTATCTTTGTATAGAGAGAATTAATAAATGTGAAAGCTTGGAAATTGGTGAAAAGAGTAATTTATCTTTACTTTTCCTAAGGCGGCTTTGTGAAAATGGAAATTATGGAGATATAGAAAGCATTAATTATTCAATCCAAAAACATTTTGAGATGGATAAATATATAAATGAGATAAATTGTGATAGTGAACAATGTAATTTGGAAAAGTGCACACGCCCTTGTTATTTAAGAAAAAGATATAATGAGCTGCCTGAAGAAAATATAACAGTAATAAATCATTCTCTTTTAGCATGCTGGCCATATACCGAAAAAAAGAAGATCAACCATTTAATTATTGACGAAGGTCATAATTTAATGGAAAAGTGTTATGACTTTTTTTCGGAAGAATTCTCTTCGGCTAAATTAATAGAATTATTAGAAATGATAGAAAAAGGCCACCCGAGCATTTTGGCTATGCTATTAAGCTTAAATGCTAGCTTTGGATATAGGGAAACAATAGAAAAAGAAAAACTTGTTTATTTAGTTAATGATATCATTGTAAATATAAATATACTTTTAAATGATTTTAGAAGTATGAGACTCGTTAGCGGTGAATATAATTTTACCACAGAGTTTTTTATTCCAAGAGATGATTTAAGAGGAGCAACTAAAGCAATTGGATCAGAAATATCGATGTTAAAAGAGAGCATATATCCTTTATACAAAATATTAAATGATTATGTTTCAAATATTACATTAGATGATGAGATCAATGGTGATAGTGATCATAAAAATCTATCTGATTATATAGCAAAGCTCAAGACTAATTTTGATGTTTTAGATAAATTTTTAGAAAGCTCAGTATTTTATGCTAAGGTATTAGAAATAGATTCAGAATATAAAGATTTTTATTTTAAAAATGTTCCATTAAATGTAGGAGAATTAGTTAATGAGCATATGCTAAAAGATGTTAAGAGTACAACATTTTTATCAGCAACTTTTAGAATTGAAAATTCCTTCAATAAAATAAAAAAACACTTAGGGCAAGAAAAAGCAAATGAATTTGTAATACCTCCAACTTTTGATTTAAAGAAAAGAACAAAGATTTTTGCTTTAAATGATGTTGGAAGGTACGATGAACCATCATATATAAAAAATGTCTCTAAGTTTATATTTAATGCAGCTCAAAAAATTAATGGTCATATTCTTGTTTTATTTAATAATAATGCAAGAAGAAATGCTGTAAATGAAGAATTAGAATTACTTATTAGAGGATCAAAAATTGAAGTTCATGTTAGTAAAAAATCAGTTGCAGCGTTAAATGATAAGAATAGGCAGGTCATTATATTAGGAAGTAAAGGCTTTTTTGAAGGAATAGATGTGCCTGGTGATGCATTAAGCTGTGTAATGCTTGATAAAATCCCAAACTACAGTCCAGAATTTCCAATTTTAAGAGCTATAACAACATATCAAAATAAAGCATATCAGGATGTAAATTATCCTCAAGTGTGCATTAAAACAAAACAAATATATGGTAGACTAATTAGGAGTATATTTGACTATGGTTACTTTATAATATTAGATCCAGGTCAAAACTCTTATACTTTAAGAAATTTAGAAAGAGATTTAAATGGACCGAGTATTGAAATTTCAACAACTTCTAAAATCCTTTCTGAAATGGAATTTGATTATAATAATTGGAAGAGAATAAATATAAATACAATCATAAATAATATAAAGAAAAACAACAAAAATCTTCAAGAAGAATTTAACAATGAATCTAAAAAGCATAAGATGTTTTGGGAACTATATAAGGTTGATAATGGAGAATATTATTTTGAAAATATTAATTTTAAATTGAATGGGAAAATTTAATGAACTTAAAGATAAGCGAATTTAAATTTTCTAATTTTCTGTATTAACCCTCTTTACTTAATAACTAATATTTAAAAATAAATTAACATTATTAAAATTGTCAAATATTAATGCATATATGGTATAATATATATATATAATAATTTATAGGTAAAAAATTCGTATAATATTTAGGAAGGAGGTAATAATAAAAATTAGAACTTGAATTAATACCTAAAAAAATAAAATCACATAATAAAAGAGAAAAAGAGAGGAAAGTGTTTAGGGTATGATTGAGAATGTAGCACAACTATTACAAGAATATAAGAGTACAAAGGAATGTTTAGAAAGTGGGTTAAAATGGTTGCCTAAAAATGAATATGCTAAATCAAAGATTGAAGTTATAAACATGGTTATAAGAGATTTAGAGCAGTTAGAGAAGCAACTTAGCTAGAACTATATTTTAATAAAATTATGAATGCACTAGAAACATAAGTAAGAAAAACAGCTTTGAAAAAGAATTTCAAAGAAAATATAAGGGGCTGCCTTAAAATTATCTAATTTTAAGGCAGTCTTTAATTTATATAAACATTTATATAAATTAGAATTTATTATTTTTTTGCGCACATAATATCTTGAACATGTTCCAAGCATTCTCCGAATCTTTGGAAATGGACAACTTCTCTTTCCCTTAGGAATGATAGTATTTCTTTAATTTGTGGTTCATCAGTTAAGTGTATTAAATTTTCATAAGTTGCTCTAGCTTTTTGTTCAGCAGCTAAATCTTCATGTAAATCTGCAATTACATCTCCTTTTGCTTGGATATAAGTTGCAGTCCATGGATTGCCGGTTGCATCTACATAAAATAATGCTTTTCTATGATCAGCATAAGACCCTCCAAGACCTGCTTTCTTAAGTTCTTCAACTGTTGCATTTTCCATAAGTTGGTACACCATTGTTGCAATAATCTCAACATGCGCCATTTCTTCTGCTACTATTGCTTAAAGGTAAAAGAACCTGTCTTGGACGTTCTTTGTCCGAACCAACTAATATAATATCTAATATTCTTGTTTTACTATCCCAGATAACATATTTAACAAGACTTCGAATTAATCTTTTTCTATCCTCAAACTCTTCAGTAAAGTCATAGAACTTTTGAAAATTATCTAAGGTGTTTAATATTTCATCTAAAGATTCATAAGTACTAGCAATTTGATCATTAGCTAAGGATAAATCATTTATTAATGAAGTAAGTTCATTATTTCTATCAGTAAGCTTTTTTATTTCAGTCTTAAATGGTCCAAGTAATTCAGGATCATTATCAAGGTATACCATTTTCATTACTAAATTACTAATAGACTTTTTATTACTTTCAATTTCTTTTGTATAGTTAGAGATTTGTGTTTTATTACTGATCTTAACTACATTTTTCTTTTTTAGTTCTTCATAATTTTTGATTATATCCTCATGGGTTAATGATTTTAATGTTGTGACAACAAAATCTTCAGCATCATATGCATTAAGCGCATCATTGCTACACCTATTTGCATTTGAATTTCTTGAGTTACAGGAATAGTATCTGTAAGCATATTTACTACTTAAATTTTGCCTTGGTGCCATAGAAGATTCACATTCTTTACATACAACTAAACCAGATAATAAAGCTTGCTGGCTTGTACCTTTTCTGTTAGAAGCGTTAGTGTCTCTTATCTCATCAGCAATGAGCTGACATTTAATCCAGGTATCGCTAGGAATTATTCCAGGATGTTCACCTACAGATATAATCCAATTTTCTATAGGAGCAAAGCTTCCTTTTTCTGTTCGTCTATTATAAGCCATAACACCATTAATGCCATCTATTTTTTCATATCCGAATACTTCAGCACCATGCTTTTTTAAATAATCTAATATATTTTTATCTGCAATTGAATATGTAGGATTATCAATGGTCTGTTTAACTAAGTTTCTTGAGAAAATAGAACCCTTTCTACTATAAAGTCCTTGATCTTCTAATAATCTGCTTACTTTTTGATAACTTTTATATTTCATGAATAATTCATAAATAAGTTTAGGAATTTCACTTTCATCAGGATTAATTTCAAGAATATGCTTTTTTCTATTTTTTCCATTAGAATGGTTATTCTCAACTTCAATAGATTTATAACCAAGTGGGGGAGGGCCACCAAGCCATCTTCCAGTCTTAGATAATTCTCTTAAATTATCTTTTATACGTTCTGCAATTGTCTCTCTTTCAAGCTGAGCAAAAGTGGCAGAAATATTCATCATAGCTCTGCCCATAGCAGAAGAAGTATCAAATTGCTCTCTAATTGAAATAAATGCAGTATCATACTTATTTAATATTTCTATAGTACTTGCGAAATCAGCAACATTTCTAGATATTCTATCAAGTCTATAACAAATAAGATGAGTAAATTTCTTAGATTTTATGTCTCTCATAAGTTTTTGAAATTTAGGTCTATTTGTATTACCGCCGGAAAAGCCTTCATCCTCATAAATTTCGTAATCATCTATGCTTAGATTTTTAGCATATTGTATACACATTTGGATTTGATTTTCTATAGAGTCTCCTTTTTCAGTAAATTTACTTTTACGGGAATAGATTGCTGCTTTCAATTTGGATCAATCCTTTCTAGAGTTTATAGTAATTAAGTTAAAATACCTATATATAGCTATCCTATTATTACGGAAATAGATAAATTCTTAAATATAGATAGTGAGTTAATTTAATATTTGGGTTAAGATTTATTGAGAATATTATATCACGAATTATTATGTGTGCGAATATATGTTTGTGTTAAATAGCAATATTTTGAAAAGAATTTGTGATGTTTTTTGTTATTTATTGTAATTGTGTTAGCAAAATATGTTACAATAAAAATAAATGAGTAGATTCATTTTATAAATTAAACTAATAATTTAATTAAAGCAATGAGGTTATAATTCGGAAAATGAGTAAAGATAATATTTGAAATTAACTAAAAAATTTAATTAATGGAAATAACACATTATTTATGAATGAATTTGTTAGCAATTAAATAGCCTAATAGAAATGTATAAAATTATATTAATAATGGTTTGGGGGATAAAGTATGTATGATCATGAAGCTTTGCAAAATCGCGTAATAAACAGAAATGATATAACTACTATGGTAACACATTTAACAAAACCATTACAAGAAGATATAGGAGATTTGAGCGAGAATGATATAAACATGTTGGCGGTTGATAATCTTATTAAAATTTTAAATGATCAGAAGATTAAAGGAAGCACTTCGAAAGGTTTTATAATTGGTAAAACTCCAGCCGTATGCTTTCAAGATGTACCATTTTATGGAATGATTCAAAATGTAGAACATGAAAAGCAAAGAAGAAAAGATGAAAAAGATACAAAAATTAGGTATTGTGGAGTTGGATTGACATTTTCTAAGTTTTATGTTTTCTCAAAAGGTGGACGACCTGTAATGTATGAAGAAAAGGAAAAAGCTAAAAAAATATTACCCGTTGATCAACATTGGAGGATAGTGAATTTTCATATTCAACCTTTTGATCCCAATATAATTGATTGGACTCATGAGCGAGAATGGAGAATGCCAGGAGACTTTAGTTTCGAACTAGATCTTGTTCATATTCTTTTGTATGATAAAGAGTGTTGGGATTATTTTTTTAAAAAGTGTGACAAATCAATAATTGATAAAATCCATGGAGTTACAATTCTTAAAGGTTTCTTAATGTAGAAGATTGATATAGGTACTTCATTAATTAGAAATGAATTAGTGGTATTTTTATTATTTTGGATAAAAGTACTATAATAAGAATATATTAGTGATGTTATATTACATGATTAAGATGCTATTCAAAAAGAGAAATGAGGGAACTTTTATATGATAAATATATTCATAGACACTAATGTTTATATTAAATTATTAACTAATCCAGAGGAAAGAAACTTATTTGAGGAATTAATGACATTAGTTAAAGAAAAAGTTGTCAATTTATTAGTACCAGAAATAGTTACATTGGAGTTAGCAAAGCAAAATAAAACAGCAAAACACAATTTTGAAAACGAATTAAATAAGTTAGAAAGTAGTATAAAAGAATATTCTAAATCATTATGGTCAGAAGTTAGGGACATAGAAAAGAAAATAAATAGTGTAATTGTTGAGGAAAGAAAAACTAAAGAGATAATGTGGAATAAAAACTATATTGCTTTATCTGAGTATTTAATTTCAAAAGAAGTTCAATATATAGAGTTTACACCTGAAATAATGTGTAAAGGAGAGAAAAGGAAGATCTCTGGGGATTTAGTTAGACCATGTGAAAATAGTAGTCAAGATTCTTATAATATTGAATCTCTAATTAGCTACTTAAATTTACTCGATAATAAGGAAGAAATGGAATTAATAATTTGTTCCAATGACATTAAAGATTTTTCAAAAGATAAAAAGGGAAGTAATGGATTTTACGAGTTGCATCCTATATTACAAAAGGATTTCCCAAATACAAAATGTATTAATACATTAGAAAGGTTAATGAAATATATAAATTATGGATATGAATACATAAATCAAAATGATATTGATAGAACTGCTATTGATGAGTTAAATGCTATTGCAGATAAAATAGACGAGAATGATTATGATGTAAAATACATAGAATGCGAAAAACAGTATATAGAGAATCTAAAAAATGTGTTTAATGATAAGATTAAATTTACTAAAAATGAATTGCAAAATTATAGAGCTTTAGTAATTAGTAATATTAATGAATTATTAAAAAAATGTAGAAACACAGAAACATGGGATAATAAAAGTGAACTGAAATTATATAGATGGATAAAGGACAGAGATGAAAAGTTTATAGATGTATCAAAATTAAGTGATCTTATATTGATTAGAGAAAATATAAAGGATTATTTAAATATACATTTAAATAAAAAACAATAGCATTAGACTAAGACTTTATGTAACAAGTATAAGAATTCCCAATAAGATGTTACATGTTATTGAGAATTTTTATACTTAGTATACCCTTTAATTTCAATTTAATAATTTCTGCGGGAACATAATAACTTCTTGCCAGCTGTTCCAAAGAAAACCCATCCAACTCATTCTGATCGACAGCCATATCGCCTCAACCAAAAACTCTGTAGTAAATTTATTATATATATATAGATAGTTATAGAATAGCACATTATTCAGAAAAGAATTTGTGGTATTTTATTGTCATATGGCATTAATTTGTAAAAGTATGATATAATTAGAAATACTTGAAGTTACTATTAATGAAATTCAATATTCATTGAATGGAGAGTTAGTATAGTTTTTTCGTTGAATAAGATTCATATTAATAAGAAATATCTAAGGTAGGTAGGTTAAATAATTATGACGATGATTTTATCATGCAAATATATGGACAAGGGATTCCTAATAGCTGATTCCAGAGTGACTTGGAAGCAAAAATCAAACTCGATTTTTGAAGATACACTTCAAAAAATACTTCCATTAGACAGTCACAGCGTAATTGGATATTGTGGTGATATTACAACAGCAGAACTTATAGTTAGAAAATTAAGAGAACATGCAGTAAAAAAAATGAAAAGCAATAAGCTATATATAACTACAAAAGATATTACAAGAATTTCTAGACATTATCATGGCATTAGAAAAAAAATAACAGAGCTTGACTGTGAAGTTGCTTTTATTTTAGCAAGAATAGAATCAGCAGGAAATATTGAGTTCATAAAATATTGTTCACCATATTTTAAGGCTATTAATATATCAGAAAGGCTAGAAGTAATCGGATCTGGTCAAGTTATTAAAGGAGAAATGGTTAAGCAACTAGATAATATTGATAAAGAAGTAAAAACATACAGAATGTTTGGGCTAGCTCTTATCTCTAAAATAGAAGATGAGCTTAAAAAAAATAGTGTGGACACTGTAGGGGGATTTTTTCAAGTAATAGTTTTAGGTTCAGATGGAATTTTTCCGTTTGGTTATAATTCAGTATCCATTAATCCTGGTGAAATTCCAAACAGTAAAAGTATATCAATAGGTGAACATGGGGAATGGGTTCAAGAAGATTTTTCAAATAATTCAAAAATAACTTTATGTGAGCCAATGTTTATGAATAAATATCCTAAAGAAATGAGATTTAAGGATTTCCATATTAATAATAAAATTTCTCCAATTTATAAGTGGCATTTAAATTACTTTATAGTTTGTTCAAATATTAATAAAGATAATACTGATGGAGCCATAGAGTTTTCGGAAGTAACTTCTGTTTTGGGTATAGGTGAATTTCCAATAGAAGTAAATTTGAAAATAGCTATCGGTCTTTGGGGAACAAGAGGTGAACATGAACTAAAAATAATTGCTAATTATAATGTAGAACAAGTATGTATTTTTAACCAGAGTATTAGTATTAAGAATCTTCTAGATGAAGTAGATTTTGAAATACCAGTTAATTTAATTATTAGAAAGCCAGGTCCAATATTTCTAGAGTGTACGATAAAAGACCAAATCATTGGACGGCATTGTATATACATAGGAGATATACGATTAGATTTACAAAGGAAAAGAGATATTGAAAAAATAAAAAAAACGCTCATATCGCAACAAGAGAATTGCTTGGATCCAGTCATAGAAAATAATGGATTACCAATGATGATGTATCAATTTGTTAGTCGAAATGCTGTTGCAAAAGAATCGATTTTAAGGATTGAGAGCGAGATACAAAGAGTTTTTTCTTATGAATATCCATTGAAAATTTTTGTATATATAATAAGTGGAATTGCTATGCCCAAAGGTGAGCGTGAAATGGAAATAAGATTAATTAATGCTGTTACTCAGGAAACTACTATAATTAATAAAGAACCAATAATATCAAGATCAAGTTGTAAAATAATTAATGCTTCAGGTATTTTAGAATTAGAATTCAAGAATCCAGGTATATATTACGTAAATACATATATTGATAATTATTACATAGGTACTAGGCTACTTTATGCGGATGATTATGATAAAATTAAAGAATATGAATTGGAAGTTGAGGAAGATGTTATCCAGCAAAAAAAATTAATATTTATAACTAAGCCATATAATTAAATGGGAAATAGTCACAAGTAATTAGGTTTTCAATATTAACAACGAGATTATAAATTCGAGTCATTTATAAATTCTTATTCATTAATATGAAAATTTTGTAATAGTATAATTTTTATCGAATAGTTTGAAATTTACAATACCTACAAGATTAACTTAATCCAAACTTAATTATAGATATAACAGCAAATAAAATTTCAGTATTGATATTGAAAATTAACAAGTTTAGATACCGCAATATTCTTTGATGAATTTGTGGTATTTTTGTTATTTTATGGAGAATTAATAGCGAAATATGATATAATAAAAGAAGATTTTTGCAGTAATGAGTAGAGGGAGAAGAGAGATTTATGATCAAAATTGAAAGAAGTGAAAATGGGGAATTACATTTTATAGGAGAATTTAATCTAGGGGCACTTGGTAAATATACAGATGAAATAATTGAATTTAATGTAGATAATTTTGCACCACTAACTAATGAATTAGATTTTGATAGCGACGATACAGAAAGCATGTATTACAAAAACAGATTTTCTAGGCTAGAAAAGATTATTAGTCTGGAAATGAATGAGGATGAAAAATTAGAAAAGCTTGCAGAATTCTATGAAGAAAAACAAAAAGAGGTTATAGAGCATTTGGGTATGATTGAAGATAGATTTTTAAAATATATTCTTCAGGATTTCGTAGACTGTGATTTTCCGTTTTGGGAAGAAGCCGATGGGAGCATAACATCATTTATTATCCCTGAGAAAATGCCTAATCTTTTAATTAATGATGAAGATGAAATAATTAAAATGGTTTATGGAAATATACCAAATAATATTTATGAACTGATTGATCCAGACTATGAACCTGATAAAAGTGTTATATCTGCAAAAGAAATTTGTTTGAAGTACTTTCCTATGATAGATGTGGATAAGCTTATTTCAACAATATACCCAGATATAATAGTTCTAAATGGTGACATTTTAATATTCCAGTGTTCAAGTAATGTTGGAGACGGAATGATTATATGTTCAGCTTATGACGAAATATTACCAAATTATAAATTTGATGATTGGCATAATCATTAATTACGTAAGTTAAATTAAATATATTTTTATTGGAGATATAAGGAGAGCTATTAATATGAATAAGGAAGCAGTTAAAGAAATATTAAAAGAGTTTGGCTTATCAGAAAGTAGAGCTGAATATTATGCAGAACGTGAGATAAAAGATAAATTTGCATGGTTATCTGCATTTCGTTTTGTAAGACCATTAAATAATAGTCTTGAATTTTATAATAATGAATACGCAGATATAATAAAGAAAAGAATTGAGAAAGGATTAGATAATTCCGAAATTGAAACAGAATTATTAAATAATGGAGCAACTCCAGAACTATTAGGTAAATTTGCATATGAAATAGCATTAACAGCTTTCAATGAAGTTTTATATCGTTTATCAGATCCTGCAGGGGGCGATTATGATTTAGAGAATGAGGGAGAAGGGTTACCATCTTGGAGATTAAAGGAGAGAAATTTAAATAATGAAGTTACAAAAAGAACACTAGCAGAGATGCATAATTTAATCCCGTTTTCGAATTTTGAATAAGAGAATAAAGTTTACTTACCACATTATTCAGAATTAATTTGTGGTACTTTTGTAAATTAAATAAATTAGTTTTACATATTAAGGAGTAGAAATGAATATTCGTAAGCAAAAACGTGAAGAAGAGGAAGAACTAAACAGAAAGAGAGAACGAAAAGTTTATAATCGTTTATGCCTTATAGGTTCATTTATGCTATTACTTGGCAGCTTTTTTGGAACAGCAAGAGGAATGAAGCAATCTGTTTTCACTATTCTTATAAATAATCCGTTAAAAGGGTTGCCTTACGTAGTAATAATTGTAACTATTACTGCTATTTTCTATGTTATTGTGCGTTTTTTTAGTTTCCCCAAAGGTAAATAATTTATATGCAATAAAAAGATTAACATATCATATAGGGGAATATGAGTGTTACTCTTTATTTGGATATTTATTCTATAAGCAAGATGAAATTTACGTTTAAAAAAGGTAAAAAATTATATATAGAAAAATTTTTATCAAAATTTATTGAATAATATGAGAGCTGCGATTTTAAAGAATTTAAATTATTAGAAATTTGGGAGATATTTTTATGAAATACATATTTTATTGGGATGAGTCTTCTCATACACGTAAAATTACGGGGAAAAATAAATCAGTTAATATTTATGGAGAAAATGAGAACGATATATATATTTCTGTTTACATTGGCGGAGAAAGCAATCAAATTAGTTATTTGTTAGAGGATTATAGAGTAATAGAGAATGAATTTAAGCAAAAAAGAAAATTTGATAATCAACAGGAGCTGAAAGGGACAAATTTCAAAAAGAAAAATTTTACTTACGGTGTGAAAACTTTTAATGAAGAAACAATGTCTTTTTATTCAAAGTTTTTTAAAGCACTATATGATAATAAAACATATTATCATATAACAATGATTAGTAAAACAGAAATTCTTATTGAACAATCATTTAAAGGAATTACTAATCCTTTTGTAAAAGCTGAAGCATTTTATTATTCATTAATTAAATTCTTATACAATTATAGGTGCATTCCATTTATGCTTGAATTTTTTGAAGAGGACACAGTATCTAAAAATGATTTGATTGATAAAATTAAAGATATATTAATTGGAGTAATAGATAAAACAAATGATATTCCGAGAAAGGTACATGAGACAGGAACTTTAAAGCAGTTATTATTTATATTAGATAAGTTCTCAGTTCAATTTGATACAAAGCTAAAGTATCCTTGGGATTATACTTTAGTATATGAGGGCTTTAATAATTATTTAAAAGAAATGAATATATATCAATCTGATTGTCATCTTTATATGGATAAAGAATCAAAAGTCCATGAATATGGATTAAATTACTCTTATGGAATAATAGAGGAAGTAGATTCTAAACAGAAGATTGGGGTGAGGATTTCTGATATATTAAGTAATTTTATTGAAAGAATATCATATGCCATTCAAGTTGATATGAAGGAAATAGAGATTCAAAATGTACATAGTATTAGAACCGAGGATTTTGAGAGAAAAAACTTGTTGAGTAGGGAATGGTTTGATATTAATGAATATCAGTTTCAGTTGTATAAATTGATTGCAAAATATTTTGCGTTATATGGTGATATATATTGGTCATCATATACTGGCATTTATTCTGATGATACAGTTAAGTTTTTTTCTCTATTCCATTATATAGATATATATGAAACATATGAAGAATTTCGGAAGATTGATCCTTTTATGCATACCGAGAAATACAATGCATGTGTATGCGAAAGGTTAAATGAAAGTTTTGATAATATGTAATAAAGTTTTACATTAATTTTAGGAGAATTAGAGTTAAATGTATTTATAATAATAGATAATATATTAATATAATAGGGGGAAGTATGCTTAGTAAAGTTGATATTGATAAGGAATTATGTAGAGGTATAAATATAGTACCATTTAATGGTGATAATATTAAAGAAAATTCTATAAATTTAAGTGCAAGCTCTTACGCTTTTCCTATGTCAAGTGGAAAGTGTTTCATTAAAAATGATGGAGACATCGTAAATATTTATGAGAAGAATGAAGAAGATGATGGCATAGAGATAGAGATAATTAAAGGAAAAACAGCTGTATTTGAATTTAATGGTCAAAAAATAATTATATTACTTCCATTTTCAACAACATTAATAGAGACAAAAGAGGTTCTAGCCGTTGATAAAAATATTGGAGGAACGTATCATTCAAAAGTTGGTATAGCATGTCAGGGAATAGGACATATAGGTACAATGCTTGGTCCAGGTTTTTCAGGACATTCTCTTGTACCAATTCACAATATATCAGCAACACCATTAAAATTAAATGTTGATCACACATTTGTATCTGTAGTATTTAATTATTTAAAATCTCCAATAGATTATCCTAATCCAACGGATAATGGTCATCTAAATAAGTTGGCTGAATATGGAGTGAAATTAGATTCAGAGGTAGCTAAGTTTCTTGATCAAGATTGGAAAAGAAATATAGACATAGTAAGAGAAAATATGGATTTAGATGATAAATTCAAAGAATATAAAGAAATTTTAAGTAAAAGAAAATATAAAAAATTTTTAAAATATATAAATTTTAAGAATTTCGTATTATTAATAATATCATTAGCAGTATTCATAGCATTTTATTGGATAGCTCTTTGTTTAGATTCTAAATTAAGTAATCCTATATGGATTGATAGATATTGGACTGTTGGGTTTTCAGGAGCTTTTATATATATTTTGGGAATTTTACGTAGCTTCATTAAGAGTGAATAATAATAAAAGTCTTTTGGTGTTAGGATATGTGGTGCTTTATTAAACTATAGTATGATAAAACACTAAGAAAATGAAAGAAAACATAATAAAACTTACCTAAAATTGACATTATCTTTATCTTATAATGTATCATTAGATTTGAATAGTTTAATGATACATATTAAGATAAAGATAATTTTATTATGTAAGGATGATAAGTTATGATTTACAAATATGAGAGAGTTAGCACAAGAAAGCAGAGTGTTCTTGATAAGCTAGGAATTACTTTTGATAAAGCATATACAGATAAAATAAGCGGAAAAGGTATTGATAGACCTGCATTAAATAAAATGAAATTAGAGGTTAATGAGGGGGATATAATCTATTGTGAGAGTATTAGTAGATTAGGAAGAAATGTTGATGATCTAAGGTCAACATGTGATTACTTTAAGAATAAAGGTGTTACAGTTTATTTCATTAAAGAGGGCATAAATACAGATGGTGACGGCTATAAGTTTATATTAACTATCTTGGGAGCAGTTGCAGAGATGGAGAGAGAAAATACAGTTGAAAGAGTGCAGCAAGGTGTAACAAGATGTATTGAAACTAGGATAACTAAGACTGGTAGATGGTTTGGTAGGGAAGAAAAGAAAGTTGAAGACTTACCAAAAGATTTTAAGAAGTATTATCTTAAGATGATAAACAAAGAATTGAGTAAGGTTGAAATGGCTAAGTTGTTAGATGTAGGAAGAGCAACTCTATATAGATGGATAAAGTTATATGAAGGAAAATAATTAGGTTTGCAATAATGTTTTAAATAAACCTTGTTAGTTGAATAATGAAATATCTAAATTATTTTAAATTAGAGTATTTCAAGGACATTACGTGCTATGTACGGGGTAACAGTAAAGGTGTATTGAAACTCAATACTTACCGTTGAGTAAGTGTCTAGAGTTGAAAAATATATTAGGATTATGGTTTCATGAAATAAAAGAGTATGAGAATGAAGAAGAAACTGTATCATAAGTAACGGATAATCGTTTTGATCAATAAAAGGTGAAGATATAGGAGAAATACTTTGGGTTGTATTAAAAAACATATTATTATATTACATTGAATGAGTAAATGATAGCTTATGTAAATGTATATGTCCAGTATAAATAAGTAACCTTTTATAATCAATAAGGAATACTGTGGCGTAAATTACAGAAATAATGGCGTGCAATGATGTTAAAATCTGATGAGATAAATAATATAATCCTAACATAAGATGAAGTTAATTTTGTTTATGCAATAGATAACTATTACATCTATAAAATATAGGAGGGTTATATATGAGTAAAAAAGTAGCACTAATTACAGGTGCATCGTCAGGTATTGGAAAATCAACTGCAATCGAACTTAACAAAAGAGGTTTTATAGTTTATGGAGCAGCTAGGCGAAAAGATATGATGCAAGACCTTGAGGTAAAAGGAATACATACAATTTCTTTAGACGTGACAAATGATGAGTCTATGGTTAAATGTGTTAATGAGATACTTAATAAGGAAGGCAGAATTGATGTACTTGTAAATAATGCAGGATATGGTTCATATGGAGCAATAGAGGATGTACCAATGGAAGAAGCACGTCGTCAGGTCGAAGTTAATTTGTTTGGGCTTGCTCGAATGGTACAACTTGTAGTGCCAAGTATGAGAAAAAATAAATCTGGTAGAATTGTCAACATTTCCTCTATGGGTGGAAAAGTATGGACTAAATTTGGTGGCTGGTACCATGCAACCAAGTTCGCAGTAGAAGGTTTTTCGGATTGTTTGCGATTGGAACTAGAACCATTTGGAATTGATGTAGTTGTTGTCGAGCCAGGAGGAATAACAACTGACTGGGGCATTATTGCCGCAGAAAAACTCCGAGATGCATCAGCAAAGGGGGCATATGCACAAGCAGCCAGCAAAACAGCGGATGGTATGATTAAGAATTATACTGGAAATCAAATGTCGAAACCAGAATTGATTGCGCGTTGTATTGGTAAAGCTGTAACTGTAAGAAGACCTAAAACACGTTATCTAGTAGGCTATGGTGCAAAACCGATGGTATTCATGAAAAAAGTTCTTGGAGATCGTGCTTATGATAGCATCATCAAAATGTTCATTTAGTATAGTTTTAAAATTATATTGCAGTCCTAATGAAAAAGGATTTATATGAGAGAATGATTAAAATGAATATTATGTTTTGAGAGGTAATTTATATATGGACAATTTATTATATATCTTTAAAATAAAACAGATCCCGATAATTTGAATTACACAATCAGTGGATATTTTTATCTGGCAAACTTCGTTACCCATATTATGATGGAATTTGTAGTAATCTACCTAGGGATGAATATTGTTGCTTTATATAATATTGTTCCATTAGTTTTGCTTCCTATATGCATATATCTAAATCACATAGGGAAAAGTAAAGTAGCTATTATTCTGGCATTAATGGAGCTTTGTGTATTTTCAATTTTATCAACAATAACAGGCGGATGGAATCTATGACTTTATTTGTACATGCTTGTAGTAGTTGCACTGGCGTTTTTTCAAATGCACTTGAAATAAGGGTGAAATTTGTGATAACTATTATCGTTACTGTAGTATTGAGTGTGTTAAAATTTTATGCACCAGTTCTTACAATAACTAACGGTTCTGTAACTGTAATTATAATTTACTGTATAAACCTTGTTAGTTCTATAGCTGGTATTGGGGAGAGTGTGAGTTTTTGGAACCACTAAGCTACGAGAAAGAGAATATTAAGAAAAAGGCGATTGTTTGTGCTAAGAAGATAGTGAACGAATAAGACACAATTCTTGGAATAAAGAGATATACACTAATCTGTATTTTAAATAAATATCTAATGATAGATATGGAAGGAGTTTAAATGTCTACTAATAAATTTATACTAGATAGAAAATTTGCAGATGTAATCGAAAGTCTTGGCATATCAATTGCAGAAGTACTGAAAAAATCTAACTTACCTGAAGATTTATTTAGTCATCAGATGCCTTCTTTAACGGCAATTGAATATATTAATTTTATGGAAATATTAAAAGAGTTATCAAATGATGAGTATATCCCAATAAGGATTGGTACAATAGAAAATATAGAAACATTTTCTCCACCTATATTTGCAGCTTATTGCAGTAGGAATGTATTGACCTGTATGAAAAGAATATCAACATATAAGAAACTTATATGTCCATTAGTATTCCTAGTTAATGAAAATAAAGATAATATAACATTGGAGATGACTTTTGAAAATACAGAAAATGAATTACCAGAGTTTTTAGTTGCAATAGAAATGGTATTTTTAGTACAACTCATTAGAAATGCTACTAAAACTCGTATTATCCCTAAAGAAGTTGTGACAAAGCATAAGATAGATAACGATAATTATGAAAAGTTTTTTGGAATAAGACCCAAAGTAGGAACCAGAAACATATTGACAATATCAAAAGAAGATGCACTTCGTTCTTTTATAAGTCAAAATGATGCTATGTGGGAATATTTTGAGCCTGAACTAAGAAGACGACTTAGCGAATTGGATATAGATGACACTTATGCAGCTAGAGTTAGAAGTGCGCTTATAGAACTTTTACCGGCAGGAGAAGGAAGTATAGATGATGTGTCATCAAAATTAGGCTGTAGCACAAGAACTCTTCAAAGAAAATTAAAGGAAGAAGATACTACATTCCAAAAACAGCTAAACCATACCAGAGAACTACTTGCAAGGCATTATTTAAAAAATTTAGATATATCTAGTGATGATATAGCTTACCTTTTAGGGTATCAAGATTTAAACTCTTTTGTAAGAGCATTTCATATATGGACTGGTATGACAATAAGTGAGTATAAAAAGAAAACAAGTAATTAGTCATTATATTTGAAGAAATGTATCCGAACCTTCCTTCACGTTCTGTCGAATTATATATACATATTGTTTAATCAAAAAGCAAATTAATTTCTACATGTGCTTTATACAAAAAAGATAAAAAAGTGTTTGTTCGGTGTTTATCCTCCGATATTGGAGTAAATTTTTTAATTAATAGATAAATGTATCAATTAGCTGAAACGTAGTAAAATATCAGGTTACAGAATCTTATAAAACTTAATGAAATTTATCAAAATGTATAGGTGGTATCTATCTGAGAGTGCCATAAAAAGTCTGAAATTAATTAAATAAATAAGCTGCTATAAAAAATTTATATTCTTAACTAAGATAAATATTATATTAATGGTGCAATAATGGTGCAGTAGACTGCACAAATTATAGAAAATAACAAGTTATAATGAAAAAATAGAATTGATAAAGTGGCTTAGATACAAATGATTAGAGGATAACTAATATTAAGTGGAAAATGATTTGATCGAATCCAGAAATCGTAGTTTAAAAAGAAAAAAATTTAATATTCATTTCAAAAAAATCCCTGCTTGTAATAGAAGCAGGGATTTTTAATATTTACAGATAATTAAACCTTAATTTCATAATTTCTACAGGAACATAATAATTTCTAGCCAATTGCTCCAAAGAAAAACCATCTAATTCAAGCTGATCCACAGCTGCATCATCTATCAAAAACTCAGCAGCAAAAACATTAGCCTCATATTCAGATTTAATCTTACTTACATAATTATTTTCATTAATAAAATAACATGAAGATTTCGGATGCAAAACTGCATGTCCAATTTCATGAGCCAAAACAAAGCATCTTTCAATTTCAGATAAAACTGAATTTATAAAGATGACTTTGTTTTTCTTTATATATTTGTACATACCCCACACGTTGCCCAAGGGTTGAATAATAACAGTGATGTCTAGGCATTCAGCCAATTCATAAAGGGATGAAGTATTGTATTTCTTCTTTAGTTTATTAATTATTTTTCTTATATAATCCCCAGCCAAATTAAACACCACCTATTTTTTGAATTTTATCGGTGTATATTTCTCTTTATTTTTTACTTTTATTTTTTCAAGTGCTACTTGCATAGCAAGTTCTAAATAATCGAAATCTTCGTCCTGGAGTTCCACGCCATTATAGTATTTGCTTCCATCCTTTTGTTCTCTATATTCATCCATTATTTCTTTAAGGTCTTTTTGGATGTCTTTTTTATCTTTTTCGGTTAAATTTGTTTGTTCATCAGTATTAAGGTTAATATAACCTACCAATTTCATTAACTTATTGTAGTCTATATTATAAGCATTTGAAATTAAATTAAGAGTTTCAGGAGTGGGCTTTATTACTGAGTTATTTCTTGGGTCAATACCTTTTTCTAGCATACTTAAATAGGAATGACTTATACCAATTAATGAAGCAGCATCCCTTAGACTCAATTTTAATTCATTTCGCTTTTCTTTAAGTAAAGTTCCTAAATCATCCATAGAATAACCTCCTTATATATGATTGTAAAGCAAACATTACAAAAAGAGAATAAAATTTTCGTAAAACAAGTATTACAATATACTTAAAGGAGGTGTAAAACATGATTAACAATATAAAAAAAGAAAGAGTTAAGATAGGAATATCACAAGACAAGTTAGCTAAAAAGGTAGGGGTTTCGAGACCAACCATAAGTAATATTGAAAGAGGAATTTACGATCCATCGGGACCACTATTATTAGCAATAGCTCAGGTTATTGGAAAACCTGCTGAACAAATTTTTTTTATACATCCTGTAAAACATGCATTACAAGGTTCTGATAATTAAATTATAACTTTGAAAGAAAGTGAAATAAATCGACAGCCATACACTAAAGACAAGGAAAATAAGTAATTTCAATACTTGAAAGGAGAGGAAGTATGGAAGGAAATACAAAAATAATTAAGATCAATGAAAAAGAACTTAAAGATTTATTTTGTTCAGCATGGCATTTAACTAATTTTATAGAGGATTTAAAGGAAGAGAAAATTTCGGATTTTGCAACTCCATGTGAAACTTGCAAATATCAAGTAGAGTGCAATAAAAATGATAATTTCGATGCGTATAGTCATTTTGAAACCTTAACAAAGTTAACTGGCGTAATATGTACTCCACTTAAAGGTGCCAGAGAGCATTCTTTTAAGTTCTTAATTGAAGAAAATCAAATAATAGAAACTGCTCAAGAAGTGTCAGTTCAAGAGCAGTATGTAAGTGAATGTAAGGATTGTGGCAGGTTTAACCAATTTAATATAACAGAATCAATTAATACAAAACCTAAATTTTGTGCAGGATGCGGAAGAACTATTTCTTATCGAAAAAGCCATTTTCTTTAAAAGTAGATTCAGAACCACAATAAGGGCAAAACTTAACATCACTTTCGAGTGGAATACTTTCACCATTGTTTAAGTCACAGAATTCATTGGTGCAGTTGTTTATTAGATATTCACCACATTCTTGGCAGGATAAAGCGTCGTCAATATGATTTTCAAAACTGCAATTTGGACATTTCATTATTACACCCCCTTCGTAACATAATTTTACCATATTCAGGGGAGAGATGAGAAAAAATGAATAATAAACCGGTAAACAAAAATGACACAGTTTATAGAATTGCTAGAAAAAGAGCATCAGAGTTCAATGAAAAATTTAAAAGCATAGAAGGAGCAAGTGAAGCTATAGGAGTTAGTAAAGATCAACTTTCTAACTATGAATTAGGATTGTACAAGCAATTGCCAGTAGATTCTGTAGTTAGAATGGCAGATGCCTACAATGCGCCGGAATTAATGAATTATTATTGCTGCAATGAATGTGTTATAGGAAAACTTACTATGGCACCAGTAGAACTATGTGGAATTGAAAGACTAACGATTCAAATACTGGCGGTTCTAAATAGTACAAGCATTACCAAAATTAAAGAATCACTAATTGATATAACTGCAGATGGGAAGATAACAGAAGATGAGGTGCCAAGGCTGCAAGAAATTATTGATACTTTAGATGAGATTTCAGTTAAATCTCAATCTTTAAAGATATGGGCTGAAAAAAACTTAATGAGTTGTTGCAGAAATGATTAATAGGAACTAATTTTAAATATTTGCATACTATAAAAGCAAATATCAAGGGAGGGGTAGCATGAAAAGTAGACAACCTATAACAGTTAGAGTTCATTATCCTGAAACAACGGAAGGAATGGAAATGCTTAAAAAGTCCCAGGCAGAAGTTATGATTGATATTTTAGAAAAACAGCTAGGAGAAAAAAAGGTAAGAGAGCTTGTTGAATATATGAAAATTAAAACACAAAGAGCTTAGGATAAATAGGCCGAAGAGCCTTAGTGACTTAGATGACATAATAAAAATATTGATATTTAAAATCTAACTGGGGAGTGAGAGAATGTTCTATTTATTTTTAGATTTAATCAAATCACAAACTACAGAAGATGAGTTTAGGAAAATATTAAAGGACACTGATGATGATATTAAATTCAATAGAATACATTTTGGAAAAACAACTGATTTAAAAGAATACATTAGAATTTGTGCTATTTGTGTGAAAGTTTATTCAAGGACGGTTACAAAAAATATGCAAAATATATTAGATGCACTTGATAGAATTGTTGCTGCAACATTTGAAATTAATGATAAAGGCACAGGTAAATCACTAAAAGAAATTATTGAAGAAGATGTTAGAAAAGTAAAAGAACAGGAGGTAAGTTATGCAAACCATATTAACTAAAAAGTTAATACTTAAGAATTTCAAAGGCATAAAAGATTTAGAAATTGATTTTGGAAATATAACAAATGTATTTGGAGAAAATGCAACAGGAAAAACAACCATATTTGATAGCTTTGTTGGCTCCTATTTGGGAAGGATAGTAAAGATAGAAAAGACTTCGAAATAAAAACCCTGGATCATGATGGACAGGCTATACATGGATTAGAAAACAGTGTAACTGGAGTATTAGAGGTTGATGGAGAACAGATAGACCTTCAAAGAATTTTCACTGAAAAATGGACAAAGAAAAAGGGACTTGCTGATAAAGTTTTTTCAGGTCATGAAACAACTTATTATATCAATCAAGTCCCAGCGAAACAGAAAGAATATAACGAAAAGGTTGATAATATCTTGACGGATAACACCTTTAAGTTAATATCCAATCCTCTATATTTTAACAGTATAGAGTGGAAAAAGCAAAGGGAGATTTTATTAGAAATTATAGGAGATATTGAGCAAGAAAATGTTATTAACTATAAAAAAGAATTAAAGCCACTTGAGGATCTTCTTTCAGGTAAGACGCCAATTGATTAATTGAAGAGGATTTTAAACTTTTAGAATCTAGAAAAACAATAATTCAAGGCGGCATTGATACTTTATCCAAAGAAATAGTTGCAGGTGATAATAGCTCCATAAAGATGAAATTGGAAAAGGAGCTAGCAGATTTAAAGCTTGAATATAATACTAAATTATCTGAAGCCAAAGAAAATTTAAATAAGCCACTAGATGAATTGAATACAAAAATTTCTGATAAAAAATATGAGATAAGAGATTTAGAATATAAGATTCAAATCTTAAATAGAGATAAATCTAATGCAGAAGAAGCGATTAAAGATGCAGATATTATAATTGCTAAACATAAAGAAAAACAACAATTACTTAGAGGAGAATGGCAGCAACAATATGGAGCTGTATTTGAATTTGATCAAGAAGAAAGATTTTGTCCAACATGCCATAGAGAATATGAATTTGAACAACTAGAAGAAATCAAATCCAATGCTCAAGGATACTTTGAAGAGATTAAAAATAAGAAGCTTAATTCAATAAATAAAGATGGTAAGGCGCTTGGAGAAAAGATAAGGGACTTAGAAAATTCCATTGAAAATCACAATAAAAATCTAGCAGCGTATAAAGAGCAGCTATATATAGATAACTTGAAACTTAATCAACTTAAAACTGAATTAATGCAATTAGAAAGTCAGAAAGGAAGCATGAATATTAATTCAACAATAACTTTTGAAGGTAAAGAAGAATTAACTAATGCTATAGATAAAGCCAATAGTGAAATAACAAAATTTAAATTAACAGACCAAACTGAATTGACTAATAGAAAACTTAATCTTGAGAATGAGCTTGAAAATATAAATAAAAAGCTTGGGCAGAAAGATATTAATGAAAACCTAAGAAAAAGAATTCAAGAGCTCCAGGAGGAAGAACGAAATCTAGCTAATGAAATAGCAAAGCTTGAAGGATATGAATTCTTATGCGAAGAGTTTATTAGAACTAAGGTTGAACTATTAGAAGAAAGAATTAACTCAAAATTTAAAACAGTAAGATTTAAGTTATTTAAGCAACAGATAAATGGCGGAGTTGATGAATGCTGCGAAGCATTAGTTGATGGAGTTCCATTTTCAAATGCTAATACAGCAAGTCAGATAAATGCAGGTATTGAAATTATAAATACACTTTCAGAATTTTATGGAGAAACAGCCCCAATATTTATAGATAACAGAGAAAGCATCAATGAGATATCTAAAACAGAAAGTCAAATAATTAACTTGATTGTAAGTAGAGATAAGCAACTTAGAATTGAGGCTGGGGATTATCAAGAAATTACTGAAGAAAGAACAGCATAGAAGTTTTAAAAATGAGTTATTAAAGATGGAGAGTGAAAAATAATGAATGATAAGTTACTGCAAATATTAAATTATTTATCGGATTTCAGTATGGAAAAGTCAAAATGTTTTGGTACACCAGAACAAAGTAAATTACACGAAGAAAAAGCAGCTGAAATATATAAAATTCTGGTAAATGAAATAGTAGATTTATTTGTAGATTCAAGAGTAGCAGAGGAGACTACTAGGGTAATTGAAGATAATCAAACAAGTGAAAATAGCTTTGAAGAATTTTATAGAACATTCTTAGATGATCCAGGAATAAAAGTAACAGTTGTACATGAAATGATAAAACCTAAATGGGCACTTCAAGAAGTCAGCATAAGCGATGTCATGTATGCCTTAGGATATAACCTTGAATCAAGAGATATTGGAAGAGTATTAAAAGAAGCAAGATTTTATATAAAGGGGGAAAAGTAAGATGGCTGAAACAGGATTGGTTTTAAGTAAAGAAGATGCATTTAATAATGTAATGGCTAAGATAGCAGCTCTTGAAAAGAATAATGGAATTAAATTACCGAAAAATTATTCAGCAGAGAATGCGATTAATTCAGCTTGGTTGATGCTCCAGGAGGTTGTAGATAAGGAGAAGACACCAGCCTTGGATGTATGTACAAAAACATCAATAGTTGAATCTTTATATAATATGGTGCTGCAGGGATTAAGCCCAGCTAAAAAACAATGTTACTTTGTAGTATACGGAAACAAATTAGTACTTATGAAAAGCTATATGGGAACCATAGTTGCAACCAAAAGGATTAATGGAGTTAAGGATATAAAAGCCTTCGTAATATATGAAGGAGATACATTTGAAACAATATTTAATAGTGATACTTATACTATTGAATTTAACTATCAGCCAAAATTTGAAAATATAAATTCAAACAAAATAAAAGGTGCATTTGCATTAATAATAGGTGAAGATAACAAACTTTTGCATACCGAAGTAATGACAATAGAGCAAATAAGAAAATCATGGGGAATGGGAACAGCTTATAAGAGTGGAAGATCAAGTACACATAATGATTTTGCTGAAGAAATGGCTAAGAAGAGTGTAATAAATAGAGCGTGTAAGAGATTTTATAATACCTCAGACGATAGTGATGTATTAATAGAAAGCTTAAATAATACTGATGAGGATTATGATGATTCAGATATTATTGAAAATACAAAAGCACAGGTACATGAAGAAATCAAAGCAAATGCAAATCAAGAAGTTATAGATATAGATCCAAAGCAAGTAACAGAAGTTAATGAAAACCCTATTAAAAATCCAATTCCAAAAGAGCCAAGTGAAAATAAAACTGAAAAAGCTGAACAGCAGGTAATGTGTGAGTTCTAATGATTAAGGTATTAGCTTCAGGAAGCACAGGAAATTGCTATATTATTCAGGCAGAAGAAGACATTCTTCTGCTTGAATGTGGCCTAAACATTAAAAATATAAAAAAAGGATTGGATTTTGATTTTAGTAAAGTAAAAGGATGTTTAATTACACATGAGCATAAGGATCATTGTAAATCAATAAATGAAGTCTTAGCAGCTGGAATAGACATTTATATGAGTCAAGGAACAGCCAAAGGAATTGAGTTCCTGGATGAGAGATATAGTTATAGATTCAATTATTTAAGGCATAAAGTACCTAAGCATATAGGAGGATTTACTATAATCCCATTTAGTGTGCAGCATGATGTAAATGAACCATTAGGATTTTTGATATTTCATTCTAAGCTAGGAAAGATACTATTTGCAACAGATACTTATTATTTAATAGCTACCTTTAAGAATGTAGACCATATTTTAATTGAATGTAACTATTCAGAGGATATATTGCCAGAATTGCCCGCGTGGAGGGCTAGAACAATTAAAAGCCATATGAGTTTAGAGACGTTAAAAGAAACGCTAAAATCGTGGGAATTAGGCAATACAAAGGATATAACGCTAATTCATATAAGTAATGATAATGGAGAACCAGAAAGATTTAAACAAGAGATAGAAACCCTTACAGGGATTAAGACATATGTAGCAGAACCAGGAGTGACAATAAATTAAAAGGAATAATTAAGGCGGTGAGCTTATGGCAAGACCAATAAAAGAAGGCTTATCTTACTTTCCTTTTGATGTAGACTTTTTCTCAGATAAAAAAATTAGAATTTTAAAATCAAGATATGGAGCAGATGGGATTACATTGTACATGTATCTATTATGCGAAATATATAAAAACGGATATTATTTAAAAACTGATGATGATTTTTTATATATCATATCAGATGATCTCAATATGAGTTATGAGAAGATCAGGCAGATTATGAACTTCTTACTTGAACGGTCACTGTTTAACGATACACTTTTCAAGTCGGACAAGGTCTTAACCTCCATCGGAATACAAAAAAGGTTCCAAGAAGCTATCAAATCTAGAGCTTCAAAAAGGACCATAGAAATAACAGAGTTTTGGCTTTTAGAAAAAAATGAGACTCAAAGCTTTATTAAAGTGAACCCAAAAACAAATTATTCCGAGATTAACCCGAATAAATCCGAGAATAACTCCAATAAATCTGAGATTAATGACACAAAGAAAAGTAAAGTAAATAAAAATAAAGTAAAAGAAAGTAAAGTAGATAATAATATATTCTTTGTTTATGAGAATTGTGGTTTTGGTACTATTAATAATTATACCAAAGAGCAGTTAGAAATAATGGTTAGTGAATTTAGTTTTGAATGGACCAAAGAGGCTCTTGAAATTGCAACAACAAATGGAGCCAGAAATCTAAAATATGTTCACCGTGTTTTGGAGAATTGGAGGGATAAAGGAAAAAATTATGTTCCAGGTCATGGCATCAAAGATAATGTCAAAATACTTAAATTCAATAATTTTGAGCCAAGACAATATGACTATGACAAGCTAGAAAAGAAGTTATTGGAATGGGATGATGATTAAAAATTCAATTCCATTTCCTGGGAAAATATTAATTTAAGAGGTGAGAGATATGACACCGCAAGAATGGAGAAATAAAACTGTAAGTGATATAGAGAAAAAAAGAAAACTTAAGCTTGAAGGCGAAAAACAAGCCAAGAATTATAGTTTTGAGAATATGAAAAAAGTTCAAAGGAGGCTTAATAAGTAATGGATATTGGATTAGAAATGCATAAAATTTTTGAAGAGTATTATTCAGTGTCGAGCAACGAATGGAGAAAAACGATTATTGGGTATGAGCCACTAGATGAAAGCATAGAGATTCCTAAGGATGCAGATAGAAAGACCGCTATAAAAGTAATGTTTAAGAATAAAGATTGGATAAGAGTTTACAGAATAAGAAATGAAATTGAGTGGTACTAGAGGAGATTTTTATGGCAGATACAAAATATAAGTCAAAGAAAATAACAGTTGACGGATATACATTTGATTCAATAGATGAAAGTAAGTATTATCAAGTATTACTTATAAGAAAAGCTAAAGAAGAAATTTTAAATTTTGAGATGCAACCTAAATTTGTATTAATACCTGGATTTAAAAAACAGGGAAAGACTTTTAAGGCTATGACTTATACACCAGATTATTTAATATATCATCTAGATGGTTCAGAGGAATTAATAGACATTAAGGGATTCTCAACGCAGCAAGGGGAACTTAGGTACAAGCTATTTAACTATTTCTATCAAGATAAAAAATTAACCTGGCTTGCGAGAAATTTAAAACATGGTGATAAGTATGGATTTATTGATTATTTTGAACTTAAAAAGATAAGAGAGAAAAATAAAAAGATTAATAAAAAAGCAAAGGGGGCTTAGTGGATGTTTAAGATAACTGTAGTTGATCAAGATTCTGGAGAAGTTGTAGAGGACATTAATGCTTCAGAATACAATCTTCAATGGACTCATCATGAAGATGCTGGAAGTATACATCATTCAATTGCTTTAAATAACGCAAAGTATGGAGAGAAATGCTGGATAAAAAACTATGCATATTCACCTATAGCTAGACGACTAGTTGAGAAATTTCAAGAATTAGAAGGGCCAATAAGGATCTTACTGAATATTTAGGATATAAATACATTATGGAAACAAGTAATTATTACACAGCACATATGGACATAGAAAGATTGATACTCTTAATTTATCATGAACTGCTTCACATTGATATTTCCGATGATAGCATACGTAAGCATAATATTGAAGATTGGAATAATATAGTTGCAACTTTCGGAAGAGAGTGGTCTGATAGTAAATCTACTCTCAAAAATATACTAGATGATGATTTTGAAGAGTGGGAAAAGTTACTGAGGACAGAAAAACAAATGAGTTTATTTGACGGTGCAGGTGTAATTGATTTGAAAATTGCCAGGTAACTACAATTGTAGTATTAGCTAAAATCTTGCAGGATTAGCGAACAGGGATTACAAATGTTAAGGTTGAAACTGCAGGTTAAATATGGGGGAGAAATCCCCCTATATAAAAGATTAGTAATGCAACACATGTAAAAAAGGCGAAGTAAATTATAAAAATGATCTTTGAAAATTGAATAGTGCGATTTTTACAAAATATGCTATAATCAATACAGAATAGTAAATCTTTGTGCAACAAAGTAAATAAAGCAAATTATAGGAGGGAATTAAATGAGTAAAAAAAATTATGTAAATATCTTAACAGTTATACTAACGTTTATAATTGCTCACATTATTTATAACTTAACAGGATTTCAATATAATTTTTCTGAAGGAATATTAAATTTAAAATTATTAATTGATTTAGGATTATGGTTGCTAATATACGCGGCAGTTAATATAATTCTTGATAAAATATTATTGTCCAAAGGAAAATGATTTAATAAAGGTCATAGTAACTGTAATAAAATAAAAGATAGAAGTTCACAACTTTCCTATATCATGAATCAATAAAATTAAATAGCAAATTGTAAAATCGTATTATTCAAAATGATATGCTCCCTTTAAGGTAGACAGATTAAAAAATAAAAATCTGTTATTCGAAAG
>NZ_AUUU01000067.1 GCF_002760435.1 Clostridium sp. LS
CAAATCTATGATTTGGTGTGAATCGCTTACTCAGCGAGCGTATGCGAGTCGAGCTTTCCTTGATGGAAAATAGGCTTGGCAGATGGACTTGTTATTTTTTGGAATGTGCCTAATTTAAGAAACCTGTTATCTTTTATGCTAACAGGTTTCTTAATGTCTAAAATCTATTTCAATTAAATGAAAACGTATATATAATGAGCCTATGAAAGACACAATAATTTAATAAGAGGTGGAAATTATGAAGGATAAAATTATGAATGCTATGCAAAGATTTTCTAAAGCTATGTTTATTCCAGTATTAATACTTCCAATTGTAGGTATACTAATAGCCTTTGGAAATATCTTTACAAATGCCAAGTTAGTAGAATATGCACCGTTTCTAAAAAACGATATAATATTTGGATTTGGTAAAATACTATCAGGTTCTTTGGTACCTATACTATCAAATCTTGGAATAATATTCTGTGTTGGGTTAGCAGTGGGACTTGCAAAAGAGAAAAAGGCAGAATCAGGATTCACATCAGTTTTAGTTTATCTAATATTTAATAATGCTATGAATATTTTCCTTAGTTTATCAGGAAAATTAGTTCCAGCAGATCAGTTAAGAGGATCTGGTCAGGCAGTTGTACTTGGTACTCAAGTTTTAGACATGGGAGTTTTTTTAGGAATAATTTTAGGAATAGTTGTAGCTTATGTTCATAACAAGTATTGCAAAAAAGAATTTAATGGAGCATTTCAAATATATGGTGGTTCAAGATTAGTATTTTTAATATTAATCCCAGTAGTAGTTATACTAGCAGTTATTCTTTCTTATGTTTGGCCATCAGTACAATGGGGAATATCAAGTTTAGGATACTATATACAAAAGAGCGGTAACTTCGGAATATTCATATACGGAATGTTAGAAAGACTTCTAATTCCAACAGGCTTACATCACTTAGTATATACTCCATTCTTATATAGTCAGCTTGGGGGAATAGAAACTATAGGAGGTAAAACAATTGAAGGAGCAAGAAATATTTACTTTGCACAAATTGCAGATCCTTCAGTTAAAGTTTTATCTAGTACAGTTATATGGGATGCTAGAGGATTATCAAAAATGTTTGGTTTAGTAGGGGCTTGTTTAGCACTTTATCACACAGCTGATCCTGATAAGAAAAAGAAAGCTAGAGCTATACTTATACCTGCAGCAATTACATCAATAATAGCTGGTGTTACAGAGCCTATTGAATTTTCTTTCTTGTTTACAGCACCAATATTATTTGGAGTGCACGCAGTATTAAGCGGGCTTGGAATGGTAGCTCTAAACATACTAAACGTAAGAGCTATAGCACCTAATGGATTTATAGATTTCTTGCTTTATAACTTACCATTGGGTATAGAAAAAACAGGCTGGCCAATGTTCATTTTAGTAGGTATAGTACAATTTGCAGTTTACTACGTAATATTTAGATTCCTAATAGTCAAGCTTAACTTAAAGACTACTGGAAGAGAAGACAATACCGAGGAAGTTAAACTTTATACTAAGCAAGACTATAAGGAAAAAGTAGCAGGGGAACAAGGTACAGGAGATAAAGCTTCAGGAAATGAAGCACTTGTAATAATAGAGGCCCTAGGAGGAAAAGAAAATATTAAAAAAGTAGATAATTGTTTCACAAGATTAAGATTAATTCTCGATGATACATCAAAGGTAAATGAAGCTATGTTAAAAGGAACAGGGGCTACTGGCGTAGTTAAAAAAGGAGAAAATGTTCAAGTAGTATACGGATTACATGTAACTAGAATTAGATCTATAGTAGATGAAGCACTAGGAATCATAGGAGAATAATACAACTCACAGAAATAGTTGAAGAATAATATAAATTAGAGGAAAGAGGTAATATATATGAAAAAACATTCTATTGTTATTGCAGGAGGAGGAAGTACATTCACTCCAGGAATAGTTATGATGCTATTAGATAATCTACACCGTTTTCCAATTAGAAAATTAAAATTATATGATAATGACGGCGATCGTCAAAGTGTTATTGGTAAGGCTTTAGATATTGTATTAAAAGAAAATGCACCAGATATTGAATTTTCTTATACAACAGATCCTAAAGAAGCATTTACAGATGTCGACTTCTGTATGGCACATATACGTGTTGGAAAATATGAAATGCGTGAAAAGGATGAAAAAATTCCGTTAAAGTATGGAGTACTTGGACAAGAAACTTGCGGGCCAGGTGGAATTGCTTATGGAATGAGAAGTATAGGAGGCATGCTGGAATTAATAGATTTAATGGAAAAATATTCGCCAAACTGTTGGATGTTAAACTACTCTAATCCAGCATCAATTGTAGCTGAGGCTTGCCGTAGATTAAATCCAAATTCAAAGGTGTTAAATATTTGTGATATGCCGGTAGGGACTCTTCGTCGTATGGCTGGTATTGTAGATTTAGAACCAAGTGATTTAGAAGTTAAATACTTTGGGTTAAACCACTTTGGATGGTGGACTAGCGTTAAGGATAAACAAGGTAATGACTTAACAGATAGGATTAAAGCATATGTTGTAGAAAATGGATACTTAACAGTAAAAGAAGTGGAGACACAACACACTGACCCAAGTTGGCAGGAAACTCATAAGAAAGCAAAAGATTTATTAGCAGTAGATCCAAGATTTTTACCAAATACTTATTTAAAATATTATCTATATCCTGATTATGTTGTAGAACACTCCAATGCAGAATATTCTAGAGCAAATGAGGTTATGGATGGAAGGGAGAAAGATGTATTTAATGCAGCACGAGCTATTGCAAAAGCAGGAACGGCTAAAGGTGGAGAATTCCATATTGATGCTCATGCTACCTTTATAGTGGATTTAGCAAGAGCAATTGCTTATAACACTCACGAAAGAATGCTGTGTATTGTAGAAAATAAGGGTGCAATTTCTAATTTTGATCCAACGGCTATGGTTGAGGTTCCGTGCATTGTTGGAAGTGATGGACCAGAGCCTTTAGCTCAAGGAGAAATTCCACAATTCCAAAAGGGATTAATGGAGCAGCAGGTATCAGTAGAAAAATTAGTTGTTGAAGCATGGATTGAAAATAGTTATCAAAAATTATGGCAGGCACTTACTTTATCTAAGACTGTACCAAGTGCCAGAGTTGCTAAATTATTATTAGACGATCTTATTGTAGCAAATAAAGGCTACTGGCCTGAATTAAAGTAGAGGTATACATGTTTAAGAATTTATTTGATAAAAATAAGAATAAAGTATTTTATGCTTTTGCTGATGGTGTAAGTGTTGACCTAAGCGAGGTTAATGATGAAGTGTTCTCACAAAAAATAATGGGGGAAGGAATCGCTATTAAACCAAGTGAAGGGAAAATATATTCACCTTGTGATGGATCTATAGCAGCAGTTATGAAAGAAAGTGGACATGCTGTTGGTATCAGAACAAAAGATGGAGTAGGATTTCTTATACATGTTGGAATTGATACAGTAGCTTTAAATGGAGAAGGTTTTGAAGTGCACTGTGAAGAAGGAAAAGCAGTAAAAAAAGGTGATCTTCTTTTAAGCTTTGACAGGAACTTTATTAAAGAAAAAGGATTAGATGATATTACTATGCTGGTAATCTCTGAGCCTAACAATCATAAGATTGTGAAATTCAATACTGGTATGAGTGTGAAGGCTAAGGAAGAGATTTTGTTGGAATATAATTAGCATAAAAATCACATTAAAAATAAATTGAATGCCTCACTACCCCAAAATTAAGCATTCTTATATAGCGCTACAATTCAATCTAATAGCTTTAGAAACTATATAGGAGAAGCTTAGTGTTACAGCACTAGGCTTTTTTTAATTATTTTACAAAAAATATATCAAGAAAATTACTTTCTACTAAAATAAAACCCGGTAATATATTTTCAAGAATTTATTAAAAAATTTATAAATACATTGTTATTTTATAAAGTAAACCATATATCCTAATTGTAAAGAATATAGAAATAAAAATTTTAAGGGGAATGATTAATATGAGAGAAAGAAGATATGCACCTTTAAAAAGAGCAGCTATGCTGCATGTGAGAACATTTGTGGATTAACTTGCTAGTATATAAATTATGAAAGGAAATGATAAAAGTGAGAGAAAGAAGATATGTTAGATTAAGAGTTGATATGTTTGAAGATACAAAATTTAAAATAATAGATAGAATGCCTGAAAGGGATGTTATTCACTATATTTGGGCTAGGATTGTAACTTTAGCTGGTAAGATTAATTTAGAAGGTAATTTATATATGTCAAAAAACATCCCATATACAGTAGATACTTTGGCTATAGAATTTAATAGAGATGTAAATCAAGTGAAATTAGCATTGGATACATTTATAAAATTAGAAATGGTGGAAGTTACTGAAGAGAATATTTATAAAGTAAAGAATTTTGCAAAGCATCAAAATATTAAAGTTAAAGCAAAGGACAAAGAAGAAGAGATAAAGAAAGAAGAGAGTCATTTAAAAAGTGAAGAATCTAATAAAGTTAATATGAATATTGATAATCAAAAATTAGAAAATAAAGAAAAAGAGATTGATAATAATTCAAGCGAGAAACAAGATGAGAAGGGAGAAAAAAATAACATTAATGATGGAAAGGTAGATTTAGAATTTGTCAACACAGATGTTAATCAGGATAATAACAGCCTGCAAAGTACTCCTATACTTTTAGAAATGAAAAAGAGTAAGAAATTAAATAAGCGGGGAAGAAAAGATATGGATATTAAAATTACCGATGAGGAAGTTAATGATGATAGTATAATTAGTATGTACGAAGGAGATGCAAGGCCCTTAGGAGAAGGTGAAAGTGTAGTCAGTGAGTGGGCTTTTTAAGTAATTTGTGCAGTTAAACGGTTGGAAGTTTCTATGTTATAATATTATCTATGGAAAACGTGATTATTTTTATAAATGGGCGAGAAGATCTAAGCGATCACAAAAAAGTAGATTAAAAGAGTATATAAAACCACATAGTCTTACGGCTGAAAGGAGTGATTCTTTGAAACTGAATGAATTGAAAGCAATAGTATTTAAGTCTGCCACGAGTGTTATGAAAAAAGAAGGGGAAGAGGCTTTTAATAATGGCTTAGTCACCTATTTTAAAGGCAAGAAGATAGAGAATATATATCACATTTATGGTAGAGTGAAAGATAAAAGTAAATTCAAAGAGTTTAACACTCACATTAAAATTAATCTACAGAAGAAAAAGTTAGATGGAGCAAAATGTTCTTGTGATGAGTTCAAGGAATTTGCTTCAAACGGATATAACTTCATGTGTAGCCACATAACTGCAACTAGCTATAAATTTTTTAGTTTACTATCAAAAGGGAATAGTGAGACAAGAGAGGATTCAGAAAATAACATTGTAGAAAAGTATAAAATATGGGGGAATAGTGAAACCACTCGGCTTATTAGAAAAACAGAAAAAGAATCTGAATATTATGAAGTGCTGACAGCATCAAGAAGCGAAAAACTTATACTTAAGCCTAATGACTTAAGAGGATTTTTAGAAGTAATAGATAATAGAAAAATCAAATTTAAGTTTGAGCATATAGAATTTACGGTACCGATTTTTCATAGGGATATGCCTATAACCTTTAACTTAAAAGAAGATAATGAGAAAATGGTTTTATCAACCCATAAGCAGCTTCCTGTACCACTAAATTCAAATAATGATGTTTATTACTTTAAAAATGAACTTTATCTGCCTTCAAAAAAGCAGAGTGATAATTATGTAACTTTACATGAAAAACTTAAAGCTCATGGAGAAATTGTTTATAGGAAGGATATACACAACTATGTTAAACTCATTTTAATTCTAAGCAATATTACAGAAAATATTAATATTGGAGAGAGCTTAAGGAGTTTAGTATCACATTCTTTAAAACCTGAATTATTGGTATTTGAGGAGGATGGAAAAGTTTATTGTGATGTAATAGTAAATTATGGTGGCAGAAAAGTTAATATATTAAATAAGAATAGTAGAGAAGATAATTTTATAAGAGATCGTAGGAAAGAAGAGAAACTTCTCTTAGAAATGGAAAAAAGAAACTTTATAAAGCTGAAAAATAGATTTATGTTTACAGGTGAAGATGAGGAACTATTTAATCTGTTAAAAGGAATAGAAGATAGCATTCAAGCACTGGGAAAGATTACTTTAGGCAAAGGGCTTAATAATAAAAAAATATACACATTAGAACATATAAAAGCGGATTTATTTGAGGCAGATGGAGAATATAATTTTTCTTATAAAATAGGAAATTTAGAAGTAAATGAGCTAAATAGTGCATTTGAGGCTTATAGAAATAAGAGTAAGTTTTACAAAACAAGGAACAATGACTTTTTAGATTTTGAAGACGACAATGTAAGAGGGTTTTTCAATATTTTTGAAGTTTTAAATATTAGCGAGAACCTAGTAGATGGAATGGTTAAAGTAGAAAAAGCCAAAGCATTATATTTATATGAAAATATAACTAATAAGAGATTGGGGATTATTAAAAGTTCTGAAGAGTTAAAGGAAATGGAAAATAAGTTATCCAACATAAATAATAGAAAAATAGCTTTACCAGATACGTTTGTTGGGGAACTTAGAGACTATCAGATGAAGGGCTTTAAATGGTTTAAAACCATAAGTGAATTAGGCTTTGGTGGTATACTTGCTGATGAAATGGGTTTAGGGAAGACAATACAAACTATTGCATTTTTGCTTTCAGAAAAAAGTAAAAGAACCCTCATCGTTTGTCCTACTTCCTTAATTTATAATTGGAAAGATGAATTTCAGAAGTTTGCTCCAAGCTTAGAGGTGCTAATTGTACATGGAGCACAAAGAATTGAAACAATAAATAATACTCGTGATTATGATGTAATCTTAACTACCTACGGAACTTTGAGATTAGATATAAATTACTATGAAGATATTATCTTTGATTACTGTATCATTGATGAAGGACAAAACATAAAGAATGCTTCAGCTCAGAACACAAAAGTTATAAAAGAAATCAAAGCTAAAACAAGGTTTGCTTTAACTGGGACACCTATTGAAAATAATTTAACAGAGCTTTGGTCTATCTTTGATTTTATTATGCCAGGCTACTTGTACTCCAAAGAAGTATTTATAGAGAAATTCATTTCAAAAGGAAAAGATAATTTAGAAAACCTTAAACTTTTAATAAAGCCATTTATTCTAAGGCGGACTAAAAAAGAGGTAATGAAGGAACTTCCAGATAAAGTAGAAAAGAAGCTTTTAGTTGAAATGACAGCTTCCCAAAAGGCTCTATACAGTAATTATATTAAAAGAGTAAAGAATGTAATGAAGAATAATAATGAAGGGAAAATTGAGATCCTTTCATATTTAACTAAGCTTAGACAAATATGTTTAGATCCTTCGCTTATAGTTGAAGATTATAATGGTGGAAGTGGGAAACTAGAAGTGGCAGTCGATATAATTAAAGAACATATTTATTCTGGCAATAAAGTTCTCTTATTTTCACAGTTTACTTCAGCTTTAGATAAAATTGGAGAACGCTTAAATAAAGAAGAAATTGACTTCTTTCACTTACAAGGAAGTACGAGACCAAAAGATAGAATTAAACTTGTGAAAGATTTTAACAGCAGTGAATCCGCAAAGGTATTTTTAATTTCACTAAAAGCTGGGGGCACGGGCCTTAATTTAACTTCAGCCAATCTAGTTATTCACTTTGATCCATGGTGGAATCCAGCAGTTGAAGATCAGGCAACGGATAGAGCCCATAGAATTGGTCAAGAGAATATAGTGGAGGTAATTAGGTTAGTTGCTAAAGGAACTATAGAAGAAAAGATTATATTGCTGCAGGAAGATAAGAAAGATCTTATTAATGATATTCTAACTGGAGAACTTCAAAATAGCAGTTTGCTTAGCAGTTTGTCAAAGGAAGATTTGATTCAGTTGTTTGATAGGGAGTGAAATTTGATTTATTAAAGTAACATAAATATTGGTGTATGGAGGTTATATGCGCCTCTCCTCCACCATGAAACCCACGAAAATCTAAAATTTGGATTTTCGTGGGTTGTTTTATGTATATTATATCATCTTGATATTTTTAAATATTATAAAAGAAAAAAGTATTCTAAGACTTGGCATTATTCTTTATTTTGGAGAAACTATAAAATGAGATATACTAATGTTCTAGTTGTATAAAACTTAAGTAACTATGTATAATTTAATTTTTGTTACTAATTTATAATTGTTTCTTTATCCATTCATCAAGACCCTTCAATAAAGGAAGTAATTCCTTACCTTTTTCTGACAATGAATATTCCACCCGAGGAGGCATTTCTAAGTATTGTACACGATCTATTATTTGATAATGCTCTAATTCATTCAAACAGTTACTCAGAGACATATTAGTAATTCCATCTAATTTTCTTTTTAATTCATTAAAACGTACTACATCGTTCATGCTTAATATGCATAGTATAGGTAACTTCCACTTACCACCAAGTACTTGCAACAAATATTGTACAGGGGTGGTTATAGGATTATCAATTTTTCTATTTTTCATAAATAAGCTCCTTTAGTCAAGTTTAATATACTTAGTCAAAATAAATTGCGTACTAGTATATTTTTGATTTAGTAATATAATTATATCATAAAGTAAAAAATAATATTACTACATAAGTAACAATAAAAAATCTTATTAAAACCATAAAAGTATGTAGTATTATTTATTTAATAACTGCAATTAATAAAGGAGTGAAAATAATGAAAATTATTGCTATTAACGGTAGCCCACGAAAAACTTGGAATACTGCAACCTTATTAAACAAAGCTCTTGAAGGGGCAGCTTCACAAGGAGCAGATACTGAACTTATTCATCTTAATGATTTAAAATACAGGGGTTGCATTAGTTGCTTTGCTTGTAAAAGAAAAGATGGACAACATGGAAAATGTGCAATGAAGGATGACTTAACAGATATTCTTGAAAAATTAGAAACAGCAGATGCTATTATATTTGGTTCACCTATTTATTACATGAGTATTACAGCTGGAATGAATGCACTTTTAGAACGTTTTTTATATTCACATAGCATATATAGTTCAAAAGTACCAACAGTTTATCCTAGAAAAATCAGAGCTGGATTTATTTATACTATGAATGCAACAGAAAAGCAAATTGAACAATTTGGACTTAAGCAAAGCTTAAGTTTACGTGAAAATATGATTGCAAAAACCATAGGAAGACCACTTGAATCATTATATAGTTGTGATACTTATCAATTTTCTGATTATGATAAATATGAGTCATCTTTGTTTTCTAAAGAAGCTAAGGCAAAACAAAAATCTGAGCAATTTCCAATTGATTGTCAAAAGGCTTTTAAAATGGGTATAACGCTGGCTACAAATGCCTAATAAAGATGTAAAAAAATTATTATAATTTAGATTAAAGTAATAATAATTTAACTTATATGCAGGATTTAGTTGCATTAATATTTACACCTATAATGAATGGAAAATTAACTAAACTTGATAGAATAATAAAATCAATAAGTAATTAGATAAATCTTAAAAGATATCTTAAAAGGTATCCTTTAAGATAAAAAGGTGTTATCACTTTTTACTGATACGGGGAGTCGTATGCCTTAATTGGCACGTACAGATCTGTGAGGGGAAAAGTCCGTGAGGGCTTTTTCTACTCGACTACCACAAGTAACGGAGGTTTTTATATGATGGTTCGAAGTGGCTTCCTGCTCAAACTTCCCATTATAATAACTCAGGTGGAGTTTTCTGATAAAAAAGCAGGAGATTTAAATCTAAACTTCCTGCTTTTTAAATAATATGACAATTTTATTAATTATTCATGAATCTTTTTTCTATTCATAGCTTTTACAAATTCTGGTTCATCCCGATTGCCTACAAGGCCTTGTTTCTTATCCATAGATGTAATTAAAGCCATATCTTGTTCACTTAATTGAAAATCCCAAATATTAAAGTTTTCTTGAATACGTTCTTTATGAGCTGATTTTGGAATAGTTATAACTCCTCGCTGAATGTGCCAGCGTAAAATAACCTGTGAAATTGTTTTGTTATATTTCTGACCAATTGCAGAAAGAATTTCATTTTTGAAAATATCTTTTTGTCCTGCTGCAAACGGTCTGGACGATTCAATCTGAACATTAAACTCATCCATTATGATTTTTTCTTCTATCCGCTGACAGAATGGATGTGTTTCTACTTGATTAATTGCTGGAACAACTTCATTATTTAAAATTAAGTCAATCAAACGACCACTGTTAAAATTTGAAACACCAATTGTTCTAATTTTGCCCTCTTTGTAGAGCTCTTCCATAGCGCGCCATGAACCATAGTAATCATTATATGGTTGGTGAATTAAATATAAATCAAGATAATCAAGATGTAAATTTTTTAGAGATGTATAAAATGCTTTTTTAGTATTATCGTAACCAGCATCCTGAACCCATAGCTTAGTAGTAATAAAAAGCTCTTCTCTAGAAATTCCACTGCGTTCAATTGCTTTGCCTACAGCTGCTTCATTAATATAAGCAGCAGCAGTATCAATTAAGCGATAACCAGCTACAATTGCATCGTAGACACATTGTTCACATTCTTTTTCATCTTCAAGCTGAAAAACTCCAAAACCCAAAATAGGCATTTCAACACCATTATTTAAAATAACTTTTTTCATTTTAATATCCTCCTTGCGATTTTGTACTTTAAGCACAAAATAACTTTAATTCATTCGTGTAACCCTAAGTCAATGTTTTTTTACAAATCTAATATAAAAATTATAAAAAAGTTTTGACTTCGCTTAACGAGCATTATAGAATTATTTTAATAAACATGAATATGTACTAAAAGACTATTTCCCATAAGCTAATGATTATTAGAAATAAAAATCTAATAAATTTCAACTTTCTAAAGGTTTTGGGAGTACTCAAAGAAATTTACGGAGGAAATGTTAAATAATATTAATAATAAATCTGTTAAAAACAGAGGACTTGCTACTTCATTATTGTTAGTAAGCTATAACTTAGGTTCATTTATCTATGATCATCGAAAAGATCTCATTGATTAAATCAATCAGAGGAATTTTTTATACAAACGGAATAATCTTAACAGTAATTGTGATATTTTATTCAATAAAAAAAGATATTATTATTCTTGAAGGAAAATCGCTTTAGCTTCTTATAAAATTACAGAATTAAATATTTGATAGTATAAATGTTAATATAAAAAATATTAAGTATTATAAAGAAGATATATTGGAGATGTTAAAATGTACACAATAAAGGAAGTTTCAAAAATGATAAATATGACTGAACACACCATTCGTCACTATACAGATAATGGATTGGTTCCAACAATTAAACGGGATAAAAATAATAATCGCTTATTTGATCAGGAATCAATTGACTGGCTTAACTCCGCAAGATATCTAAGAGCGTGCGGTATGTCAGTTAAAGAAGTAAAATACTATATCAATTTATATTTACATGGTGACTCTACTATACCTGAAAGATATGAAATAATATCGAAACAAAAACAATTGGTTGAAATCCAACTTCAAGAAACTTCTAAGAGATACCAGTTTATTAAAGCAAAAGAAAAACGTTATTCAAATATCCTTAAACAATATCTTGATGATAATACCAATTCAAATAACTTATAATTATAATTAATATTTCTACTGTGAATTAATGATAATATTACTGATTTTGATCAAAATCTCTGCAAAGTATTATTGGGTATGTTTAATAAAGTTGAAGTATCAAATGGCATTTTGAAATATATATTATTATGATAGAAGATCTTGCATTGAAAAGATGGTAAGAGTATTCTATTTCCAGGAGGCAATGAAAATGATAAAATTTTATAAAAAGAATAGTTAGAAAAACTAAAAAATTATGTGTAATAGAGCAAAAACTAAAGGGACAAAAGGGAATACTTTGAAAATATAACATTAAAATTAAGTTACACTGAAGATAAGTAATTATAAGCTGAAATGTAGTAAAATAGTGGGTTAAACATGTATCATTATAGCTGAATGAACGTGAAGAAATATATGAGTGGTATACCGCTGGGAGTACCAATGTATAAAGAGAAAGGGGCTGTCGCATTGAACTGCACCCTGTCAAGTAGACAGATGAAAAAATAAAAATTTATGAAGCTAAGGTCTGATTTCGATATTCAATTGCAGTCAGACCTTTTAAGTTTTTCTGTAATCTTTTTGTATTATAAAAAATTATGTATTCATCAATCGCTTGTCTTAATTCTTCATATGTATAAAATTTTTGTAAATAGTATATCTCACATTCCAGAGTTCCCCAAAAACCTTCCATTAGTCATAATTCTATCTCCTTGCTTATTATGAGATTTAATTGTTTTATGACCATTATACTTCTTAATCCAATCTCTGAGAACACGAGGAGATGAAATTTCATATATACAACATATATTTCTTAAAGAGCCTTTTCCAGCCAGATAATCTTTAACTGCATTAAGTTTAAGCGAATCAGAATAATATTTATTTTTTGTAGAAAACATTAGATTTGCTTCTCCAATATCATTATATATTTTCAACCAGTCATAAAATGTGGCACTATGAATTGCCAACTCATCGCATATCTGTACAACTGCTTTTTCACCTGCTAGATATTCTTTAATTCCTTTCACTTTCTCTTCTAAAGAACATTTCATTTTTCTTAACATTAAAATACCCCCTTTATAGAAACAGTTTTATTATTTTAACTGTCTACTATAAAGGGAGCATATCAAAAAATAGATTTTCGTGGGTTATTTTATTAAAATCAATGAAATGAAAATATCTATGGGAACTTTGGAATTGTTAGTTATTTTTATGTGTCTTAATAAAATATGAACTTCATAATTTCTTCATAAATTTAATAAATAGTTCTTTAATTTTGGTAACTAAAATTAAAATATGCCAGATGAAGGAAGGGGGAGCGAAATAAATGAAATATTTGATTATAGTACCAGCTTATAATGAAGCAAAAAATATATTTAATGTAGTAACTTCAATAAAAAACAATAATATATTTGCAGATGTTGTGGTCATTAATGATGGTTCTAAAGATAATACGTATTCTGAAGCGAAAAGAGCAGGAGCAGAAGTTATAAATTTAAGTGAAAATCTAGGTATTGGAGGAGCTGTTCAGACAGGTTATATTTATGCATTAAAGAAAGGATATGAGGTGGCAGTGCAAATAGATGGTGATGGACAACATGATCCAAAGGATTTAGAAAATTTAATTAAACAAATGGAAGAAAGTAATTTTGATATGATTATAGGCTCAAGGTTTATAGAGAAAACCAATTACATACCAAGTAAATTTAGAGCAATGGGGATAAGATATTTTTCTAAATTAGTTTCTTTACTATGCAGAAGTAACTACTATGATACAACATCTGGTTATAGATTAATAAATAAAAAAGGAATAAGCCTTTTTGCAAAATATTATCCAAAAGACTATCCAGAAGTGGAAACTATAGTATATGCTTGCAAAAATGATCTAAGAGTCAAAGAGATTAGTGTTAATATGAGGCAAAGGTATGAAGGGAAGTCATCTATAACACCAATAAAATCGATTTATTACATGATCAAAGTAACCTTATCAACATTAATAATAGCTAAAAAACAGGTTTATTAGAAAATAAGGAGATTAAGGTATGAATGGAGTAATAATTTTTTTTATAATATTAATTTTTATAATAGCATATTTAATTAAACAAATATATGAGGTCAAGAGAAGATTAGTTAGATTGATACAAGAAAATGCTGTGATTTGGCAACTTATAAAGGAGCAGGAGAATAGATGATGTATTTATTACTATTTATAAACATAATAATGCTGGTTTTAGGTCAAGTATTATGGAAAATTGGTGTAGGAAAAAGTAGCTTTAACTTATCAATTCAAGGAATTATTAATATGTTTTTTAATCCTTACATATTAGGTGGAGGAATTATATATGTGTTTGCTACAATAATTTGGATTTATATATTATCTAAGGAAGAACTAAGCAGGGTATATCCATTACAAAGTTTATGTTATGTAATTGGAATATTAGCTGGAGTTTTAATATTCAAAGAGTGCTTTACACTTAACAAAGGATTAGGAGCAGTATTTATAATAATTGGGACATTAATTATTACAAGGTAAAGGAGAAAATCATGGTTATTGTTTGTGAGGAGGATAAAAGAATAAAACTTGGACTCGCCATTTTAGAAATACTGTTTATAATAGTGGTTCTCATTTCGATTTTCAAATATGGCAATTCCACACTGCTCGGAAGCTTGGAGAATTTTGATAATGATGATGTTAAATATATAAGAAGTGCTTGGAATTTGGTGGAAAATGGAATCTTTTCCTATGAAGATATAAGTAAGTCTACAGTTTATATAATGCCAGGATTAACCTTTATACTTGCATTCTTTGTGCTAATATTTGGGAAGTCTCAAGCTATTGTGGTATTTAGAATATTTCAAGTTGTTCTACAGATATGCAGCCTAAATTTAATATTTCTAATAGGAGGAAGAGTTTTTAATAAGAAGGTAGCTCTAATAGCTTGCGTTATCGATTCAATTTATATTGTTGAGATATATGCTGCAAATCTTATACTTATGGAAGTTACATTTAAGTTTTTAATTTTACTTCTTATATATTTAAGTATTAGAGCAATAGAAACTAAGAGAATAAAATACTATGCACTAGCAGGCATAGTTTGGAGTTTTGGCTGCTTATTTAAACCTACAATAGCAGTTTATCCACTAGTAATACTTATAATTTGGCTTAAGGTTGGGTATAAGCTGAAAGAAATGGTTAAATATGCTAGTATAGTAATAGGGATATTTTGTATTGTAATGTCGCCTTGGTGGGTAAGAAATTACAATAATTTTAATATGTTTATACCATTTACAAAGTCCAGCGGAAATCCTTTTTTACAAGGAACTTTTGTTAATTATAATCAAAGTGGTGGATGGGGCGTTGAGTATAAGAGTAGTGAAGATCTTATACAAAGCAATGAATATGAGATAGAAGCAGGAATAGAAAGATTAAAGATATATGGAAAAGAAGAACCTCTTAAATTTGTTTATTGGTATACCCTAGGAAAGACTTTTTATTTTTGGTATGAACCATTTTATTGGGATAAAATTTTGGGGATAAGATATGGATGGGCTTTTTTTGAACACTATCTCATTTTGGTAACAGCAATTATTGGAATTATTAATAATTTAAAAACCGGAAAGTGGGATTTAAAAAAGCAAATAATTGCATTATCAATAATAGTTATGAATGCAGTGTATCTTCCGTATTACACATACAGCAGATATGCATATCCACTTATGCCCTTAATGATAATTTTTTCAGGTGATTATATTTATTATAAAATATGCAAATACAGAGATTCAAAGACAAGAAAAAGGCAGGTACAATAAATGGAAAAGAAAAAATCTATATTAGTTGTAGATGATGAAAAAGATATAAAAGAAGTTATAGAAATTTATTTGATAAATGAAGGCTTTGAGGTGATTACAGCTTGTGATGGTTTAGAAGCCTTAGAAAAATTGAAAAATAGTGACATAGATTTAATAATTTTAGATATAATGATGCCTAAACTAGATGGCATTAGGACATGCATGAAAATAAGAGAAGAAAAAAAGCTTCCAATAATAATGTTGTCAGCTAAAAGTGAGGATAGTGATAAAATTCTAGGGTTAAATATAGGGGCAGATGATTATGTGGTGAAGCCATTTAATCCTTTAGAACTTGTTGCAAGAGTAAAATCTCAGATAAGAAGGACTACAAGTTTTAATGAACCAAGAGAAGAAAATTGTGATGAGATATGTATAGATGGACTTGTGATAAATACAGCAACTAGAGAAGTATTTGTAGATGGTAAGTTCGTTAGATTAACTCCAAGGGAATTTGAGATAATTAAAGTTTTAGCAACAAACATCGGCAGAGTATTAAGCACTGAACAGATATATGAAAGAGTATGGGATGAACCTTTTTTCAATTCCGATAATACTGTAGCGGTTCATATTAGAAATATAAGAGAGAAGATAGAGATTAATCCGAAAGAGCCTAAATATATAAAGTTAGTCTGGGGTGTTGGATACAAGATTGATAAGTAAGAGGTGGAAGGGTGAAAAATAAAATAATAAGAAGCCTGAGTAGCTTGAACATAAAATTTATATTAATGAATGTTCTGGGTGTGTTAATAATAGTATGTGGCATCTATGGAATTATGTCTTTTTATAACACAAATACTACAGAGGGAAAAATCAATAATTTAAATAGTGCTTTTGTTAAAGCACAGGAATATGTAAATAGAAATGATAAATCATGTGGAGAATACTTAGAAAATGTTGCTGAGTTGTATAATGTAAATGCTGCAGTTATAGATAAGGATGGGAAAATAATATTAAAATCTAAAAATGTTAAAGAAGATAAGCTAGATACTGAAAAAATAAATAAATGGTTTCATAAAGAGTATGCAGATGGTAATTTTTATCAAATGTATTATATTACAATAGATAATAAAACAGAAAAATTATTAATGTGGGACAAGGAACCAATTTATTATAATGATAGGACAATGGTATACATTTTTATGATGCCTGTTATTATAGCAATGCTTCTAACCTTCTTATTAATCAATAGAAAAGTAAAGTATATAAAACAAATAGCGGAAGGTGCAGGAGAATTTTCAAATGGAAATTTGGACTATATAATAAGGAAAAAAGGCAAAGATGAATTGGGCTTTTTAGCGCAAAGCATGAATGATATGGCAAGAAAGCTTAAAGAAAATATAGAGAAGGAAAGAGCTCAGGAAAAGTTTAAAACAGAACTTATAACCAATGTATCTCATGATTTAAGAACTCCTCTGACTTCATTAATAGCATATTTGCAGCTTGTAGAAAACGAAAAAACAACAGAGGAAAATAAAAAGAAATATACTAAAATATCTATTGAAAAAGCTTATAGGCTGAAGCAGCTTATAGAAGATTTATTTGAATATTCAAAATTGGAATGTGGTGGAATTGCTTTAGAAAAAGAAGAAGTAAATATAATAGAAATATTAGAGCAAAGCATAGGGGAATTATTTATAGAAGCTCAAAAAAGAAATATGAATTTAAAAAAGAAATTTAAGAATTCTAAAGTGATTCTAAAGGTTGATTCAGGAAAATTAGGAAGAGTTTTTGAAAATCTATTATCAAATGCAGTAAAGTATGGTGTAGAAGGTACAGAGGTATATGTAAATTTAAAAGAATATAATGAATATGTTGCTATTACATTTGAAAATGAAATAGCAAGTGAATCTTTAGATGATACATTAAATCTTTTTGATAGATTTTATAGAGGAGATAAATCTAGAAATTCAAAGGTAAGTGGTTCTGGACTTGGATTGGCTATATCAAAAAATATAGTAGAATTGCACAAAGGAGAAATCTGGGCAGAGTGTGAAAATAATATTTTTAAGATTCATGTAAAGATATATAAAAACTGGAAGAAAGGATTTTAATTGAGCTGCCAGACTCCTATTAGTTATTAACATTTTAGGTAACAAAAAAAATCATACTATGAAAGAGAAATTTTTAAAAGAAATATTCATGCGTCATTTCCCAGGATATGAATTTGAAAATTTAATGGATTCTATAATTAATTTTAGCATCATATGGAATAGCACTTTAATAATAAATAACCTGTTTGAATTGTATTGATAATTAAAGTATATCTAATGTTTGAAAGTTTTTGTTTCTCAAAAGTGAATCTTCTTATGTTAAATATTAAATTAAAATTAAGATTAACTACAAGCAATTGCATATTGCTATTATTTCCTACATAATTAGTTCATATTTTGTTATTTTATTTTCTTTGGGGGAGATTTAGAATGAACAAGTTCTTGATTAATAGAAAACTTCTCAAGCAATTAGATTTTATAATGATTATCACGGCGATTCTTATTACCACTTTTGGAATTATAAATATCTATAGTGTTACGTATTCAAATCTTGGTTTTTATTATGCTAAATTGCAATTTTTGTGGTTAATTATTGGACTAATAATAGTATATTTTATTCTAGTCTTTGATTATAATTCTCTAGGAAGATATTCAAAATTAATTTATTGGTCTGGAATCGCACTCTTATTATTTAATGATGTAACTAGTAAAGCAGTAAAGGGAGCTTCATCTTGGATAAGAATTGGAAATCGAGCCATAGAACCTGGTGAATTTGTAAAGTTTGGATTAATTCTAATTCTTGCAAAAAAATTAGATGATATGGAAGGTAATATAAATAATCCGAAAAATTTCATTACTTTATCATTTTATGCTGGAATTCCAATGTTTTTAATATTAATTCAACCCAACTTAGGAATGACGCTTATTTGTTTTTTTATCACACTAGGAATGTACTTTATTTCTGATTTAAATTTGGAAATTCTTAGAATTGGATTTTTATCTACAATTCCATTAAGCCTCATAATATGGTTTAGTGGTCTTCTAAAGACATATCAAAAAAATAGAATATTGGTATTCTTAAATCCGGATGCGTATCAACAAAATGCAGGCTTTCAATTAATGCAATCTATAATTAGTATAGGATCTGGTGGATTTTGGGGAGAAGGTTTTCTAAAAGGAGTCCATGCACCTGGCGGGTTTATTCCAGAGGTTCATACAGATTTTATATTTGCTATAGTTGGAGAAGAATGGGGGTTGTTAGGTTCTATTTTTCTTCTAATCTTATATAGTATTTTAATTTATAGAATGATTAAGATAGCAAAGAAATCTAAAGATATTATGGGGCGACTTATTTGTGTTGGTACAGCATCTGGCTTCTTGTTCTCCATCTTTCAAAATATTGGCATGACCATTGGTCTTATGCCAGTTGCTGGAATTACTCTTCCATTTATGAGTTATGGTGGAAGTTCAATCCTTGTAAATTTTATGTCATTAGGTCTTGTATTAAATGTTGGTATGAGAAAAAATAAAATTATTTTTGAGAAATAGAAAACTCAAAGCACAAATTCTATACTATAAAAGCATTTTTCTTTGTTATTAGTTGTATATAATATTAATATTATGTTCATATTATATACAAAATTTATTGGAGGTACGTTAAACATGAATATTATTCAAACTATTATCCTTGCTATAGTTCAAGGAATTACAGAATTATTTCCAATCAGTAGTGTAGCACATTCTGTATTAACTCCATATATATTCGGATGGAAACTAGATCCTGTTTTCTTAAAGGAAAACTTTCTTCCATTCGTAGTAATGATGCATTTGGGTACAACGGTAGCACTATTAATCTTCTTTAGACAAGAGTGGATTAATATAATTAAATCGATTTTTAACAGTAAGGATTCAAAGAAATTACTTCTTATTATTATAGTGGGTACCATACCGGCTGCAGTATTGGGTAAAGTATTCGAAAAAAGACTAACCGAAGTATTTAGTAGTGTTACTGTAGCAGCAACATTCTTGATTTTCAATGGTTTACTATTATATTTTGGTGAAAGAGTGCGTTCTAAGGGAACAAAAGATATTGAAGATTTATCATACGGTCAGGCAGTTGTTGTTGGATTATTTCAATCTTTAGCTCTTATTCCAGGCTTCTCAAGATCAGGTGCAAGTATGACTGCAGGCTTTTGGATGGGATTGAAACATGAAGAATCCGCAAGGTTTTCCATGCTTCTTGCAACACCAATAATCGCTGGTGCAGGAATATTAGAAGCACCAAAGTTACTTAAATCAGAAACTCATGGATTACTTATGACATCATTAGCAGGAGGCGTAATAGCAGGGATATTTGCATTTATAAGTGTTTTAATGTTAATGAGATGGTTTAAAAAGAAAGAGATAAATGCTATGAGACCTTTTGCTTACTATTGCTGGATAGTAGGAATATTAGTTTTAGGTACGCATTTGTTATAAACTTATGAAAAATACAACATTTTTTGCGTAATTGCTACGCAGCTAGTACGGCATTATTTCAAAAAAGGGCAATAAATACATTTTCTTAATTTTTAGAAAATAAAAAAAGGAATTAATAGAATTTTGAGATATAAATAAATTTAATCTTTGGTACTGCGTAACCTTACAACATATGTACTTTTGCATAAACATTTGATATAATAAAAATATAAGTGAATTTTATTATATTTTGTAATATTATGTTATGACAAGTTGGAAACTATGATGATTTCTTTTATTTGGGCACCTTAAGAAGTCGGAGTTAGCGGTGCAACCTGCCAACAATTAATTTGTTAATTGTTGACAGGTTTTTTTGTTGGAATTTTAAGTAAAGGTAGGGGTTAAAAATGAATTGGCTTAATAATTTAAAAGTAGGTAAAAAATTAACATTGCTTATACTGTGCTCTTTAATAGGGTTACTTGCAGTAGGGATAACCGGATATTATTTTTTGTCATTATCTAGCAAAAGTATTGATTCTATGTATAATGAAAGATTATTGTCTAGTGAATGGCTAAATGAATCTAGAATACATGCAAGAGCGATTACAGCTGATATCTATAGAATTATGATAACGACTGATAAAAATGAGAATGATAGTTTACTTAAAGATATAGATACTCGCGCTGGAGAATTTAATAATTATATGAACCAGTATAGAAAATTAAATTTAGATTCATTTGAAACAAATAAGCTAAAAGAAATAGATGATAATTTATCTAAGTATAGAGAGGAAAGGAAAATTGTTCTTAGCTTAGCAGCAGAAAATAAAAATCAAGAAGCATATGAGTATTATGAGAAAAACGTTGATACATATGCACAATCTTTTTTAAATGGTTTAATTGAACTGGGTGAGCACGATAGGCAAATAGCTGAAGAAATAAATAATGCTGACAAATCAAATTTTAAAGCTGCAATAGTAACATTTTCAAGTATAGCTATAGCTGCATCAATTCTGATAATTTTACTTGGCGTATTAATAACAAAACGTATTACAAAGAGATTGAACGATTTTGTAGTATTCATAGGTGCTTTAGCACAAGGAGACTTTTCATTAAAGATAAATCCAGAGAATCTTAAAGACAAGAGTGAGTTTGGAATAGTAACAAATGCTTTAGATAAAATGACAAAAAATATTATTGAATTATTAAAGCAATTAGGAAGTACATCAGAGCAATTAGTATTAGCATCAGAAGAGCTAACTGCAAGTGCAGAACAATCTGCGGATGCATCAAATCTTGTTGCTACAGCTGTTACTACCGCAGCAAATGGTGCAGATGATCAACTTTCATTCGCTAATGATACTACCAGAGTAGTTGAAAACATAGCTGATAAAATAAACACAGTGTATGGCAATACAAACTCAGTTTCAACATTAACAGATAATGCTAAAACTTCAGCAACTTCTGGTGAAGAAGCAGTAGAAAAGGCCATAAATCAAATGATAATAATAGAGAAAAAGACCAATGAAACCTCAGCTATTATTAGTGAACTAGAAAAAAAATCAGTTAAGATCGGACAAATTGTTAATGTAATCGAAGGCATATCAGAACAAACTAATCTACTTGCACTAAATGCATCAATAGAATCTGCAAGAGCAGGAGAAGCAGGAAAAGGATTTGCAGTTGTGGCAAGTGAAATTGGAAAATTGGCAGAACAGTCACAGGAAGCAACTAAAGAAATAGCTGAAATTATTAGTGAAGTTCAAAATAAGACCAATAGCGCAGTTTCAGTTATGAATGAAAACTCAAGAGAGGTTGATACAGGAGCAAAGATTGTAAATATTGCAGGTACAAGTTTTCGTGATATACTTCAAATGATAAGAGAGATATCTGAACAAATCCATGCCATATCAAAATCAATTAATGATATAAATATTGGAACTAAAGCATCAGTTATATCAGTAAATAATATTCAAAATATAAGTGTTAAAATATCAGATGAAACACAAACAATATCAGCTGCAGCGGAAGAACAACTTGCATCTGTTGAAGAAATAGCTTCATCTAGTAAAATTTTATCTCAAATGGCTGAAGAGCTTAGAAATATAATAAATAGATTTAAGATTTAAACCATTTAAAAATACTGATAAACTTGTAGTATTAGGTACTGATATAAATTACTCTCACAGAGTAGTTTCTTTTGGAAATACAAATTTATGATTATTTCTGTAATATAAAAAAGATGCATCTATTAATTTGGCTGCATCTTTTTTGTATTATTTTTGCTTTGAATTTTAATAAAAATAATTATGCAAGTTTGAATTGATAAAATATTACGATATAATATAAATATATAGAAGTACTGGGAGTAATATGGCGAAAAATACTAAAATATATCTAATAAGAAGATTTAATTTTAGTACAAACCTTATATTATTTCGGATTTTGAAGAAGAAAATCATAAAGCAAGATAACTAGTTTATATTATTATTTGGGGAGACATAATTTATGATTAGAGTAATAATTGTAGATGATGAGTTACCAGCATTAAAAATGGCTGAAAGTGTTTTACGTGAATTTGACGATGTATTAATATGTGGTACTTTTTCGGATCAGGATGAGCTATTGGAATGCATACCTATGGTAGAGGTAGACTTATTATTATTGGATATTAAAATGCCTGGCATGCATGGCCTCGAGTTAGCTGAACGTATTAAGGAAATTAGATCTGATATATTCATTGTATTTGTAACTGCATATGACAGTTATGCTATTGAAGCATTTGAGACAGATGCCCTTGATTACATCATGAAACCAATTACGGAAAAACGAATGAAAAAAACCTTAGAAAGATATATTAAAAGGTGTGGAGATCAAAAGAAGAGTGAGAAGCCAAGGCGTATATATGTAAATTCCTTTGGTCGTTTTTCTGTGGAATCAGAGCATGGGGAAAAGATGAAATTCAGAACAGTTAAGACTGAGGAACTTTTAGCATTTTTAATTCACCACCAGGGGAACCCAGTATCTAAGGGGAAAATAATAGAAGAGCTATGGTATGATAGAGATGCAGATAAGGCACAATCAATTTTATATACAACACTGTATCAATTAAGAAAGGACTTAGAGAGTTTTGGATTAAATGATGTTATTGAGAATAGTCGAAAAGAAGGTGGAATCTGCCGCTTATTATGGTCTCCCGACTATTGGGATTGTGGGGAGTATATGAAGGTATACAAGCAATATAAAGATGGAAAGTTAAGTGTCGAAGACGTAAAACGTGCAATAGAGATTCATCAAAATGGATATTTAATACATAATGGATATAGATGGGCAGTGGAAAAACAAGCAGAGTTAGAATTAAATTGTTCTGAATTGTTAGAAAGTATTGTTGATAATGAAGTGCAGAAACAGAGGTTTGAGTTTGCCTTGATATACCTAAAAAAATGGGCAGAGATAGTTTCTTTTAATGAGAGTATTCATGCTAAAATCATTGCCATATACTTACTTATAAACAACAAGGGAGCAGCAATTTTGCATTACCAGAAGATTAAAGAAATATTTGAAAAGGAAGCTGGACTAGCAATTGAAATTGATATAAATACATTAATTTTAAATCCTTATTTAGCATTTTAAAGCTTCAAGATACGTATTGCGAGGAGAAAATAATTTTATGTAATATCATGGAGGATAAAATGGATACAATCCATATGCAGGGTTATGAAAATATAGAAACCTTATATGAAAGTCGAGATACAATTGTTTGTCGGGCACGAAATAAGCAAGGTGAAATCCGAATTTTGAAAACAATAAAGGATAATTACCCATCTGAGGAACAATTGGCACAACTGGAATATGAATACAGCATTTTAAATCAGTTAGAGGGTCAAGGAATCATTCATGTATGTGAATTGATTAAACATTATAAAGGGCATATTATCGTTATGGAAAATATTGATGGGATACCGCTTTTAAATGTTCCAGTGTTTGAAAGTATACGAAATGAGAACAAAAAGCTCTCTACAAACAAGTTAATGTTAATATTAAATATATTCATTAAAATGACAGAAGTTATAGGAAAGCTTCATGACAAAAATTTAATACATAAAGAAATTAATCCTGGAATATTCCTTATTAAATCAGATTTTAGCCAGGTAAGCATACTAGATTTTGGATTGACTAAAAAAATCAATAACTCTAGAAAAGAATTTCATAATACTGAGGGAATTGAAGTACTGCTGCCTTATATTTCTCCTGAGCAGACAGGAAGAATGGGCAGATTAATCGATTATCGCACGGATTTCTATTCTCTTGGCGTATCAATGTATGAATTAATAACAGGAAAAAGGCCATTTACCACTAATAATATGTTGGAAATGATCCATAGTCATATTGCTAAAACACCTATAGCACCTCATATTGTAAATCTAGATATACCGAAGTCCGTTTCAGAAATCATAATGAAGCTAATGGCAAAGGAATTGGAGCAGCGTTATCAGAGTGCTCAAGGTATTATACATGACCTTAGGAAATGCTTAGAAGCATTAGTTTCATCAGGTGCTGTGGGAGATTTTGAAGTAGGTATGAATGATGTATCAAATAAATTTCAAATTCCTCAAAAACTTTACGGTAGGGATAGAGAAAGGGGGACCCTTAAGCAGTTGTATCAGCAGGTGGCTAAAGGTGGTTCACACATGTTATTGGTAGGTGGATATGCTGGTGTGGGAAAAACGTCTATCATTCAAGAAATTTATCGTCCAGTTGCGGAAGTTGGTGGTTTTTTTGCAAGTGGTAAAGCAGAACAGCTTCAAATAAATACACCGTACTTTCTTTTCACTCAAGTTGCTAAAGAATTAATTCGGATGCTTTTACAGGAGCCGGATTTCATGTTGGATCAATGGAAGGGACGTTTGTTAAAAGCACTGAATGATAATGGTCAGCTGATTATAGATTTGGTTCCAGAACTTGAGTCTATCATTGGAACTCAGCCTAAGGTGGAAGAACTTGAACCAACAGAAAATAGAAACCGTTTTTTAAATACTTTTGGGAACTTTTTTAAAGTTTTTGCAGGTCAAACACATCCGCTAACGGTATTTTTAGATGATTTGCAATGGTGCGATCTAGCTTCCATGAAGTTCATGGAGTACCTACTGGCTCTTGACGATATGGAAAGCTTTATAGTAGTTGGCTGTTACAGGGATAACGAAGTTATGGAAGAACATCCGTTGTATAATGCCCTTAATGAACTTCGAAAATCAGATAAAGCTACAACATTTATCGTGAAGCCACTAGAGGAGAAGAGTGTTTCAAATATCATTATGGACACAGTACATTGCCATGAAGTTAAGGCTCAGTCTTTAGCTAAGATAATTCACAAAAAAACTAAAGGAAATCCATTCTTTGTAAAAAATTTGCTTCTTCATCTATATACTAACGGTTTCATTAGGTATAGTGAGGAGATGCATCAGTGGGAATGGGATGATAATGAAATACAAAACATAGCAATTAGCGATAATATTGTTGATTTTATGATTAATCAAATTTTAAAATTACCACAAAAGACACAAAATTTGCTTAAAGTGGCAGCTTTAGTGGGGACCACATTTAATTTAGAGATATTAGCTGATGTTGAAAATATGGATGCTTTAGAGGTGGCAGCTGGCCTTAAGGAAGCAGTTGACAGCGAAATTATTATACCGGAAAGTGATTATTATGATATAGTCTCAATGATTAGGCTTAAGGACATTAATATAGATTTTCGCTTTACCCATGATCGCGTGCAGCAAGCATGTATCGAGTTAATTCAAGAGGAAGCTCAAAAGCAGCTGCATTTGAAAATTGGTAAGAGCATAAAGCAGAACATACCAATAAACATGTTGAAAGATCACGCTATGAGCATAGTATGCCATTTGAATGAAGGACTTGAAGAGATTAAGTCCTTAGAGGAACGCTTTGAGACGGCTAGGTTAAATTTATGGGCTTGCCAGAAGGCAAAAGCAACTTCTTCATTTAAGCTTTCACTGCAATACGTTTCAAATGGTATAAGAGTGTTACCTGATAATGCCTGGACTCAAGATTATGAACTTACATTTGAAATTATTAAGATCTATGCGGAATGTGCATACCTAAATAATGAGTATGCTTTAGCTGAGAAGCAGATAGAAATTTTAATGGAGCATGCTAAAACTCCAATAGATCAAGCAGAAATACGGTTGATGCAAAGCATCATTTATAGGTTTTTAGGGCAATTTGATAAGGTTACAGAATACGGAATTCTTGGTCTGCGTCTTTTAGGAATTCGAATCCCATCTGTTCCAGGCTGGCATTCTGTAATCAAAGAAATGATAATTGTTAAAGCGCGCTTATGGGGAAAAAATACAGAAACCCTTCTAAATGCAGCACCTATAAAAAATGATGAAATAAAGCTTATAATACGAATCATGGGTGAATTATATTGCATCTCTTATAATGCAGGTAATATTAATTTATTTCTTTTCTCTATTTTAAAGGGTTTGAATTTGACCCTTAGTTATGGTAATAGCCGAGAAGCAGCATCAATTTATTGTGGATACGCAGTTCTATTGGCCGTGTTAGGAGAACTACAAAATTCTTTTAAATTTAATAAATTAGCACTTAAGTTAGTTGAATCCGAAGAACGTGCCAAATATCGTGCAAGTGTACTGTTTGCTTATGGATTTTTTGGGCATGCATGGAGTGGGTCATGGCAGGATTTACATCAATGGTTTGAGAAAACTATGGAAGAAGCAATAAAATATGGTGATCATTATCAAATTGGTTTAGCCGGCACTTTCATGTATACTTTTAAAGCAGACACGAATTTGAAGTTATTAATAGAAAAAGCTATGAAACAAGTTCCTCTAATTATTAAGATAAATAACAAATACGCCTATTATATGTCTTTTTTATTTATTCATAGGTGGCTCAATTATATTGGCCTTACTGATGGACAGTTTACTATGAATGTGTCAAGAGAAACCTATGAATTAAATGGTAGTGTTGGAGTTGTATGCAGTGAGGAAGAATGCCTAGAGTATCTGCAGCAAATTAACTCTTTATCTGGAATAGGCGTCTACTATAAGGAAAAGATGTATATTCATTATATATATGATGATTATACAGGAGCAATGAAATATTTAAAAGAGTCAGATAAATATTTGAAGGAACATTCAGGTACTCCATATCTAGTAGAATGTAGAATGTGTAATTTCTTAGTTTTAGCCGCAAATATAAAAGAAATGGGCGCGAAAGAAGCTGTCAAGGTACGTCGAAGATTAAGGAGAGAATATAAATATATAAGATCCTGGGCAAAGTATAATCCAGCAAATTTTCAACATTTACAATATATATTAGAGGCTGAGCTTGAACGTATTGACGGAAAAATATATAAGGCAGCTGAATTCTATGAATTAGCTATACAAACAGCGGGTAGGAATGGATTTATTCGGGATGAAGCTCTAGCTAATGAATTGGCAGCCAAAATGTTTTTAGCTGCTGGTATGAATAAACAAGCTGCATTTTATATGATGGAAGCTTTCAAGGGATACAAAGTATGGGGAGCAGACGCTAAGACTCGACATATTAAAGAAAAATATGGACATTTGCTTAACATTTCAGAAAGTGATGGAAAGGTATTGAAAACTTATGAAAGGGTTGAGTTAGAAGATATCGACTTGATGTCCATAATGAGTGCCTACCGTGCTATATCTAAAGAAGTACAGCTTCCTGACCTATTACGGCAGATTATGAAAATAGTGGTGGAAAATTCGGGAGCGCAAAAAGCATATATCCTTTTGAAATATGAACATGGGTGGAATATAGAAGCCGAGTGGTTACAAGGAGAAGATGAAGTTAAAGTACTACACTCTGTGCCTTTGGAAGAAGCAGAGGGGGTATTAGCGGCTTCTGTTATAAATTTTTGTATACGCACTGGGGAGTATGTGGTGCTGGCTGATGCTGCAAGACAAGGTAACTTTTACAAAGATCCTTATATTCTGAAAGCCCAAACTAAATCTCTGCTATGTATGCCAATTACAAATCAAGGTGTTTTGATTGGGATTTTATATATAGAAAATAATTTATCAAGGGATGTTTTTACTGATAATCATGTTGAGGTGCTGCAATTGCTGACAGCTCAGTTTTCAATTTCAATTAAAAATGTTCAATTATTTTCTAACTTGCTTGTTACTACTGAGGAATTGCATCGTTCTATGGAGGAATCCTTACGTTCTGAGATTGCTTTTCTTCAAGCTCAGATTAAGCCTCATTTTCTTTACAACGCTCTAAATACCATATCAGCTTTTTCGCTCGATGATCCAAAGATGACGAGAGATTTACTAGCAAATCTTAGCCAATACTTAAGGGGCAGCTTTGATTTTAAAAATAGGGATAAGCTTGTACATTTACATAAAGAGCTAGAATTGGTGGAAGCTTATTTGTTTATTGAGAAAGCACGATTTGGAAAAAGACTTCAGGTTGTTTATGATATTGATGATAATATAGATTGCATGCTGCCACCCCTTGTTATTCAACCATTGGTAGAAAATTCGGTGCAACATGGACTGGCAGGTAGAAAGAATGGTGGAACAGTAAGAATTGCTGTTTACAGTAAAAATAGTTTTATTGTCATAAGTGTTGAAGATGATGGCGTAGGGATTCCAGAATCCCTTTATGGAAAGTTACTTTCTGATGAAGAAAGTAAGAGTGTTGCTTTAAAAAATATAAATCAGAGGCTCATAAGGCTATATGGCCATGGATTAGAAATAGAAAGAAGAGTAGGGGGAGGAGCCAAAATGGTAATACGTATTCCAATGGAAAGTAAGGGGATATCTTCGAAGCCTGATATTTCACTGGAAAACGCATATTTATATGATAACCTCAAGGAATTGGTTGATGAAAGAACACGTGAATTAAGAGAAGAAATTAACGAGCGTAAAAAAACGGAAAATTTATTATCAGAAATGGCTAATTATGATTATCTTACCAATCTTTCAAACAGAAGAAGGTTAGAAGAAGTACTTGAGGAGTCTATTATAGCGGCAAAGCAAAATAAAAATAAAATATGTGTACTATTCGTCGATTTGGATGGATTCAAGGCAATCAATGATAAATATGGTCACGATAAAGGTGATGTTGTTTTAGTAACTGTTGCCCAAAGAATTTCAGAAGCTGTAAGAAGCTGTGACACGGTTTCAAGAATGGGTGGAGATGAATTTGTAATAATTTTGCAACGTGTTACCGGTATATCTAAAATAAAAGAAATTTGCCATGAAATTATTACATCAGTAGGAAAACCAATCTTACTTAATGAAGAAGGAATAGAAGTTGCAGTTACAACTAGTATAGGTGTATCCATATCACCATTTGATGGTGAAACTGCTGAGGAATTAATATCTAATGCTGATAAAGCTATGTATATTGCAAAAAAGAATGGTAAAAACAGGTTTGTTTTTTACTCGGAGGAATATGAATTGTAAAAAAATTTTTTTCGTATATTAAAGCAGATTTTATCAAAAGGTTGATAAGTTCGGCAGAAATGCTGACTTTATCAGCCTTTTGCTTTTTTTACCAGCACAATTTGTTCAAATTCGGTTCAAATTAGATGAGTAAAATAGAGCATATAGGGTTAGGAAAGGAGAGATATTTTGTGAAGAAATTGGGTTCAGATTATTTTCATATAGATGAATTGTTGGAAAACATAGATTTGATTAGTAATCCTGAGGAATTACATCGTTCTGTGGAAGAAGCGCTGCGGTCGGAAATTGCTTTTTTGCAGGCTCAGATCAATCCACATTTTCTTTACAATGCAATAAATACCATATATGCTTTTTCAATAGATGATCCTAAGATGACGAGGGATTTACTTTAAAAAAATTTTTTGTTTGGATTAAGAGAATGTTAAAAGAAAAGCTTGTAAATTTGGCGGAAACGTTGAATTTACAAGCTTTTTAGCTATTTGTGACATTTTTTACCTAACTCCATTTGTTCAAATTCGGTTCAGATTCGATGTCTATAATTATGTATATGAGGGGGAAGTCAGTATTGAATAAGGTAAATGCATTATAAGTATCTATGAAAAATTAAGAAATTTTAAAGAAATTGGAAGGTGATAAATAAGTAATAATTTTAGAAAAAGTATGAAAAAAGTATGAATAAATATTATTCAAAATGTTGAAATTAAGGAGGTATATTAATGGGAAAATTTAAAATTAAGAAAAAGTTATTATCAATGGCGATTGTTTTATCTATGGGCGTTACTTTTTTAAGTCCAATTACAGCCCATGCATCAACACAAACATGGAAAGAAGTGGGAAATGCAGAAGTTTCAGCAGATCAGGCATGGTGCACATCAATAGCAAAAGACAGAAATGGTACTCTTTATGTTGCATATGGAGATAATGCATATGGCGGTAAATTAACAGTAAAGAAATATGATGGAGGTAATTGGGTAACGGTAGGAAGTGCAGGCGTTTCAGCATTTGGATTAAGTAGCGCATCAATAGCAATAGACAGCAAAGGAGCCATTTATGTTGCATGTGTTGAACAGTACAGTAACATATCAACTCCCTTAGTAGTAATGAAATACACTGATAGTACTGGTTGGGAAAGTGTAGATAATACTGTAGGAAATGCAGAAGCTTCACAAGGTAATGCAGAATATGCATCGATAGCAATAGGTGCAGATGATATACCTTATATTGCATATTCGGATGATTATATTACTAGCAATCCTGGTGGCGCAACAGTAAGAAAATACGATGGAAGTAATTGGGTGCTAGTAGGAAGCGCAGGATTTTCAACAGGTCAGGCCTTCTATACATCAATAGCAATAGACGGAAGTGGAACTCCTTATGTTGCATGTCAGGATTATGGAAATAGTGATAATGGCGCAACAGTAATGAAATACACAGATAGTACTGGTTGGAAAGCAGTAGGAACAGAAGATTTTTCACAAGGTTATGCATCATACACATCAATAGCAATAGATGCTAGTGGAACCCCTTATATTGTATATTCTGATGGGGATAATTATTATGGAAATGGTAATGATGCCGCAGTAGTAATGAAATTTGATGGAAGTAGTTGGGTAGCAGTAGGGAATGCTGGAGCTTCAGGAGACAGAGCAAATGATCTATCAATAGCAATAGGTGCAAATGGAAAACCTTATTTTGAATATACTGATTCAGAAAGTATTCCATACGTAATGAAATACAATGGAACTGATTGGGTAAAGGTAGGAAATGCACCTGTTTCAGTAAATTCTGTATCGGACACATCAATGATAATAGGTTCCGATGGAAATCCTTATATTACATATATAGATTATGGAAATAATCAAAAAGCTACAGTAATGACAATTGAAGAAGATAAGGAAATAACAAGTGTAGATTCATTAAATGATAAAACAGTAGCAAATGGAACAGATAAAAATAGTATAGGATTACCAGAAACAGTAGACGTAACCTTAAGTAATGGAATAACAACAAGTGCAGCAGTAACATGGGATAATGGGAGTCCGGCATATGATGGAAATACTTCAAGAACATATAGATTTACGGGAACCTTGACCTTGCCAGATGGAGTATTAAATCCAAATAACTATACAGCAAGTATAAATGTAATTGTACAAGCAAGTGGTGAATTACCACCTGTAAATGATGAAACAACACCAGCAGCAGTAAGAATTGAAGGAACACCAAAAGTTGGAGAAACTTTAACAGCACAGCTTAAAGATGCAGGTGGAAATAATTATACAACAAGTGCGGCAGTAACATATGAATGGTATAGATTAGATAATTCAGATTCTGAATTTGTTAATGCAATAGGAACAGGTAAAACATATAAATTAACTGGAAGTGATTTTTATAAATATATAGGTGTACGTGTTACATGTGGCGAATATTCATTTGAATATGTTATTGGAAGAATTTTAGCAGCAAGCAGCAGTTCAAGTCATCATCATCATTCAAGTACAACAGATACTACAACGAGTACAGAAACAAAGAAGGATGATAATACCATCAAAAAAACAGGATGGACACAAGATACCAATGATACAATGTATTATCTAAAAGATGATGGAAGCAAGACAATAGGTTGGAAACTAATAGATAATAAGTGGTATTTCTTTAATAATAAGACTGGTGCTATGGTAAGAGGCTGGTATAAGTCAGAACTTGGAGATTGGACTTATGATAAAAAAGATACAGTAGGACAATGGTTCCATTTGGGTACTGATGGAAAAATGGATATAGGCTGGTTTAAAGATACTGATGGTACATGGTACTATTTATGTGATGGAAGAGATTACGGTGCTTTAGGATATATGGAAACAGGATGGAAGTACATAGATGGAAAATGGTATTTCTTGAAAGACAATGGAGCTATGGCAAGTGATACAGTAGTTGAGGGTTATACTTTAGGAAGCGATGGAGCATTAGTTGAATAAGAAGTAAAACTTAAATTTAAACTTAGTTATAGAAATTTATATAAAAATTTTGAAAATTGCACTAAATTAATCATTTAGTGTAATTTTTTATTTTAAGGAAATAATTTATAGGCTATAATATTACTAGAGTTAATGTTAGATAAAGGTGAAGTGAAGCTTATGTATAAATTGAATCCCAAAGTAGATTTTGCATTTAAAAAGCTATTTGGAAGTGAAGAAAACAAAGGTATATTAATATCATTTATAAATTCAATATTAGAAGGAAAAAGAAATAGCTAAAAATTTATTAGATGCTTTAGATAATGAAACAATAGCTGTTAAGACTCGATTAACTATAGAAGAAATACAAAAATTAAGATAAGAATAACAAAGCAATGGAATTATTTTAACATTAATTATTTTAGGTTATAATATAGGAAACAATGAAGTACGAAGAATAGATGAATAAAAAAGGCTATAAAAATATAATAGAAATATCTATAAATGAGGAGGCAGAATAAAATGAATATTATTAAAGATTATATATATACAGAAGAAGAATTTGAAGAAATTCAGAATAACTTTAATGGTAAGGCCGAATTTGATAATGGTTCAATTTTTTTGAGCTCTAATACATCAATAGAACATAATAGAATAAAAAGAAAAATATTAACAAAGCTTGACATATTCCTTAATGGGTCAAAATGTGAACCTTTTGATGAGCAGATAGAGGTTATATTTAGAGATAAAGAAGAAGTATATAAGTATAAGCCAGATATTTTTGTAATGTGTGAAAATTCAACTAAAGAGGGAGAAAGTTTTACTTCAGTACCTAAAATTATATTTGAGGTAGTTTCAAGAAGTACATCCTCTCATGATTATATAACTAAACTTGCAGTATATCAAAAATTTAAGGTGCAAGAATATAATATAGTTGAACAAAATGGGAAGATCATACAATACTCTTTGGTAGATAATCAGTATATTATATCAGAGGTCTATAAGAATGATGATATATATGTAAGCTCAGTATTTAATAATTTTAAAATTAGTCTTAAAGAGATATACTAGATTTATGCTTTTTACTCTGAAAAATACACTTTAAATTGTACAATAAGTTTTAAAGAGATAGGTGATTTAACTTATGTCATTTTTAAACAAGGCATTAGTGATATTGAAATAAGTAATATATTTAAATTTTTATATAGTAATTGCTTGGAATGATATTAAAAAGAATAGAAAGAATAGTGATATTCACTTAAAAAATGCTCGCTGCTGTTAAGTAACGAGCATTTTTTTAGCTACAGCTATCTTAGTCACATTTTCTCTGTTAATTGGGCTCCGGATTTACGATAATAATTATTATCTTTTAGAAATGCTACTTAAATATATAACAAATTTCCAATAAAAGTGATATAATTATCTAAAAAATATAATTAATACTATATTAGAGTATTAATTTAAATTTAAATTGTATATGTTTACAATTAACTGTTAGTATATTTAAGTATATTAAGTCTGATTGTAGGAAATGTTTATGGAGGTAGTTATGCATATTAAGAAGAAGTTACCAATAACAATGATTATATTAATTTCAATACCGCTGCTAATATTAAGTTATGCTATTTATAATTATACATATATGTCTGTTACTAATGATAGCGAGAATCATATTAAACAAGTGACTTCAATAGAAGGTAATGCATTAAGTACCTTTGTTAACTACCAAATAAAAGAAGTAGAGCTTTCAGCAAGGATAGAAAGTGTTGTAGAGTTATTAAAAGAAGCAAAACAATCTGAGGATTTAAAACAGCTTATATATAAAACAGAGGCTCTAAATGTTGATAAATTACTAACTTTAAGAGTAAAGGAACTTAATGATGTTCAGCATTCTTTTGTCTGTGATTTAAAGGGCAATATTATTGCTGACAGCAATTCCACAGGATTAATGCTAAACATAACAGATAGAGAATACTTTCAACAAGCTATAAATGGAGAAATAGCAATAAGTGATGAAATAAAATCAAAAATCAGTAATGAAGATATAATTGTGGTGGCGAGTCCTGTAATAGATGAACAAGGAAATGTAATTGGCTTATATTGTAATGCAATACAAATTTCGGCCTTTAATAAATATATAGAAAATATTACAATTGGTAATACAGGATATGCTTATTTAGTAGATGACGATGGAATTATGATAGCTCATCCCCAAAAAGATAAATTGGGTAAACCAGTTGAAAATTCAGTTTTAACAAAAGTGGTTGATGAAAAGTCGTATTTAAACCAAACTGATACTGGATTTGATACGTATGTGTATAATGGTACTAAGAAATATTTTGGATATACTGTAATACCAAAAATAAATTGGATTTTAGCAGTTACTCAAAATGTAGATGAAGTAAATGCTCCAGCACGATTGGAATTATACTTTATAATGGGGATAACACTAATAATGCTAGTTATAACATCTATAATTAGTTTGCTTTTTTCAAAATCTATAACTAATCCTATTAGCGGCTTAATAGCCATAATGAATAAAGCAGAAAATGGAGATTTATCTGTATCCTGTGATTACGACTCAAATAATGAATTAGGAAAACTATCAAATAATTTTAACAGCATGATAAAAAAGCTGAGCGGCAGTTATGAGGAATTATCTGCTGTATATGAAGAATTGTCTGCAACGGAAGAAGAATTACGGTGTCAATATGAAGAACTTGTAGAAAATGAGAAGGCATTAGCCATCAGTGAAGATAGATTTAAACAAGCACTAGACGGAATAAATGATGTAATATGGGAGTGGGATATAAAGGCAAATACTTTCTTTGCTTCTGATAAGTGGGAAGAACTAACGGGGTATAGCAATAAAAATATAGATATCAAAAATTTCTTGAAAATTATTTTACCAAATGAAGAACTAGAAAGAATTGTTAAAAATTACAAAACACTTACTATGTCAGCAGAATATTTTAGAGAGGAATTTGAGATTACAACTAAAAGCGGTGATAAAAAGTGGATTTTAAATAGAGCTAGGATAACTATGGATAGCGAAGGAAATCCGATAAAAATAACAGGTACTATATCTGATATAACCAGCATTAGGCAAGCAAATGATAAAATAATGGAGCTTGCATATTGTGATTCATTAACAGGAATTCCAAATAGAACTACGCTTATGAGTAAGCTAGATGAAGTAATAAATGAATGTGTAGAAAACAATAAATTAGGTGCAGCATTGTTTATAGATTTGGATGACTTTAAAAGGATTAATGATTCGTTAGGACATGATATTGGAGATAAACTTTTAAAAAGAATATGCACTAAAGCAAAAAGCATATTAAATCAAAATGAAATCCTCTATAGATTTGGAGGAGATGAATTTTTAATATTAATGTGTAATGTGAAAGCTAGGGAACAAGTAATAAATTTGTCTAATAAATTATTAAATATATTTAAAAACTACTTTATTATAGACAATAAGCAGGTTTATATAACTTGCAGTATAGGTATTTGTATTTTTCCTACAGATGGCAAAGATAAGAACAGCATTTTGAAGAATGCAGATACAGCAATGTACAAAGCAAAGGAAAAAGGTAAAAATACTTTTGAATTTTATAATGAAGAGATGTCAAAGAAAATATTAAAGGATATGATTATTGAAAAAGCATTAAGGAATGGAATAGAAAACAATTATTTTTACCTTCAATATCAGCCTCAAGTTAATATAGAAGGTAAAATAATAGGTGTTGAATCACTTGTTAGACTAAAAAATGAAGAACTTGGTTTTGTATCTCCTGGTGAATTTATTCCAATAGCAGAGAAGACAGGACTTATTATAACAATAGGTGACTGGATTATGGAGACTGCAATTATAAAAAAATTAGAATGGTTAAATAATGGATATGGGGATATACGAGTTTCGATAAATGTATCCTCACTTCAAATTCATAGACCTGACTTTGTTGAAAAGGTTAAAAAATTGGTTGAAAAGTATAAAATAAATCCTAATTTTATAGAATTGGAAATAACCGAAAGTGTTTTGATGGAACAGCTGGATAAAAATGTTGTAATTTTGCAAGAGCTAAGGGATATTGGAATAAGAATTGCGCTAGATGATTTTGGGACAGGATATTCTTCTTTAAATTATTTAAGGACTATACCACTGAATACATTAAAGATTGATAAATCTTTTATAGACGATATTTGTATCAATGATAAACAGGGGGCTATAGTTGATAGCATTATTGAAATGGCGCATAAGTTGGGGATGGAAGTTGTAGCTGAAGGCATCGAAACAATAGACCAGTTAAAAGTTATGAAAGAGAAAAACTGCGATATAATTCAAGGGTATGTATATAGCAGACCACTTTTGAGTACTGATCTAGAAAATTTACTGAAAAAAGGATTTGATAATCTCATTAAGTAATACCACTTTATTATTAATAATATAAAAAAGAAGAGATTGGTAAACCTTATTATAGGTGGTTTAATAAAGCAGAAGGAAAAAATAATTCTGGAATTAAAAGCAGGTGCAGATGGGATATCTTTATTTTAGAAAAAATATTTCTGCTAAGTGATGGAATTATATGACTTTCAGTAGAATAGATTGGTAATTGGATAAACAATTAAAAGGTGGTAAATATGTATCTATCCATACCAAGCAGTTTTTTAGTACCAGTTTGTGTTGCAGAAGATATCTTAAATACAGAAAAAATAGTAGAATTACAAGAATGTATCAGCAGTAGTTATTTTATAAACAAACCTGTAAATAGAAAGGGGTTAGTAATAGGTGTATCTTTGCCTAATCAAAGAGATGAGAGATGGATTAGAGATAGGGAAGCTATGGAAGCCTATGCTAAAGAAAAAAATGTTATTTTGAAGATAGAAGATGCTGAATATGATGTGAATAAACAGATTTCACAAGTGGAAAATCTAATATCACAGGGCATAGATGTATTAATTTTAGTGGCCATAGACGTATATACTGCAGGAGGTATGGTAGAAAAGGCTAAGCAAGCAGGAGTTAAGGTGGTAGCTTATGAGGCGCGGATACTAAAAACTGATTTAGAGATATTTGTTACATTCGATCACTTGATGGCTGGACAACTTCAAGGAAAGTTCCTTATTACTAAAGTTCCGGTAGGGAATTACATTATTATGTATGCGGATCTTCCATATGATTCTTCGCTAAGGGATGGAGCAATGCAATATATAGATCCCTTGGCTATTATAGGAAATATAAAGATAATTGCAGAAAAAGCAATTAAAAACTGGGATCCAAAGATTGCTTTTGAGGTGGTGAGAGATGTATTAATTACTAATAATGATGAAGTTGATGCTATACTAGCACCAAATGATTCAACAGCAGGAGCTGCAATTGAAGCGCTACAAGCACGAGGTTTAGCTGGAAAGGTAGCAGTAACTGGGCAAGATGCAGAATTGGCTGCCATTAGAAGAATAATCCAAGGAACACAATCAATGACACTATTCAAAGATACTAGGCAATCCGCCAAGAAGACTATAGATGTTGCAATACATCTGGCTAATGGCGAGCATATATCAACAAATACAGCCTTATTTAATGGCAAAATGTACGTACCAACGGTTCTGATTGAACCAATTCTTATAGATAAGAGTAATATAGATGATGTTCTTATAAAAAGTGGATATTTTACGAGAGAAGAGGTTTATGGAAGTTAATATTAGATTTTATGAAAATTTAAGAAGAGAGTTAAATATTTAAAGGCTGATCTTTGTACTAAACAGGAGTCAGCCTTTTTTGTGTTTGGAATATTTCTGAATGTTTTATTAAGTTTAAAAAATTTTAGAATGCCAGAGGCATCCATATAAATTAAAAAAGGACTGCTGCACTAAATACCATAGTGCGGCAGTCCATATGCTTTATGTGTTCTTAAGAAAGGGTACCTTTCTTCTACGCTGAACGCAATAATTATTATAAACTTAAATCTTCATCTGTATTGTCCTTTAACGACTTGTTAGGATGAATTTTTTTCTCGAATTTATTTTTCAAATCATCAAGTATTGTATACATAATTGGTACTACAAATAAAGTTAGGATTGTGGAAGTAATTAATCCTCCAATTACTGCCTGTGCCATTGGTGCACGCATTTCAGAACCCATTCCCTTTGATACAGCTAGCGGAATCATACCAAATATCATGGCTAACGTAGTCATAACTATTGGGCGTAACCTTACAAGTCCTGCCTCTTTAATAGCTTTTTCTCTAGGCATACCATGCTCAATTCTCTGTTTTGCTGCATCTATAAGCAATATTCCATTTTTAGAAACTAAGCCCATAAGCATTATAATACCTATTATTGACATCATGCTCAATTGTGTTTTGAAAATGTATAATCCTAGAACAGCCCCAATAATTGCAAGTGGTAAAGAGAATAATATAGATATAGGATCAACGAAACTTTCAAACTGTGCTGCCATAACTAAATACAAGAATACAACTGCCATTGCTACTGCCTGTTGTAAACTTCCAAGACTGTTATTTAAAGTTCCGGAATTTCCTCCTAAAGATACTGAAATTCCTTGAGGCATATTCATTTGAGTTTGAATTTGTTTCAAATAAGAATTCATAAACGTACCTGCTGCTCCGCCTGAAACATTGCAGGAAATTTGAATTTCTGCCATTCTATCATATCGACTCAATTGTGCTGGTGCTGAACCTAATACCTTACTAGTTACTTCTGATAACGGAATCATATTGCTATTAGTACCAGAAACGTAAACTTTATTAAGTTCATCAAGACTTTGACGCTGATCATTTTCTAAATATAGTACTACATTGTCCATATCTTTTCCATCATCATATTTGCTTACAGTTGTGCCATTAAATAGTGTACTCAAAGTATTTGCGACATCTGAACTGCTCACTCCTAAATCGGCTGCTTTATCGCGGTTAACCTCTAAAGTCATTTCTGGAAGGCCAGACTTAACGTTAGTACCAACATCTCTCACATTAGAATTCTTAAGTAAATCATCTTCTACTTTTTGCGCAAATTTTTGAAGTTCTTCTCTATTTTCGCCAACAAGCTCAAATGTTGCATCTTTTGATCCTCTTCCGCCGCCCGCCATGGATGAGGCTGATGCTGTTATTTGTGTTCCAGGAATCCCTTGCAACTTTTTACTAAAGTTTCTAGCTAAATCTCTTGAGTTATCCTTACGTTGTCCTTTATCGGCTAATTCAACTTTAATTGTCGCATTACTATTTGACACTGTAGTATATAATCCTTTTACTTCCGGAAATTTCTTAAGTATATCTTCTATTTGCTTAGTTTTTTCTCCTGCATTTTCTAATGTTATGCCAGAATCAAAATTAGCGTTTACTGTTAACTGATTATTATCAGTTGAAGGCATCATAGTAAATCCAAGTGTATAAATAAGACTAATACTGCTTGCAAACAAAACTCCTGCTGCAATTAAAATTATTAGTTTTTTGTGAAGAGCAATAACCAGAAGCTTTGAATATTTTTCGGCTAAATTATCAAATTTTTTATTAAACCAATTGAAAAATTTACCGATAAATGTTTTTCTTGTTTTCTTTCCAGCTCTAAGCATTTTCGATGACATCATAGGCACAAGAGTAAATGATACAATCAATGAAATTGCCATACTGAAAACAACTGTAAGACCAAATTCAAAGAAATACCTTCCAATTGCTCCTGTTACCATAGACACAGGCAAAAATACTGAAATAACTGCTGAAGTTGTTGCTATTACAGCAAAACCAATTTCAGATGTAGCATCTCTGGCTGCTTCCTTTGCTGATTTTCCCATATGCAGATGCCTTACAATATTTTCTATAACAACTATAGCATCATCAATCAAAAGTCCGACTGCTATCGATAATGCCATTAAAGACATTGTATCTAGAGAAAAATTTCTCTCTTTCATACAAATAAAAGTAGTTATAATAGAAATAGGAAGGGATGACGCACTTATAAGAGTACTTTCCCATTCGTTTAAGAATAAAAATACAATAATGACAGCCAATATACATCCATCTCTAATTGTTTCTATAACACTGTCTACCGTACTTTGTATTGATATTGAATCATCACTAACAATTTCAAAATGTATATTCTTAGGCAAAGTCTTTTTATATTTCTCTAACTCTTTTTTTACGTTATTTGCTAACTCAACAGTATTGGAGCCAGATTGTTTAACTATATCAATACCAATTGCTGGTTTTCCTTGATAATATGCATGGCTGGTTTCCTGTTGAATTCCATCTTCAACATCAGCAATATCCTTTACTCTAATTTCTGCACCATTTTTAGTAGCTATTAATATGTTCTTAAAATCATCTACTTTTTTTATCTTACTGCTTATTTTTATATTAATTTGATGATCTTTATCGCTAATCTGTCCACCTGATTGATCAACATTATCTTTTTTTATGGCATTTGTTACAGCAGTTGTTGTAAGACCATATTTTAATAGCTTGCTATTATCGAGTTTTATATGAATTTCCCTTGTATCTTCACCTGATACATTTATAGCTCCAATATCGGGTACTGTATACAACTTTTTCTCAAAATTATCAACAACATCCGATAATTGTTTATTATCATCTGCACCATAAACAGCAATTGATAAAATTGACGCTGCTGAAGTATCAAACTTAGAGATAACCGGAGTATCAATATCACTTGGTAACCCTCTAATGCTTGAAACCTTATCTCTAACATTTTGTGCTGCTACTTCTGGATCCACACCAAGATTAAACTGTATTGTAGTCCTTGATCTACCTTCTGTTATAGTAGATGATATATGTGCAACTCCAGAAATTTCTCCTGCAGCATCCTCTATTAGCTTGGTTACATTGGTTTCCAGGTCTTCTGGTGATGCGCCACTTTCGGCAACCGAAACTGAAACTGTAGCCTGTTCAGAATCTGGCATATCATTAACTACTAATTTCTGATAACATAACATGCCGACAATAGCCATAGCAATCATTATAACTGAAATAAATACAGGTCGTTTGATACTAATATTTGCAATATTCATTTGTCATCCCTCCTACTTAGAAGCTGTGTCTTCTGAGCTATTGTCCTTCTTATCAGTTGCATTTTGTCCGCTATCATTTTGCTTAGCTACTACGTTTATCTCATCACCATCTTGCAACGTGCTTGTATTTGTACAGATTATTTGATCTCCACTTTTGACGCCAGATGTTACTTCTACATTATTATCGCTAGTTTCTCCAATAGTTACCTTTGTTTTTTTAGCTTTTCCATTATCGTTTATAAAAACAGAATAGTTTCCTTCGTTTCCAACTAAAGCATTGACTGGTACCGTAAGCACTTCAGCATTTTGATCACTAATAAGAGTTACCTTACCATAAATACCTGGCAATAATGATTTATCACTATTATCTATTTTAACTTTAACATTGAAAACTCTTGAAGTTGTATCCGCTGCTCCATCTATATATTGTACAATTCCATTGTAATTTTGATCACTTCCATCAACTGTAAGTGTAGCTGCTTGCCCTGTTTTTACGATGCTTATTTTTTCCTGAGGTACCTGTATTGTTGCATACACTGATGATATATCATTAACTGTTGCAAGCGATGCACCAGAACTCGCCATTTGTCCTATATTTAAATTTTTATTACTTATTATCCCGCTTATAGGTGCCTTGATAATTGTGTTGCTCAAAGTGTCTTGTAAATTTGATATGGTTACCTTCTCTGTTTCTATATTTGATTGCGCAGTTTGAATACTTGCATTTCCAGAATCGTAATCAGCTTTAGCAGATTTTAAAGTTTTCTCAGCAGCCTCAAAATCTGTTTGAGATATAGCTTGTCCTTCGAAAAGAGTTTTTTGTCTATCATAATTGCGCTGTGCATCATCTAAATTGACTTTGAGTTTTTCCAAAGCAACTTGAGTTGAATTTAATTGACTTTCATACGTTTGTAACTGAGCTTGTGCAGTTTTTATATTATTTCTTATGTCTTGATCATCTAATGTAACTAGTGTATCTCCTGCATTTACATATTGTCCATTTTCAAATGATACGGAAACAACTTTTGCTGATGTTTTACTACTTATAATACCTTGCTGATAAGCTTCTAGAGTGGCTTTATATATGTCTCCTGAAGTTTTTTTCGTTGTTTGCGCAGTTTGAACTTCAACTGAAGTTTTACTAACAGCAGCTTGAGCAGGTTTACTTTTTGCACTTATCGTTAATTTATTTTTAATTGCTATAGCGCATCCTATTACGGCTATAACAATGACAGCATATAAAACTACTTTTTTTACGTTCTTCATGTCCCATCCTCCACTTTTCCAATATAAAATATTTATTTTGCTACGAACTCTATATTAATAATGTAAATGCAGGCCCATTTTACCATAAATGTATAAACAATTTATAAACTAAATCTATATTTTAACATAACTATCTTTAAACCTAAGCTTTCGAGATTTACATTTAAAATATTAGCAAATTCAATTTAAAAAACATAATTTTTAATGTTTTTCATATAATTTGTTAGGTTTTTTAATTTCTTATTAGTGGTAAATTTTAAGGGGAAATGTTTTCAATAAGAATAGTAAATTACTGGGCATTTATTAAATAAGTCAGTATAAGGCAATTCATCCAGTAATATTTAAAGAAAAGAGTGATTTTATGGAAGTACTAAAGTTTGGTTTTAAGTATTGGAAAAGGAATCTTCCTGAAGCTGTTATTATACAGCTTGTTAGCTACATTGCTATAATTGCAGATTTGCTGATTCCGCTGGTTTCAGAAATGTTTATTGATTACGTTATATGTGACAATAAACCTGCAAATAATGGTATATTTTCATTTATGCTTAGCGGAAAATATGGTGAGGTTCATTCGATGAAGCTCTTTTTCAGCTTAGCAGTTATATTTATAATTTTTCTTGTTGCAAGGATAATTCTTATTTATATTAAAAACACTAATAATCAGCGTCTTGGTCTCAAACTGGAGAGAGACTTGAGAGTGGTTACATTTCGAAAACTGATGGAGCTAGACAGTGAGTCTATTTCACAATACAACACAGGTGAATTATTAACAACTATGAATTCAGATACCATTATGTATAAGGAACTTTTTTGCAGAATGATTCCCAATATATTAGATAGTGTATTTGTTCTTATTACATGTGCATGTCTATTATCGCTTATTAACATAAGTCTTCTTGCCATTCCATTAATTATGATGCCCATTTTTGTCATTGCATTGAGAAATTTTAAGAGGGCAGCGAAGGTTAATTACAGCAATATTAGAAAGAGCAACAGTGAGATGAGTTTGAATGTTCAGGAGAATATTGAGGCAGTACGTCTGGTTCGGTCTTTCACTAATGAAGAAGTTGAAAAGAGAAAGTTTGATAAGAACAATGATAAAGTGAGAGAGTCGTATATCAACCAAATTAATCTATCAGCTAAGTTTGAAGTTATATTTAGTTCAATTAAGCAAATATCATATATTGGAACAATTGCAGTCAGCACAATTCTTGTTATAAAAGGATATATGCTTGTAGGATATCTAGTTGCATGTTCTAACTATGTACTTAAGATAATGGATCATATATCACAAATAAATAATACCTTATTTCAAATGCAGCAGCAGTTTGTTTCGGGACAAAAAATGATGAATTTCATTAGTTGCGAATCAAAGATAACTGATGGCGGGGGAAATTTAAAAATAAGCGGTATGCCTAACATTCGTGTCAAGAATGCATATCTTACTATGGAGGGAAATGAGGTACTCAAGGATGTCAGCCTTGATATTCCATATGGAAAAAAGATTGGTATAGTGGGAGGAACAGGAAGCGGTAAAAGTGTACTTTTAGAATCCTTAGTGCGCATCCATGATTTAACCAGTGGAACAATTGAGATAAATGGTAAGGATATAAGAGATTATTCTCTAAAATCTCTTAGAAATAAATTTTCATATGTATTTCAAGAAGTATTTCTTTTTTCAAATACAATTGATTCCAATATAGCATATGCTGAGCCTGAAATTGAAAAGGAACATGTAGTAAAAGCAGCAAAACATGCCCAAGCTCATAACTTTGTGAAAAAACTCCCTGTGGGATATGAGACAATTGTTGGAGAAAAGGGGATAGGTATCTCAGGAGGACAAAAGCAGAGGGTTTCTATAGCTAGAGCGCTTCTTAAGGATGCGCCTGTGCTTATACTTGATGATTCAACAAGTGCATTAGATGTTGATACGGAGAAGAAATTTCTTGCAGATATTAAAAAGTATTATCCAGATAAAACCATCCTCATTTCAGCTCACAGGATGTCATCAGTAATTGATTGTGATGAAATAATCTATATGTTGGATGGAATAATTTTAGAGCGAGGAACCTTTGATGAGCTCATGAAGCTTGGAGGACATTTTGCTAAGGTATATAAAATTCAAGAAGCACAGAGAAAATCAGTTATCGATTTTGATGCTCTAGCTGCAGGTGAGGTGTGAAGATAAGATGGCACAGAGAAACACATATTTTCAGGACGAAATTATACAGAAAAAATTTGATATAAAACAGTTTGGAAGAGTTTTACGATATATATTTCCTTATAAAAAGATTTTTCTACTTGTATGTTTTTTAATGCTTGTTTCGGCTACAGCCTCAATGATAGCGCCAATGCTACTTGGATATATTATTGACAATACAGTTATTTCGAAGGATTACAGGGAATTAACATTAATAATTTCAGGTTTTGTAGTGCTCTCAGCCATTGAAATAGGAATTACATTTGCTCATCAAAGGCTTATGGGTAAGGCAGGACACAATATAATTGCGAAGATAAGGAAAGATATATTTTATAAGTTGCAACAACTGCCATTTGACTATTTTGATTCAAGACCTGACGGTAAGATAGTTATTCGTGTTACTGATTATATTAATGATTTAGCTAACTTCTTTACCAACAGCTTATTGCTATTTCTCATTTATATAGTGAAGATAGTAGTTGTAACTGTATTTATGCTTGTAATAAGCCCTCAGCTTACAGCAATAGTTTTGGGAGCAGTTATACCAATGATGATATGTGTTTTTGGACTTAGGTATTCAATAAGGAAACTGTTTGCATATCATAGAGCAAGGCTTTCCAATAGAACGGCATTTCTTGTGGAATCTATCATGGGTGAAAAGATAGTTAAGAACTATAATAGAGTTGGTATGAATGAAGATGTGTATATGGAAGTTCACGATGCTAGTGCTAGAACATGGATGCAGATTGTTATGAGAAATGAACTTAATACACCAGCTGTTGAGGTATTTTGGAACCTTGGCACCCTCTGTTTATATGGAATATCACTATATATGATACTTCAAGGTAATAGCAGGATTGATGCAGGCACAATAGTCGCTTTTATCAGTTATATGAGTCTTTTCAGTGGTCCCCTTACACAAGTTGCTATTCTTATACAGCAATTGGCTCAAGTAAGCTCTAATTTAGAGCAGGTATTTGATACAATCGATTATCCTGTTGATATTGAAAGTAAAGATGGCGGAATTGAACTCAAAAACGTAAAAGGGCAGGTTGATTTTGATAATGTAACTTTTGCATATGAAGATGAAATAGATGTTTTGCAGGACTTTAACCTCCATGTGAAGCCAGGGGAAACTATTGCGTTAGTAGGACCTACAGGTGCAGGTAAGACAACAGTAATTAATACTATTACAAGATTTTATGATGTAAATAAGGGTAGTGTTAAGATTGATGGTATTGATGTAAGAGATGTTACTCTTGAGTCACTGCGAAGGGAAGTTGGTGTATTGATGCAGGATCCTTTTATATTTAAAGGAACTGTCATGGAGAATATAAGATATGGAAGGCCGGATGCTACAGATGAAGAATGTATTAAAGCCGCTAGAACAATCTTTGCAGATAGATGCATAAATAAAATGAAGGATGGATTTTATCAAATGCTGGAGGAACGTGGTGCAGGACTTTCAGCGGGGGAAAAACAGCTCATAAGTTTTGCTCGTATTATTCTTAAAAATCCTTCAGTTATTATATTAGATGAAGCAACAAGTTCTATAGATACAGAGACTGAGAATTTGATTAAAGAGGCAATGGATGTAATACTCAAGGATAAAACAGCATTTATAGTTGCACACAGGTTATCTACCATAAGAAATGCTGACAGAATTTTATATATTGCAAATAAGGGAATTGCTGAGGAAGGAACTCATGAGGAGCTTATGAAGCTTAAAGGGTTATATTATGCTTTAAATTAAAGTTACATTAAAAAAGATTTCTGGAAATTTTGTGGTAAGAATAATGTTAAGTCACAATTGTAATATGATGCAATACAAGGAGGAAAATTAAGAAAATGGATGGTACAGAATTAAAATTTGGTATTCAATCTGATTTATCAGTATTTGCTGATACGTTAGTTGAAATGACATGGGAAGAGGTAAAAGGATCAGGTGAAAGTGGAGATAGTGTTATATTTCCAGTTGCAGTTGTTGAGGCTCATGGACCTCATATGGATTTAAGTGCAGATATTTATTATGCATATCTATTTAGTAGATTTCTTAAAAAGAATCTATGTGAAAAAGGTGTTAATACTGTTATTGCACCACCATATTATTGGGGAATTAATAGTGCAACGAAGAAATATCCAGGTTCTTTTACAGTTCGTCCAGAAACATTTAAAGCGATTATGTTTGATATTTTTAGTTCTCTTAAAGAGTGGGGATTTTCCAAGGTGTTTATAGTAAATGCTCATGGAGATAATAAACATACTGATGCAATTGAAGAATCTATAAATGAGATTAAGCAAAAGTTAAATATGCAAGTTTACCGTATGGATAACTTAGATATACAAATAGAAAATAAACCTGACTTCCCAGGACAAAGAGAAGATCGTTTTGAGCCGGATATACATGCTGGATCAATTGAAACAGCGACAATGTATGCATTTTATCCTCAAAAAGTTAGGAAGGAAATTGCTTTAAAATTGAAACCACAAAAAGAATTTGATCCTTTTGCATATTGCGGAGACCCTGCTAGTTTCATTTTTGAAAAAAATATTATTGAATATTTCCAAGCAAATGTTGAGTTAGATTCCTTAAAAATAGAAACTATACTTAATAATGATAAGAATATTTAGTGTAGGTAGTAATAATTATGATACCTTATCAAAAAAGATTTATATAAATCAGATAAGAGGGATTTTATCTCTTTGAATATGAAAAGATAGTATCTAAATAAGATGAAAATGGTTTAAATTTCTAGATTATTTTTTGAATAATCTAGGTGAAAAATATTGATTTGTAAGTTATGGAAGGAGCAAAATAAGTAGTATGAAAAATATTACAATCGCAGCTGATGGAAAAGCAGCTGTCATATATATAGATTCAAAAGGAAAAGATTACAATGGTTTAAAGCTTGTAGCAAGCTCTTTCGCTGAAGATATTAATTTGGTTACTGGAGCAACTCCAGAAGTGGTAAGTGCTGCAGAAGAATTAAAAGAAACAGTAGTCATTGCAGGCTCGATAGGAAATAATGACGTAATAGATTCATTAATCAAGAAAGGAATAATTGATGTATCTGAAATAAAGGATAAGCGTGAATGCTATAAGACACAGGTTGTTGAAAGGCCAATTGAAGGCGTAGATGTAGCTGTTGTTATTGTAGGAAGTGATAAGAGAGGAACAATTTACGGCATTTATCGAATTTCAGAATTAATTGGAGTAAGTCCATGGGTTTATTTTGCAGATGTTATGCCAGCAAAAAAATCTGAATTGATTTTTTCAGAAAAGGAGTTAAATATCACTTCTAAAGAACCATCTGTAAAATATAGAGGTTTCTTCTTAAATGACGAATGGCCATCATTAGGGTCGTGGGTAACTGGTGCCTTTGGAGACTTTAATGAAGAATTCTACGACAAGGTATTCCAATTGATTCTTAGATTAAAAGGAAACTTTATGTGGCCTGCTATGTGGAGTGCTGTATTTAGTGAAAATGGGAAAAGCTATCCTTTAGCTAATGCGGAACTTGCTGATGCATATGGTATTGTAATGGGTACTTCTCATCATGAGCCAATGTTTCGAGCGGGTGAAGAATGGAAGAATATTAACAGTCAGTATGGTACAAACCCAGTATGGGATTTTTCTAGCAATGCAGAGGCGATAACAAAGTTTTGGGAAGATGGATTAAAACGTAATAAGCACCTTGAAAGCATCATTACTTTAGGAATGAGAGGAGAACAAGATTCAGCATTAAAAGGTTCTGAAGAAGAAAACATTGAACTTTTAAAGGATATTATCAGAACACAAAAGCGTTTATTAAAGGAACAAGGTCTTGAGGATGCACCTCAGGTTCTAACTATATATAAGGAAGTAGAAAAATATTGGTATGGTACAGATAAGGCAGAGGGGCTAAGAACTTGGGAGGTGCTGGATGATGTAACAATTATGCTGGCAGATGATAACTTTGCTAATGTCCGCACGCTTCCAACAGAAGCAGAACGAAATCGTAATGCTGGCTGGGGAATGTATTACCATTTCGATTATCATGGAGGCCCACGTTCTTATGAATGGGTGAATACAACTCCTCTTGAAAAAGTCTGGGAACAGATGACTATGGCTTATGATTATGGTGTACGTGATATATGGATTGTTAACACTGGAGATTTAAAGCCTAATGAATTTCCGGTTTCCTACTTCTTGGATTTAGCCTATGACTTTGAAACTTGGGGTGTTAATGGAAGGAATAAAACCAAGGAATATACAAAGAAGTGGACTGAACAGCAATTTGGAAATGCTGGTAACGCAGATATATTAGATGGAATTGAAAATATATTAACAAGCTATACTAAGATGAGTGGATGTAGAAAACCTGAGGTTACTTTTGCTGATACATATAGCTATATGAATTATAATGAAGCACAAAGAGTGCTGGAAAAAGCAATTGATTTAGAGAACAAAGCTAAGAGATATTACGATCAGATGCCAGAAGCTTACAAGGATGTATACTATCAATTAGTATATTATCCAGCAGCATTTGCAAATGTTGTTAAAATGCAGATATATGCAGGATTAAATAATCTATATTATAAACGAAAAAGTGCTCTTGCAAATTCCTATGCCGCATTGGTAGAAGAATGCAAAGTAAAAGATATTGATATGCAGGCTTATTACAATCATAATATGTCTAATGGTAAGTGGAAGGGAATGATGAGTTCTCCTCACATAGGATATATGGAATGGAGCCCTGATAGCTGGACTTATCCCGAAATTTACAATATTCCTTTAAAAAATGGAAGTGTAATGATTGTAGATGTACAAGGCACCGAAGAAGCATACTGTTCTGGTAAAGCAGTTCTACCAGCCTTTACGAACTTGGTTAAAGAAAGCTATTACATTGTTATTAGCAATGGCGGAAGTACAGAATTTGATTATAAAGTGGAAACTTGTGCAGATTGGATAAACGTAGATAATGTGCAGGGAACTATCTCTGATGGAATAAAAATTAAAGTTTCAATAGATTGGAACAAAATATTCAAGACATTAAGTGGTTTCATAGATATTTCGGGCGCAGGAGAAACAGTAAAGGTGAATGTTATTGCCGAAGTCATAGATACTACAGATCTGCCAAATATGTGCTTCGTTGAGACCCATGATGTGATTTCTATTGAAGCAGAACATGTAGTAAATAACGTTGCAAAATATAATGTGGAATGGAAGGCACTTGAAAACTATGGACGTACTTTCTCCTCAATGAAGATGTTCCCTACAACTGTGTCTTTTGAAAAAGCAGAAGATGCACCATATTTGGAATATGTATTAAGGGTAAATGAGGATGCAGAGTATACTCTAACAACCTACGTTGCACCAACAAATAATCTATCTAAAAACAGCAGATTAAAATATGCTGTAGCTTTTGATGATGAAACACCAGTTATAGCTGATGCTCTTCCAAAGGATTTCATTGCTGGCGATTATGATAACTATGTTTGGTGTAATGCAGTATTGGATAACATTCATATAACCACTACTACTCATAAATTAACTAAGGGAATACACACACTCCGCTTCTATGGATTAGATGCGGGATTAGTATTGCAAAAGCTGGTTTTATCAAAAGGAAAACTTCCAAATTCGTATTTTGGACCAGAAGAGAGTTTTTATATAGTCAAATAATAAACCAAAAGTTTTTCTATAAATAAATAACAAGTTCAAAGCCGCCATGGAAGATGGTCTGACAAGTGGATTTGTTATTTTTTTGAATGTGCTTTAGACAATTCCAATGGAACAGAGCACGGAAAGTTTCATATATGTGTAACACAATAAATCATATAGATTAAATTATGAAAAATGCTGATTTAATATAAAAAATTTTGTAATAATTATAATTTATATGTTTCTTTATTAAATAGCATTTGGTAAGATGTACTAAATTGATATATGTATTCGTAGAGCTTTGGTGTGATTTAAGTTTGTAGCTACTGCACCAATGTTAGATATTATGTATCGGTTTATAGAAAGGAAATAATGCAAATGCGAAGGAAAAAAATTATTTTTACTGCTGTTACTTTAATAATTTTAATTATATTATCTATATTTTTTACAGAAAGAAGCAATAAAGATGTAAAAGTAGAAAGTACAGATTTAAGTTTAGAAAGTATTAGTGGCATATCCCTATTAGAAAAATATGATTCAGGTAAAGTTGCTCAAATATTAGGTAATAATGTAAGGAAATCAATTATAAATAATGATAGTAATTATGAATATGTTTCAAATGATTTTATCGTAGATTTAGAAGTAGATAAGAATAAAAACATAGTTGCAATTTCAATGGTTACTTCACAGAAAAACAACATTAAAACAATAAGAGGAGTAACAAATAGTTTTTCTTTTAATGATGTAACAAAATTATATGGGCAAAATTATGTCAAAAAGCAATGGAAAGATGATATGGGTAGCGGAGATGGTACTTCTATCACATATTTTGATAAAATCAATAGATACAAAATTGAATTTGGATTTTCTAAAATTCAAGATAATGAAACTATGAGTAATATAAGTTTTTCGGTATATTAACTGATAATATTCAAAAAGGGGACATTAGAATAAATACATCACAATAAAGTAATATATAAGCGATTAAGTAGGTTCAGAATAATAAATTATTGTAAATAGAAAGGTGAGGATATTATGATTTATAGAGTAGATATACTTTTATTCGATAAGTTTGAAACATTAGATGTATTTGGGCCAGTAGAAGTATTTGGAAGATTGCCTGATATTTTTAAATTAAATTTCATATCCTTCAATGGAGGAATAGTTAAAAGTTCACAAAATGTAAGGGTAGATACAAATTTATATACAAATGAAAATAATATAGAGAAAATTTTATTTGTGCCAGGTGGAAGCGGAACCAGGGAAAAAGTTAATGAAGTTATTTTTACTGAATTTATTAGAAATATGGCAAGTGAGTCAAAATATATACTTAGTGTATGTACTGGCTCTGCTTTGCTCGCTAAGGCTGGAATATTAAATGGGAAAAGAGCAACAAGCAATAAAAAAGCATTTAAGTGGGTTGTAGAACAAGGTGAAAATGTGAATTGGATAAAAGAAGCGAGATGGATAAATGATGATAAAATATATACATCATCAGGAGTATCAGCGGGGATAGATATGGCACTCGGTTTCATTGGAGATCTTTTTGGAAAAGAAAAAGCAATGGAAATTAGCAAAAGTATTGAATATATATGGAATGAAAATAGTGAATATGACCCATTTGCTAAAATGTATGAATAAGTAATATATGATTAAACAGTATTTTACTGACATTATTACTGCTGGAGAAGTTGGTGTTTCAAAACCAAATAAAAAATTATTTAATAGAGCTTGCGACAGGGTTAATAAAGAGCCACGGGAATGTTATTATATCGGTGATGACTTACACCCTTGTAAAGATGCAGGTATGAATGGTATTTGGCTAAATCGAAAGTTTGAAACATTGATAATTTATAGCATAGATATAATTTATAATATGATTGATTTAAAAAACATATTGCAATTAAAATACTTGTGCTTATATTGTAAGTAAATACGTATTATAAGTTCATGTGTTTAGTATAAAAATTTAAAATAGGAGATAAAAAATGGAACAAGATATATGGCAAGTATTATATGAAAAAGCAAGAGAAGTGCAAAAGTCGAGAGTAATTTCACCATTTATTGAAGCAGGTGGTGTAGCAAGTGCAATTCTAACGAGAAGTGGAAATATATATGTTGGGGTTTGTATTGATACAGCATCAACTCTTGGAATGTGTGCAGAGCGTAACGCGATTGCCAACATGATAACTCATGGAGAAAGTAAAATTGATAAAGTGGTTGCTATTGTAGAAGATGGTAGCGTAGGTTCACCGTGTGGAGCGTGCAGAGAATATATGATGCAGTTAGATAAAGATAGTTCTGAAATAGAAATATTAATAGATTATGAGACCAGAAAAACTGTTAGATTAAAAGATTTAATTCCAGATTGGTGGGGTACTTATCGCTTTAATAATTCAGATATGAGAGTATAATTTAGAGCTGGATTAGTTATTAATATTATTAAAAAATGTATGAATAAAACCTGATAGTTATTGCGCCGTAATTAATTTTAATAAATTAAAGGGATGAGATAAAAAAGATGGAATCAATTGAAATGCTTATAGTACAGAATGAAAATGAGTTATTGAAGTCAGAAATAAGAAAATCACCACAAAAAATAAAAGAAATATTAGCGGATGATTTTATTGAGTATACAAGTTCAGGAAGTGAGTATCATTATAAAAGTGGGGATGTTTTTCAAGAACAAAATGATAGTAACGAGTTATTTGGGCAAATTATAGATTTTAAAATAAAACAGTTATCAGATAATTGTATATTGGCAACATATAAGTTAGTAAAACATAATGAGTTAAATGAAAATAAGAAATATTCACTTCGTAGCTCTATATGGAAGTGTTTTGATGGAAGATGGAAAATGATTTTTCATCAAGGCACATTAACTGCTGGAGTCAATTTGTAGAGGAGCACAAAAAAATGAAGAATTTAATTAGATTAAGTGAATATAGTAGAAGTGATGTCGAAAATATTTTTCACATTGCGGATGAATTGCAAAGAGGGAAATATAAGGAGTTAACCACATAAAAAATTTAAAAGAAGCTATTAAAGAAAAAGACATAATTTGCACAGATTCGTTAAGTGGTGATAAATTAGAGGTCTTTGGAGAATATCAAGTTACATTAGAATTGATGAAGAGTGCTAACGAAAATGCAATATTAAATCCTTGTCCGCCATTTTATCGTGGTGAGGAAGTGTCAGCAGAGGCTATAAATAGTGATTATTTTATAGGTTATTCTTTTAAAAAATATTTATTAGAAATACAACAAGCAATAATAATTTATAGTATTTTAAATTAAGAAACTTATGCTTGTCAAAAAGATTATGAACATAGTACCATGAACCCCGGGAAAATCGAAAATGATTTTCGTGGGGCATTTTAAATTTTAACTTAAGTATAGAAATAAATATGTTTTATCAGCATATGGATTTAATCAGATATATGCTTGATTAACCTCTTTTGGTACTATAAGAGCTTGTTGAATATGTAACTATTTATTATTAGACAGTTGACTTACAGATTGACGTTCAACAATTTCTACATCTAAAGTTATTCTATTATTTGTTACAGAGCCTTTTTCTATATATTCTACAAGAAGATTAACAGCAGCTGTTGCTTTTGCTTCTATGTCTTGAGAAATTGTAGTTAGTTTAGGCGTGACATAAATAGATGGTAATTGATTATCAAAACCAATAATTGATAAATCATTAGGGACAATCATACCATTTAATTTTGCGCCTTCTATAATACCAATTGCCATAATGTCGGCTGTAGTAAATACAGCTGTAACGTCAAACTCTTTATTGCATATAGCTCTTCCTAAATCAATTCCTCTTTCATAATTAGGCTCTACATCTACTACAAGGTTTTCGTCAAATGGAATATTAAATTCTGATAGCGCTTTTTTATAACCTTCTAGTCTTTGAAGAATTTGATGAATTGGGGCATTGTTTTTATGGCATGGGCCGGCAAATAGTATTTTTCTATGACCGTTATTTAGAAGATGACGAGTAGCTATATAGCCGCCTTTAAAGTCATTTATACCAACACTTATTATATTATCCATTTCTGAATAACTATCTAAGAATACCATTGGAAGTTTATTTTCTTTTAGTATGGAATAAATAAGATTATCGTAATCTGGCATTAAAAATATAGCACCATCCATATTCCAATTTTTAATTAACGCAGATATATCTGACACATCTTTAACGGAACGTATCATCAAATAGTATCCGTTTTCACGAACTACATTTTGTATAATTCCAAATAATTCACTAATGTAAGGATCATTGAATAAATTTTTAAATGAACCTTTAATAGGAACTATTGCACCTATTATTTTTGAAGATTTAGCTGTTAAGCTTCTTGCGGTAAGATTAGGAACATAATTATATTTTTCTATAATTTTTTGTATTCTTTCTATATTTTTTTGAGATACTTTTGAGTGATTTCCATTTATTACATTTGAAACTGTCATAATACTAACACCAGCTTCGGCAGCGATATCTTTTAGTGTAATCATAATTACCTCCTAGTTTAGCGATATACTAATTATTATATATACCTATAATAATATATATCATATGTTATTGCAATGATTGTAAATTTATTATGTTTATAAAGTAATACATAATAAAATCTTTTTTATATTATTAATATTTTAAAAACGTGAATTTAACTAATGATAACGGCTTACAAGATAATTAAAGGATATATAGTATTGCGTATAAATAGGTAAATCCCATTGTTTAAATATTCCTTTATTAGTTGTAGTAGGCATATGTGCTATGAAATATAAAAATGTAATTATTAAAGATAAAAATATTTATGAAAACGATTGACAGGTATCTGAAATAATGTTAATCTTTTAATAAGGTTTAGCGCTAAACTGAATACCCCTAAATAGGTATAATTAAATATGACTTTTTATTTAAGACTAGATTTAAATAAATATGTATATGAGGTGAAAGATATGAGAAAAAAGGTGTTGGCAGCAATATTAGCAGGCACTATGGTGATCGGTTCTTTGACAGGGTGTGGAAGTAGTTCAAGTCAAACTGGTACTGATTCCAAAACATCAACAGGAAATAGCGGAGCAATCCGTTTTGTAAATACAAAAATAGAGATTGATAAACCACTTAAAGAGTTTGCAAAAAAATATCAAGAAAAGACAGGACAAGAAGTTGATATAGAATCTCTTGGCGGCGGTGTAGATGTTAATGGGCAGCTTAAAAATTATTTAGCTGCAGGTAATATGCCTGATATTTATGCATTTGGACCAGACTCTTATGCTTCATTTAAAGATTATTTAACAGATTTAAGTGATCAACCATGGGTTAAGGACACTGATTTTGCTTTTAAAGGTGATGATGGCAAGGTTTATGGATTTCCATTTGCTATTGAAGGAATCGGCTTAGTATATAATGCAGATATTTTAAAGAAGGCAGGTATAGATCCAAAAACTTTAACAAATATAAATGCATACCGCGAGGCATTTAAAAAAATTGATAGCATGAAAGATCAACTTGGTATTCAAGCAGTTGCTTCTGTAGCAGCAGAATCAGGGCAAATGTATTGGTCAACTGGTAATCATATTATGGGAGCCTATTTATCAGAAGGTTTAGATAGAAAAGATAAGAAATATATTGACCTATTAAATAAAGGACAGTTAGATGATGAACGTTTTGGAGAATTTGCTGATTATGTAAAACTATTATTTGATTATGCAGATAAAAACGTTTTAATATCTGGAACTTACGATGATCAATTAGCATTGTGGGCAAAAGGAAAAACAGCCTTCATTACTCAAGGAAACTGGATTGATCCTTCTTTATCAACATATGATGTGAAATTTGATTGTGGTATTGCACCACCAGCTTTTACTACAAAAGACACACCAGGTATTCTAGCAGATGCACCAGCGTATTGGGGAATTTATAAGGATAGTAAAAAAATTGATGCATGTAAAGAATTCCTTAAGGCCTTTGTCTCTACAGAAGAAGGACAAGCATGTCTAACTAAAGATTGTGGTATGGTTTCGCCATATAAATCAAATACACTTCAACCTGACTTACCTCTAGCAAAGAGTGAAAGTAATTACATTAAAAATAATCAAACTTATGCATGGGATTGGACACATATGAAGGATGGTATTGCTATGAACGCTACAGCACCTGTATTTGAATTATATGCAAAAGGACAATTAGATAAAGATGGTTTTATAAAATCAATGAAAAAAGCAGTGGCTGATTACGTATCCAAATAATAATTGTAGTTTGAAATTATATAGGCTGCTTACATGAGGTAGCCTATATTAAATTATATACCTTAATTAGAAGTGTAGATAAAGTACTTGGAAGGAGGAAGAGCATGAGTGTAAATATGAATAATTATGATAATATTTCTACGGATTATTCGAGTTTAGGGGGAAAAAGAGTGGTATTAAAAACAAAAAAATTGCTTTCTGGTGGGATAATATTGGTTGGAATTTTAGCTATGATTTTTGCACTATATTTAGATATTACAGGCAGCAAAAATACCATGCGTGGTTCTATATTAATTATAGGTGCTTTATTAACGATTTTAGGTGTATATTGTTTTCCGACTAGGAGACATCGAATGATAATTAATATTTTATTTTTATTTCCATTGCTATTTGCATTTTTTGTAACTGTATTAATACCTTTTGTGTGTGGTGTATTTTATTCTTTTACCAATTGGAACGGAATTAAGTTTACAGAATTTGTTGGATTAGGTAATTACATTAGCATGTTTAAATCTGAGGATTATGTGTATTCATTTATAGTAACTTTTATTTTTACAGTTATTAATATGATTTTAGTAAATTCAGTAGCATTTGCTTTGGCATTATTTTGCACATCTAAGGTAAAAGGAAAAAATTTTTATCGTGCAGCTTTTTTCATACCCAACTTAATTGGTGGAATTGTCTTAGGGTATGTATGGCAGTTTATTTTTAATAAAGTATTCACAATTGTTATTAGTGGCAGCGCATCTATGCTGACTGATCCTAATTTAGCATTAATGGCAATTTTGATGGTTAGTATTTGGCAGTATGCAGGATATATTATGATGATTTATGTTACAGGCTTGCAAAATGTACCTCAAGATATTCTTGAAGCATCCAGTGTAGATGGTGCAAATAGTTTAATAACTTTATTTAAAATTAAAATACCAATGATTGCTAATACATTTACAGTTTGTATATTCTTAACCCTTGTTAATTCGTTTAAACAGTTTGATTTAAATTTGGCAATAACTAATGGTGCTCCTAGTAGAATTCTAAGTGGTAATGTTGTACAATCTACAGAATTTTTAGCTTTAAATATTTATAATACTGCAATTGGTAAAAATCAATACGCTCTTGGTCAAACGAAAGCGGTTATATTCTTTATTATTTTGGCAATTGTATCATTAACTCAAGTATATATAAGTAAAAAGAAGGAGATAGAAGTATGATGAAAGTAATAAAAACGAAGACTTTAATCGGAGAAATTATTGGTATTATTCTTGCACTTGTAATTCTTTCACCTTTCATTTTGGTAATACTCAATTCAGCTAAGACTAGTGCTGATATTGTAATTAACCCTCTTTCTATACCAAGTAAATGGGGACAGATATTTACAAATTTTAATAATGTTATGCATAATGATAGTTTTAATTATTGGAAATCCTTTTTCAGCTCATTATTTATTACTATAATTTCACTGGCTGTAGTCTCAACATTCTCTGCAATGACAGCTTGGGTGCTTTGTCGTAATAAGACTAAATGGTCTGGTTTCATTTTTATGCTTCTTGTGGCCGCTATGGTTATTCCTTTTCAGGTAGTTATGCTTCCTTTACTTTCAACATTCAGAAGCATATCTGACTTTTTTGGAATTCAAATGCTCCAAAGTTATCAGGGAGTAATATTTGCATATCTAGGATTTGGCGGAAGCATGTCAGTATTTATTCTTCATGGATTTATAAAAGGTATTCCACGTGAATTGGAGGAAGCAGCATGGATTGATGGCTGTAGTCCAGAAGGTACTTTTTTTAGAATTATATTTCCGCTATTAAAGCCAGTGCAAATGACAATTTTGATTTTAAATGGTATCTGGATTTGGAACGATTATCTTTTACCATCATTGATGCTTGGATTAAATGGTAAAATAAAAACTCTTCCAGTAGCAGTAAGTGCTTTTGTAGGATCTTATGTAAAGCAATGGGATTTAATTCTTTCAGCTGCATTTTTAGCAATGATACCGATTATTATATTATTCTTATTTGCCCAAAAACAGATTATTAAAGGTATAGTAGACGGAGCAATAAAATAGGACCCTGGGTTTTTGATTAAATGATTGATGTAGGAGGTAACAAAATGGAAAAAGCATGGTGGATGGATAAGGTTGTATATCAAATATATCCAAGAAGTTTTAAGGATAGCAATGGAGATGGTATAGGGGATTTAAACGGAATTATAGAGAAATTAGATTATATTAAAGAATTAGGAATTGATGTTATATGGTTATCTCCAATTTATGAGTCTCCTAATGATGATAATGGTTATGATATTAGTAACTATCAAAATATTATGAGTGAATTTGGGACAATGGGGGATTTTGACAGGTTACTTCAAGAGGCCCATAAACGTGATTTGAAGATTATGTTAGACTTGGTTGTAAATCATACTTCTGATGAACATCTGTGGTTTGAGGAAAGCAGAAAATCAAAAGATAATGAATATAGAGATTATTATATTTGGAGAAATGGAAAAGGAAATAATCCTCCAAATAACTGGGGATCAGATTTTAGCGGCTCTGCATGGGAGTATGATAAAGCAACAGATATGTATTATCTACACATTTTCTCTAAAAAACAACCAGATTTAAACTGGAAGAATCCAAAAGTAAGAAATGAAGTTTACACTATGATGAAATGGTGGTGTGATAAAGGAATAGACGGTTTCCGTATGGATGTTATTAATATGATTTCTAAGGTAGAGGGATTACCAGATGGGGAGAAAAAAGAAGGGGAACTTTATGGGGATAAAGCTCCATATGTTATAAATGGACCTCATGTTCATGAATATTTGCAGGAAATGAATAAGGAAGTATTATCAAAGTATAAACTTATGACAGTAGGGGAAATGCCACTTGTTACGGCTGATGATGCAAAACTTTATACAGGATTTAATAGAAACGAATTAAATATGGTATTTCAATTTGAGCATATGGATGTAGACAAAGAGGGAAAAGAACGTTGGACAGATAAGAAATTCAAGTTAGTTGAATTAAAAAAGATTTTATCAAAATGGCAAACAGAGCTACATGGATGTGGATGGAATAGCTTGTATTGGAACAATCATGACCAACCAAGAACAGTATCAAGATTTGGAAATGATAAAGAATATAGAATAGAATCAGCAAAAATGTTAGGAACCTGTTTGCATATGTTACAAGGAACACCATATATCTATCAAGGCGAAGAACTCGGAATGACAAATGTGAAATTTGACAAAATTGAAGAGTACAATGATATTGAAAGTGTAAATGCTTATAAAGAATATACTGAAAAGCGAGGCGTGGATCCAAGTGAAATGCTTCGATATGTTCAGATTAAGAGTAGAGATAATGCAAGAACTCCAATGCAGTGGGACAATAGCGAAAATGCTGGATTTACCACAGGCAAGCCATGGCTTAAGATAAATCCAAATTATAAAGAAATAAATGCTGCATCACAGATAAATGATCCAAATTCTATTTTTAATTATTATAAAAAATTAATTGAGCTTCGTAAAAAATATGAAATTATTATTTTAGGAAACTATGAATTATTACTCCCAGAAGATGATAAGATTTTTGCATATAAGCGTCACTATAATGGACAAACAATGCTAGTAGTATGTAATTTTTCAAAAGAAATCTTAAGTTTCCCTTTCGATGAAGTAATAAATAAAAATTGTATTATAAGTAACTATGATAAGAATGATGATAAAAAATTAAAACCATACGAGGCAAGAGTGTATTTATACTAATAATAAAGCACATTACAGATTAACATTATTTGATATGGAGGTAAATAAAGGGGAGGTATTTGCATGAATAATAAATCCCGAAAACAAAGAATTTCCAAAAAAAATAATAAAAATATTAAGAAACGATTATTTAAAAATGTCACTATTATTAGAAGTTTTATTACCATTTGTGTTATTTCAATTTTGACAACATTAGCTATTGGAACAGTATTTTTTATCACTATTAATACTACGCATAATAATGTTAAGCTTATGTATGAAAATTGTCTTCAGAGACAAATGCTATTAAGTTCTGTTAATACACATTTAAGTGTCTTGAGGAATAACATACCGAGCCAATTAGAGTATCCAAGTAATTCAAATAGAGGTGTTATCAGTAAGGAACTTGATGGTATTTCTGCAGATTTAGATCAATATAAGTCATTAGAATTAATAAGTAATAGCACTAAAGCGGATGCTTCAATAGAGGAAGTTTTTGCTGCTTTTAAAAATAGTTGTGCTGATATTACAAATATTAGAAATAATGATAGTCCTGAAGATAATACGAAAAACGCATATAAAACTAATTTTGAAGCAAATCAATTTAAATTTTTAAATGCTATTTTTGCAGGAGTTATGCAGAATAAAAGTGATGCTCAGCAATTATTCAATCAAATTAATAAAGCGTATTCAAATAATATTATTATTTTTGCTGCATTATTTTTTATTTCAGTTATATTAATATTCTTAATTGCAGTTGTAGTTATAAAATTGTTAAAGAAATCAATTTATTCCTTTAGTGGAATCTTAAATACTTTAGCTTTAGGAGATTTTACAATTGATATTGAAACAGAGGAAAAGTCTGAAATAGGAGTAATGAAAAAAGAACTAGCTGCAACTATAAGCTCAATTTCTAATATTTTAAAATTAATTAAGGAAGGTGGCTTATTAACTTTAGGAAAGTCTAAATCCTTAGCATCAATTTCAAAAGAAGTGGATTCCACAATGCAGGAGCTTTCTGCCGCAGTGCATGATATAACTGATGGTGCTTTAATTCAATCAAATGAATTGATAGTGATAAATAATACATTTTCTAAATTAGGGGATGAAATTGAAAGTATATTTAAATTAATCAAAGATGTAGATAAAAATACAAAATCAGTTAATAATATGGCTCAAAGCAGCAATGATAATATGTCTACTTTGATTGAAGCAACTAATGATATAAGTAACGCTTTTAATAATGTTAGTGAAAAAATTCGAGAATTAGGCGTAAAAATTTTGAAGATTAATAAGATTGTAGATGTTATAAATAGTATTGCAGAAGAAACAAATCTATTGTCATTAAATGCATCAATTGAGGCAGCTAGAGTAGGTGAAGCGGGCAGAGGATTTGCAGTTGTAGCTGAAGAAATTAGAAAATTAGCAGATCAATCGAAGAGTTCGTCTAATGATATTAATAAGTTGATTAAAGATATATCTGAAGAAACAAACACTGTCGTAAATACTACAAATGAAGTTAATGAAGATTTAAAACAGCAAATAGATATTATAGAAAATTCAATCAATGATTTTAGGCAAATAATTAATGCTATTAATGCTATTCTTCCGCAAATTGAGGAGATAAATTTAACGGTTGAAAATATAAATAATGAAAAAAATCAAATTGTTGAAAAAATAGATTCAACAGCTAGCATAGCAGAAGAAAATTCAGCTTCATCTGAGGAAATAGCAGCTTCCATTCAAGAGGTTACTACATCAACTGAAAGCTTAGATAATACGGCACAATTACTTGAAGAGAACTCTAAAAAGCTTATTAATCAAGTGAATAATTTTAAACTAAAAGAAGATACATAATGCAGAAAAAATCTGCGTTTTTGATTAAGTTCAAATAAATACTGAATTGAGCAAGGAGGTTTTAAATCATGAAAAAATGGTGGCATGATAAGGTTGCATATCAAATATATCCAAAAAGCTTTTGTGATGCTAATGGGGATGGCATTGGAGATTTAAGAGGTATAATAAGTAAACTTGATTACCTTAAGAATTTAGGTGTAGATATAATTTGGATTTCGCCAATTTATTGTTCTCCAATGGCAGATCAGGGCTATGATATTTCTGATTATTATAATATTGATCCAAGGTTTGGAACAATGGAAGATATGGACGAATTACTTAGTGAAGCTAAAAAAAGAAATATGTATATATTAATGGATTTGGTGGTTAACCATTGTTCAGACAAACATGAATGGTTTAGAAAAGCATTAGAAGATCCAGATGGAGAATATGCAGATTATTTTTATATTCGTGAAGGAAAAGGGGACAAACCGCCTTGCAACTGGCGATCTTACTTTGGAGGAAGTGTATGGGAAAAGATACCTAACACTAATAAATATTATCTTCACTTTTTCGCAAAAGAACAGCCTGATTTAAATTGGGAGAATCCAAAGTTAAAAAATGAAATATATAAAATGATTAATTGGTGGCTTGAAAAAGGACTCGCAGGATTTAGAATAGATGCAATTATTAATATAAAAAAGGATTTAAGATTTGAAGATTTTCCAGCTGATAGAGAAGATGGTCTTTGCAGCATAGGTAGAATGTTAGAGACTGTAGATGGCGTTGGAGATATGCTAAATGAATTAAAGGAAAAAACCTTCAAAATATATGATGCCTTCACAGTTGGAGAAGTATTTAATAGTAAAGAAGGTGAACTTGATAAATTTATAGGGAAAGATGGTTATTTTTCTTCGATGTTTGATTTTGAACTTGAGCTTTTAGGTAAAAGTGAACTAGGTTGGTATGATAATAAGAGTTTTACACCAAATGAAATAAGAGACAGTATTTATAAAAGTCAACTAGAAGCTATAAATGTAGGCTTTAAGGCTAATATCATTGAAAACCATGATGAACCGAGAGGTGTAAGCCGCTTTATTTTAGAGGAAGATTTAAATAATGAAAGTAAAAAAATGCTTGGAGCAATATCTCTTATGCTTAGAGGTATACCATTTATTTATCAAGGGCAAGAAATTGGAATGACAAATAATCATTTTAAATCTATAGAAGAATTCGATGATATTGCCACAATAGATCAATATAATGTGGCAATTGAACAAGGATACAGTGAAGAAGAAGCACTAAGGATTATAAATACATATAGCAGGGACAATTCAAGAACGCCATTTCATTGGGATGATAGTGAAAGTGCGGGCTTTACAGTCGGAAAACCTTGGCTCAAAGTTAATAATAAGTATAAAACAATTAATTTAAAATCGCAAATTGGAGACGAAGATTCATTATTTAATTTTTACAGAAGCCTTATAGCGTTAAGAAAATCAGAAGAATTTAAAGAGGCTATTGTATATGGTGAGTTTATACCTATATTACAGAATTACGATAATTTAATTGCTTTTTATAGAGAAGGATCATTAAAAAAAATAATGTTAATAGCAAATTATCAAAAGAAAGAACAAACAATTAAGTTGCCTAAGCCATATAGTCAAGTACTTCTTAACAATTATAAGGATGTAAAATATGAAAATGATAGTATAATTCTACAAGGATATCAAGTGCTTATTCTTGAAATAATATAAAGAAAGACAACTATTTTAATAATTTAATAGCATGAAATTAAAATATAATTAATATGCTCCCTTTTTAGATGTGTTCTTATAAAGGGGGTATTTTAATTTTAATAAGAAAGTATTTTAAGCTAAAAATTAATTCTATATAGATTTGTAAAAAATGTTTAGTATAATTATATACAGGTGAGGTGGTGTTTTGAACGTTAATAATTATTTTAGTTTGACTCTTTTAGTGTCATCAGTAGTATTGATTGTTATAGGGTATTTTTCATGGAAAAGGAATAAACTATATGTATCTATGTGTTTATTTCCTGTATCAATCTATGAATTCGGATATGCCTTTGAAATATTAAGTACAAGCATTGAAACTGTGAAGTTTTGGATAAAAGTAGAATATATTGGAATAGCGTTTTTACCTGTAGTCTGGTTAATGTTTGCACTTAATTTTAATGGCTATGAAGAGAAATTAAAAAAGAGTAATTTAATGTTACTTTATATTGTTCCCGTAATTACATTAATAATGAATTATACAAATGATTCTCATCATTTATTTTATACAAATTTATATATGAATAATAGTGGGATTTTTCCAATAGTAGAAATAATAAAAGGTCCTTTTTACTGGATCAATATTGCTTATACATATGCGTTAATGCTTATAGGGTTAATAATTTTTATTTTGTCCTATTTTAAAGCAGTACCAATTGTAAGAAAACAAATAATGCTATTAATAATAGCGTGGATAATTCCATGGATTTCAGATATTATTTATATGCTTAAATTAATACCTTTTAATTTGGATTTATGTCCAATAGCATTTTCTTTTTCAGGAATAATTTCTAGTTATGCTATATTAAATTTTAACTTATTAAAACTTACGCCAATAGCTTTGGAAAAAGTTTTTTCTAATATGTTAGATGGAGTTATAATAATTGATTCTGAAAATAATATAGTTAACTTTAATAATTCATCTAAAAATATTATTTCGGAATTGAAATATATAAAGGTTGGTGACAAGAAAATAGATGAGGTACTGAAGGAGTATGAAGAAGTACTGAAAGCTTTAAATAAAAATTCTTATGATGAAAGTTTAATAACAATAAAAATTAATGAACAATTGAGATACTTTAAGGTAAATATAAATAATATATATAGAAAAAATGGTGACATTATTGGGAAGATACTGATTTTCAATGATGTTACTGAAATTGAGCTTCAGAGAAAAAAGATAAGCGATAATCTTAAGTTCCTTCAAACACTTATGAATGCTATTCCTCATCCAATATATTCTAAGGATGAGCATGGAGTATATAATCAATGTAATACGGCATTTACCGAATTTTCAGGATTAAGGAAAGATGAATTTATAGGGAATACTTCTTATGAAGTGTTTGGAAAGAATCTTGCAGAAATCTATAATGAATCTGATAGAAAGCTAATTAAGAATAATGGAACTCAAGTTTATGAATCAAAGCTTATTCATAAGGATGGTACATATCATGATGTGATTTTTAGCAAATCAGTTGTTGTAGATGATCGCGAAAATAATAAAGGTTTAGTTGGAGTAATAATAGATATTACAGAAGAAAAGAAAAATAGAGAAAAGGTGAATAAGCTATTAAAGTTAAAGGAATCAATAGTAAAGATCGGCTATTCTATTAATGAAATAACTGATATTAATAATTTGCTCCAATTAATATTAGATAAAGCCATTAATTGTATTGATGAGAGAAATAGTGGTTCTATACTTCTTTTAGATGAAGATAAGAATCTGAAAATAGCTGTAGCTAGAGGTTATGATCTAGAAGAGATTAAAAAATTTTCAATTAAGCTTGAAGAACATCGGTTATGGTTTAATAACGGAGAAAAAATAAATGAAACTGTTATTTTTAATAATATTGATAAATTTGAAAATATAAAGATGTTAAATACAATAGAAGAAAGAAAAATAAAATCTGCCATTAGTTCACCGATTATTATAGATGGAAGATTATATGGATTTTTAAATATTGACAGTATTCATAATGATGCATTTAATGAAGGAGATATAGAATTGATGGAGTATATGAGAAATCAGGCTTCCATTGCAATTGCTAAGCATAAGCTTTATGAAGAAACGTTGTATTTATCTAGATACGATAAATTAACTAATATATATAATAGAAGTTATTTTGAACAATTAGTTTATTCAAATATTTATAATGAAAATGCAGTTGAAAAAGAATTTTTTGTAGTAGTTTTTGATTTAAATAATTTAAAATTAGTAAACGATAGTTATGGCCATTCAAGCGGGGATAGTCTAATAAAAACATTTTCCAGAGGCTTAAGCAGTTTAACTGGGAATTCTGACATTATAGGAAGATTTGGAGGAGACGAATTTGTAGCAATTTTCTTTGATGTGGATTATAAAAGCCTAGTGAATAAATTTGAAGAATTGGCTGAAAACTTTAGGAATAATCCAATAGTAGTTGAAAATAAGACAATTGTTTGCAGCTATAGTTACGGAATTGTTAACTTCCCGGAAGATGGAATAAAATTTGATAGCTTATTAAAACTTGCTGATGAACGTATGTATGAATATAAGCGTATAGTAAAAAGTAGAGAAGGTGTAACTAAAATAACGTGAATTTGGGAATAATTTAAAAATAGTAGATCAATATGCTTGACTATTATTTTTAGGTGTATCTGAATCAATATTTTAGTTTTTAAGGAATGTAGTTTATGATGAAAAAAATCAAATTATATTTAATAGCTTTAACAACTGTGCCTACATTATTGTTAAATGGATGTGCAAGTAATCAATATAATGAAATAAAAGTTTTAAAAGAAAGCACGAATGGAATTAATAGAAATATTCAATCGAAAATAATTGATTGCATTGATGATTATTCTAAAGATAATGAATTTAGTGGGGCAATTCTCGTAGCACAAGGCAGCAATATAATATTAAACAGAGCGTTTGGAATGGCTGATTATGATAACAATATAGAGAATACAACACAAACAGTTTTTGAAATTGCATCCATAACAAAACAGTTCACAGCTACAGCAATTTTGATGCTTCAGGAAAAGAAACTTTTAAACGTTGAAGATTCCCTTGATAAATATATCCCAGATTACCCTAACGGTGATAAAATAAAAATTTATAATCTTCTTAACCATACATCAGGGGTTCATGATTACGTTCAGTTAGCTAAATCTATAGAAAGCGGAGAGCATACATATACGTTAGAAGAACTTATTGAATTATTTAAAAACGAACCTCTTGATTTTGAGACTGGAACAGAATTTGGATATAGCAATTCAAATTACATATTACTTGGATATATAATAGAAAAGGTATCAAAAATGAAATATGAAGCTTATATAAAAGAAAATATACTAAGGCCTCTGAATTTAAGAGATACAGGATTTTTAAGTGATAAAGCTGCTGTAAAGAACAAAGCAATTGGATATTATACAATAGATAAGAATAACAATGAATATGAAAAGGCAATTGATACAGAAGGTCCAATTATAGCTTCAGCTGGAGAAATATATTCAACAGCAGAAGATTTATATAGATGGGAAGAAGCTTTATTTTCTGAGAAAATAATTAATAAAGAATCTTTAAAAGAAATGTTTACTCCTGGTTTAACAAGTTATGGTTTTGGGTGGTCTATTGATGAAAGCTCCGAGGGAAATAAGATTGTTTCCCATGGTGGAAATCTACCTGGATATACTTCATATGTAGGAAGAAATCTTAATAAGAAATACTTAATTATTATTTTAAGTAATAGAGATGACGATCCGTATGTTAGCTATATTTACGAAGGAATAACAAATGTTTTAGAAAATAAATAATATAAGAAATAGATGATCTTGAAGGCTGTGCCTTGCAACATTAAACTAAAGCAAATTCTCGACAACACTAATGTAGTGTTGTCGAGAATTTTCTGTGTCTTAACAATAAATTTTTTCATTATTATCATTAATTTTAGATGAAGTGACCATGTACAATAATAATTTAAATTATGATACAATTAGATAAAAATGTAATTTATATTACAGATTACAAAAGAAATAATAATTTATATTTACATTATGAATAGCAGATGGAGGGCAATATGGATAATACAATATCATTTATTTTAGGGGCAGTAGCAGGGTTTTTTATTAATAAATTTCTTGAGGTTGGTACAAAAGTTGCTGCTAGTAAAATTAAGCTTAGAAGATTAAAGAAAAAATTAACAGGTATTCAATCAATTGATGAAAAATTAAATATAGTAACTCTTTCGTCAGGAGTGCCCAAATATAACTTAAAGGACTGCATTACTATTAAAAATTCTAATAAGAGTATATACATTGATTTTCCTGAAGATAAGAAACTATTACTAGATAGGGAGATTAGCTTTCATACAGATATTTCATTTAATGGTCAAAGTAACTTTGAAGATATAGTTAAACAAACAGGTATAGAAAATTTAGTAGAATTAATCAATAAGCACCGAAATAAAGTTGCTGATGATTTTATTAATAAAAAGAATGGATGTCATTTCAATGGTGAAAAATATGGGGTTTATAGTATAGAGACTAATGATAGAAGGGGAAATGAGGAGGAACCTATTGTTAATTTAAAGACATTTACAACAGATTATTTTACTCATAAGATTTTTAAAGAAATCTATAAGGAATTAGTAAGTAAAAATCACGATATTTCAAAAGTAAATGATGTTAGACAATTAGGAAGATATAATGTATTTAATACTTCACTAGGTGTCAATGGAATAGTTAAAGTTAATTCCCAAAAAGGTAAATCTTTTATTTTAACAAAGAGATCCAATAAAGCGACAACTAATAATGGTGAAGAGTGGTATGGAACAAGCTTTACTGAAGGAATTTCCCAAACAGACTATGATTATTCTAAAAATGTTGTGAGTCTGATAACAGGAATAAAAAGAGGATTAGAAGAAGAAATTGGAATACCTACTGAAGGATATTATAGTAGTGATAACATAGAAGTATATGACTTTTTCTTAGAAAAAGAATTCTTTGAAATCGGCGTAACTTGTAGTATTACATTAAATGAAAATATTAATTTTGAAGAGCATGTGAAAGATCTACCGGCTAAGGATAAGTCGTTAGAGACAAGTGAAATTTTCACAATAGAAAATTCAATGAAAAGTGTAAGGAGATTTTTAGAAGAAAGAAAAGATGAAATTTATTCTAGGTCAGCATATACGATCCATTCAGTAGCTATCAGAGAGTATGTGAATAACATATTTATTTAAAATTAATTTATAGCTGAAGGTAGAAATTTTGCTTGTTATCCATAGATTGATATTGTTGTAAGGTTATGGTAGAATTTTAATTAAATAAGCAGTTTACAGTATTTTGTAGATTGTAAACTAATAATTTATTTAGGAGTGATAACATGATTTTAATTATTCTGGTCTTTGTAGTGGGAGTTATTACAATGTTTCCGCTAAAAAAATTAGCTCAGAAGATTTACAACGAAACTGGCTATAATGGAGTAAAAGGATTACCTAAATTTTTAACAATTTTATTTGGAATAATAAATATATTTTTAGCGTTTGTTTTAGATGTATCAATTGAAGAAAAGTACTATAGCTTTGCAGCAGCTTCAGTAGCAATGTTTCTATTATTAATTGGTGTGCTTACATTAGTAAGCAAGAAAGCTGGCTTAAAAAATGCTATTTTATTAGCAATTTTACAAACTATCAGCGGAGCAATTATGGTAGTATTATTATTTGTTCATCGTTGTTTTGGCGGGCTTTTATCCAGCAGCGTCATTGATATTTTATCAATAAATGAAAAACCTAGCAATTAAATAGGATGAGCTTTAAGAAAACAGAGTGGGTAATAATAAATAAAATAGGAATGAGTAATATATTTTTGTATAAAGTTTCATTGGAGACTAAACAAAAGTATATTACTCATTTTAGTAAGTTATATTATAGTAAAGCTTTCACTTTATTTATCAATATATAAAATAAAAATCTTATATTCTACTGAGCCGAATCAACTTCTTTATGAACTGAAATATTAAATATTAATGAGGTTAGCAGAGCACCAACTAGAAAAAGCAGACCCGCTGCAATATAAAGAATAGTTAATGAAAATTGACTTTTAAGCCAACCTGTAATTGACATAGTAATGACCATGAAGCCCATAAACATAGGATTTAACACCCCATTTACTCTTCCTACGAATTCCGCCTTTGTAAGTTGAAGAATTAATGTATTAATTCCAATTTGAATACAAGGCATAAAAAATCCAGTAAGAAATTGAAATAAAAGAATTATAGCCCAGCTTGACGATAATCCGATTCCAACCATAGAAATGGCATTTACTAAAAGCCCTATTCCTAGAAGTTTTTGAGGAGCTATTTTTTTCGATACGGTCATAATTAGGCCGCCTCCTATAAACATAGCTGCTCCATTCACCATAAGTAGTAATTGAAGGTTTTCTTTAGGAAGGCCTAGTCTTTCAACTATTATAAATACTCCAAGTGGCTGAATAATTCCAACAGCAAGACCTGCTGCAGCGAAAACTGTGCCTAGTATAGTGAGTGCTCTTTCCTGCCAAACATAACTAAAACCTTCTTTCAATTCTTCCAAGAAATTCGTAGTTAAATTTCCTTTTTCAATTTTCTGATCAGCTGGTAAAAAAGTTAATACTGAAGCAGAGAAAAAGAAAGCTATTCCCATGATTGATATAGCTATATCAATTCCTAATTTTTGATAAACAATGGTGCCTAAGGCTGGTCCTATAATCATAAAAATAGACAAAAGAGTTTGAAAAATAGCCATTCCAGTCTGCAAAAATTCTTCTGGTACATGAAGTTTAAATAATTTCATTGCAGAAGGCTGTGAAAACTGAGATAAAATAGATGAAATAAAAGTTACAAAAAATACAGCCTCCCAGGTTGCAAATATTATAGTAAGTAAAACTGCAAAAACTGAGACAGAACTTAACAGGTCACACCAAACCATTGTACGCTTAGGTCTCCATCTATCGGCAAAGGTTCCTCCTATAAATGAGAAAATAAATATGGGAGCAAACTCAGCAACTGAAATTAAAGAAACAGCAACTGGATTGTTATTTGTTTTATCCATTACAAATAATAATATAGCAAAATTACGAACCCATATTCCTATTTGTAAAAAAACAGAAGATATCATAATTACTTGAACAAAACGGTTTTTAAAAAAGGTAGATAGTGACATCGATGATTCTTTCATATAAACTCCTTTTAAACTGTTAATATTTTCATTGAATATTGCACTATAATACTATATCACAAATTAGAATTACATCAAGTTAAACTATTATAAAGATATTCTAAAGATATTCTTAAGTTGTATAAATAGTTTGCTATATATATAATTATATAGTCTAATTAATGAAGAAAATGTAGGAATTTTATAAGGAAGTGATTTTAGAAAATGAATTCAAGAAAGCGAAATATAGTAATAGCATTAATGGTAGCAATGTTTTTAGGAGCAGTTGAAGGAACAGTCGTAACTACAGCCATTCCAACAATAGTAAAGGATTTGCAGGGATTTGAAATTATAAGCTCAGTTTTTTCAGTATACTTGTTAACTTCTGCAATTTCTACACCGATATATGGTAAGCTATCAGACTTGTATGGAAGGAAAAATATGCTTTCAATTGGAATAGTAATATTTTTAGTTGGAAGTACTTTGTGCGGATTATCACAAAATATGTATATGTTAATTGGAGCTCGTGCAATTCAAGGGATTGGAGCGGGTGCAATATTTACAGTTACCTATACAATTGTTGGAGATGTATTTACTCTTGAGGAAAGGCCGAAGATTCAAGGAACGATAGGTACAGTGTGGGGGATTGCAAGCCTTGCAGGACCATTCTTAGGAGGAATATTAATTGATATGCTGTCTTGGCATTGGATATTTTTTATAAATCTTCCTTTTGGGATATTATCTGTTATACTTATTCAAAGAAATTTAGATGAAAATTTCGAGAAGAAAAAACATACCATAGATTTTGCCGGAATTATTACATTATCATTAGCAATGGTTATATTTTTAAACATTTTTTTATCAGGAGAAAGCATAACTTCAAGCTATAATATATTTATTTCATTATCTGTTGCAGCAACAGTTATATTATTGATGGCATTTTATAAGATCGAAAGGAAGGCAAAAGAGCCAATTATTCCTTTTGATATATTTACAAAGACAAGTACAATTGTTAACCTGATAAGTTTTTTAGTGTCAGCCGTATTAATAGGTGCAGATGTATATCTTCCAATATATATACAAAATGTACTTGGATATAGTGCTAAAATATCAGGATTAGCACTAGCTCCAATGTCAGCTTCGTGGCTTTTAGCTTCAGTATTTTTAGGAAGATATATTGGAAAGCACGGAGGAAAGATAATAATTTTAATATCCAATGTTATTGTGCTTATTAGTACAATTCTGCTTCCTACACTAGGAATAAATTCTCCATTATTATTAGTATTAATATATGTTTTTATAATGGGATTTGGGTTTGGCGGAGCTTTTACTACATTAACAATAGTTGTTCAAGAGTCTGTAGAGTATAACAAAAGAGGTGTTGCAATGGCCACTAATTCATTGCTTAGGACGTTAGGGCAGACAATAGGAGTCAGCGTATTTGGAAGTATATTTAATCTATATATAATTAAATACTTTACTAATCTAGGGATAAATGGAGTAGACCCAAGTAATTTATATAAAGCTTCGACATATAATACAACAGTAACTGTTGAGCAGATTAAACTTTCACTAAGCAGTTCTTTACATATCCTATTTACAATACTTATAGGTATATCTATCCTATCGTTAATTTTATCAATAATAATGCCTAAGATAAGTGGGAAGCTGGAAACTTGATAGGTAAAAAGTTTTGGCTTTGCTGCCTATTATTAATTTTATGTAAAGGCTATTTGTGTTAAAAGTATCAATTAGAAAGAAGCATTATAATACATTAGTGATAAATTTGTAGATAATTTAAGGAGATTTCATACTATATTTATTATAAAAATTCATTTAGGGGAAAAAGTATGAAAAAAAAATTATCAGCAGTAGTTATAGCAGTGGCTATGGTGTGTGGAATTCTAGTAGGGTGTGGACAGAGTTCTACAAAAAATGATGCACCAGCACCTGCTAAAACCGCAGATAGCGGAAAAGAAGGCACAGATAAAGCAAAAGAGAATATTGATACTGGAAAAGAAAATACTAATAAAACAAAAGAAGATATTGATAGCGGAAAAGAAAATAATGATAAAGAAAATGAAAACAGCGATACGTCTAAAGAAAATAAGAATAAAGCAAAAGGAGCCAATAATGGAGAGAAAAAAGGCACTTCATCCACTAATTATAGCGTGGGGTGTTCAAAAGTCATTTCGCTATTATTTTATTTGTGTTGACATGGTAACAATTTGGTAGAAAAAGTATTTTTAATTGCGGTATAATATTGTTATAAATAATTATAAGAAAAATTTCTAAAAATGAATTTAATTAGTATTCTTTATTTATACTGAGGGAGGTTGCTTGAGTTGAGAATATTACATACAGGTGATTGGCATCTAGGTAAGAATTTAGAAGGCATAAGCAGAATGGATGAGCAAGAAGAATTCTTAAATGATTTTGTTAAAATTGTAGAAGAGAATAATATAGATTTAGTTATGATTGCAGGAGACGTTTATGATAATTCAAACCCTCCAGCAAGAGCTGAAAAAATGTTTTATGATACCTTAAAGAGATTATCAAAAGATGGGGAGAGGCTTACTTTAGTTATATCAGGAAATCATGATAATCCTGACAGATTAGTGGCAGCAGGACCTTTGGCTCGTGATCATGGAATTATTATGGTTGGAACTCCAAAGACTATAGTTTCTTGTGGAGAATATGGAAAGCATAAGGTCTTAGATTCAGGAGAAGGCTTCGTAGAAATTCAAATAAATAATGAAAAAGCTGTTATATTAACAGTACCTTATCCAAGTGAGAAAAGATTAAATGAGGTAATTTATAATGGAATGGATGAGGAAGAAGAAAAAGTTAAATCATACAGCGATAGAATATTTTCTTTATTTAATTCACTAAAAAAGTATTATAGAGAAGACACGATTAATTTGGTAATATCTCATTTATTTGCCATGGGAAGTGAAGAAAGTGGCTCAGAAAGAAGCATTCAACTAGGGGGAACTTATATTGTTGACGGAAATTGCTTTCCAAAGGAGGCACAATATGTAGCCCTAGGACACGTACATAAACCACAAATAGTTCCAGGAACAGAAAGAAAAGCACGTTATTGTGGTTCACCAATTCATTATAATAAAAAAGAAATTAGTTTTACTAAGAAATGTTTTATAATTGATGTTAAGGCAAAGGAAGACTGCAACATAGAAGAGGTTGAATTAAAAGTATATAAACCTATTGAAATTTGGAAGTGTTCAAGCATTGAAGATGCTATCTTAAAGTGTGAGGAAAACAAAGAAAAAGATTGCTGGGTTTACCTCGAAATAAGTACTGATAGATATATTAGAGAAGATGAAATAAAGCAAATGAAGGACTTGAAAAGGGATATCCTAGAAATAATGCCGAAGGTAAAGGGTATAGATGAAGATATTGAGTTAAATATAAGTGAAAAGTCCTTTGAAGAAATTTTTAAGGAATTTTATCTTAAGGAAAGAGGAACACCTCCAGAGAGCGAAGTTGTAGAATTACTTTTATCAATTATAGATGAAGAAGGGGAAGAATATGAGACCAATCAAGTTGAGGATTAAAGGACTAAATAGCTTTATAGATGAACAGACTATAGACTTTGATAAATTAACAGATAGAGGTTTTTTTGGTATCTTCGGTCCAACAGGAAGTGGAAAATCAACTATATTGGATGGAATAACTTTAGCATTGTATGGAAATGTGGCTAGAAAAAGTTCTAACTATATAAATACTAATTGTGAAAGATTAAATGTTAATTTTGAATTCCAAATCTCAGGCACTGAAATCAGAAGATACACTATAGACAGAGAGTTTAGAAGAAAAAAAGATGGCGGAATAAGCTCTGGAAAATGTAAAATAGTTGATATAACAGATGTAAAGGAAGAGGTTTTAGCTGATGGAGTTAAGACTATAAATAAAAAGGTTGAGGAAATATTAGGTCTTAACTTAGATGACTTTTCAAGAACTGTTGTACTGCCTCAAGGTAAGTTTAGTGAATTTTTAAAGCTTGAGGGAAAAGACAGAAGAGATATGCTTGAAAGATTATTTAATCTTCAACAGTTTGGGGATAATTTATCAAGAAAGCTTAATGCAAAGATAAGTAAAGAAAAAACTGATAATAGTGTGCTGCTTGGTCAGTTAAGTGGATATAGTGATGTAAGTGAAGAAAAATTAAAAGAAAAAGAAGAAGTGCTAGAAGCATTAAGAAGCAATTTAGATGCTTTAAAAAGTGAATTAGATGCTGCCCAAAAGAATTATAAAGAAAATGAGGAAATATGGAAGTTACAGCTTGATTTAGTAGAATATAAAAACAAAGAAAAGGAACTGAAAGAAAGAGAAGAAGAAATAAGAAATCATATAGAAAAAATAAATTTAGGGGAGGCTGGAGCAAAGGTCTTACCATATATAAATGCCTATGAGAATACCATAAAAGAGTTTAATGAAAATGAAACTGAATTAGAGAAACTAAAGTCAGCAATTGATAGAATAAAAGAAGAAAAGGAAAACATAGAAAAGCTATGGAGCATGGCTAAAAATAATAAAGAAAACAAATTACCTCAGTTAATGTTACAAGAGCAAAAAGTAAAAGATGCAATGGAAGAGAAAAAATTATTAGAACTCATTCAAATAAATATAGATAAATTAAAATCACAAATTGAAATAACTTCAAAAAAGTGTGAAGAAAGCCAAAGTGAACTTTTAAAAATAGATACAGAAATTAAAGCTAGAAATACCCAAATTAAAGAAGATGAAAAAGTTTATAATGAATTAAAAATTGATGAAGCTTTGAAAGAAAAAGTTCAAGAAGGAATAGTTTCAGAAGAAAAGCTGGTTAATTTAAGTTTAATCATTACTAGAGAAAAAGAAAAAAAGGCTTTTATTGAAAAAGAAAATGTTGAAACAATATCGCAAGGTAAGGCATTAAGAGAAATAGTAGATAAAGAAGTTAAAGAATTAGAAAATAAAGAAGGTCAATATGACTATTTGATAAAAAATCCACCAGGAGATCAAAAAGACTTAGTTAACTTAAAGCAAATTATGGTTGAATGTGAGCAGAGATATAAAATTTTTAACAGGCTGATAAATGAAATAGATTCTTCTAAAAAAGAAATAGAAAAATTGAATTCTGAAATTAATAGTAAAAAAGATGAAGAAAAGAAGCACGAAGAAGAGTTAGAAAAGCTGAAGAATAGTGTGAAAGAAATTATGAGAGAAAACTTGGCTCATACTCTTAGAGTTGAACTTATAGAGGGGGAGGAATGCCCAGTATGTGGTTCTACTCATCATGTTAAAGAAAATATAGCTTCAAGTATTGTAGATCTTAAGCCTATTGAAAATGAAATCAAAAATAAAGAGAATTTTATAAAAGTAATTAGTAGCAAAATAATTGAAAATGAAACTAAGGTAAAGAATTACAATGATAAAATAAAAAATAATGAAGAAGAAATACGCACCTTAGGTATCTCCAGTGAAGATAAGTCTTTAGAAAAACTGCAGGAGGAATTTCTTAATTTAGAAAAAGTTTTAGACACATATGCAAAAAATAAAGAGAATTTAGAAAAAGATATCAGTAAATTAAGAAATGAAGTCAGCATTAGAAATGGGGAAATAAACGAACTGAGAGCTGTAGTAAGAACTAATCAAAGGCAGCTTGAAGAATTAGAAAAAAGCATTAATGATCATGGTGCAGAGTTTAATAATATAAAAAGCAGGGTGGATTTATTAAAAGCAGAAACTTTAGTAGAAAATTTCATCAAAAAAAATGATGAAATAAAACAAATTGAGAAGAAAAGAGAAGAGTTAGCTAAAGCAGTTAAATTAAATAGGGATTCAGTTGAAAAACTCGAAAAGCAAAAAGAACAATTAAGTAATGAACTTATTTTAGCGAAAGAAACTCTTACTAAAGATAAAGCGGATTTACTAAGTAATGAAAAAAATAAAGAAGAAAAATTACAATCCATAAGAAATAAAGTTAATGATGAGGCAGACTTAAATATGCTTCTTGATGAAATTCAAAAGAATATACACATTATAAATGAAGAGTTTGAAAAACTTGAAAATAGCAAAAGTAAAATTGAAGTAGAATTTACTGAAAGTAATGAGAAACTTATATGTGCAATTAGTAAATATAAAGAATTAAGTAAAAGAAAAAATGAAGAAGAAGCACAATTGGAAGTTGCAATTGATAGTGAGGGCTTTAGATCTTTGCAGGATGTTAAGAATAATCTAATTGAAAAAGAAAAAATTAGTGAATATAAGGCAAGGGTGGAAGCTTACAAAGATAATGTATCAAAGGTTAAGGGTGCAATTGAAAGTTTACAGAGTAAAATTAATGGTAAAGAAATAACAGAAGAGCAGTATATAGAAGTAAAATTACTGAGGGATCAAAAAGAAAAAGAAGTTAGTGATGCTAATGAAACAAAAATTAAAATTGAGGAAGAGTTAAAAAATATAAAAACTAAACTGGAAGAGCAAAAAGATCTCTTGGAAAAGAAAGCGAAACTTGAACATAAATTAGCTTTACTTAGTGATTTAGAAAAGTTATTTAAAGGAAAAAAATTCGTAGAATTTGTAGCTGTTAATAAATTAAAATATATTTCTATTGAGGCGTCTAAGAGATTAAAAGAAATAACTCATGGAAATTATGGTTTAGAAGTCGATGAAGATGGTAAATTTATAATTAGAGATTATAAAAATGGTGGAGCTAGAAGAGATGCAACAACCTTATCAGGAGGTGAAACCTTCCTAGCATCATTATCATTGGCTTTAGCGTTATCAGCTCAAATCCAATTAAAAGGAACAGCACCTTTAGAATTATTTTTCTTGGATGAAGGTTTTGGAACCCTAGATGATGAATTATTGGAAGTTGTTATGAATTCCTTGGAAAGAATTCATAATGAAAAAATGAAGGTGGGAATTATCAGTCATGTGGAAACTATAAAAAACAGAGTCCCAGTAAAGCTAATGATTACACCGGCAGAATGTGGTATGGGTGGAAGTAAAGTTAAAATTGAAAGAAATTAATAAAATTTTATAGGAATTTCATCCAAAATTATTATATAAAAAAGCATAAATGTTGTATTATGTGACAATTAATGAAAAAAGCTATTTTTTGGTTTGTATATGTGCATAATATTATAATAAAATAAATATGCGGAAAATTTAATTCATTTAATATATATTTAAAACTAATCTATTATAATAATATAAAACTGTTTTTTAATAGCGGTAAATATTGTATAATGGAAAAGAGAAAAACATGGAGAGGGGACTAAAAATGAATTACAAAGAAAAGTATAACACTTGGATTAATTCTGACATTATTAATGAGGAAACAAAAAATGAATTGAGAGCTATATCTGATGAAAAGGAAATTGAAGATAGATTTTATCAAGATTTAGACTTCGGAACTGGTGGTTTAAGGGGCGTAATAGGCGCTGGAAGTAATAGAATGAACATATACACTGTTGCAAAGGCTACACAAGGATTTGCAAACTATTTAAATGAAAACTTTAAAGATCCTTCTGTTGCAATAGCATATGATTCAAGAAATATGTCTAAAGAATTTGCAAAGGCAGCTGCGCTTAATTTATGCGCAAATAACATAAAAGTATATTTATATGAAAGCTTAAGACCAACACCAGTATTATCTTACACAGTTAGAGAATTAAAATGCAGTGGTGGTATAGTTGTTACTGCGTCTCACAACCCTAAAATATACAATGGTTATAAAGTTTATGATGAATTTGGTGGGCAAGTAACAGATGAGAAAGCAAATATAATCATTGATAGAGTTAATGCTGTAGATGATTTTTCAAAAATCAAAGATATGGATGAAAGCCTTGCTTTAGAAAAAGGTTTATTAATCTATATTGGAGAAGATGTAGATAAACTTTATTATGAAAAAGTTAAGGGATTAACAATAAGAACTGATTTAGTTAAAGAAAAAGCTAGTAATTTAAATGTTATATATACTCCAATACATGGTTCAGGAAATGTTCCAGTAAGAGCTGTATTAGAGCAATTAGGATATAGCAATGTTAAAGTGGTTAAGGAACAGGAAGCTCCAGATGGAAATTTCCCAACAGCATCTTACCCTAACCCAGAAAACCCAGATGTATTTGAATTGGCAATGAAAATGGCTGAAACAGAAAATCCTGATATAATCTTTGGAACAGACCCAGATTGTGATAGAATAGGTCTTGTTGTTAAAGACAGTGCTGGCGAATATAAAGTATTAACTGGTAACCAAACTGGTTTACTTTTAACTCATTATGTATTAAGCTCATTAAAGGAAACTAATAAGTTACCTCAAAATGGTGTTGTAATTAAGACTATAGTTACAACTGAAGGTGCTAGAAGTATTGCTGAAGACTTTGATATTGAGCTTATGGATGTATTAACAGGATTTAAATACATTGGTGAAAAAATAAGAGAATTCGAAGATGCAGGAAATAAGACTTATCTATTTGGATTCGAAGAAAGTTACGGATATCTTGCAGGAAACTTTGTTCGTGATAAAGATGCAGTAATTGCTTCCATGTTAGTGTGTGAAATGTGCCTTTACTATAAGGAACAAGGAAAGAGCCTTTATGATGCATTAATAGAATTATATGAAAAGTATGGATACTTTAAAGAAACTTTAGTATCTTTAGAGTTAAAAGGAAAAGAAGGTCAAGAAAAAATTGCTAATTGCATAGAAGGATTAAGAAATGATCCAATAAGCAAAGTAGATACTGTTAAAATTGTTACAAGACTAGATTATAAGTTAAGTGTTGAAGAAAATACTGTAAATAATACTAAAACTACTATTGACTTACCTAAGTCTAATGTATTAAAGTACATCTTAGAGGATGGTTCATATTTCGTAGTAAGACCATCAGGAACAGAGCCAAAGATGAAAATTTATTTAGCAGTAAAGAGTAACAGTTTAGAAAATGCAGAAAAAGATATTGCATCATTCAAAGAAAAAGTAATGGAAATAATTAACGCAAAGCTAAACTAAATTTCTAAGGTAAAACACACTAAATAACAAGTTTAAGATTAATTTGTTAGTTTTTGAGTGTATTGTAATTGCTATCATCTTTTAGGTGGTAGCAATTTTGCTAGTTAACAGTTAACAGTGAACAATTAACAGTTAAGGAACAAAGTCCTGCGGACTTTGAAATAATTGGTAGTTATTAAAGAAAGCTTAAGCTTCCTTAATTGATTGTTTAGTGTTAAATGTTAACTATAAATTATAGTTAACTATAATTTATAAAGAAAATCTAATAAAAACTGTTAACTGTTACCTGCTAACTGTTAACTGCTTTCCAGGGGTGTAGTATGAATAATTACAAGACAATGTATAAAGATAAACTAAGTAAATTATTATTTTTAGAAATTAATAAAGAAGGTTTTAAACGAAATCTTAATATACCAAGTGATGTAGAATTTAAAAATGATGATTTATATATGCCTATAAGTGCTGAATATGTCGTAAGCAATGTAAATGATGAAATAAAGTTAAGTAATTTACCTATATATTATTTTGTTGAAGGTATGTTTATTACTTTTGGTGCAGATAAAAATGTAAGATATATTGATGATTATGGAATAATTCTTTCTTATATTCCAGATGCAGAAGAGTGCGTAAAAAGTCTTATTGCAGATAGGATAAAGAAAGATAGATTAGAAGATGCTTATGTTTTACTAAAAGGATACTATAGATATACAAAAGAAGAAGATATACTAGTAAAACTATTATCTGTAGGAGAAACAATAAGAGAAAAAGATTCAAGCTTTGCTGAATTAATGTTAGAGGATATTGATGAATGCAAAGAAAAATTTGAAAAATCACCAGAACCTTATCTCTACAATTCTTTAATACTTAAAGATAATGGTGATTATAAAGGTGCAGAAGTGGAAATAAATGAATACATAAATAAAGGTGGAAAAAGAACACCTGAAATTGAACAAATAATAACCGATATTACTAATGTAAGTCATTTTGAAAAAGCTGTTGAATGTTTAAAGGATGAACCTAAAAAGGCAATTGATTTATTACTTCCATTAGGTGAAGAGTTTAAAGAAAATCCTTTAGTTTATTATTATTTAGGAGTTGCCTATAGAAGAATTGAAAACTACAATAAAGCTATTTATTACTTAAGCAAGAGTCTTGAAATTGAATCTGGAAGTCTTGAGACAGTAAATGAGCTTGGAATGAACTATGCATGTATTGGAGAGTATGAAGAGGCGATAAAATATTTTAGAAAAGCCTTTGAAGCATCTAAAGAAGTAGAGATTTGTACGAATATTGTAATGTGTTATATTAACCTAGGGGATAAAGAGCAGGCAAAACTTCATCTAGATATTGCTAAAAAGCTGGCTCCAGAGGATGAAATTGTTATAGAAATAGATCAAATGCTAAATAGAGTTGATAAATAGGAGATAACATGTTTACTAAAATACTTGATTTTGAAATTTTTAATAAAGATAAAAGAGCATTAATGGATTATATAGATAATTTTGAAAAAGTAAATATAATATCTGGAAATCCAGAGGTTTTATTTAATGGACTAAATAATTCTATTCTTAAAGAAAATTTTAATAATAAGGATTCTATAATAATACCAGATGGAGTTGGAACTGTTATTGCATCAAAACTTATAAAAAATCCTGTTAAAGAGAAAATTGCTGGAATAGATGTAGTTAGAGAAGTTTTAAATAAAGCAAATTTGGAGAGACGATCAATTTACTTATTAGGAGCAAGAGAAGAGGTTCTTAAAAAGTGTGTGGAAAACATAAAAATGGAATTTCCAAACTTAAAAGTGTCGGGATATCATAATGGTTTTTTTGATTTAAATAATTGTGATGATATAATTGAAGATATAAGTAAATGCAATCCATGGGCAATGTTTGTAGCAATGGGTTCTCCAAGACAGGAGATATTTATAGAAAAAATTATGTATAAGACAAAAACACACATATTCATGGGAGTTGGAGGAGTATTTGATATATTTGCTGGTGAGCTTAAGAGAGCACCAAAATGGATGATATCTATAGGACTTGAGTGGTTATATAGAGTCATAAAAGAACCCTTTAGAATAAAAAGACTAATTGCTATACCTAAATTTTTATTACTTGTATTAAGATATAGGAATAAATAATTTAGTATTATAAAATAACGCATGGAAATAAATAGGTGATAAAATGAAACAGGGAAGTAGTTTAATAAAATCTACATTTATAATAATGATAGTATCATTGATAAGTAGATTTCTGGGATTTGTCCGTGATATGCTCATTGGAAAGAATTTTGGAGCAGGCGTTTATACGGATGCTTATAATATAGCTGTATCAGTACCAGAAACAATATTTACTTTAGTTGGACTTGCAATATCAACTGCCTTTTTGCCAACACTTAGTAAAATTAAAGCTAAAAATGGTAAAAATGAAATGTACGAGTTCGCAAATAATGTGATAAATATACTCTTTGCTGTATCGCTGATTATTTTCCTTATAACTAGTATTTTTTCAAAGGAAATAGTATATTTATTTGGACCTTCAGAAAAAACAGCATTAATTGCCATTGGTTTATTAAGAATTACTCTTTTAAACATATTATTTTTATCGGTTAATGCATGTTTTACAGCATTATTACAAGTAAATGAAGATTTTGTGATTCCATCCATATTGGGTTTGTTTTTTAATTTACCTATGATATTATATTTATTATTCTTTAAAAATTACGATATTTTAGGATTAACCATAGCAAATGTAATAGGAAATTTCTTTAGAGTAGCTGTTCAAGTACCATCACTAGTTACTCATGGATATAAATATAAGTTTTTTATTAACTTAAAAGACGAAAGATTAAGAGCTATTGTAATATTAATAATTCCAGTAGTTATTGGAGCAGGAGCTAATTCACTAAACATGGTAGTTGATAAATCTATTGCTTTTAACTTTCCATCTGGGTCAGTTTCAGCTTTGGATTATGCTCAAAAGCTGATAGTTTTTATTAATACTATTATCACAACATCAATTACAAGCATTGTTTATCCTCTCATGGCGAATATGAGAAATAATGACGATAAAATCGGATTTATTAATATGTTAAAAAAATCAATTTTATTTTTGGCCATATTATTAATACCTATTACTATTGGAATTGCTATATTTAATGTGGATATAATAAGAATCGCTTATGCAAGAGGAGCATTTGACGAGCATGCTGTTCAAATTACAAGCCCTGCATTATTTGGATATGCATTTGGAATATTTTTCACAGGAATAAGAGATGTATTAAACTCAACTTTATTTTCTATGGGAAAAACTAAGGTTACTACCATAAATGGAGTTATAGGAGTTATAATTAATATAAGCTTTTGTTTAATTTTATCTAGATATATTGGAATAATGGGCATAGCTTTGGCTTCAGTTATAGCTATGGCAGTAACTTCGATGCTTCTATTTAGAAGCATAATAAAACTAGAAAAAGGCTTTATTATAAAGGATATAATAGATAAGGTAGGATTAATCACAATAAGTTCTTTAATTATGGGATTAATAATAATTATTATGGTAATGAATTTAAGAGATAGATTAAGCTCGATACCACTTGTTTTACTCGGAGGAACTGTTGGAGTTATAGTGTATTTTACTTTATGTCATATGTTTAGAATTGAAGAAATCATTGAAATAAAAAGTTTAATTTTAAAGAGAATTAAAAGATAGGAGGGTATATGAAAATATTATTTATTGCCTGCTACTCCCCATTAATAAATAATTCGGCTGCTATAGAAACTTTGCAGTATTTAAATAAATTAAGTGAAATTAACAATAATGAAGTGCATCTTTTAACTGTTAATTTTCCTAAGGATTCAATATACTATGATGAAGCATTAAAAGCTATGATTGATGATAAGATAAAAATTCATATTATTGATGGTGGGATTGTCTTCAAGAAATTAATTCCTAGAAATAGCAGTGATTCTAATAATTCGTCTTTAAAAAATAATGGAGGCAGTAGAAAAATATTAAGAAAAATAAAAAATGCATTGGTAATTCCAGATATGTATTATGGATGGGCAAAGAAAGCTGGAGAATACGGAATACACTTAATGGAAAAAGAAAAATTTGATGTTATATTTTCAATGCATGAACCTCCATCATCTCATTTATGTGCCTATTATATAAAGAAGAAGTATAAGGATGTTCCATGGATTACCTACTGGAGTGATCCTTGGCTTAAAGATTCTACAAGAGAAAAATCTTTTATAGTTAAGAAAATACTAGAAAAGAGTATGGAAAAGAATATTGTAAATTTAGCAGATAGATTTATATTTGTTACAGATGCTAACAGGGATGAATATTTAAAAGATTATGAGATTTTAAATGATAAAAAGAAGACTTTTATTTTAAATAGAGGTTTTGATGCTAAATTATATGATAAGTTATCGCATGAAGAGACACCAAAGCTTATAAGTAAAGATAAAGTTAACATAATTTATACAGGTGAAATATTTTCTAAACTTAGAGATATAAAACCTTTTATTAAGGCTGTTGAAGAAATAAAGGAAGAGAGCCTCGAAGCCTACAACTTATTGAACATTTTGTTTTTTGGAAATATAGATGATATAGAGGGAAAAAAGAGATTGCAGAGTTTAGAAGCAGCTAATGTATCACCTAGAATACCATTTGATGAAGCTCTTAAATATATGCTTAATGGAGATGTGCTACTTTTATTTGGAAATAAGAATTCTAAACAAATACCAGCAAAGATTTATGATTACTTTGGGGCTAAGGGGAGAATATTTGTAATATATGGTGATAAAAATGATCCAATTAAAAGAGTAGTAGAAAATAATAAAAAATGTATTGTCACTGAAAACAATACTAAAGAAATAAAAGATAGGATTTATAAATTAATTGAAATGCATAAAGATAATAAATTGCATTGTGATTCTGATAATAAATATGAATGGAATTCAATAGTAGAGAGGTTAAATAATATATTAGAGGGAAGTGATTAAATGCATATAATGGTCATTCCGTCTTGGTATTCTTCATCAAGAAACAAAGTTCATGGCAGTTTTTTTAAGGAACAATTTAAGGCTTTGGCAAAGAGTGGTGAAAAGATAACTGTTGCTTATAATGAAATTTGGCCAATTACCATGTTGGGTAAGATACATGAAAAGAGAAAAATAAATTTTAATATTGAAGATAATTTGAGGACTTATAGATATAAAGATTATAATTACTTTCCTAAAAATCCGCTTATGTTTAGAAGTTTTAATAAAAGAATGGATATGCTCTATAAAGAAATTGTTAAGAATGAGGGAAAAGTGGATATAATTCACGCTCATTCAGCTTTTTGGGGAGGAATTGCAGCTGCTTATATAAGCAAAAAATATAATATTCCTTTGGTTTTAACTGAGCATTCATCTCTTAAATATGCAAAGTATGTTAAAGATAGTTATAAAAAATATATTTATGAAGCTTATGAGAAAGCAGATTATTTAATTGCTGTTGGAAGTGGATTAAAAAAAGAGCTTTTAGAATATATTAACAAACCAATCGACATTATCCACAATATGGTTGATTTGAATTTGTTTTCTGTGGATAAAAATGTAATTAATGATAAAAATATGAATAAAGGCTTTGGATTTTTTTCCTGTGCCTTCCTTGAGGAAGGAAAAGGTATGGAAGATTTAATAAAGGCATTTGCAAAAACTTTTAAAAATGAAAATGTAACTTTAAGAATAGGTGGTGATGGAACCATTAAACCATCATTGGAAAAACTTATTAAAGAATTAAACATGGAAAATCAGATAAAGCTCTTAGGAGCTTTATCTAGAGAAGAAGTTTCTAATGAAATGAAGAAATGCGATGTTTTTGCTCTGCCATCGGAGCATGAAACTTTTGGTGTTGTATATATTGAAGCTCTTGCATGTGGAAAACCAGTAATTGGAGCTGATAATGGCGGAGCTGAAGATATAATAAATAAAGATAATGGAATAATAGCTAAAAAGAAAGATGTTGAGGATTTATCCAAAGCGTTAAGAAAAATAAGAGAGAATTATGAATTTTATGATAAACATAAGATAATTGAAGGAACTATTTTTAGCTATTCAGAAAAAGTGCTAGTTGATAAGCTAAAAGGAGTGTATAAAAAAGTATATGAAGGAAATAATTAAAAATATATATGATTTTTTAAATAAAAAACTTTACTTTAAATTACTTTATTTATTTGTAAGTTTAACATATGTAACTATTTTAAAGCCTGCTGTACCTAAAATTTTATTGTTGGGAAATGTAGCACAAGTTTGGGGAATTCTTTTAATAATATTTTTGGTATTTGAAAATTATAAAAGAAGAAAAATATATAAATTTGATATACCTCTAGGAATATTCATGATCTTAACATTTATATTTACCATGATTGCGTACAGAAACATTGAAAATATTAAGATATGGATAGTTAATCTGCTTCTTTTTACAATAATCTTTAGTGTTGATGTTTTTAGAAATAGAAAAGTCTTAATTAAAGAGTTAAACATAATTACAGGTTTTTATGCAGTCTTTATGTTTATTGCGTCTTTAAGTTCTTTAATTATGAGATTTACAGGAACGACTATTGAAATGGGTCAAGTTATATATGGAGGTACAAAAGGTGTTTTTGAAAATGAAAATGCCCTTGCAATAGCTTCTGCATTAGCACTTGTTATGTGTATATATCTTAACAGTATAGCTCAGAACCATAAACCAAAAATGTTTTGGACGGCTAATATGATCATACAGATAATCAATATGGTAGGAATAACTATGATAGGCGGTCATGATGGAAGAAGTGCATTTCTAATTGTAGGTGGTGTTTTATATGCATTTATTTTTATGTTAAATAAGAGCAAATATTTTAGAATTGCATGTATATTAATACCAATAATTGCGGGAGGAGTTTTTTTAACTCATCAAAGTAACGTTAGGAATTTTACAAGCGGAAGAACAAGCCTTTGGCAGTCAGCAGCTATAGTAATAGAAAAGCATCCTTTAACTGGAGTTGGGTATAATGATCTTGTAGAAGCAGTAAGAAATGCTAGAGAAACTGATGATTTACCAGGATTAGATGCTGGAAGATTGCACAACGTATATGTAGAAACAGCAGCGGAAAATGGAATCATTTCATTGCTATTATTACTTACTTTTATAGTAATGATATTAACATTTATTATACAGCATTTAGATAAATTACTTAGGAAGGAAAAACTGCAAATGACTACCTTGACTTCACTTGTAGTTGGAATTCTTATAGTAAATTTGTTTGAAAGCACTTTAATATATATAGTAAGCTTTATGTCAATGATATTTTGGATATACCTTGGATACTTAGTATCGATTTTAGATAATAAAAATATTGAATAATTTAAAATGATATGAGGCTATATATTTACTAAAATGCGAGGTCTCATGTCTTTATTAAGCTTGATTTAATTATTTTTATTTTAGTAGGATGTATAAATCATGAAGGATAATAAGCAAAATATATTTAATGAAGAAAAATCTAATATGATAGGGGCACAATAACATATGAAATTTTGTGATGAAAGTATTAATCAGTTTTTAGAAGAATTAGGATCAGATTTATCTGCACCAGGTGGAGGAAGTGTGGCTGGACTTATTGCTGCGTTATCTGCTGCACTAAATTCCATGGTGTATTCATTAACAATAGGCAAAAAAAGTTATATGAGTTTAAGCGGTAGTGAAAAAGAACTCATTGCTAATTTTGAAAAGGAATCTAAAGAATTTACTGCAAGAAGTTTAGAACTTATGGAAGAGGATAGAGAAAACTTCTTGAAATTAATGGATTCTTACAAACTTCCTAAAGATAGTGAAGAAGATAAGGAAAAAAGGAATTTAGCAATAACGGAAAATACAATAAAATCAATGGAAGTACCATTAGTATTAGCAAGGGAATGTTTAGAATTTTATCAAAATCTAAATATCATGGCTAAATACGGGAATAAAATGCTGCTATCAGATTTAGGTATTTCAGCTATTTTATTACACAGCGCAATAGAAAGCTCTATAATAAATGTTAAAGTAAATTTAAATGGACTAAGAAACGAGGAATTCTTTGAAAAGATTGATAATGAGTTAGTATGTATTATGAAAAAGTCAACTGAGGAAAAGAATTTAATTACCGAAGTTGTAAATAATATAATCTATCCAAATTCATAATATTAATTAAGGAATGTAAAAGAGGTATTTAGCAATGAATGTAACTTAGCTAAATACCTCTTATATTTTTACTTTTATTGTATTGGTTCACCATCAAAATTTTCGTATTCAGGATTATTTTTAGGATCTCCAACATTATCTTGATTAGCATGAAGCCGTTGTCTTCTTACACCTTTTTGCATAGGATTGCTTGATCCAGGTTTATGTGGTCCATCTTTACGTGGCATTAAATGCACCTCCTTTACTTTAGGCACACTCAAATAAATAACAAGTCCATCTACCAAGCCTATTTTCCATCATACTGCGTCAGCAGATTGCCCTAATATGCCCGCTATGAAACCAATCTACTTCCTTGTCTGATGAAAAATAATCATGGCATTTTGGACCTGTTATTTATTTTCATGTGCCTTATTTATTTTATGTTTATATGAAGTTTTGATACATTTTATTGATAAATATTGTAGGTATAATGTATAATGTTTAGTATAATAAGATATATTAAAAAAATGCATAGAGAATTATATATTGTTTTAATGATTCTAAGGAGGAATTGATATTGGAAAATACTAAATTTCCTATTGTTATAAAGAAGAAAAATGGCATGATGATAGGTGTATCAATAATTGAAATAGTCATAGGAATAATTTTTGGAGCTACCCAGGGTGGAGTAAAAAGTGTTCTTTTGTGGGTATTTGTATTTACAGGAGTTGTAACTGCACTTTCGGTTTTAGTTGAATACAATCAAGATATAATAATTAAAGAAGATAAGATAGAATTTTATAAAAATAATGATTTAATAAAAGAAATTAAATATAGCAGCATTAAATCTATTTTTATTGGCAGGGGAGAGGAAACTAAGAACAAAAAGAAGGATTTTTTTGCAATCGGTTTTAGTAGTGATAATAAAAAAAGTAGTAAGAATTCAAAAGAAGATACTTACTTAATTAATCCTATGTCTTACTCAGGACAAGATTTAAAGATGATAAAAAATATCATTACAATGAAAAATTCTTCTGTAGAAATAGGAGAAGATGTTGAGAAATTTATAAAATAAATATGTAATTGAAAACCAGATATAAATAAGGAAAATCAGTTTCTTTATCTCTATCTGGTTTTTTTGCTATTGTGGTAAATCATTAAGTGATTTAAATTCATATCCTTCAGATTGCAATGTTTTAAGAACTTGCCCAAGTACTTTTGCATTGGTATCTGAAACTGCATGTAATAACATTATTGAACCAGGATGGGCACCTTTGCATATTTTTTCAATAGCATAAGCTTCAGATGGCTGATCTTTAACTAGCCAATCCTTGTATGCGAAGCTCCAAAAAATAGTTTTGTAGCCTAAATCTTTTGTCATTTTCAAAGATTTTTTTGAATATTTACCCATTGGAGGTCTAAAGAATTTAGGCATATCTTGCCCAATGAGTCCTTTATATGCATCTGCAACTCCATTAAGTTCAGCGTCGAACTTATTTTTATCAGAGATCTTAGCAACTGATGGGTGATGAACAGTATGATTAGCAACGATATGTCCTTCATCAACCATTCTTTTAACCAAATCAGGTTGGGTATCAATGTATGGCTTAACAACAAAAAAAGCAGCTGGTACTTTGCATTCTTTAAGCACATCTAGAATTTTCCCAGTATTACCGTTTTCGTATCCTTCATCAAAGGTGAGATATAAAACTTTTTTTGAAGTATCGCCTAAGTAATAGGCAGCATTTTCACTAAGAAAACCTACTGATTCCTTTGGACCTTCAGCGACTTTGTCCTTTCCCTTCCCTACATAATACCAGTTAAGTTCGCCTTCATCAGTAAAAGAAGAAAAAATTTCTTTTATATTATCAATGTCAAAAATATCACCAAGAACACCATCTTCTTGAAAGCATTCGTCTGAATCAACATTTTCTCCAATGGCTGCATTAACATATCTTGAAGGAGAAAGAGCAGCTATATTTAGGGCTAAAGAAAGAGCGGCTATAGGTTTTATTATTTTTTTCATTTTCTAACCTCCAATCTAAAAATATCTGAAATAGATATTATAATAGCACTTAATCATTCTTATTATTAGAAGTTTATTAAAGAATAATCGTGGTAAATTATACAAAGTGATTAACTTTGTTTTTAGTAAGTTGAAATAAAAGCGGTTCTAGAGTATAATTTTTAAAGGTATACTAAAAGTTAGAAGTAAGAAAGGAATGTACATAGATGAAATTAGGTATGGTAGGTTTACCGAATGTAGGTAAAAGTACGTTGTTTAATGCAATAACAAAGGCTGGAGCTGAGTCAGCTAATTATCCATTCTGTACAATTGAACCAAATGTTGGTGTTGTAAGTGTTCCAGATAAAAGATTAGATGTTTTAGAACAAATGTATAATACAAAGAAAAAAGTATATACAGCAATAGAGTTTTATGATATAGCAGGATTAGTAAAAGGAGCTTCAAAGGGTGAAGGTTTAGGAAATAAGTTCTTATCTCATATTAGAGAAGTTGCTGCAATAGTTCATGTTGTTAGATGCTTTGATGATGGAAATGTTGTTCACGTTGAAGGTTCAGTAGATTCAATAAGAGATATTGAAACTATAAATTTAGAATTAATCTTTTCAGATTTAGAAGTTTTAGAGAGAAGAATGGAAAAATCGTTAAAGCTTGTAAGATCAGGAGATAAGACTGCTAAATTTGAATATGGAGTTATGGAAAGAGTTAAGGAACAGCTAGAAGCGAATAAGCCAGTTAGAACTTTAGAAGTTACAGAAGAAGAAAATGATTTTATAAAAGGTTTGTTTTTAATCACTTCAAAGCCTGTTTTATATGCATGTAACATTTCTGAAGACGATGTTATGGAAGGTAACTTTGATAATGATTATGTTAAAAAAGTAAAAGAATATGCAGCAGCTGAAAATTCAGAAGTAATGGTAATAAGTGCAAAAATTGAAGAAGAATTATCTGGACTTGAAGATGAAGAAAAAGCTGAAATGTTATCAGAATATGGTTTAGATGAATCAGGATTAGATAAGTTGGTAGAAACTAGTTATAGATTACTTGGACTTATGAGTTTCTTAACAGCAGGAGTTCAAGAAGTTAGAGCTTGGACAATCAGAAGAGGAACAAAAGCACCTCAAGCAGCAGGAAAAATTCACTCTGATATTGAAAGAGGATTTATTAGAGCAGAAGTAGTTGGATATGATGATTTAGTTGAATGTGGTTCTGAGGCAGCAGCCAAGGAAAAAGGAAAATTTAGACTTGAAGGAAAAGAATACGTAATGCAAGATGGAGATGTAGTTAACTTCAGATTTAATGTCTAGAAAATAGTATCATTATTACATGGTTCAACAAGAAAGTGAGATTTTAATTAATCTTACTTTCTTTTTTTAAACAAAAGTAGGTATTAACAAATTTAAAATTATAATCTAATTATTAATATATAATTACAATTGTATGAATCTTATACAAAATGTAGATTTTTGTAGCAAAGTTTGTTAAAATAGAGGGCAGTATAAGTTAATTACGAAAGTAAGGTGTGATATATTAGTGGGTAAAAAGGTTAAGGATTACATAAATGCTTTAAGAGAACATGAGTATTTTCCTAAAACTATGGCTATAATTAGGATACATATAAGAAGCTTTAAGAAAAATAAGTATTTTATTCCAACAATGGCTATAGTCCTTTTCTTAATTGTAACATTAGGCATTACGATGATTTTAAAAAATTTTAAGGGAACAAAGAAGTTTGAAGGAACTATAGCAACTAATGCAGCTGAACAGGATTTTTATGATAAAAAATATGACCTAGCTATTGCAGACTACACTAAACTTCAAGAAAAAGATGAGTGGCCGATATATAATTTAAAGATTGCTGAAATTTACTCCATGGAAGGAGATTTTATTAAGTCTAATGAACTCCTTAAAAAGGTATACGAAGCTAGAAATAAGATTATAGATACCCAGAAAAAAGATTTAGACAAGCTTCAGATTAAAGATAAGGAATTAACTAATTACATAGTATTTACATCCTTGTTAAATGGAGATTATAAAAAGGCAATAGAATACGGAGAATTATTTTTACAAACATATCCTAACGATAAGAATCTAATGAAAACAATGTTTACTGTTTATATAGCAAATGGTGATAAAGACAAAGCGAAAGAAATAATTGGGCAGTATTCTCAAAATGATGAAAATGCCAGTGATTTAGCTTCTATAGCTAAGATGTATATGCTACTTGATGATTATGATAAAGGATTTGAGTCGTTAAAGGAAGCATGGGATAAAGACAAAAATGAAATATCAGTATTTGATGTTATAGCTCAGATTGCAGATTATGATGAAACTGATATATTAGATAAAATTTCTAAGCTTGAAAAAAAAGATCCAAATGAACTTGCTTATAAAATGTGGGAAATGAAAATTTACTCAATGAGTAAAGATTCTGCTAAAAAAGCAGAGGAACTAGCTGATAAGTTAGGTGGCGAAGATGTGGGAAATGAAAATCTATTACTTATCAAAGCAAGCATATATCAAAATTTAGGAGAGACTGAAAAGGCAAAAGAGGTATCAGATGAAATAATAAAGAATAATCCTAATTCCTTTATAGGATATCATGCTGCTGCTTGGCAGGCTTTTAATAATGAAAATTATGATGAAGCATTTAAAGATTGCGAAAAGAGTGTTCTAGCAAATAGGGATTACTCAGATAATTATGGATTTTTAATACCTGAAATACTTGAAAAGCAAAACAAAACTGAAGAATCAGAGCCATATTTTAGAACTGCTTTATATAAAGATCCTTTAAGTTTCAATATTGTAATTAAAACAGCAGAGTATTATGGAAATACTATAAAGGATACTTCCAAAGCCTTATATTATTATGATTTTGCGTCTAAATTAAAGCAAAATGATGCAGAAATATATTATAATATGGCATTAATACAAATTAATAATCAAAGAGCTGATGATGCAGCACAATTATTAAAGAAATGTGTATCAATAAATAACAAAGAACCTAAATACCACAGAGCTCTTGGAACTGTTTATTTAAATAGTGAGAAAAACGACGATGCTCTTAAAGAAATAAAAAGTGCATATGCAATTGACAAGAATGATATCTTAACATTAAATAATGCAGGATGCTATTATATTGCTGTTGATGGTGATATAAATAGAGGGCTAGTAAATTTGAAAGCAGCATATGATGGAATAAATGAAAAAACTAGTGCAGAAGACAAAGATACTATAACTGCAAATTACAATAGGGTTAAGAACCTCTCAGATGCATATAATAAGAAGAATGGGGCAACATTAAAAATACCAGATCTTAAGTTGTTTTATTAAAATATAATAGTATTATAATTTAAAATACACAATTAATCTTGCTTATAGGGGGAGTTACATGTATCCAATTAAATTCGGAAATTTATATTATGAAAGAATATGGGGTGGAAAACACCTGGAGAAATTTAGAAATAATGTTCCTGAAGGAGTAATAGGTGAAAGCTGGGATATCGCTTGTCATAAAAATGGTACAGGTAAAGTTGAAAATGGAGAATTAAAAGGAAAAAACTTTCATGAAATAATAGAACTTTTTGGAGAAGAGCTTGTTGGGACAAAAATGGATACGAAAGAATTTCCACTTTTGATTAAGTTAATAACTGCAGATGATAAACTTTCAGTTCAAGTTCATCCAAACGATGAATATGCAAATAGAGTTGAAAAAGATTCTGGGAAAACAGAAGCTTGGTATGTAGTAGATGCAGAAGAAAATGCCTCATTAATTGTAGGAACAAAAGATTGTGATAAAGAAAAATTTAAAAAAGCAATTGAAGAGGGGAATTTAGATAAATATTTAAATAAAATTCCTGTTAAAAAAGGTGACTTCTTTTTTGTACAAAGCGGATTGGTTCATGCTATATGTGAAGGTGTTTTAATTGCTGAAATCCAACAAAATAGTGATACAACATATAGAGTTTATGATTACAATAGGGGAAGAGAAATACACGTTGAGAAAGCATTAGAAGTAATTGATTTTTCCTTAAAGGGAGCAAATTCAAAAGGGATTCTAATAGAAAAAGAAGATTATGAAAAGACTTATCTTTGCTTAGATGAATACTTCACTATACAAAAATATAAAATTAATACGTGTATAAAAGAAAAAAGTGATGATGAGAGATTTTATTTATTTACATGTGTTGATGGTAATGGTGTAATAAAATATGATGGCGATAAAGAAGAGAAAATTCTTATGGGGGATAGTGTCTTTATTCCAGCAACTCTTGGAGATTATGAGTTAGTAGGTAACTTTACACTATTAAAGAGCTATGTACCAGATCTAAAAAGTGAAGAAAAAGAAATATTAGGTATAATAAAAAAATAATAATAAATACTAGGGAGGAACTAAATAGTTGCTCCTTAATTATTGAAAGTATGACCAATAATGAATTAATAGACAACTAAAATAATATTATAAATATGTGGACAAGTTATGTAATTTATTGCGAAGGATTTAAATATAGAAAATAGAATAGTGGCAATAATTAAAATAACTTTACATTGTAATAAAATTGAAAGAAATTTGAATATGAAATTTGTATAAAATTATTTATAATTAAAGAAGTAAATAAGAAATTAGAAAGAGAGTGAAGTTTAGGTGGGAATAGATATATTATTTATAATTAAGGCGATTATTATGGGAATAGTTGAAGGGCTTACTGAATTTATCCCAGTATCTTCAACAGGACATTTGATACTTACCGGAAGTATTATTAATTTTACAGGGGATTTTCCAGAGATGTTTGAAGTAGTAATACAATTAGGTGCAATACTTGCAGTTGTTGTATTGTATTGGGAAAAAATACGAAATAGTGTGGTCGACTTTTTTGCTTATATAGCTTCAAGAGGAAAAAGAGGGGAAGTCGGTTTTAGATTTGGAGTTAATATCATTGTTGGATCAATTCCAATGATGATATTAGGAGTAATTTTTTATAAAAAGATTAAAACAGTTTTATTTGGACCTTGGCCTGTTGTTATTGCATTTTTAATTGGTGGTATGCTATTAATTGTGATTGAAAATAAGTTTAGAAAAAATAAACATGCTGTAAGGGATATTGATAAAATTACACCTATAGAATCATTAAAAATTGGATTTTTTCAATGTCTTGCCATGTGGCCAGGAATGTCAAGAAGTGCTTCCACAATAATGGGAGGATGGGTTTCAGGTCTTTCAACTGCCGTTGCTGCTGAATATTCATTTTTTCTAGCTATCCCAGCTATGGTTGGTTCATCAGGAATGGATTTACTAAAATTTAATTATTCAGAGATGAATATGACTAATGCAATAGCATTGGCTGTTGGATTTATAGTTTCATTTATAGTTGCGCTTATTGTTATGAAAAAATTTATAGATTATCTAAAGAAGAGACCTATGAGAGTATTTGCAGTTTATAGGATTGGTGCAGGTATAGTATTCGGAATACTTATGTTATCAGGAATATTAAAGATGTAAAATAATTAAGAAGAATTGAGGTTATATATTTTATATAGCTCAGTTCTTTTTTTATGTCGAGGAAATTATAGAATTTTTAATTATTGAAATCTAGTGATATCAACGCTTGTCAGATTTTTTTGCGGTGAGAAATAAATAATGAATGATTAAGGGATAAAAGCCTGTGGCTTTTCAAAAAATAAGAACGATTAAATTAACCCCTCATTTAAAAAGCACGGTATAGGTGCGTTATTTCAACCTTAAAATATAATTTTTAAAATTACGTGGAGTATATTTCCTTTATAAATGAATGTCTGGGAAATTAAATATATTAGTATTAATATAAATAAATGAGCAAAAATATAATAGTAAGAAAATAAAAATTAGAATTCTTATTTAAAGAATGAATATATTGTAAATTTATACTTTTCAGAAATTAAAGTTTGTGATATCATTTAAATAAATAGTCAGAAAATAATGATAATTTAATTTATTATTTCAAAAGAAGATTATGGTATAGGGGGATTTAGAAATGTCCAAAGAAATAAAAAAAATAGCGTTATTAACTGGAGGAGGAGACTGCCCAGGATTAAATGCAGTAATAAGTTCTGTAACAAAAACAGCAATATTAAACTATGGATATGAAGTTATTGGATATAAATTTGGGTATAGAGGATTGTACAACAACGATTTCATTCCATTAGATTTATCAACTGTATCAGGTCTTATATCGCGTGGAGGAACAATACTTTATAGTTCAAACAAAGATAATTTATTTGACTATAGTATAGAAGAAAACGGAAAAATGGTCAAAAAAGATGTTTCAGATGTAGCAGTTGAGAATCTAAAAAAGGAAGGTGTAGACGTTTTAATAGTTATTGGTGGTGATGGAACATTAACATCAGCTAGAGATTTTTCTCGTAAAGGAGTAAAGGTTATAGGAGTTCCAAAGACCATAGATAATGATTTAGGGTCAACAGATATAACATTTGGATTTAATACATCGATTGCTATTGCAACAGAAGCGTTGGATAGGCTTCATACAACTGCAGAATCACATCATAGAATTATGATATTAGAAGTTATGGGAAGAAACGCAGGATTTATAGCATTAGAATCAGGAATAGCTGGATCAGCTGATGTTATTTTATTACCTGAAATCCCATATGATATAAATAAAATCGTAGATAAAATTGAGGATAGAAAGAAACATGGAAAACTATTTACTATTATAGTTGTAGCTGAAGGTGCAAAACCTAAAAATGGTGAGGTTATGGTAGCTAAAATAGTTGAAGATAGTCCAGATCCAATTAGACTTGGTGGTATTGGAAATAAATTAGCTAGTGATTTAGAAAGATTAGTCAAAGATAGAGAAGTTAGATGTACAGTCCTTGGTCACATCCAAAGAGGTGGAATGACAAACACCTATGATAGAATATTATCTACAAGATATGGTGTTGGTGCTGTAGAGCTTATTAATCAAGGTAAATTTGGAAGTATGGTGTGCTTAAAGGGTAATGAAATTACCTATGATAGTCTAGAAAATGTTATAGGAAATAATAAGCAAGTAGATCCAAATGGTGAGTTGGTTACTGTAGCAAAGAAAATAGGCATATCATTTGCTGATTAATTAACTTAAGAAGAGTACTAAAATAATTATTAATGATATTTTAGTACTCATGGGATACCTAATGACATTAAGAGTATTTTTAGAAAGCGGTGGGTATTATGAAAGAAATAAAAAGATATTTAGAATCTAGAATCGGAACATATTCATTTTTCTTTGAGGATTTAGAAAGTGGTTTTTCTTATGGATATAATGAAAATGTGCAGATGACAGCAGCTGGGTGTATGAAACTACCGATAGCAGTATCTGTAATAAAATATGTTCAAGATGAAAAGGGTTCATTTTTAGATAAGATTAAAATTGAAGAAGAAGATAAAGTTTATGGAACAGGAATTCTTCATGAGTTTGATAATAGAGAATATACCCTATTTGAATTATTAGTTGCTATGCTTATACAAAGTGATAACACAGCAGCAAATAAGCTTATTGATATAGTTGGTATGGATAACATAAATGAAGACATAATTGCTCAAGGACTAAAAAATACTAAGCTCAATAGAAAGACTTCAGATGAGAGGGCAGCAAGTAGTGGAATTGAAAATATAACTAGTGCTTTAGATTTGGCGAAAATATGGAAACACTTATATAGCGCAAGTTATTTAGATAAGAAAAATAGCACAATGCTTATAGATATACTTCAACGTCAACAAATGAAAAATAAGTTAGCACTGTATATACCTGATGATTTGAAATTTGAAATATCAAGTAAAACTGGAGATAAAGCAAGTGTTGAAAATGATACAGCTTTAATTCATGTTCAAAAAGGGTCATTTACCTTTACTGTTCTTTCAATGGGAATTCCTAATAGCGTATATGGAACCGTTACTCTTGCTAAATGTGGTAAGATGATGTGGGATAGTATAATGAATAATTTTTAGGTCTCTAATCTAATAACTCCTAGAAAACTAGGGGTTATTTTTTTAGACTGCAATTTTAATGTGATAATTTAAACAGTAGGGTGAAATTATTTATATTGACAGAGTCTCAAAGAAGTGTTATCCTTACACAAAGAATAACCTTTAATTTGATTCAGAGAAATCAATAAGGAAGTTATGTAATAACAGATATTTAGGTTTATTATGCCTTCCTTTGAATAAAAGGAAGCTTTTTTATTATAGTATTATATAATTTCCTCCCTTTAAATTAACACAGAGAGGTTAACAAGGAGTGATGTAAAAATGACAAAAGATATTAGACATCTAATAGAACCTATGGACTTTACAGTAGAGGAATTAGATGAATTATTTAACCTAGCACATCAAATAATGGCACATCCAAAAGAATTTTCACATATTTGTGATGGGAAAATTCTAGCGACTTTATTTTACGAACCAAGTACTAGAACTAGATTGAGCTTTGAAGCTGCAATGATGAGACTTGGAGGTAAAATTCTTGGGTTTTCAGAACCAAATTCAACATCAATTTCAAAAGGAGAAACCTTGGCTGACACAATTAAAATGGTATCTATATATTCAGATATTATTACCATGAGACATCCAAAGGAAGGTGCGGCAAAAGTTGCAAGCCTTTATTCAAATGTACCAATAATCAATGCAGGAGATGGAGGGCATCAGCATCCTACTCAAACTTTAGCTGACCTATTAACAATTACAAGTTTAAAGGATGGATTAAATAACCATGTGATTGGAATTTGTGGAGATTTAAAATTTGGTAGAACAGTACATTCGCTTATAAAAGCAATGTCACGATATAAAAACAATAAATTCGTACTGATATCGCCTAAAGAACTTACTGTGCCACAATATATAAGAGAAGAAATTTTAGAGAAGAATAATATTGAATATATAGAAGTAGAAAAATTAGAAGATGTAATTGATAATTTAGATATTTTATACATGACAAGAGTCCAAAAAGAAAGATTCTTTAATGAAGAAGAATATTTAAGACTTAGAGATAGCTACATATTAGATAAAGCAAAAATGAATCTAGCTAAAAGCGATATGATTGTAATGCATCCACTTCCAAGAGTAAATGAAATAGCATATGAAGTAGATGAAGATAGCAGAGCTTCCTACTTTAAGCAAGCTGAATATGGAATGTATGGAAGAATGGCATTGATGATTAAGCTTTTGGGGGTGATGTAGTATGCTAGAGATTACTAGTATTAAAAACGGAATAGTAATAGATCATATTCAAGCTGGAGTGGGGATAAAAATATTTAATTATTTAGGTTTGGATACTAATAACTGCAGCGTTGCATTAATTATTAATGCTGATAGTAAAAAGCTTGGAAAGAAGGATATAATAAAAATAGAAAATTGCAATGAACTTGATTATACAGTATTGGGATTACTTTCACCTACTATTACAATATGTGAGGTAAAAGATGAGATGATAACAAATAAGGTTACTCCAACACTGCCTAATAAAGTAGAAAATATAATAAAGTGTAAGAATCCAAGTTGCATAACTAGCCAGGAAGAGTATGTGCCTCATTCATTTGTTTTAGTAGATAAGGAAAATGGAAGATACAGATGTGAATACTGTGACGAAATAACAAAGCTTTCAGAAATATAGCAATTACAAAATGTACTTCTAACAGTTAACTGAATAAAGGGGTGTTTATATGGAACTTTTAATAAAAAATGCCAGATTTATAGATGTAACTCAAGATTTTATAGGAGACGTTTATATAAAAAATGGATTAATAGAAGAAATAGGAAAAGAAATACACAAGGATAATGTGGAGACACTTGAATGTGAAGGCAGGATTTTGATGCCAGCATTTATAGATACTCATGCCCATTTTAGAGATCCAGGGCTTACTTGGAAGGAAGATATTGAAACAGGCTCTAAGGCGGCATTAAGAGGCGGATATACAGGAGTCTGCCTGATGGCAAACACTAATCCTATTTGTTCATCTAAGGAAACCTTAGAATATGTAAGAAATAAATCAAAAGAAGTTAATCTTATAGATATTCATCAATGTTTATCAGTTACAAAGAACTTTGATGGAACTACATTAAGTCATTTAGAAGAACTTTCAAGTGATACGGGAATCAAAGCTATTTCAGATGATGGAGTAGGAGTATCTAATTCAAATACTATGCTTGAAGCAATGAAGATAGCAAAGAAAAATAATTGGGTTATAATGTCACATGCAGAAAGTCCAGAATTCTCAAAAGTCGACATGAGAATAGCTGAAAATATGATGACACTTAGAGATGTTGAATTAGCTAAATTAAGTGGAGCTAGATTACATATGTGCCATGTAAGCACAAAAGAGGCTATTAAATACATTATAGATGGTAAAATGAGTGGTGCGAATATAACATTGGAGGTTACGCCTCACCATATAGGACTTACAAGAGATATTAATGACTACAGGGTTAATCCTCCAATTAGGGAAAAAGAGGATGTAGATGCAATAATTGATGCAATAAAATTAGGAATGGTTGATACAATAGGAACTGACCATGCACCGCACACAGCAGAGGAAAAGAAAAAAGGTTCTCCTGGAATGGTTGGTCTTGAAACAGCATTTTCAATATGTTACACAAAACTGGTTAAAGAAAATGATATTACATTAAATAAACTAAGTGAATTAATGTCTTATAATCCAGCGAAACTTTTAGATATGAATAAAGGAAAAATTAGCATAGGAACAGAAGCAGATTTAGTTTTAGTAGATGTTAATAAGAAAATAAAAGTTAACCCAGAAGAATTTAAATCAAAGGGAAGAAATACTCCTTTTGATGGTATGGAGTTTTACGGAGAAATTCTGGTTACAATAAAAGGCGGAGAAATAAAATTTAATTCGGTTAGTAAATAATAGTTAATATTAAAGAAATTCCGTAGGAATTTCATCATTAACTGATAACTGTTAACTCTTAATTGTTAACTGAATGAAAGGGTGATTTAAATGACAAGTTACATAATAGATAAGTTATATAATAGAGTTGAAGACAGAGGAGTAGTTTGTGTAGGTTTAGATACAGCACTAAGCTATGTACCAGATCATATAAAAGAAGGCAGAACTGATAGTGAAGCTATATTTGAATTTAATAAACAAATAATAGATGCAACTGCAGATGTATCCGCATGTTTTAAAGTTCAGATTGCTTACTATGAAGCATTAGGGCTAGAGGGATTAATTGCTTATAAGAAGACATTAGATTATCTAAGAGAAAAAGATGAAATAATAATAGCTGATATAAAAAGAGGCGATATTGCAGCAACAGCAACAATGTATGCAAAGGCTCATTTTGAAGGGGATTTTGAAGCGGATTTTATAACTTTAAGCCCATATATGGGGATGGACAGTATTGAACCATATTTACCTTATCTAGAACAAGGGAACAAAGGTGTGTTTTGCTTAGTAAGAACATCAAACCCTGGAGCAGAAGATATTGAATATTTAGATACAACTGAAAATAAAAAGGTTTATGAAGTTGTAGCAGATAAAATAACTGGAATAAGTAAAAATATTGTAGGAGAATGCGGGTATAGTGCAATTGGTGGAGTTATTGGCTGTACTCATGTTGAAGAAGGAAAGAAAATAAGATCAAATTATAATAATATGTTTTTCCTTATACCAGGATATGGAGCACAAGGTGGTAAAGCTGAGGATGTTGCCTTATACTTAAACAATGGAAATGGTGGAGTTGTAAACTCTTCAAGAGGAATACTCCTTGCTTATAAAAAAGAAAATAGAGAAAAAGAGTTTGCTTTATGCGCTAGAGAAGAAGCAATAAAGATGAGAGACGCAATTAAAAACAGTTAACAGTTAACAAGTTACAGTTTACAGTTAAGGAACAAATCCTCTTTAGAAGATTTGAAAAAATATTTTTAAGAAATCCCTATTAGGGATTTCCTCCTTAACTGTAAATTGTGAACTGTAAACTGTAAACTGAATTAAAGGAGGATAAACATGGCTATAACTTACAGAAATGCAAAAGTTGTTTCAAATAAAGAAATTTCAAAAGATATATATAAATTGGTCGTAGAAGATGATTCGGAAATAAAGGCTGGACAATTTTATATGTTAAAACTAAACGGTACTACATTTTTGCCAAGACCAATAAGTATATGTGAAAAGATTGAGAATAAATTAACATTTCTATATGCTGTAGTAGGAAACGGAACTAAGGAATATACTAAGCTTATAGAAAATGATGAAATAAGCTTAACAGGGCCTCTTGGCAACGGATTTGATTTAGATCAAGAATATAAAAAAGTCGCATTGGTTGCAGGTGGAATAGGAACAGCACCAATGCTCGAGCTTGCGAAAAAATTAAGACAAAAAAATCCAGATGAAAAAATAGATTTATATGCAGGTTTTAGGGATGATATTTATTTAATAGATGAATTAAAAGAATACGTTAATGATGCTTATGTATCAACAAATACAGGAAAACATGGTCATAAAGGATTTGTTACAGATCTTTTAAAGCCGGAAGAATATGATACAGTCTTATGTTGTGGACCAGAAATCATGATGAAAAAGGTTATAGATATGTGTAAAGAAAAGAATGTTGCGGTATATGTATCTATGGAAAAACATATGGCATGTGGAGTTGGAGCATGCTTAGTATGTACTTGCAAAACAAAAGATGGCCATAAGAGAACTTGTAAAGATGGCCCAGTATTCGATGGATACTATGTTGAATTATAATAACCAAAGGAGGAGAAGAATATGATGAAAGTAACTATTAATAACGTAGAATTTAAAAATCCAGTAATAGCTGCATCAGGAACCTTTGGTTTTGGTGAAGAATTTAATAACTTTTATGATGTTGGAATTCTTGGCGGGATATCTTCTAAGGGGCTTACAATTAATCCTAAACAAGGGAATGAAGGCATAAGAGTATATGAAACTCCATCAGGCATGATGAATTCAGTTGGATTACAAAATCCGGGAATAGATGCATTTATTGAAAATGAGCTTCCTAAAATGAAGAAGTATGGAACAAATGTAATTGCAAATATCGGGGGTGGATGTTTAGAAGATTATGAAGCCGCTGTAAGTAAAATAGATAATAGTGATGTAGATATGATTGAACTTAATATTTCATGTCCAAATGTAAAACATGGTGGAATGGCATTTGGAATTAAATCAAAAGTGGCATACGATGTTGTTAGAGAAATTAAAGGTATGACTAAGAAACCGCTAATGGTTAAATTATCTCCTAATGCAGAAGACATAGTGGATATGGCCTTAAAATGCCAAGAAGCAGGAGCTGATTCTATTTCGTTAATAAATACTTTAAAGGGAATGGCTATAGATGTGTATAAAAGAAAGCCGGTATTTAATAATATAACAGCAGGTCTGTCAGGCCCAGCTGTAAAACCAATTGCTCTTAGAATGGTTTATGAAGTGGCTAAGGCAGTAGATATTCCTGTAATAGGACTTGGTGGAATTTCAAATGGTAAGGATGCTATAGAATTTATGATGGCAGGGGCTAGTGCAATACAAATAGGAACTATTAATTTTGTAAACCCTATGGCTGGTAAAGAGATAATCGAGGAAATGGAAAATTTTCTAAGAGAACAAGGAATTAAGGATATTAATGAAATTGTAGGAATAATATAAAATTTGGACTTGGAGTACTAGTGGTGAACTGGATAAAGATGATATAAAAAAAATTTATTATTAAACAGAAAAAGTAAATAGTTACCCTCTCAGCTTAAGTTGAGAGGGATTATTTTTTTATTCTTTAGGAATTTATAATGCAGTAAAATCTGTGGATAACTTATTTAAAGAGCTGTTTAATTAGGTTTTGTATGGAAAAAGAATAAAAAAGAAATCTTATTCGCCT
>NZ_AUUU01000255.1 GCF_002760435.1 Clostridium sp. LS
CTTACAAATAATATATTTTTAATGGATATAGAAGCTCCAAGAGTAGCAAAGTCTGCAAAGCCAGGACAATTTATTATTATAAAGAATGATGAAAAAGGTGAAAGAATTCCTTTAACTATAGCAGATTATGATCAAGAAAAAGGGACAGTAACTATAGTTTTTCAAACTGTAGGAAAAGGGACAAAGCAATTAGCTGCTTTTAATGAAGGGGATTTTGTAGCTGACTTTGTTGGACCACTAGGTGTACCAAGTGAATTTATACATGAAGATTTAGGAGAATTAAAGAAAAAGAATTTCATCTTTGTGGCCGGTGGAGTTGGTGCAGCGCCAGTTTATCCTCAAGTAAAATGGATGCATGAACATGGAATAGCTGTAGATGTTATTTTAGGAAGCAGAAATAAAGATCTATTAATATATGAAGAAGAATTAAAGAATGTTTCAGGAAACCTATATGTAACAACTGATGATGGTTCATATGGATTTAAGGGAACTGGTTCAGATATGCTTAAAGAATTAGTAAACAATCAAGGCAAGAAATATGATCATGCTATTATCATTGGACCAATGATAATGATGAAATTTACTTCAATGTTAACTAAGGAATTAAATATTCCAACTACAGTAAGTTTAAATCCAATAATGGTTGATGGTACAGGTATGTGTGGTGCGTGCAGAGTTACTGTTGGAGGCGAAGTTAAGTTTGCTTGTGTTGATGGACCAGAATTTGACGGACATTTAGTAAATTACGATGAATCAATGAGAAGACAAGCTATGTATAAAACTGAAGAAGGAAAAGCTCAGTTAGAGTTTGAAGAAGGAAATACTCATAGTCATGGCGGCTGTGGTTGCAGAGGTGATAAATAATGGATATGAAAGAAAGAATGGTTAGAGTACCTGTAAGAGAACAAGACCCAAAAGTTAGAGCAGCAAACTTTGAAGAAGTTTGTTTAGGATATAACGAAGAAGAAGCAACAAAAGAAGCTTCAAGATGCTTAAATTGTAAGGTTCCAAAATGTGTGGAAGGATGTCCAGTATCAATTAATATTCCTGGATTTATT
>NZ_AUUU01000068.1 GCF_002760435.1 Clostridium sp. LS
GACCCTTGTGGTTACAAAAATATTTATTATTTCTAGTTAAGATATCCACATAAAGACTTGTTAAATATAGTTATCTAATAAGTTAAATTAATAATCTAGTTATCTATAATAGCTAACACAGTTGTAAATTTAATATATACTTTGAAATATATAAACAACATTCACTAGATATATACGCATTTCTGCACTAGAAAGTAGACACATTTTTGTGGAGTAGGCATTGAAAATGAGCTGTCTAAGGTTCTTAATTTTAGGCTGTTCCATTCATACTTGTCCAAATTTTATATTTGGAGCAAGTATGAATGGATGCAACCTGAAATTTAGAACCTTCCAGCGAAATTTTCATAGTCCTATGAAACAACAATGTGTCTACTTTCGGCTGATTGCATATATGTCTAGTTTACATGTTGTTTATCTATATTACATTCCACCTGGAATTAGGGTAAGTATCTCTTTTATAGGCATACAGTTTTCTGATGCTTCTTTGGATCTCGCATTTTCTAATATACTTTTTGCTGTATTTACCATTGCTGGGTATGCACTTCTTATTAAGTGATTTGCATATATAATAACATTAATTCCCAACTCAACTAGTTCATCTTCTTTCATGAAGTTGTATGAAGTTGGAACTACAACTAATGGAACCTTGTTTTCAAATTCATTGTATCTTCTGCAGAACTCAATGATTTCTTTTCCATCTTTTTCTTTGCTATGAATCATAATGCCATCTGTACCAGCTTCAATATATGCTTGTGCTCTTTTTATAGCATCATCCATCCCTGCTCCTGCAATTAAGCTTTCAATTCTTGAAATAATCATAAAATCGCTGGTAACTCTTGCTTCTCTTCCTGCTCTTATCTTTTCACTAAAATGTTCAATAGTATCTTGAGTTTGTTCAACTTCAGTTCCAAATAATGAATTTTTCTTAAGACCTGTCTTATCTTCAATAATAATTGCTGACACGCCTAATCTTTCTAATGTTTTAACTGTATAAACGAAATGTTCAATTTGTCCACCAGTATCACCATCAACAATAATCGGTTTTGTTGTAACTTCTAAAATATCGTTTATTGTATTTAATCTTGAAGTTAAGTCTACTAATTCTATATCTGGTTTTCCTTTAGCAGTTGAATCACATAAAGAGCTTATCCACATTCCATCGAATTCTTTTATTTTGCCTTCTTTCTCAACTTTAGTCTTTTCAACAATTAATCCAGTCAAACCATTATGAGCTTCAAGTATTCTAACTGGTTTTTTTGAATAAATTAATTCCTTAAGGCTTTTCATTCTCATTTGAGGAGTGATTCCTATTTGAGCAAGCTCTTCATCTAGTTTTGAAATAGATACACCTTGAGTATATGGCACTTCAACAAGTTCCCCTCCCCATTCCTTTATTGCTTCTATAACCCTTTCCCTAAGTTCCTTTTGGGCTCCATCTTTCCAATCATCTCCGTGAAGAACATAGTCAGGTTTAAGCTTTATAAGATTTGAAACCTGATCCAAACTATCTTGTGCAATTACAGATACAACCCCTTTGATATTATTAACTACTTCTTTTCTTTCTTCATATTTCATAATAGGATTTCTCCAATAACCGCGTATAACATCATCAGTATGTAATCCTACTATTATATCTCCAAGTTTTCTCGCTTCATTTAATACATTTAAATGTCCTTGATGAATTATATCAGCACTCATTGCAACATATACTGTTTTCATATTTTTAATCTCCCCTTAATTCTAAAATTATTTTAAATTTATATAATTTAAATTATTTTTTCTTCAATATTCTTCTCTAATTTAGGAAGTATAGTTTTTTTTATTCTCTCAAGATGATGTTTATCATCAATTTCTCCCCATACTAGATTATCAATTTTTAGGTAACCAACTTTTCTCTTTTTAGCAGCATCAAATATGGCATTTTCATAATCATATTTCTTTGCTTTATTCTTTTCAGTGTCAAAAAAATACTCATTCTTATATTCAAATATTGAACTATTAAAATTTTTATATTGTTTTAGCATTTCTTTATATAAATCTATAGAAATTTTTGAAATACCAACTAACTCTCCATATACATTTTCTATTTCTTCTATGTTTTTAGATATTTTGTATAAATTATCATCTCTAACTTCAACATAGCACTCGTCTCCAGAGTTTGTCCTTCCACTTAATAAAACACAATCATCTTTTTCATATTCAAGTGCTTTTATTAATCCATATACTTCATAAATAAGATCACTTTCAAGTAATAAAAAATCTTCCTTTAATTCTTCTTCTAATATTGAAAGGGAGGTCATGCTTCCTGTGGCCTTATATTTTCTGTTTCTCTTTGTTTCAATGTACTTTTTATCTTTTGCAAATTCATCATAAAACTCATGTAAATGACCTGTTACAATATAAATTTTCTCAATGCCTAAACTTCTTAATTTCTCAATGGATCTTTCAACTAAGCTTTTACCATTTACCTTTATAAGTCCTTTTGGCAGCATATCATTAGTTACATCATGTAATCTGGACCCCATTCCAGCAGCTAAAATTACGGCAGTTTTAACTTTTCTCATTTATTGAATACCCCCTTAATTTAAATATCACTTTTATAATTTAACTTTATAATCTATAGACACAAACTTAGGTTCATTTTTTGAACATGATAATATTATCATCTTTCATTGTTCAAAACAATATGTTCATGTTAAAAACTTACTAATTTTTCAGAGATATTTTAAAATCTTAAAAACATGCTTGAGTTGAACAAAAAAAAGCACATTCTAAAAAGTGCTTTTCAAACTTTTTAGAATGTGCTTTATATATCCTGCAAATATTATTTCTAGTATAATAATAAGCTATACCAAAAGCATTAAGAATACTTTCGGCATAGCCTATATTAGTTTATATTATTTTACTACTGTATTTGTTGTAGATTGTATAGTTGCTGTACTTGCTGTTGGAATTAATAATTTATTGAAATCTTGTTGAGTAGTTTTATATACGCTAGTAGGGAAAGTTATTGCTTTTACTTCACTCTTTGTATCTACTGCTTTTAAAACTAATGAAATACTTCCTGCATCTTTAATTTGTAAGTTCATATTAAAATCAGCATTATAGCTAGTATCAGCAAATACTTCTTTTGAGCTAATAGTAGATCCAGCTAATAGTGTCTTAAGATCGGCTAAGCTTGTATCAAACTTAGCATCATTAACTGCTGCTTTAATTTGTGTAATACCTTCAGCTGGTATTCCTAATTTAAAAGTATTATTAATATTTTCTATGTTGTTTCCTGCAGCTTTTGCAGCTTTTCCAGCTAAATCAACAGTTTTATCTGCATCAAGATTGATTGTATATTCTCTTCCATTTTGAACAAATGGTATATCTATATCACTATTTTCTCCAAATATAGTCTTTCCTAATTGAACCATTGCATCTGGATTGGTTGTTAATGCTTTTATTTTATCTACATCAATTCCTGTTGATGCAACATCAATTCCAATATAGTCTTCTTTTATACTAGTTAATCCTGCTGGAGCAGCTTGTCCAGTAAGTGCAGATATTCCTTCATAGAAGCTCTTATTTATATAGCTTGTAGTTCCATCACTGTATGCTTTAAGTTCTGGAATATTAAACTTACCAGATGGATCAGTGAATTTAATATCTACATATGTCTGCTTACCAGCTGTATAACCATCAGCAGCAATATTTATTTGTTCTTTTACTCCTTTTACATCTATATTGACTGTACCCTGAATATTCGATGTTGTTGCTTCCCATTTCGCCACATTTGAAATTTCTCTTGAATAATTTAATGTTGCTTGGCTACATCCAGCCATTGTTCCAACAGTTAAAGCTGCTGTCATAATAAATGCTAAAGTTTTCTTTAATTTCATTTTTCTTTCCCCCTGTAAATAATGTTCATTTATGATAAAAATACAATACATGTTAATAATTGACTTTATATCATATTCTTATTATACATATTTTTTATTAATAAATAATAGTCTAAATATTAAATTTATCTTAATTTATACTTAAGTTTTTATAAGAGCCTTTATTTACTCGCATTTAAGGCACATGAAAATAAATAACAAGTCCAAAGTTGCCATGGATATTTTTTCATCAGGCAAGGAGGCGAATTGCCCTCATAGCGAGCCTATTAGGTCAATTT
>NZ_AUUU01000069.1 GCF_002760435.1 Clostridium sp. LS
TGCAACTTAGAGCCTTCAGCGATATTTTCATAGTTTTTCGTAACAAAAATATTTATGATTTCGGTAAGTTACCACATAAGTAGAGTTTGAATGTTGTTATCTATGATAATATTTCGCTTTCCTTTATTGCTTTTATTGCTTCATTAATTTCAGAAATTGGCAATACTAAAGCAAATCTTACGTAACCTTCACCAAGAGTTCCAAAAGCACTTCCAGGGGTACAAATTACTCCTGTCTTTTCCATAAGAGTCATACAAAATTCATAAGAGTTTGAAAAGTTAGGTGGAATAGGAGCCCATGCAAACATAGTACCTTGACTGTCAGGCACATTCCAGCCTATACTTGTAAGACCTCTGCATAAAGCATTTCTTCTTTCCTCATATTCTCTGCAGTGATTTATAACACTGTCTTGTGGTCCAGTTAAAGCTGCAATAGCAGCATATTGAATAGGTAAGAAAATGCCATAATCAATTTGTGAACGAAGCATTTTAAAATGCTTTATAATTTCAGAATTACCTATTACAAAAGATATTCTTGAACCAGTTATATTAAAGGATTTAGATAAAGAATAAAATTCAACTCCAACGTCTTTAGCACCTTCATGTGCTAAAAATGAACCACCTATCTTTCCATCATATACAATATCAGAATAAGCATTATCATGGATTACTATAATATTATATTTTTTAGCAAAGGAAATTAATTCATCATAAAACTCAGGAGTTGCACATGCACAAACAGGATTTAGTGGATAAGAAACCACCATAAATTTAGCTTTATGTAATATATCTTCTGAGATTGAATTTAAATCTGGTAAATAATTATTTTCTGGTAAAAGAGAATAATATGCTATTTCTGCTCCAGAAAGATATGGCCCAATTTCGAAAATAGGATATCCCGGATTGGGAACTAGAACAATATCTTCCTTATTACATAGTGCGAGTCCAATGTGAGATAAGCCTTCTTGAGATCCATAAATAGACATAACCTCATGTGCATTAATTTCTACATTAAATCTTTTTTTATAATATGTGCAAATAGCATCTATAAGCTCCGGTAAATCACCTAAAGAATATTTCCAATTATCAGCGTTTTTTGAAGCATTAATTAATGCATCCATTACATGTTTATCTGGTTCAAAGTCAGGTGTTCCAACAGATAAATTGAATACTTTCTTGCCACTGGCAATAAGTTCGGCTTTTTTTTCATCTAGTACATTAAAAATACCAGTTTGAAAATAGTTTAGGTTGTTAGAAAAGTTCATATTCATTTATAAAGTCCCCCAAATGTTTCGAAAATAATATTTTTTTACATTAATATTATAGCACTAGAAAATTATAGAGTATATATGAAGTATCTATTGTGGAAAAAGGATTTTATATGGGAAAAATATTACAAAGTTAGCCCTTTAAAATAATAAATCAAAGGATTATAATAAAATCGTAATACCAGAACATTACAATTAATATAATATATTACAAAAATAAAAAGGAATTCAATAAGTCAAAGCAATTCTAAGGAGTATGATAAAAATGAAAACTGAACAAGGTTTTGTAATTGAGGTGATTGATGATGTTGCAAAAATTCGAGTAGGCAGACACAGTGATTGTAAAAATTGCGGCGCATGCCCAGGTAATGAGAGTATTATTATAACTGCAAATAATAAAATAGGAGCAAAACCAGGACAGAGGGTAGTTTTTGAGGTAAAGGAGACCAATTTTTTATGGGCTGCCTTTATTGTTTTTATTTTACCGTTAATTATTATATTTGTTGGAGCAATGCTCGGGGGATTTTTAGGAGAATATGCTGGGCAGAGCATTACTTGGAGCAGGATAATAGGAGGGATAGCAGCTGCAATTATATCATTTATACTAGTAAAGAAATTCGATAGAGTTACTGAAGAAAGTGGTAAATCACAACCGGTAATCATTAAGATTTTATAATTTGTGATGTTATTATTAATTAGTTTTCAAACATGATATAAGTAATTGATTTTTAAATTGGTTTGTGAGGCGAGTGTTAATGTTAAAGAGTTTTCTAGGAGGAATTCATCCTAAAGATAGTAAAAAGTATACTTTTGATAAAGCTATTGAATTTCCGCCATTGCCTAATAAGGTGGTCATCCCATTGAGTCAGCATATAGGGGCTCCTTGTACACCTTTAGTAAAAGTCGGAGATAAAGTTAAGAAGGGCCAAATAATAGGAAAAAGTGATGCATTTATGCATAGTCCAATACATGCATCTATTTCGGGAAAAGTTATTGATATATCAGAAAAGCCACATGTTTCCAAGGGAAAATGCTTATCTGTTGTTATTGAAAGTGATGGATTAGATGAATGGGTCGAAGGAATTCCAGTTGAACGGGAATGGGACAAACTAGGGATTCAAGAAATACAAAACATTATTAAGGAAGCTGGAATTGTAGGTCTTGGAGGTGCGACATTTCCGACACATATTAAACTTAACCCAAGTAAGGATAAAAAAATTGATTTTTTTATTTTAAATGCAGCCGAATGTGAACCTTATTTGACAGCAGATTATAGAATGATGCTTGAATACACTGAACGCATTGTTACTGGTGTCAAAATTATCATGAAGGTACTTGGAGTTAGTAAAGGTTTCATAGGGATAGAAGATAATAAGCCAGATGCTGTAAAGGTTATGAAAGAGGCATTTAAAGGAACATCTGTTGAAGTTGTAGCTTTACCTACAAAATACCCTCAAGGTGCAGAAAAAATGCTGATAAAAGTACTTACTAATCGTGAAGTGCCATCTGGGGGGCTGCCTATGGATGTTGGTGTAGTAGTACAAAATGTTGGGACAACTATTGCAATTTATGATGCAGTAGTTAATGGAATTCCATTAATTCAAAGGGTTACTACAGTTTCTGGAGATGCAGTTAAGGAACCTAAGAATCTATTACTAAGAATAGGAACAAGTTTTCACGATGTAATTGAGTATTGCAATGGATTTAGCAAGACTCCTGAAAAGATAATCATGGGAGGACCTATGATGGGAATTGCTCAATTTTCATTAGAAGCACAAGTAATTAAAGGGGTGTCTGGGATATTGGCACTAAGCACTGAAATTGTAAACTCAGGAGAAGAATCACCATGTATCAGATGTGGGAGATGTGTTAAAGCATGTCCAATGGGTTTGATTCCAAGTATGCTTAGTATATTAGGTGAACGTCAGAAATTTAAAGAGGCAAAGGAAGAGTTTGGTTTATTAAATTGTATTGAATGTGGTAGTTGTACTTATACGTGTCCTGCAAAACGTAATATTGTGCAGTATGTAAAATATTTAAAAGCGCAAAATTTAGCACAACAAGTTAATAAGTAGGAAGAAGGGATAAAATGAATTCTGATATTGAAGCAAAAGAAATAGAAGTTCAAGGCAGCAATGAAAAACAGCTAAAAACAAAAAGAGATAAAAACAAAATGTATGAGTTTGAAATTAAAGAAATTGAGATAAAGGAAAACGAACTTGTAGTTTCAGCGTCACCTCATATTAGATGTGATGAATCTATTACCAAAATAATGTGGAATGTAAATTTAGCTTTGATGCCAGCTGCTATTTTCTCAATATTTTATTTTGGGATTCCAGCTTTAACAAATATGATTATAGGTGCAGCATCAGCAGTATTATTTGAATATTTAGTAGAAAAGTACCGTAGAAAGAAAATAACTGCCTTTGATGGAAGTGCATTTTTAACTGGTCTTTTACTTGCTATGTCAGTTTCACCAAGTATGCCTCCCTATATGGTTTTTGTAGGTTCATTTATAGCTATTGTAATAGCAAAACATTCAATGGGCGGACTTGGATTTAATATTTTTAACCCAGCCCATATTGGAAGAGCAGCTTTAATGGTTTCTTGGCCAGTTGCAATGACTACTTGGACTAAGATGACCACATCAATTGATGTTGTTAGCAGTGCAACACCTTTAAATATACTAAAGCAGCAAGGATATGAAAAATTAGTTGAAACCTTTGGAAGTCAAACAGCAATGTATAAAGCCATGCTTCTAGGTACAAGAAATGGGTGCATTGGGGAAACTTCGACTATCTTACTTATAATTGGAGGCGTATATCTTATATATAAAGGATATATTAGTTGGCAGGTTCCGGTTTGCATGATTGGTACAGTAGGTTTACTTACTTGGATTTTTGCATCAACAGGTTTGTTCACTGGAGATCCGCTTTTTAATATGATGGCTGGAGGATTGATACTTGGAGCATTTTTTATGGCAACTGATATGGTAACTATTCCAATAACTATAAAGGGTCAAGTTATTTTCGCAGTAGGAGCAGGTTTAATAACTTCCTTGATTAGATTAATAGGTGGATATCCAGAAGGAGTATGTTACTCAATTTTACTAATGAATGCAGTAACACCGCTTATTGATCGTTTTGTTAAACCAAAGGAATTTGGGGTAAGGGGGTAATAAGATGTCAAATGTACACGTTAGTAATAAAGAGTATTCTATTTTTGAAATAGCTGTAAATTTAATAATTACGTGCCTAGCTTCCGGATTAATAATAGGATTAGTGTATTATATCACTGCACCAATTGCAGCTGAGAAAAGGGAAATATCTAAACAAGAATCAATGAAGGCATTAGTTAGTGATGCAGATAGTTTTAAAGCAGTACCGGATAAAGATCAATGGTTTACGGCTGAAAAAGGAGGCAAAATAATTGCTTATGTTGTTCCAGGGGAAAGTAGGGGATATGGTGGAGAAATTAAAATGCTTGTGGCTGTTACCCCAGCTGGAGAAGTAATAGATTATAAGATTTTATCGCACAATGAAACACCAGGACTTGGAGACAATGCTTCCAAGGAACCTTTTAGAAGTGAATTTAAAGGGAAAAAGGAAGCAAATTTAACAGTAACAAAAGATGCTTCTGATAAAGATGATATTCAAGCTATGACAGGTGCCACTATTTCATCTAAGGCCGTAACATTGGCTGTTAAAAATGCTGTACATGAAGTGACAGAGTTTACAGGAGGTAAATAATATGAAGGAAAAATGGAAGATTTTTAGCAAAGGGTTATATGATGAAAATCCAATATTTATGTTATGCCTAAGTCTTTGTCCGGCATTAGCTGTTACATCCTCAGTAATTAATGGGTTAACTATGGGGTTATGTGTAACCTTTGTTATTACTAGTAATAATGTAGTGGTATCTCTTACAAGAAAATTAGTAAATCCAAAGGTTAGAGTCCCTGTTTATATTACATTTATAGCAACTATAGTAACAGTTGTAGAGCTAGTATTGCAGGCCATTTCTCCAGCGTTATACAGCGCTCTTGGAATTTATCTAGATTTAGTTGTTGTTTTTGCTATTATTCTAGCAAGAGCTGAAGTATTTGCATCTAAAAACAAAGTATTTCCATCATTTTTAGATGGGTTTGGTATGGGGTGTGGTTTCACCCTAGCCATGCTATCAATATCTGTAATTAGAGAATTTTTTGGAAGTGGATCGATACTTGGTTTTAAAATTTTAGGATCGTGGTATAATGCACCTTTAATTATGATTTTACCTGCTGGAGCATTTATATTAATTGGCTATATGATTGGTGCAATTAAGCTTCATAATGCTCATAAGGAAGCTAAAAAAATAGAAGGAAGTGAAGTATTATGAGTATTCTCAAGGAATATTTTACACTATTTATAGGTGCTGTACTTGTAAATAATTTTGTATTAACAAAGTTTGTTGGCCTATGCATTTTTTTTGGAGTTTCTAAAAGCTTAGATGCTTCAATAGGAATGGGGATGGCAGTTACTTCAGTTATAACTCTCAGTTCAATGCTAGCTTGGGTAGTCTATAATTTTATACTAGTACCATTTCATTTAACTTTTTTAACTACAATAGTCTTTGTAATACTTATTGCAAGTTTTGTACAATTACTAGAATTAATTATAAAGAAACAAGCACCTACTTTATATAGTATGTGGGGAATATATCTTCTTTTAATAGCAACAAATTGTATTGTACTTTCAGTCCCACTATTAAGTGTTGAATCAAATTATTCATTTATTAAAGGTATAGTGTTTTCAATTGGCTCAGGAATGGATTTTGCTCTGGCCTTAATACTTATGGCCAGTTTAAGAGAAAAATTAGTTTATGCAGATGTACCAAAACCATTAGAAGGAACGGGCATTGCTTTTATTTTAGCAGGAATGTTAGCATTGTCATTCCTAGGATTTTCGGGAATGATATAAAGGAGATGAGAATAAAGTATGTTTACTGTAATAATGGTTTTAGTAGTACTGGGTGGAATTGGAGCGGTTTTTGGCTTTATACTTGCATTTGCAAATAGAAAATTTGCTATGGAAGTAAATCCACTTATTCATGAAGTAGAGGATATTCTTCCTAAAGGGCAATGCGGTGCATGCGGTTATGCTGGATGTGCAGCCTATGCAGAAGCAGTGGTAATAAATGCAGAAGTTCCTCCGAATTTATGTGTTCCTGGAAAAGACGCTGTAGCAAAACTTGTAGCAGAGATTACTGGAAAAAAAACTGAAGAGGTGGAGCCAAAAGTAGCCCATGTTAGATGTAAAGGTTCAGTTGATAAGGCAAAACAAAGTTATAGATATAAGGGAATAAAAGATTGCAAAGCTGCAATTCTACTACAAGGTGGTCCGAAGGAATGCAAACATGGATGTATTGGGTTTGGAACATGTGTAAATAATTGCCCTTTTGGGGCTTTGACTATAGGCAAAGAGGGCCTGCCAGTTGTAGATATTTCAAAGTGTACTGGATGTGGGAAATGCGAATCATCATGTCCTAAAAATGTTATAGAATTAATATCTGTAAATTCAATTGTAGAAGTTAATTGTAATTCCAAGGATAAGGGGGCAATTGCAAGGAAAATCTGCAGTGCAGGAGCTTGTTTAGGATGTGGTATTTGTGCTAAAAATTGCAACTATGGAGCAATTGAAATTAAAAATAATCTTGCAGTAGTGAACACGCAAATATGTTTAGAAAACTGTAAGGAAGCAACTTGTATAGCAAAATGTCCAACAGGAGCTATAAAGGCTGCAAATAATTTAAAGGCAAAAAATAATTCAATTAATATAAAAGCTACAATATAAAAAATATAGGAGTAAGCTTATGAAGAAAATTATATATACTTTATTAGTTTGCATTATAACTTCACTGAATTTGAGCTCATGTACAAATATAAATAATCAATACTATGAAAAAAGTAATATTGTAATGGATACAGTAGTAACGCTAAGTGCATTTGGTAAAAATTCGAAGGAAGCAGTTGAGGAAAGTTTTAGCAGATTAAGAGAACTTGAGGACATGGCGAGTACCAATATTAATACTAGTGATGTTTATAAAATAAATAGTGCTAGTGGAAAAGATTATGTAAAAGTTCATCCAGAAATAATAAAAATGATTGAAACATCAACAAAATATTCAAAGCTAAGTGATGGAGCCTTTGATATTACATTAGGACCAATAATAAATTTATGGGGTATAGGAACAGATAATGAAAAATTACCATCTGATGAGGATATCAAAGATAAATTACATTTGGTGGGATATAAAAAAATCGATGTAAATGAAAAAGATAGTAGTGTTATGCTTAAGGAATCAGGAATGGCCATAGACCTAGGAGGTGTTGCTAAAGGATTTGCAGCTGATGAAGTATTAAAAATATATAAAAAATATAACATAGAAAATGGTCTTATAAATTTAGGTTCAAGCTCTATCTATGCTGTAGGTAAAAATAAAGATGATAATAAATGGACTATTGGAATTAAACATCCCAGAAGTGAAGAGGCAAACAAATATTTAGGAGTAATAAAGTTATCAAATGAATCTTTATCTACATCAGGTGATTATGAGAGATACTTCATGAAAGATAATAAAAGGTATCATCATATTATGAATACTAATACTGGATATCCAATAGATAATGGGGTTATGAGCGATACAATAGTTGTAAGTGGTGATACTGAAGATGGTGGAATGATTGCAGATATTCTAACTACAACAGTATTTGCCCTAGGACCTGAAAAAGGATTAGAATTAATAAACAACATGTCTAATGTATCCTGTGAAATTACCACAACAGATTATAAAATATACGCATCTAATGGATTTAAAGATAGAATAAACAACCTAAATAAAGATTTTCAATTTGTACAATAAAAAAAGTTCTGAGGAAATAAATAAACAACATTTACTAGACTTAAGTATATAATTTTATTTGATATATAGCTTAAGTCTAGCTTATATGTTGTTTATTTACATTGTCAAAGTAATGTAGTTTTGACAAATGTTTAACAACAAAATTTGAGGTTATTCCAATAAAAATTCCAGTAACAATACCTGATAGAGATAATATAGGTAAATAAAGCATAATGGTTATATTTTGAAGTACAGCTGAAGCTACAATTAGCTGGCCCACATTATGAAAGAAAGCTCCTGTAGCACTAACGCCTATTATGCTGATTTTATCTTTTCCAATAGCTTTTACGAAAATCATTATTAGATAACTTAAAAGTGCACCTGAAGTGCTATACATAAATGTTGCAAGATTTCCGCTAAACATGGTTGATAGTAGGAGCCGTAATATAATAATTAATAAAACATCATGTTTATTATTTATTGAATATAATGCAATAACTGTAATTAAGTTTGTTAATCCAAGTTTTGCACCAGGTGCGATAAATGGTATTGGAATCATACTTTCAATTGTATAAAGGGCTAATGCCTGAGAAACTAAAATGCTGATAAAAACAATTCGAAATGTCTTGCTCATTTTTAACACCTCAAACTATCAGGTACAACATCTGTACTTTTAATTTCGATTATCAGCTTATGAGGAAGGCAGACTATCATTTGCCCAGGTTCTGATATATATTCTGATCTCAAACAAATTTTATCTTTACAATCAGCATCAATTACTTTAATTGATTTATCCTTAACTTCAATTGTATTATAACCATATGGAGTTATTATATTTATTTGTTCATTTCCTCTATGTTCAGATAAGGATATTGTTCTATATAATTTCCCATCTATAGTTACTTCTGCACAGATTCCATTATAATGCTTATTCATAACTACTCCAAAAACAAGCTCAGGAATGAAAGACAAACATATTAAAAAAATTATTGTGATTATATCCCACTTTTTAAGCATATAAGTTCCTTCTTTAATTTAAACTAAATATTCCAAATATTTGAAATATATTTATGGATAATATTGTATAATAGTATGTAAATTATTACAATACTTAAATGATAAAAAATGTTATAAAAGTAAAATACTCTGAGTATAAGGATAATTAGAGATATACTTAATAATATTATAATTTATGGAATTATAATATTAATATGACTTTTGGTAATATATCTATTTAAATATAGGGCTCATTAAATTGAGGAAGTGTTGAAAAATGTTGAAAGGTTGTATGGTTAATGGTAAAATATATAATATATGACCTTATTTTTTTAGAAAAATATATTCTAATTTAACACAGATTTATTGGGTATTTAAGGGGTATTGAATATGAGACTTACTTTTAGATTAAAATTATTTTTATGCTTTGTTGCGATAATACTAATTACTTCCGCTCCAATAGCATTGATTTCGTATAATTATATATACAATTACTTAGGAGAAGAATTGTATATAAGCACTCAGGCACAAATGGTACAGGTTGATAATAACATTTCGAATTTATTTAAGAATCTTAAGGAAAATGCTAAGTTTTTGGCAACTACTGACGATATGACAAAAGCTGATGAATCAATATCAGCTTTATTTAATATACCGAATGTTGAAGTAAATAAAAAATATTCAAAGAATATACCTGGGCTAGAAAGCACTATTTACAATCATTTTGAACAATATGGAATAAGCCATCCGGAAACTACCTATGCATATATTGGTACTAAATGGGGGGGATATATACAATGGCCAGATGGTTTGGGAACGAGTAAATTTGATCCGAGGAAAAGGCCATGGTATTCTTTAGCTTTAGATAATCCTGATGAGGTAATGATAACATCACCTTATATGTCTGCAATTGATGATAGTAGACAAGTAATTGTAAGTGCTTCGACTACAGTAAAAAACACTGACGGAGAAATTGTTGGTGTAGTGGGTATTGATGTAAGCTTGGATAGATTATCTAAGATGATAAGTACGGTTAAGGCTGGAGATACTGGCTATATTTTTCTTTATTTAAAAGATGGTACGATAGTTGCTCATCCTAACACTAACTTAAATTTTAATAATATTTCACAGTTAGATCAGCTAGGATATAAATTCACTGAAGAAGGAGCACCAACAAAGGATATTTCTAATACTTATAAGAAATTTATTAATGAAGATAGCGGAAGTTTTGAAATTGCTATTAACGGGGCACCTGTTATCGTCAATGTTTATACTTCTCCAGATACAGGGTGGAAAATAGCTTCCATTATACCTAAAAGTGACCTTTTAAACAAAGCTAATAGAGTTGCTTACATAATATCATTTATTTGTGGTTTGGCGTTAATATTGATTATTATCCTTTCTCATATTGTTACAAAAAGAATAGCTAAGCCAATAAATAAATTAACTTCTTTGATGGAATCCGCTGGGAATGGTGATCTTTCAGTTAAAGCTGATTTTAATACTAGTGATGAATTTGGTAAATTGGGAAATTCATTTAATCTGATGATTGGTAAATTAAGTGCGGGTTATGAGGAGCTATCTTCAGTATATGAGGAACTTTTAGCAACTGAGGAAGAACTTAGAACACAGTATAATGAATTACAAAGCAGTGAAGAGGCATTAAAGAATAGTGAAGAAAGGTATAAGCTTGCATTAGAGTGTGCTAATGATTCGATTTTTCAATGGGATTTTGTTTCAGGAAAATTTTATGTTTCTGATAAATTAACTGACATTACAGGGTATAATTTAAGAAGAACTTGTAACTTATTAGAATTAATTACGGAATTAATTCATCCAGACGATATTGATAGAGCTAAAGATGAGTTTTATAATCACATTGAAAATATAAGTTCAGTTTATAATACAGAATATAGATTAAAAACCAACGATGGCTCTTATGTATGGATATTAGTAAGAGGTAAAGCAATAAGAGATTTAGAAGGCAGAATAATAAAATTTGCGGGCTCAATTAGGGATATTTCAGATATAAAAAAATCTGAGGATAAAATAAAATTTATGGCTTATTATGATTCTCTTACCATGCTTCCTAATAGAACTTTGTTTATGGATAGATTAAATGCTCAGTTGGAACTTGCAAAATATAAGGTTGCGCAAGGGGCAGTGTTTTTTATTGATTTAGATAATTTTAAAAATATAAATGATACCATAGGTCATGATTATGGAGATAAATTGCTCATGAACATTGCAAAACAATTTGAGAGTGTAGCTGATGAGGAAGATACTGTATGTAGACTTGGAGGAGATGAATTTATTTTACTTCGTTCTAATATTTCAGAATCAGAAGTAAAATCGTATGCTAAAAAGTTATTAAATTTATTTAAAGGAAATTTTAATATTGATAATAAACAAATGTATATTACAGCAAGCATCGGTGTTGCATTATATCCCAAAGATGGTACAGATGCAAATACAATTTTAAAAAATGCAGATTCAGCTATGTATAAAGCAAAAGAAATGGGTAAAAATAGATATGCTTTATATGATCCAGAAATGTACTACAAGCTTGAAAGGAAGACTACTGTAGAAAGAATTTTAAGATCATCAATAGAAAATAACGAGCTCAGTATTAATTATCAGCCGCAATATGATGCGCAAAGCAGAGAAATATTCGGATTTGAAGCTTTAATTAGATTAAATAGTAAGGAATTAGGCTTTATATCTCCTTTAGAGTTTATACCAATAGCAGAAGAATGTGGATTTATAACTGAACTAGGGAAATGGGTGTTTAGTGAATCTTGTAAGCAAAGTGTGAAATGGTTAAATGAAGGTTATAGATTTAAAAGTATAAGTATTAATATTTCTTCAGTTGATTTACAGCAGCCGGATTTTTTAGATAATGTTAAAGAAATATTAAATGATACTGGCATTGATCCAAGTATAGTAGAACTTGAAATTACTGAAACAGTTTTAATGCAGTCTCTTGATTCAAGTATAAAAGTATTAACGAAGTTAATGGATATGGGTATACGAATTGCACTTGATGATTTTGGAACTGGATATTCCTCACTGAATTATCTAAGAAAGATTCCAATAAGTACCTTAAAAATTGATAAATCCTTTATTGACAATATTACTTCAAGTAAAAAGGAAGAATCAATCATTAAAAATATTATTCAAATGGCTCATAGTATGAACTTAAAGGTTGTGGCCGAAGGTGTAGAAGTGGAAGAACAGCTTTTAGTCCTTAAGGAAAGAAAATGTGATTATATTCAGGGATACTATTTTAGCAAACCTCTTCCAGCAAATGAACTTGAAAGATTACTATCCAAAGAAGAAAAATAATGATGATATTTAAAGAGATTGATTACAAGTGTAATAAGTAATTAATCTCTTATTCTTTTAGATTAAAATTAATAAAAATTTGTTAAAATACTATAAGCAGGTTGAATTATGAAGAAAAAATAAATTAAAAAAGTGAAAGTATATTATAATTTAAATTAGCTTAAAAGCATTTAAGGAGGTAAAATATGTACAAACAATATGTAAAAAAGTCTAAAGAAGAATTAAGAAAAGAATTAACTGATAGGCAATATAAAGTGACACAGGAAAATGCAACTGAACCACCTTTCCAAAATGAGTATAATAATTTTTATGAAAAAGGAATTTATGTAGATATTACTACAGGAGAACCTCTGTTTTTATCCTCTAATAAGTTTAATTCGGGTTGTGGATGGCCTGCTTTTTCAAAGCCTATAAGTAGAGAAGTTATTAAAGAAAATAAGGATGAAAGTCATGGAATGGTGAGAACGGAGGTTAGAAGCAGAACAGGCGATGCTCACTTAGGACATGTATTTTGCGATGGGCCAGCGGAATTGGGAGGATTAAGATATTGCATTAATTCTGCATCACTTAAATTTATACCTGTAGATAAAATGGAGGAAGAAGGGTATGAAGAATATTTAGATTTAGTAGAATAAAGAACTATATTAAAAGAGTTATGGCATAGAAATTCATAACTCTTTTGTAAGCCTGCTATACTTATATTTCTACCTTTTCTGAATCCTCTAATATAACTAATTCCTCAGGATATGGATTAAAATAAGTTTGCTCTAAAAGATAGGTAATATTAAATCTTACTGCATATGATTTAACCAAAAGCATAGGTGTTATTATTGTCATTTTTTTTATCCTATATTTTTCTAAGGCATTGAGAATTAAATCACGTTCTTTTTTTGTTATATAATCAGAAAAGTACCCCATGGCATGCATTAATACATTTATATTATTTGTGTACTTAGGGAGTTTTTCAAAAGTTAAATTCAAGTATTTTTCATATTCATAAAATATTTCTGAAATATCTTTCTTTTCGCTGTTCCCAGTAATTCTTCCGAGAATTCTCATATATTTTTGGCTATTTGCCATAAGTAATAATTTATTTCTTCGTTGAAAGTGTATTAATTCTTCAAGAGAATTGGATTCTTTTACTTTTCTAAAATCAGCATTTATAAAAATTCTAGTGAGGAAATTGTCACGAATTCTATAATTATGCAATCTTCCTTCGTCTTCTACTGGTAAATAGGGGAATATTTCTTTAATCTTAGCGCCAAAAATGCCAGCTCCTCTTGTGCTGCCAGTTACTTTTGCTGTTCCATTATATACTTTAACATTTTTATACCCGCAAGAGGGTGAACCGCCTTTTAATAAAAAACCATCAATATCATGCAAATTGCTTAAGTATGATTCGGAAAATTCATACATTTCTTTAGTAAATTCTTTTTGAGTTTTTGGCTGATATAATTTTAGTTCATCATTTTGAAATACAACTCTAAGAGAGTCTCTTGGAACCTCAAGACCTATAGACATTTCGGGACAGGAAGTTTTTATATTTACAAAGGGTTTTAAATGCTCAACAAAAGCATCAGTTATCATTTGGCCATTGTAACGGCAACTATCAAAACCTAAGCATTTACTTATGAAAATATTTGGCTTTGGAAAATCATACATAAATAAAAAACACCTCTTTAATGACCTACTGAAAAATATATTTTTTATAAAGTAATACATTTTCAGAGGTTTTTTGTGATTAACTTATTTATAATATTATCATATTTTAACAAAGAAATTCACTTAATAAATTAAGTTTTATATAGGTTTAAAGTTATTTTAATAGGATATAATAGGTATTAGAGGTATCAAATTTTCTGAGATACCTTTTTTTTGTTTGATTTTATAAGTTAATAAAAATATAATTATAGTAAGAATTATTATTAATAAAATAGTACTCTAGAAAATAGCCAAAATAGAAGAGTATGTAAATTTAATCTACTATTTTTTGATTTTGCTCTATAACATAATGTTAGAAAGGAATATAGATATGACTAAAATAGATATAATTTCAGGCTTTCTTGGAGCTGGTAAAACTACCTTAATAAAAAAACTTATACAAGAAAAAGCTTTTGAAAATGAAAAGCTTATGATAATTGAAAATGAATTTGGTGAAATAGGAATTGATGGGGGATTTTTAAACAATTCAGGAATAGAGATTACAGAAATGAACTCAGGATGCATTTGTTGTTCGCTGGTTGGTGACTTTGGGGTAGCTCTTAAAGAGGCATTAGCTAAATATTCGCCAGATCGTATAATTATTGAACCTTCAGGAGTAGGAAAATTATCTGATGTAATTAAAGCTGTGGAGGGAATAAAGGACGAAGTTAATATTAGACTTAATAGCTTTACAGCTGTTGTTGATGCTGTTAAATGTAAAATGTATATGTCTAACTTTGGAGAATTTTTCAACAACCAAATTGAAAATGCAAATACTATTGTTTTAAGCCGTACACAAAAGCTTAATGAAGAGAAACTAGAATTATGTGTATCTTTAATAAGAGAACATAACAGCGAAGCTGCAATAATAACTACAAATTGGGAAGAAATTAGTGCTAAGCAGATACTTTTAGCAATGGAGCAGGATAATTCTCTTGAAAAGGAACTGTTAAATGAAATAAAAGGACAACATGATAAAAACTGTGAATGCAATCATAATCATGAACATAATAAAGAAGAATGCTCTTGCAGCAATGAGAAGCATAATCATGTTCATGATAATTGTAGTAGTAATGAGCACCATAGCCATGAATGCAGCTGTGGACATGTTCATTCTTCCCATGAGCATCATCATGCAGATGAAGTATTTACAAGTTGGGGAGTAGAAACGCCAAAGAAGTATTCTAAGGAAGAAATAAATAATATATTAAAGAATTTAGCTGAATCAGAGGAGTATGGGATTATTTTACGTGCAAAAGGAATAATACCATGCAGTGAAGGAGGCTGGATTAATTTTGATTTAGTCCCTGGAGAATATGAAGTGCGTGAAGGATTACCTGATTATACAGGAAGATTATGTGTTATAGGCACAAATTTAGTAAAGAGTAAAATTGAGAAATTATTTCACATATAAATACTATTGTGAAAAATGAAGCTAACTAATCTAAAGGAAGAAGGAATGGAAAAATGACAGATATACCAGTTTTTGTTGTTACTGGTTTTTTAGAAGGCGGGAAAACCACGTTTGTTAAAGAAATCTTTAACGATCCGGATTTTGTTAAAGGAGAAAAGATTACTTTAATTGTTTGCGAAAATGGAATAGAAGAATATGAAGAAGAGTTTTTAAATAAAAATAATGTGAAGTTAGTCAGCATTAATGATAAAGAAGAATTAAATAAAACACGCTTAAAAGAAATTAACGAAGAGCAAAAGCCAACAAAGATATTAATAGAGTATAATGGCATGTGGGAATTTGATATAATAGAAAAGTTAGAACTGCCAAAAGGATGGGTCATTGCACAAATATTAACTCCAATTGATGCTTCAACTTTTGATAATTATCTGAATAATATGAAGTCCTTATTAGTGGAACAGTTTAAGGAATCAAATTTAATTGTTTTTAATCGCTGCAGCGAAAATACTAATAAATTAAAATTTAGAAATAGTGTAAAAGCTATTAATCCAAGGGCTAATATTATTTTTGAGTTAGAAAATGGTGAAATTGATGATAGTCCACTAGAATTGCCTTTTGATATTAATGCAAATATAATTGAATTTAAAGATTATGATTTCGGTGCCTGGTACCTCGATGTAACTGAGAATCCAGAAAAATACGAAGGTAAAAAAATAAAAACAAAAGGAATAGCATATATTAATCCTAAATATCCTAAAGGTATTTTTGCATTTGGAAGAAATGCTATGACTTGTTGTGAAGATGATATTACATTCTTAGGTCTTTTATGTCAAACTACTAAATCACTTGATTTTGATGGCCAGAAGTGGGTTGAAATAGAGGGAATAATTCATAGAAAATATATTCAACATGAAGAAAGAGAAATTCCTTTTATATCTATAAGCAATTATAAATTTACAGATACACCTGAAGAGGAATTAGTGTACTTTTAAAAATTATATAAACAAAGATTATTATAAAAAGATAAATAAAAAAATATAGTAATGTTTAAGGGAAGTCATTTGGCTTCCTTTAAATTATGATAAAATTTTATATTTTGATAACAACATAAGAAAAAAATAATAAAATAATATAAAGAAAATTTAACATCTTTGATAGAAATATCGTAAAGAAGGTGTAATAATGGAGATAACACAAGGTGTATATATGTTGGATTGCACAGAAAAAAGCCATGCTTATTTAATTCAAGGGGAAGAAAATATTTTAATTGATTCTGGATCACCAGGTTTAGCTCAAAAAATATTGGATGAAATAAATTCTATAGGAATTGATCCGAGTACAATAAATCATATTTTATTAACTCATCATGACGTAGATAATGTTGGAAATGCAAGAATATTACAAGAAAATACAGGAGCTATGCTTTGGGCCTCAAAAGAAGATATGCCATATATCATTAGAAGGAAAAGTAGACGCGGGATAAAAAGAATAATTCAAACTTTTGTAAGATACAAAAAGCCTGTTATAAACAAAGTATACAATAAATATGATATTATTGGAGGAATCCAGGTAATTAAAACACCAGGTCATACTCCAGGACATGTTATCTTTCTTTATAAGAATATATTATTTTCGGGTGATTTATTTAAAATTACTAAAGGAAAAATTAAACTAGTATCTGATGGAGAGAACTGGAATAAATATAATCTTGAAAAGTCCCTTAGTTTATTGAAAAATATAGAATGCCAGTGGATTTGTCCATCACACGGATCCCCTATTGAGAGAAATGAAGTATGGGAGAATTTTATCAATAAATATTAAGGTTATACTCGAGCTGTGATTATTCATAGCTCTTTTATTATAGGCTTTAGTCTCTGTTGAAGCTCGCGCGCGTACGAAACATAAAATCGCCTGCTATAGGATGGTTCTGACTGAATCTAAATCTATAAGAAATTAAGAGATTAATTAAAAGTTTGCATATTTTTATGAATCAAAGAAAATCCTTAATAGATAAATGTATCAAAAAGTGATAAAATATAGTAATGTTATTGGAAATTATTTATTAACACATAACATAGAGATGTTTCTAACTTTAAAGAGGTAAATAAGATTTTATATTATTAATTGTAAAATTAATAATATAAATAACTCTCATTTAAAACAAAAATCAATAGTTAATATAAAGGGAGAATGAGAAAATGATTAAAAAAATAGTATGCAGCTTACTTATTGCAACATCTGTAATCATGATAGTACCAATTGGGGTTTCTGCAGAATGGAAACATGATAATACTGGCTGGTGGTATAAAGAAGGCGATTCTTACTTTACTGGATGGAAACAAATTGATGACTCGTGGTATTATTTTGGGAAAGACGGCTATATGAAGACTGGATGGATTTTAGATGGAGCATGGTGGTATTATTTACAGGAAAATGGTGTAATGGCAACTGGTAAAGTCTTAATAAAAGGTCAGACATATGAATTTTATAGCAATGGAAGATGGATTAATAATGGTCTTCCTAATGGAACAACAACTTCAGACCTAACAGAAGGTATTAATACTAATACTAGTACAAGCACTTCTAAACCACCTTCAATGGATAAAATGAAAAAAGCATCTGACTTTAATTGGTTCAATGAGAATGGGAATACTTATTTTAAAATAATAGACGATAATTACCTTAGCAATACATGGAATGTAGATGGTGATATATATGTATTTGATGAGAATGGAGTAGTACAAAAGGGAGAATATACTGATACTGATGGGGAAAAATATCTTTTTGGAAGTGATGGTAAGTTTATCAAATGTGTTAATGATGAGAATTATAAATTATGGGCTGATTGTGCAATAACAACTAAATCAAGTACAAATAATTTTGATGTTACAATAGATGACAGCAATATGATGAATATTGTGGATGTTTTATCAGAAGACCCTGCTAAAAATGGAGTAATGATTAAAGGTGATTCAGGTTATGAATTAGATAAAACACAGCCTAAGGCAACAGTGCAGGGAAAAACATTATATTGTAAAACCAATCAATCTATATATTTAGATACTATTAAGGTAAGTGGGACAGACTCAGATAAATCATTATGTCCTAACTTAATTGTAATATCAGATAGCAGTGATACGAGTATTGCATATTCAGGAATTGATTTAGGTTTAGAAAATGGTTATTTTAGAAATATCCATCCAAAAATAATGACAAAAAAATCCGGAAAGACTACTATCACAATAAATATCAATGGTACAAAGACTTCATTTGATGTTGTTGTTACAGAATAAATACTCAAACTATAAAGACTAGCTGTTTACTTGGAAACAGGTAGTCTTTTTTCATTAACATAATTAATAAAACATAAAAAATAAAAAAAATGAAAAAAATATGTATAAAGTAAAGTAAAAAGGAATGATATTTATGAAGGCATATCAAATTAAAATAACTTTAGAAGGCAGTAGCCCATTAATATGGAGGAGAGTAGTGGTTCCAGCAGAGATTACTTTTAAAAGATTACATGATGTAATTCAATTTTCTATGGGTTGGAAGGATCATCATTTATATGATTTTAACCTTGTAGAAGAGAAACTAAGAATTACTGGTGATGAAGAAGCTGTATCTGAATATGAATTTTATTCTAAAAAGAAATTATCTAAAAAAAATGATCCCCATGGATTTATCGAAAATATGTTGAAAATCAGGCCTAAGCTAAGCACAAAAGTTAAGATAGATAAGTATTTAAGCAAGGATAAAAACATTCAATATATATACGACTTTGGTGATTATTGGAAACACGATATAGTACTAGAAGAAATTATAGATAATTATGAATATGGATATCCAACATGTGTAGATGGCGAAGGGGCTTGTCCTCCGGAAGATGTAGGTGGTATATCTGGATATATAGAATTTTTAAAAATAATGTGTAATAAGAATGATCCGGAATATTTAATATTGAAGGAATGGGTAGATAGTATTCATTATAAATTTACTTTTGACATAGAAAACATTAATGAAATTATGAGGCATGTACTCAAACTTAAAAGAATTAAAAAGATATTATAGTATTACACATAAGGTGTTGATTTCTGTGTGTAGATCAATAAAAACTATAAGGTAACGTATTCATAGGATTTTTCAGTATATGTCCAAATTGACATATTAATTTCACAGTAGTAACATGTACCTGTTATATGTCCGTTTACCATATAATCACATAGAAATTAAATTAAAAATTTTAAATTAAGGATGATCTTTATGAAAATTACACAAGAAGAAAAATCGCCGTTTTGGTCAGTAATGTTTCCAATATTTTTAGGAGTATTTTTAGGTACTTTTAATATGAGTGCAATAAATATTGCATTACCTATATTTATTAAAAGTTTTAATACAGATTTAGATTCTGTAAAGTGGATACTTACAGGGTTTATGCTTGCAACAGGGACTGCATGCCCCTTGGCAGGTTATTTAGGAGAAAAATTTAGCTATAGAAAACTGTACTCATATGCTCTTGTTGGATTTACATTAGCGTCAATTTTATGCGCATTGTCTTTTAATATTTTAATGCTTGTAACCTTTAGAGTTATCCAAGGAATATTTAGTGGGCTAATAATTCCCACAACAATGACAATTATTTATCAGGTTATTTCAAAAAAAAGACACGCGTTTGCTATAAGTTTATGGAGTATGGCTTCAATGCTCGCACCAGCACTTGGTCCTACATTAAGTGGATGGCTAGTTCAATATTATAGCTGGAGAGCAATTTTTATAGTGAATGTACCTATAGGAATTTTGGGTATTATTTTAGTTATATCTTTTATTCCTAAGTATAATTTATCAAAGGTCAATTCATTTGATTTTATAGGATTTAGTGCAGTTATTATCTTAAGTTTGTCTATATTAATTGCTTTTAGTGAAGGCTCAACATGGGGATGGGGGTCTGTAAAGACAATTTCTTTAATCATCATTGGAATTATTTCCTTAATAGTATTCATAAAAAGAGAACTAAAGATAAGCTCACCTGCATTAAATGTAAGGGTATTTAAATTCACTAAGTATACTATAAGTACAATTGCAGTCAGCATAGTCACAATTGGTTTGTATGCGGGAACATTATTAACACCTTTATTTCTGCAAAATTCACAGCATTTATCGGCTTTAGATACAGGGTTAATATTACTTCCGCCATCACTAGCTATGGCTTTTATGATGCCAATTGTAGGGATGTTGTATAATCGCGTAGATCCAAGAATTTTAATAGTATCAGGAATTTCTCTTATGGCATTGGGGTCATGGAAGATGTCCGATTTAATAGGAAATACCCCTCATTCGTATATAATTCTTTGGATGACAGTTAGATATGTTGGCATTTCTTTTTCAACTATGCCTATAACCAATTCAGGGATGTCTATTATCCCGAGAGAATTATCAGGACACGCATCTTCAATAAATAATTGGCTGCGTCAAGTATCAAGCTCACTTGCTATTGGTATATTTAGTTCATTGCTTTTGACACGGATTCAATTTCATGTAAAAGCACTTGAGAGTAGCAGTATAACTAATAATTTGATTCAAGAAAAAGCTTATACTATGGGAATAAATGATGTATTCTTAATATCAACTATTGTTATCATAATTGGAATACCACTTAGTTTAATGCTAAAAAGAGGAACAAGTGCAAAAGAATTAAAATCAGATGAGTCTCCATCCTTAGTAAATTAGCATTTGCTTCTTTAAAAATATACTAACCACGATTTTATCGTGGTCAGTATATTTTTAAAGAGCTACATTATTTATCAATTAATTTTCTTTCATAGGACTCTATCATTTTTTTTGTCATTAGTCCGCCAATTGCTCCACCTACATGTCCATTTGCTCTAGATGTTCTACTTCCTTCATAGCTTTCGTTCATTTCTATACCGATTTCATTTGCGAATTCATTCTTCATTTTTTCAAGTTCTCTTTTTGCTCTAGGAACTAAAGGTCGTCTGCTCATAATTTAACACCTCCATACTAGTATCAATATTAGTTTTATACTTATGTGTAAAAATATACTTAGTAAGTTTAAATGAAATTGTCATTTATAATAAATGAAGCTAAAAATATTGTATTTATATCATAATTTATGAAATATAAATTAAGTCATATGAAAAAAGTAACGATAAAATAAATAGAATTGCAATTTTTCTGGGATAAGAATACAAAATATGATATAATTTGTATAATAAATAATATTTACAATGAAAATAAATGATTAGGGGAAAGAAATGAAAACGTATAGAAAATTTTCAAAATTATTCGTAGTGCTATTTATTGCTATCTTTATTATTGCCTTTTCTTCAGCAGGGGCTTATGCAAAAGGTTCAACATCAACAAATTCAAGTTCTACTACTTCGAGTTCATCAACTTCTAAAACTAGTGGTAGTGGTTTTAGTTCAGGAAGTTATAGCACCGGATCTACATCTAAAGGCAATACTAGTACACCAACAACTAGTAGTAGCAAAAATTCAACCTCAAGTACATCAAGTGGAAGCGGGAGCGGGTATAAATCTGGAAGTTATAGCAGTTCTGGATCTAGCGGCAGCAATTCCACTAACAACAAGAGTAGTACAAGTAGTAGTTCAACTACAAACAGTGAAAATTCAAGTTCAAATACTTCAAATGCTAGTGTAAGCGGTTTTAAATCTGGAAGCTATAGCAGCGGAAGCAGTAGCTCGAGTTCAACAAATAGTAAAAGTACAGATGGGAGTGCTGCCCAAAATAATAGTACAACAGCTAGTAATAAAAGTTCCGGTTCATCTAGTGCTAGCGGAAGTGGATTTAAGTCTGGAAGCTATAGCAGTGGATCAACAACTAAGAATAATACAAATAGTTCTTCAGAATCAGTAAGTAATAACTCAAATGGAGTAGGCAATACTCCAATAGTGAGTGAAAGTCGAAACAATGCAACATATCCAACTGGTGATAGTTCTAGTAATCAGGAGCCTGCTAAGAAAACAATACCTCAAAGCAGTAATGGGTTAGCTACAGGGTTAGGTTTTATATTTCTATTAACTATTATTTTAGGAATAGCAGGAATTGTATATCTTATTATAAAGAGAATTAATGGAAAGAAAAAATAAAAGAGAAAAGTTATTAATTAATATTGAATAGTTTGTAATAAAATGTTAAAATATGAGTAGATACAATACTATGAATTGCTCAGGAACTTTTTAAACATCTTAAAAATAAGGGTGATGGAGATTAATCTCTATTGTCCTTATTTTTTTTGAAAATATGTGATAATAATACATTTTTATAGTTTATATTTAAAAATTCAAAGAATTATATTAATATATAAATAAGAGCAAAATCTAAAATGTAGGATAATTGTTACATAAAAGAAAATAATACAATATACGAGATAGGGAGATGGGCATGCCTAATATTTTTGATGGATTAAGAAGAATTTCAGATGAAGATATGATTGAACAAATCGTACTGCTTGAAACAATGAACGTAACCAATATTTCTAAACCCATTATACAAAAAGTTAAAAAGAAGACTATAGGTTTAATTAATTTCATAGGAAGCAAAATTGGAAAAAATCAAATGATGGAAGAGCCTGAAGTAAAAGAAATATGGACTTTAGTTGATGAGAAGCGATGCGAACTAAAAAAGTATACAAGAGAAGAATTAGATGAGAGATTACTGAAAATTCTTACTGAGAAAACTAGAAATCATGGAGAAAATCCAACAGAAGATGAAATATCAGTAGAAGTTATAGAGGAAGCAGGAAAGTTATATAAGATTTTCAAGAATTTAACCCCAGGTCAAAAAGCAGATAGTATTTACTTAAAATATAGTGACAAGCTTAGTAATAAGGCAAAAGAGTACTTGAATGAGCAAACTTTTGTTGATTTACAAGAGACAACTGAAGATATAGAAGAAATTATAAATAATATGGATGAAAAGCAAAAGAAAAATTTTCTTCAATCTGTGGATATCGAAAACGTAACTTTGCTAAATGTATGGAAAAAACTCGATAGACAACATTTTGCTAGACTTATATGGTTATGTGTAAAAGCATATGGAGGAAGATTCACTCCAAAGCAAGAACTACTTCCAAGCTTTATAGAAGAAGAGGAAAAAGAAATTGAAATATTAAAAAAAGACGAAGATTTAAAAAAATCTCAGGAAGAATTATTGGAATTAAAAAAGAATATTGAATTATGTAAAGATAAAATAGATTCAATAGAAAATAACCTACAAAAAGAAAGTCGTTTATTAAATAAGGCAATTACGGACAAAGAGCATGCAGAAGAAGACATAATTAGTTTGGGGAAAATAAATGTTAAGTTAGAAGAAGCAAAAAAAATACATGAAGATGTATTAACTGAAATTAAAGGAAGGATGGAAAATGCATCATTAGAAGAGTTAGATGGTCTAATGGAAGAATTTAAAAAAGTTAAATTTGATACAATTGATATTAACAATGAGCTTTCAGATATTAAAATTGAAGCTGAATATAAAAAAGAGCTAATAGAAGAAAATACTAAGCTAATAGTTATTAAAGAAAAGAATATAAAAGATATTAGCGGTGAATTTGAGCAGTTAAAAATTGATACAGATAACTTAATAAAAATATATAATGAAAAGAAACAGGAAGTACATAAAAAAGAGGATCAAAAAAGAAGTGAGATTTTTGAATGTTGGAGTAAATCCTTTAATAAATTCACTTTTGACTTTAAAAACTTAAGCAATGTTGTTAATTTTTCAAGAAAAGAATTACTTCATGTTGAGGAATGTTTGTATGAGTTGCACTATACAAAAGATCCAAATGCAATAAGTGTTGGTTTAATTGAAAGTAAGCAAGAAAAAGAGGAATATCAATATATAGATGTAAGCTTTCCTGACAAATTTAAAATTGAAATACAGTATAAAGTATTAAATAATCAAGAAAAAAATATACGAATAGTAGAACTTACCAATCAATTTTAGATAAATTATACTTATAAATATAATTTACCTAAATAATGAGCGCATTTTGTTAGAGTTTTTAGTATGAAACGCTGCACAAAATACGCTCATTATTTTTATGTCAAGATGAGATATTATAAGTATTAAAAAGAATGAAAGTATAAAGAATATGCAACATTTTCATCTTAAGTAAATAGATGATATAATATTCTTAATATAATTTAATTATATTAAATCCAAATTTTAGTGAATTTAGATTATTAGGCAAAGGAATTAAATAGATGATTATATTGCAAAGTCATTTAATGCTGAGGAAATTTAATATACTTTTAAATTTTATTTAGAAAAAATACATTATTAAATAATGAAAAATATAAGGGTGGTGGAAACTGTGGGAAAGTCGATATTTGAAGGATTGCCCAAGCATAAAGATACATTATTAATTGAAGAAATATATGACAAAGGAAAAGATTTTATTGAAAATGCATTTGACATTATTCTCATAGTTAACAAGAAAGGAAAAATTCTATATGGGAACAAAAAAGCCATTGAAGCTTATGGGTATACATTTGACGAATTAATTAATATAGATATTTTCACTCTTAGAAATGAAAGTACTATGGAATTTACTCAAAGACAATTAGAAAAAGCTTTAGATAGGGGCATAAAGTTTAAAACATATCATTACAGAAAAGATGGTTCTAAATTTCCAGTGGAAGTAAGATCTATTTATAGTAATAAAAAAATAAAAAATATGGTGGTTAGTATTATAAGGGATATTTCTGAAATAGAAGAAGAATATAAAAATGCAAAGTTATTTTCAATGTCCTTGGATATACTTGATGATCCGTTTGTAATCTTTACTAAGGAAATGAATATATCAAATTGGAGCAAAGGTGCTGAAGCCAAGTTTGGTTTTAAAAAGGAAGAAGTAATAGGAAAAAATATGAGTGAATTGCTTCCTAATAATATATTAGATGAATCAAAAAGTATAGTAAGAATGCTTAGTAAAGGCGAGATTGTTAAGGACTATGAAACTGTTAGATTGGATAAAAATGGAGAAATACTTAATGTTCTTGTTTCTGCTTCTCCAATTTATGATGGGGATGGTGGATTTTCAGGAGTATTAGCAATTTACAAAGATATTACAGATAGAAAGTTAATTGAGAAAAAATTACAAGAAAAGTGTGAGCAATTAGAATTACTAAAACAAAAAGCAGAAGCTGCTAATAAAGCAAAATCTATCTTCTTAGCAGATATGAGTCATGAAATAAGAACACCAATGAATGGCATTCTAGCAACTATACAACTTTTGCGATCGGAATGTGTTAGTGATGAACAAAGCAAATATATTAAGATATTAAATGAATCAGCTAATACTATGCTTAATGTAATTAATAATTTATTAGATATATCAAAAATAGAATCAGGAACATTTAAATTAAATGACGAGCCATTTAACTTAAGAGAAACTATTAATAATATTTATAATAATCTTTTAATTATAGGAGATTCAAAAGGTCTCGAAGTAAGTTACTATTTAGACCCTAATATCGATTACGAAATTATTGGTGATGAGTTAAGGCTAAAAGTAATTCTTAATAATTTAATAAGTAATGCTGTTAAATTTACAGACGAAGGATATGTATCCTTTAGGGTAAAGATGATATCTAGTGATGATGTTAGTGAGAAAATAGAATTTAGAATAAAAGATTCGGGAATTGGTATAGACGAGGAATTTAAAGAAAAAATCTTTAATGATTATAGCCAAGGAAATTTATCAACTAGTAAAAAACAGGTAGGGACGGGATTGGGATTAGCAATCTCACAACAGTTTGCTGCTATAATGAATGGAAATATATGCTTTGAAAGTAAAGTAGGAAAAGGATCAACATTTATTTTTACATGTGAATTTAAAAAATCTAAAAAGAAAGAACAAAATTTTGAAATAAGAACTATAGTAAAAAAACAAGTAGAAGTTAATAAGGTAGAACGAAATGAGGTAATTTTATGTGTTGAAGATAATTTAATAAATCAAGAAGTTATGGAAGGTATAATAAAAAACAAAGGTTATAAATATATTGGGGCATATAATGGAAATGAAGCCTTAGAAATATTAAAAAATAACAAAGTTGACTTAATATTAATGGATATACAAATGCCAGAATTAAATGGTTTTGAAACAACTAAAATCATCAGAGCTGAGGAGTTTGGAGGAAAACATATACCAATCATTGCAATGACAGCATATGCTATGCGTGAAGATAAAGATAAGTGTATGCAGGCAGATATGGATGATTATATAGTAAAACCATTTGATATTGAAAAACTTTATGAAATTGTTGAAATTCATTTAAAGAAATAAACAGAGATATTATTTAATATGTGTTTTTATAAGAAAGTTAGAGAAGGTTGAAATCTAGATTTTATATAGACTTCGACCTTTAATTATAGTAAATTGCATACATAAGATATGGAGTGGTGAATGGCAAAATGCGAAAAGAAACAAATTCATTAAAGAATATGATTATTAGCACTTTTATTGTTATTTTTGTTTGTATAACAATTATTATAGGGTATATTGCATTTACAGAGTCTAATAAAGCAGTGGAAAACAATATTAAAGCAATAGAAGATGATTCAGCAAAAGAAATAGTAAATAGAGTAGATGATCTTGTTAATATGCCACTATTTATTAATAAATCTAATTATAATTCAATTAAAAATGGTGTGGTCGATATTTATAATAAGAGAGAACGTGAAATTTATTTTTCTGGAGTAATGTTAGCTAGTTCAAATAATATCTATAGTTTTAGCTATGGCACTGAAAAAGGTGAATATTACGGAGCACGAAGAAATGCAGATGGTAAAATAGAGATTATGAGAAGTGATGCTGAAACAAATGGAGATTCTTGTTATTATTCTTTGAAGTCTGATTTAACTGCAGGAAATTTTGTTCAAGATTTTGGGAAATTTGATCCTAGGACAAGAGATTGGTATATAACTGCTAAGGAAAGAAGGGAGCCTATATTTTCGCCTGTTTATGAACATTTTGTTATGAGAGATTTAGCTATTACAGCAGCCTATCCAATTTATGATGATAATGGTATTCTTAAAGGTGTTTTAGGAACTCATTTTATTCTTTCTAAGATAAATTCATACTTAAGTGAGATTGTGAAAGATAAATCTGCCACGGCGTATATTGTAGAAAAAAGTTCTGGGCAGGTTGTTGCAAATTCACTTGGAAAACCTAATTTTACTACCATTTCAGATGATCAAATAAAGGGGATAAAAATAGAAGAAATTGATAATGAATATATAAAAGAAGCATATTCAGATTATAAAAGCAGTCTCAAGGATCGTTCTATAGTAAAAACAGATAATGATAAGCTTCATATAAGAGTGAGCGAATATAAAAAACAAGGCTTGGATTGGTTAATTATAACTTCCTTTCCTGAAAGTCAGTTTTCAAACAAAATGTCAAAATATATTTATACTTTTATATATTCCTGTATATTTCTGTTAATCGTGTGTATAATACTTTGGATAAAAAGAACAGAATATATAGTGAAGCCAATAAATGACTTAATAAGAGCTACGGAGAACTTTTCCAAAGGAGATTTATCAGCAAGGGCTCAGGTTACAAGAAATGATGAGATAGGAAAATTGTCATATGCTTTTAACAATATGGCGGAAGAATTATGTACACTAATATCTGATCTTAAACATAGAACGATTGAAATGGAACAAGTTAACATGGATTTACATACAGCAAAAATAGAAGCTGAAGAAGCTAATAAAGCAAAAAGCCAATTCCTAGCTAATATGAGTCATGAGATAAGAACACCCATGAATGGAATTATCGGGATGACTGATTTAGTTTTAATGTCTGAATTGAATGATGAGCAGAGGAAAAGGGTTAATTTAGTTAAAGAATCTGCCATGGATTTACTCCAAATTATTAATAATATACTTTATGTTTCTGAAATAGAATCTGGAAATGCTGAACTTGTACCTGAATGGATTTATATGGAGAGTTTCATTAATAGAATAGAAAATTTTTATGCACCTTTAACTTATAATAAAAAAATAACTTTTAAAATTCATATTCAAAACAATCTCCCTGAACAGATTTTTGTGGATGTTTTTAGATTAAATCAAATAATTGCAAATCTTTTAGGAAATGCTATTAAATTTACACAGAATGGTGAAATACATTTAGAAATTAAGAAACTAAAATCTTTAGGGACCAAAGTTTTGTTAATGTTTTCAATATGCGATACAGGTATAGGAATTAAAAAAGAAGATATTCCAAAACTTTTTAACTATTTTACTCAGCTAGATGACAGTAATACAAAGCGGTTTCAAGGAACTGGGCTAGGGCTTGCTCTATCTAAAAAATTGTAGAACTTATGGGTGGTGAAATTTTTGTGGATAGTGAATTAGGAAAAGGAAGTACATTTTATTTCACGATTTTGGTTTCTATTGCTAACAGGATGTAGTAGAATATTTAATTTAAATAAACAATGTAATGAAATGCAGTGTTTGCTAGGAAACACTGTGTTTTTATTTTTTAAATTAAAAATTAAATAATAATTATATATAAAGATGGCAGGTAAACGCCTAGGAACAAGTTAATATTTCAATATGAGGCTTATATATTAGCTAGTAATTAAGTCGAATTATAGGTAAAAATGCAGTATAAATTAAATTGAATCACTGTAAATACAGTGATATGATTTATGTAACGAACGTTATATACATAACTTTGGTTTAATATGTAAAATATAAAATTTTAAAAGAGAATATTAAATTAAAAAATGATTGAAATTTATAGAAGGTGGTAAGTGTTTTGGAAAATACGACAAGTGATAAAATATTTTATACTTCTTTTAAACTTTTCTTAGAAAATGGATATGAAGCAACGAATATTAGAGATATTTGTAGTGAAGTAGGAGTTAAGGCATCAACAGTATATTTTTATTATAAATCAAAACAGGATTTATTTTTTTATATCTATGATGAGATTTGTAATGATTATATGAAGTACCTTAGTGGTATAGAAGAATTAGACAATGATATTTCAATAAAAGAAAAGTTATACGTATTATTAAAAAAGAAGATAGAATATTATATCACTGATATGTCTAGAAGGAAGTTTATTTTAAGGTGTCACTTATTTCCTCCAGAAGAAATATCAAATATTATACGAGAAAAATACAAATTTTATTCAAATGAAGAAAATAAAATTCTTTTAGATATTCTTGGTAACCCGCAGCTTGAAAATAAATTTATAAGCGAAAATATAGATAGTTATCTCCTTAAATGCAAAAAGTTGGAAAATCACTTAGTGCATGAGATGATGACGTACAATACAAAAATAACCAATGAAGTTATTTCTAAACTATGGGATATATATTTTGGATTAATGTAGTAAGATGGTTTTATGACTCTATAATACATATGAATTTTGATTAATAAGTTTTTATATTATGCGTTGAGTAATTTCTTTATTTAAGATAGTGTAAAGTGAGCTATGAAAAAATAGAAATAAAACTTATCTGACAATAT
>NZ_AUUU01000070.1 GCF_002760435.1 Clostridium sp. LS
GTTACAGATGAAAATGAAGAGATAATTGGATTTAGTGAAGGAGCTCCGCCAATAGGTAAAAATGACAAGGTGCTTTATGCTTTTAGTTTTTAACTTGAATAATGCCAACATTCATATTTAGGAGATAAGGATGAAAATTGTAATGTATATATTGAAGATGAGTAAATACAGTTTACAAGGAGGTGAAATAAGTGGGATTGGATTATTCAATGATGATTTTAATACCAAATAATAAGAAAGAAAAAATTTATGATTATATTAAATTGCATGGCTCATTTTATAGAGATGATAGAAGCTTCTGCAGTTTGAAATTTAACATTGATCATAATGTTATAAAATATATTCAGGGTTGGGATGATTGGAAAATAATGCAGAGCTTTGAAGAAGATTATGATCTTAGCTGTTTTAAAGAAAATGAATTTGATAGTTGTTGGATGATACCTAAGGAATATGATAATTGCAATGGTAATATTACACCAGAATTTCAAGCTGAAATCGGAGGATTTGATATACATGATAAACAATGTAAAGATCATTGTTTAATTAAAATTACAGCTGTAACATCAGATATGAGTCAATTTATCAGTATATCTTTGTCGGTTCATAATTGGCTCATTGAATGTTGTAAATATGTAGAGGCAAAGCTTGGGTACATAGATATGGAGACATATGGAAGCCGCATATTATATTATGATAATAAATCAGTGAATTTATTGTTAGATGGGGATAGCCACATTGAAATGGAATATAATGATTTTATTTCAATGATGTCATTATTTAAAGAATCATTAAATAGCGATAATAAGTCAATAGTAGCTATTATACCAAGCAATAAAAAGATGAAAGTTTATGACTATATAAAATCTCATGGTTCCTATAATGATGATAAAAGAAACTGCGGTTTGGAATTTGATATTGATTATAATGTGATAAGATATCTCCAAGGGTGGAATACTTGGGAAATTAAAAGAAAATGGGAAAAAGATAATGGTATTAAAAATTATAGGGATTTTACTGAGGGGTACTCAAAAATATCAAAAGACGATAGTGGCATTTATGGACATGTAACACCATATTTAAAAGCACATATTGATGGAATTAATATTAATGAAACAATGCTTAATAGTTATACAAAACTTGAGTTTGAAATTAATAGATGGAATATGACCAGATTAGTAGAAAATTCTTTATCAGTTCATAGTTGGCTTATTGATTGTTGCAAATGCTCGGAAGTAGATTTAGGATATATAGGCGTAAGTTCAGGAGAGAATCGTATTTTATATTATAATAAAAAAGCATTAAATTTACTTGTAAGTGGAGAAGAAGCATTAAAAATTCAGTTAAATGATTTTATGTCAATGATAATAACCTTTAAGCGAGCATTAGATTCTGACTATGAATTTTACTAACATAACATAGGAAAAATAGAATATTGTATTTTGCTAAGAGTTTACTTAAAGTAAGCTCTTTTTTGAGCCAAGCAGAATATATGGTTGGTTTGTTTGCTATGCAAACAAATATAAATATTATTTTAAAAAACCTGCAATAAAAGTGTTGACTTTTCTTAGCAGGTTTTGTGGTAAAATATATTTATAATGTATATAATTAGAGGTTAGGCGGGCAAAATTAATGGATTTTGTATGGGTAGGTTTTGACAAGGAAATTAATATTAATAGAGTATGTTCTTTTATAAAAGAGAAATTCAACTTGAAAGAATGCAATGAATATGATTTGGCAAGGTATGAAGATTTTGTGGAAATACTAAGGCGATTAAAAATAGATACTTTTATGGAAAATGATGTTTCAGCATTTTATGAAATAAGAAGAAATAAAAGTGAATTCCCGTTAATTATAGAATTTAGTTCATTAAAAGACTTAGAAAATGAAGCTAGAATAGATATATATCTTGCATATAAATTATCAATTATATTGCAGTGTAAGACAATTACTGATGGAACATATTTGGGCGATGATATCAGTGAATATTGGGATATAATTTTTGATAAAGGAGAACCATTTTTAGCAGATGATTCAGGTACTAAATTTTGCGACGATAGGGATGGTAAAATAAAGATTATAAGAAAGATGACTTTCGAAGAATTAAAACTAAATAGATAGAATAAAAAATTTGATAATTGAGAGTGAGTTTTTATGAAAGTTTATATAAGAAAAAGTTTTGATAACGAAATGGCAAATCGTAATTTTTTTGCAGCATTTAGCGGGTTTAAACAAATGGGATTTGAAATAAAATTCTTTAAAAATATAAAAGAGTTAGAGGATAATTCAAAAGAAGATGTAATAGTAAGCTTTGTTGATGATGTAAGAATGGCATTGCACAGGTACAATATTATAACACCTGAGATTGATTACCCAGAAGAATTAAAAAATTATTTAGGAAGAAAAGTTTGGAAAACGAAATTAAGTGTTATAGCCAATAATCCAGACAATTGGAATGTTTTTATTAAACCAATTGAAGATAAGAAGTTTACTGGAGTAGTAGTCAGAAGCACCAAGGATTTAATTGGTTGTGGCACCTACAATGAAGATCCTGATATTTTCTGTTCGGAGATTGTAAATTTCGTTGCGGAGTGGAGATGTTTTGTTTGGTATGGAAAAATATTAGACATTAGAAGATATAGAGGAGATTGGAAAATGCATTTTGATCCTTCGGTAGTTGAAAATGCTGTAGCGCAATTTAAATCTGCACCAAAGGGGTACGCCATAGATTTTGGTTTGACTGATAAGGGGGAAACTTTATTAATTGAAGTTAATGATGGATATTCTTTGGGCTGTTATGGATTATTTGATATAGACTATGCAAAGCTATTGTCTGCAAGGTGGGCTGAATTAACTAATACAATTGATGAGTGTAATTTTTAGGACTATTATCTATCTATTAATATGAAGTTTTAGATTTACAGGAGGAATTGATATATGGAGAATGATTTTAGTTTTTTATTTTGCAGCGATCCACTTAATAAGAGAAAACCAGATATAGATTATGCAGAAGAATATAAAGAAGCAAAAGCTAATGGGTTCAATGTGCTTTTATTTAGTTATGAAGATTTACTAGAGTTTGGTAAAGTAAATGTAAATTTAAGTGAAGAAAATTGCAGCGTAATTTATAGAGGGTGGATGCTTAAACCTAAAGATTATGAATGCCTTTATAATAACCTTGCAGAAAAGAATTATTATCTTATGAATAGCCCTATGGAATATGTAAATGCTCATTATTTACCTAATTGGTATAAACATTTGGAAAGATTAACACCGAAAACAATATGGAGCAATGGTATTCCAAATGATAAAGATATCATAGAGATGTTAAAAGAATTTGGAGAAGAATCGGTAATAGTTAAAGATTACGTTAAATCCCGCAAACATGAATGGTATAAAAGCTGTTATATTGAAAATGCTTCAGAAATAGAAAAAGCACTTCAAATAGTTAATAATTTTATTAAAGGTCAGGGAGAAGATTTAAACCAAGGCGTAGTTTTAAGAGAATTTGTTCATTTAGAATCAATTGGATTTCATGAAAAGAGTGGAATGCTAATTTCAAATGAATTGAGATTATTTATATTTAACTATAGGGTTGTTTGTACAATAGGTTATTGGGATGGTAAAGGGATAGATGAATACCCTAAGTTTGTAGATGAAGTATTAGAAAAACTTAAAAGTGTAAAAAGTAACTTCTTTACTGTTGATATAGCTAAAAAATGTGATGGAGAGTGGATTGTTATGGAACTTGGAGATGGACAAGTTTCGGGATTGCAGGATTATGAAGTTAAGAGATTTTATAAGGATTTAATTTACTATTTATAACAAAGAAGAATCTTAATATCATAAATCTTAAAAAGTAATTTGTTACTATAAATTTTAGTAACAAAATAGCGAGAAAATAGAGTATTTCGTAAATTAGGAGGATTTAGATGAGTTATAGTAATGATAGAAATGAACTTAGCAGTATACTCCTTAATATTAAAGGAGAAGAAATTTTATCTCATGAAGATGAAATATTAGAACTAGTACCTGAACTTATAATATGTAATAAATGTGAACATGAGCATAGAGCGCATAAATATAATGTTTATATTCATATTCTTCATGTAGTTGCAGGAGTAGAAAATGATTTGATACTTAAGCTTGCAGCTTTATTCCATGATATTGGAAAGCCTTATGTTAAGAAAAAGGTAAATGATAAGACAAGCTATCTTGGACATCAGGAGGTTAGCAATACAATCTCCAAGCTTGTGTTAAGTAGACTTGGGTATGAGGAAAGTATAATAAAGGATGTATGTACTTTAATAAAAATTCATGACGATAAAATTGGAGCTAATATTGATGCAATAGAATCGGCTTTAAATAGCATTGGAAAAGAAAATTTTGAAAGATTACTAAAATTGCAGACAAGCGATCTTTCAGCACATGCAGATGGATATGCAGAAATAATGCTTCCTAAGCTAGATAAAGCTAAAGAATTGTATTTTGGAGAGTTTGATAGAGATAAAAGCTGTAATTAAGTTGTTAAATATGCAAAGAACAAATTATATATCCCATTGACTTTATTAAGTTAAAGAGAATTGTAATTATATGCAATTCTTTTTTTTATGTCTAGGAAAGTATAAAAATCGCGACCGCTGAAAGCGAGGTGTAGGCTCGCATTAAGAAAATATATTAAATGCAAAGGCGATACTTTTGTTTTTCATACATCAAAGGCTGAATTATGAATGAATATAGTACAAATGCCAATATTAAGAGGTGCATTTTGATAAACTTAGAATATAAAAATGGATTGTTATTTGTTAATATGAATATTGGATATAAAGAAAATATACTATCGCTTAAAAATGTTGTTGTAGATACAGGAGCTTCATATACTATCATAAATCCAGGTAGTGTATATGAATTTGGAATTAAAGCAGAGGCAGATGATAAATTTATAAAACAAAATAAATTTTGTCAGTTAAATAGGTAAAACCCCCGACATTAGTCGAGGGTTTTATGTAGCTTCGATACCTGATATTTTAAATATAACAATTTTAATTCTTTTGGATTTACATTTACCACAGTTAAAGTAGATTTTTGGATTTTAACTTATTGATGCTTTGCTTGACTAAAGAAATTGCTTCGGACTCACTTTGTCCCTTATGCTTTATTTCGGTATTACCTATTTTTGCAATTGCCTTATATGGGTATTGATTTTCATTATTCTGTATTACGATGATTTCATGATCCCTATATTTTTCCATAAAGCATACCACCTTTATATATTTTATAATATTATACCATACTCTAAATATTTTGAATATTCTATCTATTAAAATTTTACCTAAAAAATAATAATTATAGTGTAAGGTTGAATATATAAACATTGAATTTAAAGGCTTCAGCTTTAATTATGTTATGGAAATAATATGCTATAATAAACATAAAAAGCTGAAAATACTCAAAACTAAGTAAGAAAGAAATATTAAAAATTAAGATTTGAATAATTAGATAATATAGGGGATTAGTTTGAGTAATATAAAAAATAAGGGATTTATATAGAAATTATTATAGTAAATTATTTTTTATGTTTAATATAAAGTGAATAGTATAACTAAACAAGGTCTTGAGATGTCAAAAGATTTGTATACGGTCATATTGGGTATAATTAAATAATTGCAATATTTTTAAGGGGTGGTGTAAAGATGAATAAGTTTTACCTTTTTTCATATGGAACATTAATGGATATAGAAATACAAAAAATATTATTTAGTAGAGAAATTAATATGATTGATGCGACGTTGGAAAATCACTCAGTATATGCAGATTCAGATGGATATTATTATGTAAAAGAGAAAGCTGGTCAATCTATACAAGGTAAAGTCTTAGAATTAACACAAGAAGAAATTTGGATTGCCGATCAGTGGGAAGAAATTCCTAAATATCTTAGAGAAAATATTAAAATTAGACTGAATGATGGGAGTTATAAAGAAGTATTTATATACATAAAAACAAATGTTAAATCAGAAATACAGGTCAAACCTAATGAGGTATCTAATTATTCAATTGATGAGGTTATACAAATAGCTGGTGATTTTAAGAAACAATTAAATGATATTACGATTCCTTAAGTGTATGATTCATCTCAAATATATGCGTCAGAAAATTTACTGATTGTTATTCAGCAAAGCTTTGATGATAATTTTAAGGAGAGATTAGGACAACAAGCATTAACATTATTTATAATTGAAGCTATACAATTACAAGATACGGCTGTAAGCAAACTTGATTTCTTAATTAGTGGAGAGATCCATATGTCAAGAAATAACTAATAGGAGCTAAAAGGAGATTTGAAAAATGAATAAAGTAATATATTTTAACAAGATAGTTACTGTTACTATGATATTAACTTTACTAGCAGGCTGTGGGGAAGCAACTAAACAAGTAGAGACAAGCCCTTCAAATCAAAACACAGCTAGTGAGGATAATATTAGTCCAAATTCAAGTAACAAAGAGGAAGTTAAGCCCGTTGAAACTACAAATCAAGATTCAAAAGAAGTTATGATAGATGCCAATTTAAAAAAGAAGTTAGATACTTTTTTTAGTAATTTCTCGGAAGTACATTTAAAATCTTTTGAAAAAGATAAACTTGATGATAGCAGTCTCATAGCTTTTGGAATAGGGCATATCATGATCAATAATTTTAAGCTTATTCAGTTAAAGGGTGATAAAGGTTACATTAAAGCCGAAGATGTTGATGAAAAGGCTTTATATTATTTTGGGAAAAAGGTAAATCAACATAAAAATACAGGTGAATATATTTTTGAAAATGGGCTTTATAAGATTACAATGGCTTCAGGGGATGCATATACTTTCTCACAAATTGATAAGCTATATGATTTAGGAAATAATAAATATAAAGCAGAAGTTAGTGTTTATACAGCTTCAAGTGGTTATACTGGAGATTCTCATGGCACCATTGATGAGTGGAGAGCTAGTGGAGATGAAGTGCCAAAATTAAGCAATAAAGTTACCGCAACAATAGAAAAAATTAATCAAGATGGAAATGAACGTTATATTTTGATTGAATACAATATGAATTAATTGCTTTGTATAAAAAAGACCAGCATAGTGAGAAAGATTTTGATTAATTAAGTTATAATGTTGACAAGTTTGAATTTTATTGCTACTATACAATAAATATACAAATTCTATGAAGAGAATAGTAAATATTATCTTAGTATCTTAAGCGAGTAGAGGATGGTGGAAGCTCTATGAGAAAAGTTTTATTGAAGACATCTCGGAGAAGCTTATCTGAAAATAATAGTAAGATAAGACGGATTCCCACGTTAAAGGGATTTAAGATGGCTTAAGTTATGTACTTAGTCAAAGTAGAATGGTACCGTGAAGTATAGCTTTCACTTCTATAATGAAGTGGAAGCTTTTTGTATTTCAATTTAAAATGAATTAAGGCCTGTTCATTTTATGTATTATTTCAATTTTAACTATGTATATTATTTATGCTAATTAGGGTGGTACCGCGGATTTTTCGCCCCTTCAGTTAAGTTTTAGCTGGAGGGGATTTTTTATAGACAATTATTATAATAGCTACAGCTTAGGCTGATTTTTACTTGAAGGATTGAAATAAAATTTTGTCCTTATTATCGTATACCAATATTTTGAGGAGTGAAAAAAATGCAAAGAACAATGATAAATGAATTAAATAAAAAGATAAATGAGAGTGTAGAAATTAAAGGATGGGTTCATAAGCTTAGAAAATTAAAAGCTATAACTTTTATAATATTAAGAGATAGAACTGGCCTTGTACAATGCATAGTAGAAAATGCAAAATTAAAAGGTATTGATATTAAGCTAGAATCTGTAGTGAGTATCATTGGAAGAGTTATAGAAAACAACAATAAATTAAATTCCTTTGAATTGAATATTGAAACTATAAAGGTGCTTTCAAGTTGTGATGAACAGCTTCCCATAGAAATTAATAAGGAAAATCTAGAGGTTAATTTAGATATTATGCTAAATAATCGAATGCTTAGTTTAAGACATGAAAAAGTTAATTCTATATTTAAAATACAAAATATTATAGTAGATGGTTTCAGGAAGTTTTTGGTTAAGGAAGGTTTTACAGAAATATCGACTCCAAAACTTGTTGAAGAAGGTGCAGAAGGAGGCACCGAAGTATTTAAGGTTCAGTATTTTGAAAAACAGGCATATTTAGCACAAAGTCCTCAATTTTATAAACAAATGATGGTAGGCGCTGGCTTTGAAAGTGTTTTTGAAATTGGTCATGTATATAGGGCAGAAGAGCATAATACTACAAGGCATTTAAATGAATATGTTAGTATGGATTTAGAAATGGGCTTTATTGAGGATGAGAAGGATATAATGAGTTTAGAAGAAGAATTATTAAAATTTATTTTAAACAAGGTAAGCTCTGAGGGAGATAAATATCTTAAGTTACTAGATGTGAAAATTCCAGCTATAGAAAATAATATTCCTAGAATAAAGTTCAGTGAGGCTCTAGAGATTTTAAAAACAAAATATAATAAAACGGACTTAGAGGGAGACATGGACCCGGAAGGTGAAAAATTAATATGTAAACATGCAAAAGAAGCCTTTGGTAGTGATTTTATATTTTTAACCCATTATCCAAGGAAAAAGAGACCAATGTACACAATGCCTTGTGGAGAAAGTGAAACTCATAGTTTTGACTTATTATTTAGAGGAGTTGAAATAACTACAGGAGGCCAAAGGATTCATCAATATAATGCATTAATAGAAAATATAAAGTACAAAGGATTAAATCCATCAAATTATGAAAGTTATATTGATAATTTTAAATATGGAATGCCCCCTCATGGAGGACTCGCAATAGGCCTTGAAAGGATAACTGCATTATTGCTTGATATAGATAATGTTAGAAAAACTACACTTATTCCAAGGGATAGAACAAGACTAGTACCCTAGTGAATAATTATCTCTACCAACTGAAACAACAAAGTTACTTCTATTTCGGTAAATATAATTTTAAGTATTATGAATATCTGTATCAATTACAACACCAAGCTTGGCAGATATAGTAGATGAAAATAACCTTGAGATAAAGCCTAAAAGGTTTTATTCTCAAGGTTATTTTTAAAATTCAAAGCAAAGATAACTTAAGTTTCCTAATTGATAATTTCTATATATAACTTTAGGGGCTAATTCCAAGCTGCTGCCTAAAGCTATAAATAGAGGGACAAAATGGTCAGCAGTTGGAACTGCTAAATTAGCATGGGGCGCATATTTTCTGTAGTTATTAAGGGCATTTATATCGTTGCTTTCTATTTTGTCAATCAACCAATCATCAAACTCTTTGGCCCAAGAATCAATAGTCGTGCTATCAAAATCAACTAATCTTAGATTATGAACTGTATTTCCACTTCCAAGAACTAAAATATCTTCATTAGCAAGTTCTTTAATAGCATCACCTATTTTAATTTGCTGTTCAATAGGCAGAGTATAATTAATAGAAACTTGAACAACAGGTATATTAGCTTTTGGATAAAGATGTTGTAAAACAGTCCAAGCGCCATGATCTAAGCCTCTTGTTAAATCAGTCTTTACATCAATACCTGAATTAATTAATTTATTTTGAATTTTTGCTGCAATAGCACTGGAACCTTTTGCAGGATATTTAATTTTATAAAGTTCTTCTGGAAATCCATAAAAATCATACATAGTATCATATATAGAATCAGAAGCAGAAATAGTAAGTGTTTCAGTTGTCCAATGCGCTGTGAACACAACTATAGCTTTTGGTTTAATAGAGTTTCCAAGGCTGTTTAAAAATTTAGTATATACGCTTTGCTCAATTGCCATCATAGGTGAACCATGAGCTAAAAATAAAGGTTTAATCATATGTAAATACCTCCTCAAAATTTTTTCTTTATTCTTTGTCTAAACTATAAAATTATTTTATTAATTCTCGAGTATCCTTTTTATTCATACAAAATCTCCTGTAATAATAACTATTATTTAAGAAAAATTATAACGGAATACTTATCGTATGCCAACTATTTTTGCTGGAATTCTTATTTTGATATCGTGGATGATAGAACAAGTGTTAGATAGATGACGAGATAGGCACCACACAGCCTCATTTAAACGCAAATTTTTTCTTAAATGAATTCTTCACAATACATGAATTGAAATATATGTTATAAATAATATATAGTGGTAGATTAGTGTTGAGTAAAATTTACTTTGATAACACACATAAAATTAGACTTTAGAAAGGAGGCTATAAAGAAATGAGATTATTATTGTTATATGGAGTGAATTGTACAACTAAAATATGGGACCGGATAAAACCATATTTAAATAAATTTGAAGTTGATTATGTAGAGTATCCGCATGAGATTACATTAAAAGCTAAAAAAGTTAATGATATTAGTAAGTGGGTTTATGAAAACTTCAATCATAATTATGATGCAGTTATTGGACATAGCCTAGGAGGTATAATTGCTCTGGAACTTGTTGAGATATACAAAATGAAGTTTAACAAAATAGTGATGATAGATACAAATTTAAAGCCAGCAAATGAATTTTACCGGAATTTGATGACCCTAGAAAACGAAAAGGAATTCGGCAAAGAGATTTTTGACATGTTTCGAAAAGAAAAAGAGTTTTATACAAATACATTATTCAATGCAATTCAAGAAGATTTTGATTATACAAGTTATGTTAAAGAGATAAAGCAAAAAATTTATGTGGTGTATGGTGATAGAAACTTACCAAATTATGAAAAGAAAATTGATGACTTGAATTTGACAGATGAAATACTAAAGAATATAGATTTGAGATTCGTCAATAATGCATGTCATTTAGCAATGATTGAAAACCCAAAACAGTTGTATAAAATTATCGAATCTATAGTTGAAGAGGGTTAAATTACAATAGTAAATTATGACGATTTAACTGTAGTTAGTATTAGTTTATATATTATGAAGAAAAAGGACTGTCCCCATTGATTCCCTTTAACAAACAAAGGGCGTTAAAGATGCTAATTTAATATGAGAAAAATATGTCTTGGCAATGAGGTGCATTACATTTATTTATAAATGATACTATTAAAAATCTAGGGAAGTGGGGCGCATTATGCCAAAAAATGATAATATGCTAGCAATTTTATGGATGCTGAATTCAGGTACAAAAATAACTGCAAAGCAAATATCCGAAAGGCTAGAAATAAACATAAGGTCAGTTTATCGTTATATAGATGCACTGTGTGTTAGTGGAGTGCCAATAATATCGGAGTCTGGTCATAACGGTGGATATAGTTTGCATAACAATTTTATACGAACACCCTTGTTTTTTGATATTGAAGAGAAAAAATCACTTTTACATGCTGCAACTTTTGCAATGGAAGCAGGATATCCTTTTACGGAAGCACTAAATAGTGCAACATCAAAGTTAAAGATGTTCTCAAATCAAGAACAAGAAAAAGCTCTTAATCGTCATTTAGTCGGATTTGAAGTGGTCAGCCGTATTTGCGATCCAGCTGTCAAACCTATATTAATGGAACTCGAGCAAGCTGTTGCTAATGAATGCTCTATGGAAATTGAATATTGTTCAGGTTATGAAGGGCATCTTAAGCATAGGGTTGTTGACCCCTATGGGATGCTTTACTGGAACAATAAATGGTATACTATTGCATTTTGCCATCTTAGGAATGAAATTCGTAGTTTTAGGGTAGACAGAATAGTAAATATTATAAGCACTAAAAATTCGTTTAACCGTCCTGAAGCTTTTTCAGCACGTGAGTTTTTTACAAAAAACTTATTATCAAATGTGGAAAGCCAAGTAGGACTTTGCACTTTAGTAATTGAGGGCAAGTCAGAAGCATTGAATGACCTTTGTTCACATTGGTTTTTAGGATATCATCTCATAGAACGAACTGAATGCAGAGCTAATTTTTTAATGGATGAAGACTCAATCAATACCTATGTTCCTCATATTCTACTTCAATATGGTAAATCAATAAAGGTGCTTGAACCAAATAGTTTTAAAGATGCTATGGCAGAAATTCTTAAAGATTTGATGGCCCATTATCTTCACTGACTGAGTTTGTCAGTGAAGATAATATATAATAGCTCAAGATGGAGTTTGCAAACATCCTCTAATAAATAGTAACAATAAAATGAATGTGGAGGAATAGAAAATGAAGAATACAGTATATCTTTATGTATTTGATACAATGGCAGACTGGGAAATAGCTTATTTAAGCACTGAAATCAATTCGGGAAGGTACTACAAAAAGGGATTAATGCCGCTAAAAGTAGTAACGGTAGGAATTACTAAGAGCCCTATTACTACAATGGGAGGCCTGAAAATATTGCCAGAAATTGAACTTAAGGAGTGTAATGCTCATGATACTGCTGCTTTGATTCTACCTGGTGGGAATACATGGACAGAAGCAATTCATGCTCCCATCATAAGAATGGCTGAAAAATATTTAGAGGAAGGTATTGTTGTAGGGGCAATTTGTGGTGCTACAATAGGACTTGCTATGGGGGGAGTACTGGATAAGCGAGCTCATACAAGCAATGACTTGGGGTATCTTAAAATGGTCTGCCCAAGCTATGATGGAGAAAAGTATTATAAGCAGGAATGTGTAGTAACCGATGGAAATTTGGTTACTGCTTCTGGAATAGCTCCCCTTGAATTTGCTTTGCATATATTGAAAATTCTAGATGTATTCTTACCGCAAACCCTAGATTCCTGGTACAATCTTTATAAAACCCAAGAATCAAATTATTTCTTTGAGCTTATGAACTCAATTCAATAAAATGGCTTAAAGTGGGTAAGATAGCTACTTTTCACCACCTTTTACTTTAGCGCGGGTTTTGTCGGCAATGTGGTTGACACCCATCCAAGGAATCAAGAGTATCTCATTGTTTATGATTATAATTCTCCGATAATCAGCTATGGTGTCGAAGTAAGAATCCATTAATCTTTGGAACTGCTTGGAGGATAAGATGCAATGACTAAAGTTAATAAGTATAATTATTAGTACGCATTCTTCCTAAAATGAAACTTCAAAGTGTACAGCAAAATAAATAAGGCACCTTACAGGTACCCTTTATGAGAAACTTAAACGAACATTATTATATATAATAAAACGGTAATCGCTTTTAAGAGGTATTAAAGGATTTGCAGTAGAGTTAGCTGGTATTCGTATTAGTTGTTGTATCTTTCTATCAGAGTCAATGATAAATAATAGACCTTCGACGAAAGGTTCGTGATTTGTAACATTATAGGAAACATTTTCGACTAAGCTAAATCTTTCATTGTATAGAAACCTTGAGAAAATTGTTTAGTTTCAGCCATGGCAGTAGATGTATTAAAAGTAAATGAGAAGAATAAAAAAATGGATAAAATAAGAGCGAATTTTTTCATTAATCTAACCACCTTTCATTATATAAATAATCTATAACTAAGTATTTAAGTAATCTAAACTATATTATGTGGAAATGTGAAATATATATTCAAGATATTAAATAAATAGAACTTAACTTTAATATAGACCATATATTAAAGGTTTCTTAATATATTTAGAATATTTTGAATATCATGATTTTGCTAGAGTTTGAAATAAAAATATGATAGAATAATTGATAGAAATTATTAAATAATATGAATAATCTATATTTAAAAATTGAATTTAGGAGAGATACGCGATGAAAACTGATTTATTAGAAAAAGGAGCAATAGTACAAAGGGATAAGGAAACATATGCAATTGCTCCACATTTAACTGCTGGAATTGTAACTCCAGATATTTTAAGAAATATTGCAGATGTAGCTGAAAAGTATAATGCAGCAGCTATTAAAGTTACAGGAGCTCAAAGAATTGCATTAGTCGGATTAAAGGAAGAGGATTTAGATAATGCTTGGCAGGATCTAGGGATGGACCCAGGTGCTGCAGTAGGCTTATGTGTAAGAAGCATAAAAGTATGCCCAGGAACTACTTTTTGTAAAAGAGGCCTTCAAGATTCAGTAACAGTTGGATCAAAATTGGATAGCTTATATCATGGAATGGAATTACCTAATAAGTTAAAAATAGGTGTAAGCGGCTGTCCTCATAGTTGTGCAGATAGTGCAATTAAGGATATAGGATTAATAGGAAGTGGAAAAGGATGGATGCTTTATGTTGGCGGAAAAGGTGGAGTTAAGCCAAGATTAGCAGACAGAATAGCACTTTGTGTTTCAGAAGAAAAGGTATATGATTTAGTAGAAAAAGTTATTGAAATATATAGAGAAAATGCAACTAACAGGGAAAGATTGGGAGATTACATAGATAGAGTAGGATTAGAGGAGTTCAAAGAACAAATAGATCTTAATAGCTATCTATAAAAGAAAAATAACGATTAATAAGCTGAGATTTTCTTATATTTAGAAAGTCTCAGCTTTAATAAATAACATGTCTTAGAAGGATCCACTTTGAATGTACCTAAAGAATTTAATTTTTATTATGTTTGATTTAATGCATCAAAAGAAGATATAATAAAACAAGATTTAACCTTAGTTATAAATAAATTAGCGGAAATTGCTTGTTATGAAAGGACGGCTTAAATGAAAGAAGTATTGGTCAAATCATTAGGATTTATCTTTATTGTGGCTCTAGGATATATACTTAAGAAAAGGGGCTTTTTTAAGAAGGAAGATGGACTTTTTTTGTCCAAGATAGTGATGAATATAACATTGCCAGCGGCATTAATTGCTGGGGCAAGCAGTATGAATATAAATTATGTAGCAATTATTATTATTTTAGTGGGTCTAACTAGTAATTTATTTGATATTGTTCTTGTAAAAGCTATAGAGCGTAGAAATTCAACCGTTGAAAAAGCTATAGGGATGATTAATTGTTCTGGTTATAATGTAGGTAACTTTGCGATTCCATTTGCAGCTAGTTTTTTTGAACCCACAGCTCTTCTTTATATGTGTATGTTTGATATGGGGAATTCTTGTATGGTGCTTGGGGGATCCTATGCATTGGCTAAAAATGAAGTAGATGGTAGCGGAAGATTAAATATTAAAAATTTAATAAAGACCTTATTAAGGACAGTTCCATTTGATGTCTTAATATTTTTATTTATTATGTCAGCATTAAAAATATCAATTCCCAAAGAAATTACGACAATTGCTTCGATGATTGGGTCTGCTAATGCATTTCTTGCAATGCTCATGATAGGAATTATATTAGAAATTAATATTACAAGGAATCAAGCAAAAGCAGTTACTAAATTGCTCGGAATTAGGTATTTAGGTAATGTGATTCTCAGCTTAATTGTTTATGCTTTTTTACCAGTTCCAATTTTGGCAAAACGAATGATTGTAGTTGTTTTATTTTCTCCCTTGTCTACAATATCAGCAGTATATAGTAAAATGATAGATCCAGATAATCCAATTCCAGCTATAGCTAATTCCATTAGTATTATACTCGGAATTTGTATAATGACTGGTTTATTGATTGTGTTTACATAAGGTTTAGATATCCAACTTATAACCTAAACTTATGCGTATACCAACCGAAATTTGATACATATTGTATGAAGCATAATATTTACTATAGAATTAAAACCATAGAGAAAAGCAAATCTCTATGGTTTTTACTTATACTTTAACATATTTCTCCGAAGGAGCGTGGCACAGCCATCTTTTTGTTTTAAGGTTTTCTATATAGTCCAAGTTATTTAAGTTTAGTAATGAATAAATTTTATGAATATAGAGAGTCTATATTTATACAATCTAATGAAAACACAATGTATGGAGGATTTAAATGAATATATTTAAAAAGCTTCAATCAATTACTATAGCCATATTATTTATTTTTAATATAAGCCAATTTAGTGTGCATGCTATGCAAAACTCAGCTAATGGCGCACCTCTTAAAGTAGCTGTATTTATCAGTAGCTTTGATGATTTATTTTTGTATGAGATTAAAAAAAATTTAGAAGATATTCAGGTTGAAAATAATAATAAAGTTCAGTTTACTTTTTTTGATGGTAAAGGGAATCAAGGTATCCAAAATGATAGCATGGAAAAAGCACTTAATGAAAACTTTGACCTTTTTGTATTACGTCCTGTTAATAAAACCATAAGCAGTCTTCAAGATATTTTCACTAAAATACAACAAAGAAATATTCCACTAATTCTTTTACATGATAAAACTCCGTCAATATTAAATTTCCTTAGGACTTATCCAAAAGCTTTTATTATTGATACAAATCTTGTTCAATCTGGAACTCTAGAAGGACAAATCCTTGCTGATGCTTGGAATGCTAATAAAGAAGTTTTTGATAAAAATAAGGATAATATAATGCAATATGTTATGCTAAAAGGTCCATCTGACAGCAACATAACATCCATAAGAAGCAAGTATTCAATTCAAGCAATTAATGAAGCAGGAATAAAAACTCAGGAGCTTACATCGACTACCTGCAATTTTCTAGAAGAGTGTGGGAGAACTGCTATCGAATCAATGTTTTTAACTTACGATGATAAAATTGAAGCAATAATTTCTAATAATGATGCTATGGCAATAGGTGCTATTAAAGGACTTCAAGAATATGGATATAATAAAGGAGGTACATCTAAATATATTCCAGTTGTCGGAATTGATGCTTTACCAGAAGCTAAAGAGTTAATTAATCAAGGCATTATGACAGGTACCGTGGCGCAAGATCCACGTGAACATGCAAATGCAATTTATTCTATAGGAATGAATTTAGTTTCAGGTGCACCGCCTCTTAAAGGTACAAATTATAAAGTTGATGAAACAGGCATTGCAATTCAGTTGCCTTATTATAAATATGCTAAATAAATTGAATATTTAACTAAATGAATTAACTCACTACTGTTTATACAATAGAGCTGTCACATATTTCCCTTTGATTCTATGAGAAATAAGCTGAGATTTTCTTATATTTAGAAAGTCTCAGCTTTAATCATTTATTATTTTTCTATGACTTTTTAAGTACCATTTGCTAATAGGTATCTAAATGATTTGTCGGCTCATGTCGAAGTAACGTGTTTGATTTGCTAAAAGCATTCCCAAATGACATTTGAGCCTTAGAATTGTATAGTTTAGAAGCTTTATTTTTTACACTATTACATTTATAATACATATATGGAAGTTTATGAACAACCAAAGCAAGTAAAGACAAAAACCATAATGAATTGACATATGATTATCTTAAAAGTTGTTTTGAATACTATGGAAAAGCAAAGTTCTGGAAAAGTCTTAGAGGGTTCCCCTCAAGATTCTGGACATAACAAATACAATCTCCGGTAAGTTGTAATTCGTGATGAGCGAAAAAATTAGGAGGAATAGAAGTGAATGTTTATGAGAGAGATGAAGTTAAGAAAATGTTGTTGCAATATCATAATTTGGATGGGAATGAAAAACTGACTGGGATAGAGGGAGTTCGAAAAATAATGCTGCGACTAGGCAGTATCCAGTACGATCCGCTTAATGTAGTTGGTCGTAATGCGGACCTTGTTTTACAGGCACGTGTAGAGGGATATAGACCAGAATATTTATACTCATTATTGTATGAGGAACATAGCCTTGTAGATGGATTTGATAAGGAAATGTGTATTTATAATACAAAGGACTTTTCAAAGTTTTCAAGAGTACGTGAAGAGCAGGCAAGTGCAACTCTGAAGACTTTGGGATACCGTGGACAGATGGGAGCACTTGATATTTTAGATGATGTGAAAACATTTGTATTTGAGCATGGACTAACTGGAACAAAAGATATTTCAATTGGTGAAGTAAGAGAGAGCCGGTGGGGACATAAGAAATTATCAAGTGCAGCATTAGATTTTCTCTATAACAAAGGGGAACTGTGTGTTGCTAAAAAAAGAGGCACACAGAAATATTTTGACTTAACTGAGAGGCTTATTCCATCTGATTTTAATAAATTGGATAACATGTCAATAGATGATTTTCTGGATTGGTATGTGAAAAGGAGAATTCAAAGTCTGGGATTAGTATGGGATAAGAATGGTGGTGCATGGCAGGGACACTTCTTAAGTGATAAGGAATTACGAAAGAAGGTGCTGAATCGGTTAGTAGAAAAAAACGCAATTTATGCCTTTCAGATTGATGGAATTACAAACATATTTTATGGCTGCAATGATTTGAATTTTTATTCAAATAGTAAGGAACATAAGGATTATGCACGATTTATAGCACCCCTAGATAATATTATGTGGGATCGAACTATGCTAGAGAAAGTTTTTGACTTTTCCTATCGATGGGAAGTGTATACGCCTGTCTCAAAAAGAAAGTATGGTTATTATGTGATACCTGTAATTTACAATGATCGTTTTGTCGCAAGATTCGAGCCAGAACCAATTGGAAAAACAGGATGTTTCAGTATTAAAAACTGGTGGTGGGAAACTAATATACACCCTGATGATAGGATGCGAAGGGTAATAATGAATGAAATGAATCGATTTAGTGAGTATTTGGAAGTAGAATGTTCAGAAAAAAATAAGATGAAGATTGGAGAATAAATATGGATATTTATGAAAAATGCCCTATATTAGAAAATGATAATTTTATAGTAAGATTAATTGAGGAAAACGATGTAGATGATTTATTCAGTGTATATAGTGACAAGTATGCGTTACCATATTTCAATAGTGATAATTGTAATGGTGATAATTTCTATTGTTCAAGAAGAGAGTACATGCAGAATGCTATAAAATTTTGGTTAATAGAGTACTATGAGAATAGGGCCTTTGTGCGTTTTTCAATAGTTGATAAGAAAGACGACAAAGTAATAGGAACAATTGAAATGTTCCGGAGAGAATCGGAAGACTACTATAACAATTGTGGGCTAATGAGATTAGATGTAAGAAGTGACTATGAAAATACCCAGTCCCTTTATGAAATTATGTCATTGATTGTAGTTCCATTCTATGATTGGTTTGGGTGCTCTAATATTATAACAAAGGCTGCACTTTATGCCATAGATCGAATAGAAGCACTAAAGAAGATGAATTTCATAAAATCTCCAGAACCACTAGTAGGTCAGAATATGAGATATTATGACTATTGGATAAGAAAAAAATAAATATTTTTAGGATATGCTCATACCATATTTAACTTGTCGCTGATACATTAAATAAGCATAATACGCAACAGACAAATTTTAGTTTGTCGAGCTGTTATACTAAAATGACATTTGAGCCTTAGAAGTGTATAGTTTAGAAGCTTTATGTTGCTAAGCTTTATTATTTACATTATTATATTTATAATACAGATGTGGAAATTAGTGGATAAGAATAAATTAAAAAATAATATAATAGACCTTGCACGACCAGAAATAAATTGGAGGCAAATTAAATGAAAAAATTATCAAAACGTCCAATAATACTTTTAGTAGTATTTCTAGTAATACTACTTACTTTAACATTTGGAAATAAAGTGAAATCTGTCTTTAATTTAATAAATTCAACGGGAAAAATTGATTCTGATTATTCTACAATTAGTGCAGATGAAAAAGAAAAGGCAACCACATTGGTTAATGATTATAAGAAAGGGATAACAAGTGTTCAATATGCAATGATGGATAATGGTAAGCTTGTGGTATCAGGAAGCAGTGGAGTATACAGTAAAAATAGCGATATACCTATAACTAGTGATACTATGTACGGTATTGGTTCAGTATCTAAGACTTTTACTGCAGCTGCTATAATGAAATTAGTAGATATGAAAAAAATTGATTTAGACAAGCCTGTTGTAGATTATATTCCGGATTTTACAATGGAAGATGAGCGATATAAAAAAATAACAACTAGAATGTTGCTTAACCATTCATCAGGAATTATGCAAACTGCAGGTCCAAAAGCAGAGTTATTCGAGGATAATGAAACAACTGCTCATGATAAATTATTAGAACAACTAAAATCAGAGAGATTAAATGCTGAGCCTGGTAAATTTTCTGTGTACTGTAATGATGGTTTTATACTTGCAGAAATAGTGGTTGAAAAAGTTAGTGGGCAGAGTTTTACAGAATTCATTCATGAAAACATAACAACACCATTAGGAATGAATAATACAAAAACTTCACAAGATGATTTTGATAGAAATAAGCTCGCAAAAACTTATAGTTCAATAGCACCTAAAGTAGAAACACCGCCAGAGAATGTAAATGTAATTGGCACAGGTGGTATATATTCAACAGCACAGGAGTTATGTGAATTTGGAAATATATTCACAAAGAAAGGCAAATTACTTTCTGTAAACTCTGTTAATGAAATGAGAAGTGAAGAATACAAAAATGGGTTATGGTTAGATAACATAGAGAATACTGATACTACAATTAATTATGGACTTGGTTTTGATGGAACAAATATATTTCCATTTAATCAATATGGTATAAAGGCTATTTCAAAAGGTGGAGATACAATATTTTATCACAGTTCTATTGTTATACTACCTGAATATAATATGACAGCGGCAGTTACTTCATCAGGTGGAAGTAATACGGATGATGAAATATTAGCTTGCAATATGCTGCTTGAGGCTTTAAAGGAGAAAGGCATCATTCAAGAAATTAAAGCTGACAAATCCTTTGGAACACCAACTAAAACTTTAATAGGTGAGAATATTAAAAAATATGAAGGAACATATGGAGCATCACAACAAACTTTTAAGGTTCAAATGAATGAAAGTGGTGCAATGACAATTTTAGGTACGTCGTTATATTTCCCAAGAACTAAAAGTATGATGTATATTTACAATGGTGAAGGAATATTTTTAAATCAAGATGGTAGTGAAAAAATAACTTTTGAAGAAAAGGATAATAAGGTTTATTTGAGATCGGATTTATATATTAATTTGCCAGGGGTGGGACAAACAGCTCTTGCTCAATATTGGGGGCAAAAATTAGAAGAAAATAGATTGACACCAGAAGTAAATAAAGCTTGGGAAAATAGAAAAAACAAAAAATATTTTGATTTAACAGATAAGTATAACAGTGAACCAAAGAGTGCAGCATCAACTTTTATGGTTGTTAAATTAGATAATGGTTATCAATTGTCTAATAAAATTATAGATGAAAATAAGTCCATTAATGTTGTTGAGGTTCCCGTAGAAGCTGGAAGAGATACTTTTGACTATACTTTCTTTAAGAAAGATAACATTGAATATATGAAAGCAGCTGAAAATATATTAATTAGTGAAGATGGTCTAAAAGAAATACCAGAAGGGAAGAGTGTTTGCACTATAGAAGATAATGGCTACAATATATGGTATAAGGTTAATGATAATTTACAAGGAAAAAAAATCACAGTAGAATTACCTAAAAATAGTGGTTTTTTAGTATATACAAAAGAAGGAGTGTGTACAGAGCAAAGTGCATTAACTAAAAATAATTCTGCGACATTATCAGGTGGTGGTTATATAATGCTTGGTGGTGAAAAAGGTGAAGAAATTAACATTACCATAGAATAAGACATATTAAAGCAGCTGAGTAATTTTTTTTCATATGAATTGAAGTTTAATCGAGTGGGTAGGATAGGACTTAATGACCTATTTATAAAATCAATATATATAAGAGGCGTGTCAATAGTTATTGAATTTAAATTTGTTTTTTTGTAAGAATTTAGGCACAATCAAAAATAATAGATTATATCTTTAATTGTGCCTTTTTCTCATTTATGGATACTATTTTATGTGGTAAAATACTTATAAATCTTCTGATATAGCTTTACTTACAAATTTAGTTCGCTAACTTCCTAAGTAAAACAATATAAGCTTTAAAGTGATTTAATGATTGCTTCAAGCTCTTCACATAAAGCTTTTGCACGTTCAAAATCAGTATTTCTGAGTGAAATAGCTATTTTCATTTCTAAATCCATTTTCTTTTGTTCAATTTCTAAATAATCTTTATCAAAGTATTTAGCGTAAATCATCCTTTTGAACTTTTTCATGTTCATTTTTCTGATTGTTTTATCCTCAATAAGTAAAACATAATCTACGCAGTTTACTACAGAATAGTAATCATGTGAGACCATTAAAATTGCACCGTTATATTTTTTTATGGCTGTTTCAAGGGCCATTTGTGCATATGTATCTAAATGGCTTGTTGGCTCATCTAAAAGCAGCATATTTGCTTTGCTTGCAGAAATTTTGGCTAACTGAAGTATATTTTTTTCTCCACCAGATAAAGATTCTATTTTTTGGTTAAGTAGTTCTTCCTCAAAATCAAAATTTGAAATGTAGGTTTCAACCTCGTCATAGGTTTTAAATCCAGCATCTAGGAATTCTTCAAGGACTGTGTTAGACTCATTTAATATTTCGCCTTGAATTTGTGATAAATAAGCTATTTCAATGTCTGGATCTATTTCAATAGCAGGATTATTATTTTTATAGATATCCTTGAGTAAGGTTGTTTTTCCAGTACCGTTTAACCCAATAATAGCTACTTTATCATTAGACTTAATCTCAAAGTTAACATTTTCTAAAAGTATCTCATCAAAGCCAGCACTATAATTGTTAACTTTTAAAGCTATTTTTTCTTCCACAGCATTATTAGTAGTTAAACGGATATAAGGCTGTTTAATTTCAACAAAAGGTGTTTTTATTCTACGAGCTTCTAATCTTTCTAGAAATTTCATTTTACCTTTTAAGTATCTTCCAGCAGCAGTTTCACCTGAAATTTCTGCTCTATCTCTTAGTCTTTTGATTATGCGTTCGTTTCTCTCAATTTCTTCATCATCAGCAGCAGATAGTTCTTGTAACTCAATTTTAGTTTGAAGTAATGTGAAGTTATAATCAATATAGCTTCCATCAAACTCCTGGAGCTCCATATTTTCAAGGTGAATAATTTTATTAAAACAATGATTAAGTAGATATCTATTGTGGGTAATAACTAACATCATTCCCTTGTGAGAATTAATTAGATTTTTAAGAGAATTAAGGTTTTCAAAGTCTAAAAATACATCTGGTTCATCCATAATTATTAAATTTGGACCATTAAGCATTTCTTTAATCACTTGAATAAGCTTAAACTCTCCACCACTAAGTTCAGATACCATTAGATTTTTAAGGTAGTCTAAGTTTGCAAGATTTAATTTTTTATTAAGAATGCTTTCGAAATCATCTCCACCAATTGCATCAAGTGCGTCTAAAGCGCCTTGATACTTTTCTAGTAAGGGATCAATATCCGAAGCTGTTTCCATTTCAGTACAAATAGAGGCTATTTCATTTTGCAGCTTAATAAATTCTCCACCTAAATACTCGAAAACTGTAGTTTCCTTTGTATTATCTAGTTGTGGAAACTGACTTACATATCCAATTCTACAATTCGGATCAATCTCTATGGTACCATCGTACATATATCTTTCTGGATCCATAATTATATCAATCAGCGTGCTTTTCCCAATACCACTTGAACCTATAAAAGCACAATGCTGATCATCTTCTAAAGTAAATGAAATATTATTATAGAGATCTTTATTTGGGAATGAGTACGACAAGTTATCAATTTTTATCATAATATTACCTCGCTTTTTCATAGGTAGAGTTTTATTGAGTTGTTTTTCCACATGGCAATAACATTCTGCCTATAACTTTTTTTGGTCTTGTATTATTTTTAGTGTTATTCCCTTTTTGTTTCTTTTCTTCTATTAATTTTTTCATCATTTCTATATCTTTATTCTTCATATATTCCTCCAATTTTAAAACGCATTCAAAAAAGCGTTATAATGGCTAGACATCAGATAAATTTTATAATCAATTTAATTGTGCCTTATGCAATTTTACACTTGATTGTAGCACAAATTCAAAAGTTTATAAACCTTTGTGAAAGATAATAATTTATTCCGAATGGAATTGTCCTTATGATTTTGGTCCAATATGTAAGGATGAAGTTGCAGCTTATTATGAATTAGCTGAACATATAAATGAGGATATAAATAATAAAGCTAGAAATACAAATAGTGTTATAAGTAATGAAAGAGTAAAAAAGAAAAAGGCTGAAGAGCCAGAAATAAAAGAAATCTTAAAAAGGAACAGATCATTTTACAAAGGAACAGATAAAAAATTCTTGACTTAATGTTAACTCTAAGTTCTATAATGTAAATGAATACATTTGATTTTTTAGAAGTAAACATAAAATTTTAGGAGTTGATCTAATGAGTAAAGTAAAGATGGGAATTTTAGGCGCAGGTAATATTGCTGGTTTAATGGCAGAAACAATAAGCAAAATGGATAATGTAGATGCATATGCAGTTGCAGCTAGAGATTTAGAAAGAGCAGAGAAGTTTTCAAATGAATATGGATTTGAAAAGGCATATGGTTCCTATGAAGAAATGCTAAAAGATGAAAACATAGATTTAGTTTATATTGCAACACCACATTCTCACCATTATGAACATGCTATAATGTGCTTAAATAATGGAAAGCATGTGCTTTGCGAAAAGGCCTTTACTGCTAACGCTAAACAAGCTGAGGAAGTAATGAAATTAGCAGAAAGCAAAGGGTTGTTAATTACAGAAGCAATATGGACACGTTATATGCCAATGGCAAAGACTTTAAATGAAGTAATCGAAAGTGGTGTTATTGGAAAGGTAACTTCATTAAATGTAAATTTGGGTTATGTAATTTCACATAAAGAAAGAATTATGAAGCCAGAACTTGCGGGAGGAGCTTTATTGGATATAGGAGTTTATACAATTAACTTTGCAGCAATGGTTTTTGGGGATAAAATAAAAAATATTTCATCAACAGCAATAAAAACAGAAAGTGGTGTTGATGCGCAAAACAGCATTACAATATGCTTTGAAGATGGGAGAATGGCAATATTAAATAGTTCTATACTTGCCATAACTGATCGTCAAGGTGTGATTAATGGAGATAAGGGATATATTGTTGTTGAAAATATTAATAATTATGAAAAAATTAGAGTATTTTCTTCAGATAGAGAGGAAATTGCAGTTTATGATGCACCTAAACAAATTACTGGTTATGAATATGAGGTTGAGGTGGCTATACAAGCAATTGAAAATAAAGAAATAGAATGTCCACAAATGCCACATAAAGAGACTCTTAGAATTATGAAAATTATGGATTCATTAAGACATGAATGGGGAGTTATATATCCATTTGAACAGATATAGAGTAAGTGTGTTATTGAGGAGTATCGTAAGTGATGCTCCCTAATTTTTATCTAATTCAAGAACATATGTACTCATGTTTTTTGGAATAATGGTTCGAAAAATTTAATGAATGGTTAGCTTCTGAATGGTGATTTATAGAGATGTGTATAAATGAAAGGTGTGGATTAAATGGATAAATTAAATAACATAATTGAAAACATTAATGGTATTATAAAAAGATAATAAGCATATATTTAAGAATTTTAACCGCTATGAAAATCATAGTGGTTAAAATTTTTATAAAATTTTGCAACACTTCTCTAAGTTGGATTGTATTACTAATATAAAAGGGAAAATTAACATGTAACTTAGAAGGAGTAGATGATATTATGAAAAAATTAATGATAGGTGTATTAACAGCAGTAACAATTATGGGAATGTCAACACAAGTATTTGCAGCAGATTCGTATAGACATAAATCTAATCCAGCGGATATTATTGGAGAGGATATTCCAATATCAAACTACGCACCAAAGGATGTAGATATTAATAAGGTAGCAATATGCGGAAAGAATATTGAAATTGGAAGAGATGGTGTTTTAATATATAAAGGCAAAATTATGGTTCCGCTAAAATTCACAGCAGAAAGTCTTGGATTTACAGTTGAGGCAGATAAGGATAATAAAATTATCAGCCTAGATAATGGTAAAATTAAGACAAAGGTTTATGTAGGAGAAGATAGTTATTATTATTCAAGCAGCAATGCTATAGGCTTAACTATGATGCATCCATTAGGTGCAGAACCTATAATTGATGACAATATGGTATATGTTCCAATTAATTTTTATAATTTTCTATTCAATGATGCAAAAACAGTAGGAAGTTTTTTTGTAAGAAATAAAGATGGACAATGGATCTATTCAGTTAATGGAGAGCTTACAACTGGATGGAAGCTAATAAATGATAAGTGGTATTTTATGAATAATAATGGCATAATGCAAAGAGGATGGGTTAAGGCTAGTGGAAATTGGTACTACTTATTAAGTAACGGAGAAATGGGAGTAAATATTACGACTCCAGATGGATATAAAGTAGATCAAAGCGGTAAATGGGATGGTAAGCCAGCAGTTACTGTTACACAAAATCCAGATGCAGATGATATAATAAATCCTATTGATCGCTTTGATACTATAGATCAAGCTCAAAAAGCACTAAAATTCAAAGTTAATGTACCTAAGGAATTATTAGGTAAGTATAATATCAAATATATAAATACTATATCAAGAGATTTATTTCAAATATGCTATATAAGTAAACAAGGTGATATTCTATTTAGAATGGCAGAAGGTATTCAAGATATAAGCGGTGACTATAATAATTATAAGACTAATACAACTGTTAATATAAATGGTAGCAATATTAAATTAAAAGGAGAAAATAATATCATTAAAGTTGCAACTTGGAGTGTAAATAACATGTCATATTCTATTTCAATAGATGCGGGCATGAATCAAGATGATATAATTAAAATAATAAAAAGTACCTTTTAATTATATATTATAAAGAGCTTAAATAATAAGTAACATAAGTAGGGACAAGGATTATAAGGAAGAGTTTTGTTTGAGTTTATAGATATACAAACTATGAATTGGACTTGTGTAGAGAATAATTATCTATATTTGTTAGATTTTAAGTGGATATCTTCACTAGAAATCATAAATATTTTTGTGAAGAAAACATTTGAAAATGAGCTGTTAAAGATTCTTAGTTGTAGGTTGTTTCACTTTAGCTTGTCACACTGAAAGTGGGAGCATGCTAAAGTGGTGCAACCTACAACTTAGCATCTTAAGCGATATTTTCATAGTTTTTCGGAACAAAATATTTATGATTTCGGTAAGTTACCACATAAATCTAAGCACACAGTTGGATATTTATATATTGTGCTACTGGATGGAAGGATGAGTTTTTTAATGAAAGAGGTTTCATTGCGTACGGATGAAATTATTTCACAAGATTTAGAGCATTATGGAGATATGCTGTTGAGACTGGCATATTCCTATATGAAAAATATACATGATGCAGAGGATGCACTTCAAGATGTTTTTGTGCAATTGCTTAAAAATATAGAGATATTTGAAAGCGAAGAACATAAAAAGCATTGGCTTATTTGTGTTACCCGAAATATCTGCAAAAATAAATTGAAATCGACCTGGTTTAAAAAGCATGTGGAATTGACTGATATGCCTTATTATGATGAATATAAAGATAACAATGTTTTAAAACAGGTTATAAAACTCCCACTAAAATACAGGGAGATCATTCATTTATATTATTATGAAGGATATAATACGGTTGAAATATCAAATATAGTAAATAGGAAAGAAGCAACAGTAAGATCGTTACTAAGCAGAGGAAGAAATATGCTAAAGAAAGAGCTAAAGGAGGAGTATGATTTTGAGTAAGAAATATAATGAAGAAATAAATAAAATAGTAATGACCGATGATATGAAAAAAAGAATACTCCAAAATGTTTTGGCTGCAAATGAAAATAGCGAAGTAAAAAATAGGGAAGTTGAAATGACTTTGCCAAAAGTAAGAAAATACAATAACCTTAAAAGAAATATGCAGATGGTTGCAGCAGGATTTACTGTAATTTTATGCTTAAGTATAGCAAAAAATTATCCTATGCTTATAAAAAATGCACCTAATGATTTAGAGCAGAATGAAACAGTAAAAGATCATGATGATGAAAATAATGGCTCAAAAATTAATGATGATAATCAATTTATTTATAATAAGGATGGCAATGAAATATCTAACGATGATAAGGAAAATCAAACTTTAAATCAAAATAATAATAGTGATAATCATGTGAAAGAAGAGAATAATACTAGCTCAGAAACCGGGAAAAAAGAAAAAAATAAAGATAAATCACAATCAAATTCAGGCTCTGAGGCAGTGAAAAGTCAAACTTCACAAAATAATGATGATAAATCCATAGGGAATTCAAATATTCAATCAAAAACAAATCCTGAACAGAATTCTAGTAATAAGGAAAATAGTAATCCAACTGGCACAAAGCCAAGAACGACAGATGGAGATATAATGAGAAATAAAATATCTGAAAATAATGCAGATAATAGTGTTTCGAGTGCATCAGCTGTGGGAGAGAAAGACGTAAATTATAGTCAAGAATATAAGACATTAGATGATGCAGAAAAGGCATTAAATTTAAAAGTCAATTCATTAAAAAACTTACCTAAAGGATTTAAAATGGAAAGTATAAATGTTATTTCAAACGAAATAATACAAGTAGATTATAATGATGGTAATAGCAATATAAAATTTAGAGCAGGTAAAAGTATCGATAATATAAGTGGCGATTATAATGCTTATGAAGTTAAGGATACAGTAAAAGTAAATGGAGTAAACGTGAACTTGGAAGGAAACAAAAGTGAACAATATAATTTAGCGCTATGGGAAAAGGATGGCATATCATATTCAATTTCAGCTGAAAATGGAATTGATGAAAAAACAATTTTGGGAATGATTTCTTAGACATTTGTTTTTTGAATTACTGGAGAAAATTTTGTATCTAAAGAAAAGCTTTATAAAGTGAAACTTATCAGGTGGAGTTTTATACTCCACCTTAATTTAGTTGAACTAATGCCGCCCACAATGGGCGCAAAGTCTAGGACGTGTAGCAGCTATCTCTACTTAGAAAACTTACTATCGGATAAATCCTTGAAATACCCTAGAATAATATACAAGTAATAAACCTTGTGGTATAATTAAATTAATAGATAATAATTATCAATTAATAATTGTTAAATGATAATTTAGATTGAATTAATATGATAGAAACCAGTATTAGGTATTCAAGGAGGTTAGAATGATGAAGAATAATGTACTTAAAATAGATAAATTAAGTTCCCAATGGAACACAAGTGATCCTTTTCTGTTTTGTGCACACCATAAGGATGCTTATCCAAAGGGGAATAATGAGATGGGACCAAATGCATCTCTTGCAGGAAGAATTATTGGCAATGATTTTCGTGGAATAGATGGTTGGAATATGTATCATGGTGATACTATCCCAGGATTTCCTCAGCATCCTCATAGAGGTTTTGAAACAGTTACAATAGTGTTAGATGGATATGTCGATCATGCAGATTCAGCAGGTGCAACAGGCAGATATGGAGCTGGTGATGTGCAGTGGCTTACTGCTGGTAGAGGCTGTAATCATACAGAAATGTTTCCTTTAATTAACACAGAAGAAGATAATCCATTAGAATTATTTCAAGTTTGGATGAATTTACCTAAAAAAGACAAATTCGTAGACCCACATTATAAAATGCTTTGGGCAGAAGATATACCAGTTATACAATCTCAAAATGATAAGGGCAAAACAAGTACTATAAGACTTATTTTTGGTTCCCATAATGGTACTAATAGTTTGGATTCTTCTCCTAATTCATGGGCAAGTAAAAAGGATAACCATGTTGGAATTTGGCTAATTCGTATGGAACCTGAAGCTAGCATAGAGCTTCCTAAAGTATCTTCTACATTAAACAGAACACTTTACTTCTATGAAGGAGATAAGATAAATATTCAAGAAACAAACGTTGACGTTTATCATAGTGTAAAACTCAAAGGAGATGAAATAATAGAAATAAAAAATGGTTCAGAGGAAAGCTGTCTTTTGCTTTTAGAGGGAGAGCCAATTGGAGAACCAGTTGTAAGTTATGGACCTTTTGTAATGAACTCAGAGAAAGAAATTAAGGATGCTTTTGATGATTATAGAAGCACTGGCTTCGGGGGATGGCCATGGGATCGTGACGATTTTGTTCATCCAAGAGAAAAAGGAAGATTTGCACAATATCCTGATGGTAAGATAGAATACAAATAATATTATAGATAAACAGAAGTATTTTCAATTATATTTCCATAGGTAATTTTATTAAAAATTAAATTAAAAAATAAATGATGTAATAATGAGGGAGTGTCGCAAAATGATTAAATTTTAATCAGGAGCGATGCTCCTTTTCGGTTT
>NZ_AUUU01000071.1 GCF_002760435.1 Clostridium sp. LS
TCAACAGTATAGAAATATCTATTTAATTTAGAGTCTACTTCGGAATCTGCAATATCAGCCGCAACAACCTCATACCCTCTGGCAAATCTAGAAATTACATTATAATCTTTATCAGTCTCAACTAAAACATTATCCTTATGGAAAATAAATTTAGTTAATTTTTCATTTTCTTCAATTTCAACTCTTAAACCTTCAGCATCATATCTGCTAATTAAAGTGTTACCTTCCTTAGTTATAGCCTTAACCTGCTGATTAAGAGTATTGTACTCAAAGATGTTATTTCCAGTTGAAGTCCCTTCTTTAATTGTATTTCCTTGATTATCATAAGTAAAGTAGTTTATTCCATTTTTATTGTGCATTTCCCTTATTTGGTTCTTTATATTATAAACATATTTTTCAGTAATGTCATTTGTAGTTTTAGTTAATCTGTTACCTACCTTATCATAAGTGAAGCTTTCGCATCGATCGTCATAGCTAGCTTCTTTTAGCCTATTCATTGAATCATAAGTATAGAAATTCTTATGCTTTGAACTTACTTTTTGAAGTCTGTTTCCATTTAAGTCATAAGCATAGTTATAATCTACTAAAACTTCACCATTTGATGTTATTGTTACTAAGCTTTGTACATTGCCATCACCATCATAAGTATAATCTGTTTTTAGACCATTTCCTAAGCTTACTGATTTTATATTGTCATTCTTATAATAATCGTAGGTTGCTAAGGTATTTTCATTATCATCTTGAATTAACTTTACTCTGTTAGTTTCATCATAGTTATAAATACTGCTCTTTCCGGTGATATCTTTTATAGTTTTTATATTGTTATTTTTATCATAAGTGTATCTTAAAAGAGTTCTTCCAGAAGCACTTTTTGATTCCAATAATCCTTCAATATTATAAGAATACTCATACTGCATATTCCATGTATATGCACTTCTTAAAGTTCCATCTGGATTGTAGTTGAATCTTTGGCTTATTACTTGTAACTTATTTTTATTTGGGTCTTCAGCTATTTCTATTTTGGACGTGCTTTGCTCTAGACCTCTTTCTTGTTTTTCTTTTTTCTCTTTTTCCCTTTCAGTAAAGCTTCTTCTTCGATGTCCCTGGCTTAATGGAGTGAATACTGAACCTTCTTCGATCCTTTTTTTAGCTGCTTCTACAGCTTTAATTCTGGCTTCTTCTATGGCCTTGATTCTATCTTCCTCAGCCTTCTTTGCTTCTAAGGCTATAGCTTCTTCATCGACTTGATAAGCCTTTACTGAAACTATATTTCTATCTAGATTATAACTTCTATCTACATGGTTTTTATTCCTATCAATGTGTTTTGTTAAGTTACCTTCATTATCATAATAGAAATATTCACTGTTTCCTTCCTGGTCTTTTATTTCACACACTTGTCCTAAGCTGTTGTAGATGTATTCAATAGTTCCACCATTGGCATCTGTTGTACTAGTTATATTTCCTGCATAATCATAAGTATATTTCTCAACTCCGCCTTCCGGTGTTGTTATTTGAATTATTCTTCCCCAATCGTCTAGTACATAGCTTGTTTCATTTCCATTTCCATCAGTTATTCCTGTAATGTTTCCTCTTACATCATACTTATAGCTTTGAGCTGCTTTGTTTTCTTTTCTTGAGTTTGGAGTAATAACCTCTTTTATTTGTCCAAGGAGAGTATAAGTGTATTCTACTTTATTGTTTTCCCCATCTACTCTAGTTTTAAGATTTCCTTTAGGATCATAGGTATTTTTAGTTATGGTTTCTCCTAAAGCATTTTTAACTTCTACAACTTGTCCTTTTACATTATAAGTATAAGTTGTTCCAACTCCATCATCTGCGCCTTCATCATACTGCTCTGGAAGTACTTGTTTTATTATCCTGTCATTTTTATCATAGAATAACCTTGTTGTATTTCCCAAGAAGTTTATAAAATGTGTAAGCCTATTCTGTGCATCATAAACATAAGTTTTCTGCTTTTTATCCTCTCTAAAATCTAACCTGCCAAACAGCCTCTCATTTTCTTTTTTCTTTTCATATCTCTCGGACCAATGGACTCTATAATCATTTTCACTTATATATTTGCTGCTTATAAGCTTTGCTTCTTCTCCAGAATATTCACTTATGCTTGTTATATTATTAGCTTTATCATACTTATAAACATAGCTTCTGAAGATTCCATTAGTTTCATCTTTTTCATGCTGCTCTATTAGTCTGTCTGTTTTATCATAAACTCTTCCAATTTCAAAGCCTTTTGGAGTTACTATTTTTGTTATATTTCCGTTTTTATCATATTCGTAATTAGTTATTGCCCAAACATTTTTTCCTTTTGCTTCTAGGGATACAAATATTCCATTTATTTCTTCTTTCTTTTGTATTAGGTTTCCAACCTTATCATAAATATAATGAATTGCTTTTGTAGTTCCATCATTAATTTTAAAACTTTCAAAAGTTTTATTATTTAGACAGTCATATTTGTATCTTGCTTTTGCTCCATACTTATCCTTAACTTCAACAAGTCTGTTTCCTTCATCGTATTCAAAGTAAATTTCATGATAATTGTTACAGATGCCTTTTTCAGATACCGCTCCTGTTCCGTGCTTTTCTAATGTTTTATTGCTGTTTTTATCATATATATAGCAGGTTAAGTTATATTTAATATTTCCATAGAAATCTTTTTCTACAGGTACTCTCTTTTCGATTAAGTTTCCTAATAAATCATATTTAAAAAGAGTAGCATTTCCTTCATTATCTATTTCTTTTATTATGTTTCCATGAAGGTCGTATTCAAAAGTCTTCTCTACAATTCCTTCTTCATTTATTATAGAATTTAACCTGTTCATTGAATCATAAGTATAGCTGTAACCTAAGCCGTCATCTGTTTCTTCCTGGTAATATTCTGGACTTATATGCTTTATTACATTTCCATTTGCATCATAGAAAAATCTTTCAATTCCTCCATCTGGATAAATAGTTTTTATTTTTCTATTATCCTTATCATAAACATATTCTACTCCAATTCCATCATAAGTTTCATCACTATAGTAATTGGGATTTATTCCTTTTATTATATTTCCTTCGCTGTCTCTAATACTCTTTTCAACAATTCCAAGTGGATTTTTTATACTTATAAGTCTATCCATATGATCATAGGTATATCTATAGCCTTCCTCTGAAATACTTCCATCAGAGCAGGCATTTGGTGTATAAAGGCTTATTAGATTTCCCATGTTATCATAATTTTTAATTGTTATATTTCCATTGGCATCTTTTATTTTGGCAACAAAATTCAAATGATTATATGCAAATTCTATTACTCCATAATCTGTTTTTATTTCAGTGTTTCTGCCTACTTTATCATAAGTGTATTCATAAATATAATTACTGCTTGTAATTACTCTTACAGGATCCTTTCCTTTCTTTCCTTCTAAGTCGCTAATGTTTTCATATTCATATTTTAATGTGTTTTTATTACCATCAGTTTTGCTTAAAATTCTTCCATAGGAATCATATGTGTAACTTTCAGTTTTCCAATTTCCAACTGAAATCTTTGTTTTCGTACTCTTTAAATTATCTGAGCTATCATAATCATAGATAATTTCTTTTCCTTCATTATCTGTTTCTTTAATTAAGTTCCCTTTTTCATCGTATGTGTATTCTGTAATCAGCCCGTTTGGCATGGCTTCCTTAAGCAAATTACCAAACTCATCATAAACCTTGTGGGTTTCAAAGCCATTTCTATCTTTTATATAAACCTTGTTTTGATAAGCATCATATTTGTATTCTTCTGTAGTTCCATCTTCATAGAATAAATGTGTTATTAATCCATCTTTATTAAACCTTGTTTTTTCTGTTCTTTGACTCTTTGTATAATAAAAAGTTACTTCTTTTTCTGAATCGTCATAAGTTATTTTGCAGGAATCATCATTTGGGAAGTCTTGACGTATTACCCTTCCTCTTTTATCAAAGAAGTTTTTAGTATAAGTGTTTCCATTTTGATCTGTTATACTGCTTATATATCCTTTTTCATCATAGGTATACCTTGTTATTCCTTTGTCTACATGAATAACATCTGTTAAATAATTTCCTGCATATTTATATTGAACAGTCCTGTCCAAATCATCCTTTATTTCAATTACTTTTTCATCTTTATAGGTGAAAAATAACTTATAATTTGAGAAGGTGGTTATTGTTTCAATGTTTTCCCTAATATAGGTTACTGAAAGCTTATTGTTGTTTTTATCAGTAATATCAATTAGTTTACCTAATTTGTTATATCTATAAACTTTTTTCTCTGTAGAAACTTTAAATATCCAATAACCTTCCTTATTTACTAATGAATAAATTTTTGCCCCGCCTTTATCATTTATCCATTCATCATTAATTCGATCAAAGGTTTCAATATGACCATCGCTGCAAAGTACATTTATTTTCTCCTCATGAAATTCCAAACAAGTTTCAAAGCTAGCTGTCCAGCCACGACCAAGTAATCCTACCCTGCTATTTACTGATTCATATTTTCTTTCTATTTTGAACTCTTCAGTAATATCTGGAAGAACCATATCAGTTGCTGGAATATATAGACTTCCTGTTGCTCCATCTACAGGGTCAGAAAAACATAGTTTATTTCCAATATATTTTTTTATAAAAGTGCCTGTAAAGTTTGCATCCCCAGTAGTAGCTAATTGACTGCCCATATCTAAAGCTACATCTGAAGCTAATCTAATTTTTCCTAAAGTTTTACAGGAAAGCTTTTCTGCTTCCTCTAATTTCTTAAATTTATTCATTACACCTATATTTACATTTGACATTGACGCGGACATAATTGCTGACTCTATATAATCTGAAAGATTTCCATCTATTTTTCCATCGTCAGCATAATCAGCTATTAAGTTAATTGCAACATCTCCACCTGCATCAGATCCCATTTTTAGTAATACTTCTGTAGCTGTTCCACCTGTACCTATAGCTACTACTACACTTGATATAAGCACTGATCCATACTTTACAATATTATATAAGGTTTCATTTCCACCACATACGGTATCCCGCATAAAATTATAGGATTTCGAATAATCTCCACTCCGGGCCTTAGTATAATTAGAGCTGCCTTCTGCCAATTCTGATCCACCTACTAATGCGGCAGTGACACCGACTCCTATAGCTGCTAAAGCTAAACCTCCTGTAAAAACTGTTGCTGCAACCACTACTGCTGCAACACCTATGGCTAATGCTATTGCTCCAAAGCCCATCTTTTGCTTAGCAGCATCAATCTTTTGTTCCTCCATAGCTTTTGCCTGATCGTTTATTTTTTCTATTTGTTCTGCATCTCCATCATTTCTATGAGCTATTTCATCAGGCAGCTCTGCAGGATCTTTTATGGTCCCTTCATACTTAATTGTAGCTGCTTTTAGAAAGGTTTCATCTACCATTTGAACTCCAATGGAACCTTTAGCCACTTCTATTTTACTTTTAGCTGAAAGCTGTATATTTTGAGGTCTTAATGGGGGAGAATCTCCTTCAGCCTCTCTCATTCCAAGCTGTAAATTTTCACTAGCAGTAAAATTTATATTTTGACCTACAAGAGAGACATTCCCACTTTGAGCTAAGGTTAGACATACAGTTCTGCTATCATCTGCTGCAAAGCTCATATCACTTGGAGTCAACTTCATTTCACTTCCTGTGGTATTTGAAAAGGACTTATTATCTGGATTTTGTGTTCTTCCTGCATATTTTGCCTCTGAACCTTGTGCTCTTACTGCATGGACTGCAATTGCATCTTTTTCGTCATTAGTTGGAAAATATATATGCACCTTACTTTCCTTTTCTGGCATGCAATACCATGCACTGCTTTCTATGGCATAGGTAAAGTATTTCTGATTTTCATATACTTCATACTCTGGGTCTATTTCAAAGTGTACACTCATGGTATTTCCTTTTACATCTTTGACAGTAGCAGGTATACTCATTCCAAAAATATTATGATTTACTTTATAGGTACTTCTAAGACCTCTTTGAATTCCCAATGTATATATTGTTCTAATTTCTTCCTTATAAACTTCCGTATGAATTTTTTCTACTACACATTTTACTTTATTAAAGGTTACTTGCTCACCAAGCTTTAATTTCTTTGAACTTACAATATCCCAGGTTGTATATTCCTGAAGGTAATTATCTTCAATGCCTAGAGCTTCACGCTTATTAAAGTTATCAATATCTTTTACAACTTCATAATCTTCTAACTCTATTTCCTTTTGGTTATCAATTTTAGGTATTCCAAAGTGAAATCTTCCATATTCTTCTGTACATTCTGAAAGTAACACTCCATTAAAATGACTTGCAATTCTCTTTAAAAACTCCCATTCTGTTTCTTCGTATTGGAGTATAAATCCCCCTATAGTTTGCCCATTTGTTAGATTATCAGTAAAAGCTTTATTGCTATATGGTTTTAAAACCATTTGAATAACTTCTTGGTAAGTCATATCTAAATTGCAGAAGGTTCTGCTGTTTTTCTTTATATCAAAATCCTTTGTATAAGAAATACACTGAATTTTCATAATATGAAGTTCGCCCTCATAGAACATGGTAACGCTATTAATTTTTCCTACAAATAATTTCATTTCTTCATTAGTATCTTCATCGATCCTAATTACAGTTACTTTTTCTTCACTAACATTTTTGTTTATACATTCAAATATTTTGCCTTCTTCTATTAATAGCTTTAATTCTAGAGCAGCGTGATCATTAATATGCTCAATTATATTAATATCTTCTACTTGAACGGCATCATAGGGAGTTTCAATTTTTAAACCTTTATATGTTAGTACCATGCAATTCCTCCTTTTCTCTTATTAAATTTCAAATAAAATTCTTATTCCTTTTGACCGCTTGTATATAAGGTGATTTTTCCTCCATATGAGCAGTGAAGTGTACACTTTCCAAGTAATGCTGGCTTTCCATCTACAAGAACATCTTCTTTTCCATCTATCCAATCAGTAGCTATTTGCGGATCACATACTCCCACACATTGTGCTAATAAATCTTTTCCCACTTCTTCAGATGGTTTTTTAGAAAAGAAATCCATAACTTTTTCTGTAAAACTTTTAGGCCTGTTATTAACTTCCTCAATTATTTTTTTAGCTGCTGCCTGCACACTCGGATTACCAGGACTATTACATATTCCAAAGCTTCTTACGTTTATATTTGGCTTACTATCCCCCACATTTAGCTGTGCAATTCCATGTATAAATTCTCCATGGCTTACAGGAACGACAACATAACTTTCATGAAGTGCGCAAGTACATACAATAGCTGCCGTATGTACAATATAGCTTTTTTTAAGTTGTTCAAGCCTTTCCTGTTCTGCTTCCTTTGCTTTTTCTTCTTCTTCTGCCTTCCTCTCTGCTTCTGCCTGTTTTTCTTCTTCCGCTCTCTTTTCTTCAGCTTTTTTTGCTGCTTTCTCCTGAGGAGATAACTTAAGCCAATCTATTTCATTGTTAAAATCTCTTTTAAGAAAACCGCCAACCCTTTCTGCCATTGAAGCTGTTTGCTTTACTGCATTTACTGTATCACTTACCCCTTTTTCAGCCTCATTTATTGCCGTTCCAGCTATAACTCCATATTTCTCTTCATTTTCACTTGCCATGCTATTCCACCTCTACCTCCTCAAATTTAACTCCAACAAATAAATCTCTCTTTAACATGCTTTCAACTACATCTAAGGAAACAATAAAATAGTAATCTACACCTGCTTTTATTTGAAATATATTGTAATCTCCTATTTTCCCAGAATCTAAAACTATCTTATCTACCCATCCATTTTTAAAGTAGGTAGTCTTATTACTTAATACGTCTAATAGCTCAGGAAGAACTAATCTATATACTTTTTGTGTTTTGAGCTTTAAATTTGAAAATACAGCAATTTTATAAATTATTGTATTTTCATATAGATTAAAAATTTTATGAAGTTCATCTGAAACAAGTAAAACTGGTGCTTGAATAAGATCAGGATAAATACTATTCTCATTTCCTTTTACAAGAACATTTGTAGAATCCTTATATTTATCTTCATCTTCCTTTAATAAAGTCATCTTCTGGCTATTATTAAAGCCTTCTATTTCAATTGCATTTTCAAGATTTCTATCCTGCTTTAATATAAAGTACTTCATCATTCCTTCCCTCCATCTATGTATATAGTTTGAAGCTGCCTAGAGGATAAATGAATAAATGGTATATCCTTTTCGCTGAACACTGCATCTTCTACATCTGCTCCTTCAAAGGATACGTTTTTAAATTTAGCATTTGTAAAAATAGCTTTTTTTAAGTTTGTCCCCTTAAAATCCACATACCTAAGCTCTGATTTTTCAAAATTTACTCCAAGACAATCTGCATTGCTGAAATCTGAATCTTCAATTACAGCATTTTCAAAAGAACTTCCCATAAGTTTTGAATTCTCAAATTTGCAATCCTTAATATAGGTAGCTTTAAACTGCCCTCTTACTATGCTGCTTTCTGAAAAATCTATCTTCTTAAGCCTGCTTTCTTTAAAATTAATAAATAGCATATTTTCTTTTGTAAACTCACCATTTTCTAAGGTACTGTTTTTCCACACGGTATATACGAAAGGAAGTTTTTCTTTTGGACTCTTTTTTAATTGTAAAAGCTCCTTTATATCCTTTTTCCTATTATCCATTGCAAACAGTGTTTCACTTTTCCCTTGATATTCACTCCATTTTATAATGTAGAAATTTTCTATAGAACTTTCTTCCATGAATTTTTCTTCATCTATATTCCAAAACCAATTTCTAACGTGAGCAGCCATTTCTTTATAACACTCTACTGCTAAGTTAAAAATTATTTTTTGGATATCATAGTTATTTACCTTACCCATGTAAATCTTCTTTTCTTTAATGAGCTTTTGTTTAAGCTCTATGAAAGCTTCAAATAGAAATTTAAAATCTATTTCCTCATATATTGAAGTTTTATCTAAATACCATAGGGAATTGTACCCATGAACAAATATTTTATAACTTTCATTTAAGATATTTATTCTAAGAATTTCAAATTGAAAAACTGCTATTTTATATCCCTCATTTATTTCCTGAAGATTTTTAGCTCTTTTTATTAATCTTTCTATACCTTCGATTATCAAGGCTTTTGTCTTTTCTTGATTTTCTCTAAAATTTTCTTCAAATTTCAACTTATATTCCTCTATTAAATTTTTAGTGATTTTTTCATTAAATTCTACTAATGCTTCTTGTCTATTCATAATAACTATCCTTCCTTTATTAATAGGAATTATATTTTCTCTTAGCCTAAAGCTTTTAATTGTTATTAACTTTTGTTCCTTTTTCTCTTATTTTCCCTTCCTGGTCAAAATCTAAGCCTCCACCTTTATCACAAGCAAAGCTTATTGCCTGTTTAGAACTAATTAAAAAGCTTTTTTGAGCATCGATTTTAATATTTTTTTCTGCATTTACACTTATATTGCTTTGACTTGTAATACTCAATGTCCCATCGCTTGTAAGATTCACTTCGGCCTGTCCACTATCACAAGAAATAAAAATTCCATCTGGTGTAAGCTTTACCTGCTTATCATGCACTGTCCTTAAATACTTGTTATCAGGATTCCCCATCCTATCTTCTGCTTCACCTGCTCCTTGCTTATAATCACTTACTGCACTAACTGCAAAGGCTTCATCTTCATCCTTAGTAGGAAAATAAACTCTTACACTATCTCCAATTTCAGGCATACAGTACCATCCACTTCCATCACTGCTAGCTGACATTGTAGAAAAATCAAACCAATAGGCTGTTCCCTCCTCTTGATTTGCATCTATTTCTAGGTGAACTTTTACTTTATCACCTTGCACTCTTATTATTTTTCCGCCAATAGAACTTCCTATAACCTTTGTATTAAAAACTCTTTCCTGCCTTAATCCATTTTTTATTCTTAATTTATAGGTATTTTCTAAGATTCCATCTTTGATTTCATAGATTCCTTCATATACATAAAAGGCATGACCTTGCATTTTCACGTTATCTCCAAGCCTTAATATTTCATGATTTTCTATTTCATAGGTTATATAATCTACTTCATTGGCATCTTTAAGAAAATTTTGGAGCATATAATTATAAGTATCTAAATCTTTATAAATCTTATAATTAGTACTTTTTGTTTTTAATTCCTTAGTCTGATCTGGAACTGCCATAACATATTGAATTAACCTAGCATCCATAACAGGAAATAGTCCTTGATTATATTTTGATGCTATTCTCTTTAAAAACTGCCAATCAGTTTCTTCAAACTGCACTAGTAAATCCTTTACTTCTTCATCTGGTATATTTAAAATATAATTTGAATTCCCATATTCACTCATTATGGAATTTATAAGCTTGTGAGTTGTCAAAGATGTATCTTGAAAAGATCTTGATTTTAACTTTATATCCATTAAATGTGTCATGCCTTTAGCTTCAAGCTTAATTCTATATACTTCCAGCTCTACACTTATTTCAATATTAGTTACAACTCCATAAAATAAGGTCGTATTTTCATTTCCTTCATAATAAACTTCTATAGTTTTATTATTTGTAGTTAAATCAATATCTTTATCATCTTCGTTATTCAAAACTCCAGTTAAACTTAAAACTGGATGCTCATTTATATTGGTTTGCAGCTTTAAATTTTCAATGGATTGTAAATCATAACCATCAACTCTTATCTTTTCATAATTAATTGCTTCTACTGCCTGGCTTTGATCCATCTTATATTCCCCTCCCTAAACTTTTAACTCATAATTCTTAACAGCATTACACTTGCCTTTATTAACAGCCCCCAGGTTTTTATATCCTTATAGAAACAATTGTAATTTCCAACAATTAAAGTTCCTTTATGCTCTCTATAAAAAATCAGATTATAAACCGGGCCTTTACCAGTTGGAGTCTTATAAGTTCCGTAATATACCTTTGAAGCTCCTTCTCCCACGTCCCCTTCTTCAAGCCATTCTAAGTAAAGCTCCATGTCCTTAAAGTTTTTTTCCATCCCCTTTTTAAACTTAGCAAAGCTCTGTTTTTGGACACCTTTGTCTATATATGTTAAAGTAAAACTCACACCATCAAAATCATTTACTAAAGTAGCATTGGCATTATTATTTACTTTTTCTTCAAAGTACCCTAAAGGCATTGGCATTTGTAGCTTTCCTTTTATGAAACTTTTACTTGCAAATTTAAAGCTAGTATTATTTATATTCACTGTTCCAGTTTTCATTTGCTCTATTACTTCTTCAAGAGTAATTTCTTCCTTTGCTTCCCCCTCTTCACTATTTTCTACGCTTGCTTCCTTTTCAATTCTTTGCTGCATTTTTAACTTTGCTATTTTTTCATCTATATTATCCATATTAAGTTCTCCTCTATATTAAAATTTTGTTTTAATTTAACCGTTGTTATGAACTCTGGTTCCTGTAAGCAATAGCTCATCTCCTTCATTCATAATAAGGCTGCTTCCTGCTTCACATAATATATCTACACTTTCACTTGCACTGATTGTCATTTCATTTTCTGCCCTTAAAGAAAGGTTTTCAACACATGCAAGATTAATATTTTTCTGTCCTTTAACTTCTATAGAACCATCCCTATTTAAATTTACCGATGCTTGTCCTCCACTGCATTCTATAAGGATCCCATTTGGTGTAAATTTAACTTCCTGCCCTGAATCTGTCTGCAAAGATTTATTTTCTGGGGTAGACATCCTATCATTTTCTGCTTCTGCTCCTGATTTTGCTTCATGGGTGTCAATTGCATTTATAACAAAGGCTTTGCTTTCATCCTTCGTTGGACAATATAATCTTATCTTTTCCCCTATTTCAGGCATGCAGTACCACCCTCCACCATCTGGTGATGCTGCAACTGTAGAATATGGAAACCAGTAAGCTGTAGAAGCATCTGTGTTATTACTTATTTCTAACTTAACTTTTACTTTGTCCCTTTGTACCTCTAATATAGATCCATTAATTGATATTCCAATAATATTCATATTGTAAAGTCTCTTTGCTCTAAGACCACCTTTTGATCTCAGTTCATATATATTTTCTAAATTTCCACCTTCCATGGTGTAAATGGCCTTTCTTACATAAAACTTATGATTCTTAAAATTAAAGTTTTCCCCAAGATTAAATATTTCCTGAGTTCTTATTTTATAAGCTATAAAGTCTGTTTCTAATACATCAGGCACATCATTATTTTTCACATCATTATATTCACTTACTGCCTTCGAGATTTTATAATTTACTATTTTCGTTTTTGACTCAACATTTAGTTCCGGAGTGCCTAAATATAAATGAATTTCCTGAAATTCCATTGCACTAATAAGGATTTGATTATATCTAGATACTATACGTTTTAAAAATTCATAATCTGTTTCATTGTATTGAAGTATAAATTCGCCAATTGGTTCATTGGGAATACTTATGTTATAATTTGCATTTGGATATGCCTTCATGACTTCATCTATAAGTTCATGAGTTGTCATATTTATATTTTGAAAATCTCTTTTTTTCTTTTCAATATCCATCTTATACTCAAAGCTTTTAGCTTCAATAAATAGTGTGTATACATAATCTATTACTTTAACTTTTATTTGAGTAACAACTCCATTAAATAAAGAAACTTTAGATTCTCCTTTTTCATAAAATACTTCAATTGATGTTTCTTCGTCAGTGCCCTGCACATAGTCATCTTTCATTTCATCATCTAAGATACATGTAAGATTTAAAACTGCATGATTATTTAAATCATTTTCTATATGCATATTTCTTATATACTTAACTTCATAAGTAGATATCCTCAAATTGTCATACGCTATAAAATCTTCTTTCATGATAAATATCTTCCCTTCCCTAATTTTAATTTCATTGTTAACTACAAAATCTATATTCCTCATTACTTTTAATCAACTTATGACCGTCCTTTTCTTGTATATTTCTCTTATTTCTCACATTAAGCGTTATTTATTCCATTATATCACAAATAATATATCAACTGCCAATACCATATTGTTGGCTATTATTTGAATAAATATTTTTTATTTAAATTATCACAGAATCTAATTGTTTTTACTGTTGTAAAGAACAAAATTAAGGAGTATATATTTCTTTAACTAGAAATATATACTCCTACATCTTTACAACTTACTTGACACATTAACTTGTCATACACTTTTATTTTTATTAATTTAATTCTTCCTTAATTTTCAATACTTCCTCAATGCTTAACCCTGTTCCCTTTGCAACTATATCAACATCTAACCCCATACTTAAAAAGTTCTTAGCATTCTTTATTGTTGCTTCTTTTATTCCCTCTTCTTTTGCACCTTCAATCATACTCTTTTCATCTAGTATTTTTTTCATTCGAAGTTCTGCAAGTCTCACAGTTTCAGGGTCTCTGCTTAGCATATCCAAAACAGTTATTGCTTTCCTTATTTCTGGTTCTCCCATTTCTACAACCTCCATAATTCTTTTTTCTGGTTTAGTCAAAAATGCAAGCCATTTATTTAAACTGTTATTAAGTTCTGGTTGTTCGTTTAGATATTTAGGTAACTCAATAAAATGTATCTCCAATATATCCGTAAGTTTCGTCTTTTCCTCATCTTCCCACAAGTGATAAGTTGTATGATATTTTTTACTTTCAATATAATTGAAGTTTAATATATTTATTGTTATAGTTTTATTAAGATTCTTATAGTTTTCACCTTTTTTTATCTGATTAGAATACAATCTAGACCAATAAAAAAGAGTTCTATTTATCATATTATATCTATTTATAAGCTGTATCTCTACGTTTATGTGAATTCCTTTTTCTGTTACTACCCTTACATCCAATATTCCAATCTTATCGTCTATTGCCTCTACATCAGATAATTTTGTATCTACATATTCAATGTGCCTTATCTTTTCTTTTTCCGTCCTCTCTAATAAAGCATTTAAGAAGCTTATTAATATATCCTCATTTTCAGGGCTTCCAAATATCTTTTGAAATACTACATCATTCTTAGGATCTAGTATCATTTTGTCATCATAGTTTATATCCACACTTTATCACTTCCTCTTTTAATAATATTTTACCAAATGTATCACTATTATTCTATATTTAATCATTAATATTTCAGTCATATTCTCGCTGCCATATGTGGTTGGGGCGCAGTAATTTAGCTTTTGCTATAATTACACATGATCTTATTAATATTCTCCATTATTACCATCGAGATTTCACTTGATAATATCTACTCTTCTATAAAATTAAATTTTCAATATCCCAACGAGCTCTTATTATTTTGAATAAAGTCTTAAGCTCCATCTCCATACAAGTCGTTATAATTATTATTTGCGACCGCTTTTTATTTGTGTATTTCATTGTATATTTTACAAAACGTAATGGCTCTAATACCTTAGAATTTTGTTCTTTTTATAGCTTGTTTAACACCAATGCTTGCAATTTACTTTGGCAGTTTATTTAAATAATATTTACATCTCATTTTTTAAGCTGTTTACTAGTTCATAAACCTTCTTTGCATCAGGTATATCATAAAATGTAGGAATGCCCTCACCAAAGTAATCCAATGTAGATTTAATACCTGTGGCATCAGACATTCTAGTATGCAGAGGAATTTCTCCAAATCTTATTGTTCCTATTCCATCATTGCTTATAGATATATCAATATTCTTTATTTCATTAATGTATTTTCTAACTACTTCCTCACGTTTTGTAACTTTAAATATTAGTATTCGCTTATCTGTTACAGCATATAGTGTTTTTTCTTTCTCTTCTCTTTCTATTTTGAACCTTCCCACCATAAAGTAATATCCAATGCCAATAAATATTAATCCAAGCAAAGCGAATAAAACTCCCACTATAAGCATAAATAATAATACTATTCCACAAAATATACTACCTAGAACTTGTAATTTATTACTATGGATTGACTGTTTTCTAACAACAGGCTTTCCAGCCCATAGAATTTTTTCTTCTTTTAACAGATTTCTTTCAATTATGTCCGAAAATAAATTATCCATAATTCCCCCTCCATCAATTTTTAATAAATAATTAATTGCTTCACTCTTCCCAAAATACGTAAATTCCCACAATGACATGTATAACGAAGGTTACAAAAGTACTTATGCCTAATATGAGATTTAACTTATAATCCCATTCACTTATTTGAACAGGTGCATGTGCTGGCCTAACCACAAAATATGCACCATTTTGAATATATCCTTCAAAAAACACATCGTGCATACCAATCATATCTGAATGATACACCGAAGCTAAAAAGATACCAGAATAAATAGCTCTAGATATAAATAATAACACCTTATATTTTTTTAGGTAGCTGACTTTCAATCAACTTGCGTAAATTTACAATCAAAACAATAACAGATATAATCCAAAACGAACTATTATTATGCAACATGAATGTAAAACCTCCTCATATTTAGCCCTATAGTTTTATCGAATTATAAAATGCTTTGTAAATCTACTATTGATTTTTTATCTTTGGGATAACAATAATACTTTTAATATACCATTTTCTATACTTTAAGACTCAAATTTAATATCCTTATTATTTTTTGCTCTATCTATATTCTGTTGTACAGTTTCAATCGCCTCATCACTGCTTATACTTAATAAAAGTATTGTCCTTGCCAAAATTGTTGCTCCTACAATAGCTAAAATTAATAATCCATACTGACTAATAGATGTTAACTTGTAGTGCTAAACAATGCTTGTTTAACATAGTTCTGCCTAAAAATATATTATATAAGCACAATTACTAAGCACCCTATATATAGTTTATTAGATATTATTCTTTTTATTTTGTTTTTCATAATTATTCCCGTCCCCTTGCTAATTCTTCTAAAGAATATTTTTTATCACATTTTGGACAATAATAAAAAATAGTAACTTCATATGCTTTATCATATGATAAGCCTGTCACAATACCTCTAAACTTTTTCATTCCTACATATTTTTTACTTGTTACTTTTTTCATTTTTGTTCCACATATTTTACAAACTTTTCTGCTAAATAAAAAGTATTTTAATTCCCTAAATCCAAATGACCATTCTTTTATATCTCCCAATCTTATCACCTCTGAATCCGCTAATCCTACTGATACTGAAAGCCCAATCCCTAAAAGCGCAGCAGCTTTTGCTTTTACCTTAAGTTTACCTTCATCTATTCCAGCTTCTGCTTCTGAACCAATTGCCCCTCTTCTTCAAGGCTTATCTCTAATCCAAGTATTGTAAACTTTTCTTCAGCTTTCGCTGAATGAAGTGTTGCTATAGCTCCTGCTTTTCCTTTACAATTTATTTTTCCAATTTCTTCATCTTTCCCTATTTCTAAGCCCAATTCAGCTTTTTCGCTATAAGCAGTAGTTATAATTAGTCTCCTTTCCTGTTAATAATTTTGTACTTCCATCAACAGCTGAACTAACATAACCACCAGCTCCTTTTCCAACAGGTTTATAAACACCATCTCTAATATAATTTTCTGTTCCAACTTTATCATTTTCACCATTGGCAAGATGCTTAAAATCTCTTACACCATCCATAATAGAATTTATGCCATGTGCTGCTGCTACATATGAAACTGGTGAGCTAAGTCCATCACTAAATATAACCGCTCCCACTGCTGCTACAGTAATTACTCCACCAACAATTTCTAGACCGGCATAGAAATAATTACCCGCAGTACTATTAATTGCTCCTACTACTGCTTTAGCTGCCATAACTGCTCCAATCAAGAGTGTAGCTCCTACTCCAAATGTAGCTACTGATTCAACCACCGCCACAGCTACTAAAGCACACTTAGCTAAAAGCCCACAATTAAATCCACTTTTTCTTCTTTGGGCGGATCAGGTTTTTTACCTAACTTTGGCTCATCATCAAAATCAGGAAATGGTTCTTTATATGTTCCATCTAATTTCACATTGTTTGACTTATAATTCAAATCTCCTTATACTGTCATTCCACTCCCTGAATTTGTTTTTATTATAGCTATTTGACTTTGTGCATTTATTTTTACACTTTTAGGAGTCTTCATTATTATTTCTTCATTTGCATTCATAATTAACTTTTTAGGACTTGTAAGTGTTACTCCTACATTATCTTCAAATTTTAAGCTTAATGGACTGCTGCTTCCACCTTTAATGTTCATTGCATCTCTGGTATCATTTTTATTTCACTGCCATGTTCAGCTTCAAGGTACCTTCTAGTAGCTACTCAAATATCAATGATATGTTTCCAAAACTTTATTCTAATTTCCAAAGAGAGATAATATTCTTATAGAACGATTATCTCTCTTAATACATTTTAGAATTCCAAATCTATTATCCAATCCAGCAGAAACGTCTACAATTTAATTCATTTAATTGTATTTATCTTTATTTTACGGTTTACTTCTTTACTTTACGCCTATGATCAATAATGCAAACATTTATGAAAAGTAGTATTAAATATAAACATAAAAACATTCCAAATATATAATCAACCTTTTGGTATATTTCCTTAAGATTTGTTATTCCTTTATAATTAAATATCATCATAATTTCTAAAATTAACTTCAATAAATTAGTTGGTGCAAGAGTAACATATGACATTAATCCTATTATTGGTAATTTGTTGGCATCAGAATCAGCTACAAACCTATTTCTTCCTACACCTTTGCCTATTAATAATGTTTTAATTACTGCATTTTCAATAATAATATATTTATTAAATAGACTTTCACGAAAATAACATGCATTATATCTGCAAATTCCATTAAATAGGAAAAACATAAAAGTATCACAAATAATAAGTATTATCTTATTCAACATAGTAATTTTTTCTCACCCTCAAACATTTTTTTGCTTTATCCAACGCATTATGAATTTTGCTGCTAATCCCATATTTATTATCTAAATAAGCACCAGCCCCTGAAAGCTGCAAAGCCTTTCTTAGCTGCCTAAGTTACGATAATATTATTATAAGAATAATTATTTAAAAAACATATACTACCAAAATTTATTAATTATATTTACTCTAAATTTTCTTGTTTTTCAATAACTAATATACTCAATTATATGACATCAGATATTACACTTAACCTATTCAACTAATGTTAAATTCATACCATATTTCTCTGCACCATATACATACTTATAATGTGTTATACCTTTCCCTAATTTCCATTCAAGTATCTCTCCGTCAAATGGTTACTTTATTCACTAATGTTATTTCTCCAATTGCAGTTGATACATACCTATTAATTAGGTTTGAAAGTAAAATTGATGAATTATCACAGTCTACATCTGAACTTAGCGCAGTAGTTAATAAACAATTAACTATAAGGGTAATGATGATGTTGCTTAAATAAAAAGAATCCTCATAGCTATAAATAAACCTTTATATACTGTAAGGATTTTTCTATCTTAAATTTTAAAAATATAGTGGCAAATATAATGCAAATCTAACATCAGTCAAACTAATTTTTTATAGATTTTAAATACTCATTAAAACTAGGAGATAACCATATCGTATATATACCTAATCCATTTGAAGCTATTGATGCACTATAATTTATTATACCTATTGCTGTATAAATTGAAAATGCAACTTTTATTCCAACTAAAAATAGTTCAATAGAGAATAAAATTGTCAATATAATCTTAGCCCATTTTCTGCCCTTAAACGTATAGTATAAAAGAATTATATTAGATACAGTCCTAATAATTGCTACTAATGCTCCTAAAACACCTCTATCCACAACCTTAAGCAAGGTTACAAATAATACTAAAGTCATATATATTATTGCCATTGTTAAAAATAACTTTTTTCCCTGTTCTACTTTGTTCATAATTTCTCCCTAAAATATATAATAATAAATGAAACTGTATAACTCAAAGTTGACTTAATATCAACACATAGTAAATTTAATCACTTCTAATCTTTTACTGGTTCTATACTTAATAAAAGATTGCTATTTGGCAGATATCTTATTCTTACTTTTTAACCTTACTATATTTTAATTTAAAGCTATCATAATCACTTTCATTTATTATATTATCCTCATATTTGAAAATACTAAATTCATAGGCGAATATTTAAGTCTATACGGTGAAAGTCTAACTAGTGAAAATTACATATTTGAATAGAGATATTGATGTTAATTTCCTGGATGCATAATATATACCCGTTGTTTAGACTGTCATCTCATTCAATATATTCTATATACGTAACTGGTTGGATTTTTACTGTTTGTAAAACTATCTGAATAACAAACGAGGATATAGTCTATTGGATTTATATGATACTTCTATTCAGATCAAAGGAGACATAGCTTATGAATAATTCATCAATAACTTCGTTGTCGGAGTAGATATATCCTCTAAATCTTCTGTTATAACTATTTTAATGCCGGTGGTGAAACCTATAGGAAAAAATTAAATGTAACTAACGATTTTAAAGGATTTACTAAACTTTTAACTACTTTAAAGGAAATTGAAAAACAATTTTCAAAAAGACCTGAAATTTCTATGGAATCTACTGAACTATATCATATGCCTCTTTATAATTATTTCAGTAAAAATGACTATAAATGCTATATTATTAATCCAATACATACTAAGAACTTTGCAAAACAAAGTATTAGAAAAGTTAAAAACGATAAAGTCAATTCACTACGCAACTTAGTATTTCCAAAATTTAATGAAATATTCAGTGATGCATTTAGTTCAGTTCCACTAGCTATTTTGTTTAAATATCCAACCTATAGTGCTTTTTTATCTGCCAATAAATCAGATGTTATTGCCATTATGACATCCACCGTAAGCCATTCTACAGAATGGGTCAATAAACGATATAAGTTATTATTACAAATTGCTAAAGAAGCAGAATTATTAAAATTGGATACAGATTATCTTGGAACAGAAATGGTTTGTTTTATTAATGGTATTAAGAGTACTTTCCAAAAGATTTTATTTTTAAATGTCAACTTGTTATCTTCAAATATATTTCGTCTTTTCATATTTGATTCTTATCTTCTTTATAATAATTAAGATTTACCAATATTCATCAATTAAAATTTACCCTACAACACTTATTTGGCTCTGTGCATTTATTTTTACGCTTTTATTGTTAAATTATTAGGATCTATACTCAACTACCTTATTTGAAAAATTTCTTTTATCCACTGAGCTTGCCTCTTACAGTTAGGTATATTTATTTGTTCAATAGCTTCTGCATAATAGAGATTTTCACTTGAAGTTTCATAACCTATATAAAATGCTCCTTTTTTATACTCAAATCCCTTGCTACATTTTTCTATCACTTTATCTGAAAGCTTTTCTGCCCAAAAACAATATATCGGACAAACAGTCCTAAACCGATACATCTCTTTTCCTTTTATATAATTATTCAATGTTTTATCCAATTCTTCATTTTTCACTATTTCATTTTCATCATCAATACTTTCCCCTAATATCAAGAAAGCATAACAACAACTGATTTCCATTAAGTTTTTCTTTATGTTCACTAATTGTAAACCTAATTCAATATTATCGACAGAGTATGTTTCAAAACCTTTTTCTTTTACTCGTTCAATTATCTGTTCACGCGTAATTCTATCTAACACTGCGTGTTTTAATACTGATTCGTCATGTACAAATTTCATTATGTTTTTATGCAACATATATTTCACTTTAACTAAAGCAATTATTCCAAATACTTCCGGAATTAATATTATCATAAGACGCTCGTCCTCTATTCTATAATAATAATAAATAGAAAATAGTATAATAAGAACAAGTATGAATATAACAATTGAACCAAGTAGAATTTTTATATAATTTTTCATAAGAAAATATTTTTTCATGACACCACCCATTACTTACGTCGATAAATATCGTTAATTTTTTATGTTCTTTAACTATTACTCCTATATTATTCTTTGTGATTAGTAAATTTTTATTAATATTGCCACCAAATTAAAAATCGCAAATACTCCTAATATAAAATAGACATTTCCAGATAAGTTTACTAAATTACCTAACCCATTATAGTTAAATAGTATAACTAAATTAACAATTAAATTTAATATATTAACAGGCGAAATAAAAATATATGATATTATTCCCATTATGGACATTTTATTTCGATCGCCATATTCTACTATTCTATCTCTTCCTATTGACTTAGCTATTAATATATTTGCAATTATTTCATTTCTAATAATAATATATTTCTTATATTTTGTTGTTGGAATATATGCTGCACTAAACCTACATAGTATGTTAAATGCATAAAATTGAAAAAAATAAACAAAAACACCAAATATCTTATCTAACATATTAAGTTTCCTTCCGATTTTTTATCAAACCATTCTTCTAATTTATCTCCAATATAATTAGCAGCTTTACCAATCCATGGTACTACTACCCCTGCTTCAAATCCTCTTTTAGAAGCGTTTAATGCACTATTAACGTGATTTGCATCGTAAAATAGACGCCATGTTGCTTTATATCCCGCTCCTCCTGCAAAACCTGCTATTGCTCCCAAAGCGAATCCTGAAGCGATATCTGCAACACTTCCTCCAGTTGAAGCAGATTGTACAGCTCCAATTACACCATTTATTCCCGCTTCTCCTAACCTACTTATAGGTAAAACTGCAAATGCTCCGCTTATTGCACCTCCAGATGCTGAAATAATTACCTCCAGAGGATCAATTTCTGAAACTTTATGTCCATTGGTCAGCCATTGTGTTCCAGCATCGGCAACAGCGGATACTGTTGCACCTACTCCTGCACATACTGCAATTGCCGTTCCGAGATTAAATGAAGCCCCTAAAGCAACCATTGTTACCTCTGGTGCAAGAACTACTGCTGCTGCTACTATTGCTACTGCTGCTACTACTGCTACCGCTGCTATTGCTACCTTTTCCCAAAATGGCATTTCTTTAGGTTGTTCAGGTTTTTGTCCAATCTTCGGTTCATCATCATCAAAATCAGGAAATGATTCTTTGAATGTTCCCTCTAATATTACGTTATTTGATTTATAATTTAAATCTCCTTCTATTGCAAGTCCGCTTCCTGCATTTGTTTTTACTATAGCAATTTGACTTTGTGCATTTATTTTTACACTTTTAGGAGTCTTCATTATTATTTCGTCACTTGCGCTCATGGTTAACTTCTTAGGACTCGTAAGTGTCACTCCTATACTACCTTCAAATTTTATGCTTAATGGACTGCTGCTTCCTCCTTTAATGTTTATTGCATCTGGTAGCATTTCCACTGAACTTCCATGTTCAGTACCTAAATATCTTTTGCTTGTATCAGATGTCTTTTTGCAGCTACTTCCGTTTGTTCTTAAACATCCTGTAACTATTGGTTCTTCACTGCTTTCGTTTGGAAAGTAAAGCCTTGCATCTGTCCCAACTACTGGCATGCAGTGCATCATATTTCCTGTTGGTGGTGCAAATCTAAACCAGGATGCTTCTTCATTATTTTGATTATTATCAATCTTTAATTGAAGTTTTACTTGTTCTCCCTGCCTGTCTATTACCTTGCCTTCAAGGGATGCTCCTGATAAAAGTGAATTATACGATTTTGTTTGCCATACACCATTTTTCCTGCACAATCTATATTTATAAATAACTTCATCCTTTAGTGCATATGCTGAATATTGGTTTACATAAAGCTGTTTATTTTTAAAATATATTTCATCACCAACGTTGTATTTTTCTCTTCTTTCTAATTCATAATAAAAATAATCTGTGTCATGACCAACATCATATCCACCAGATTCTCTAAACCTGTGAAGATTCTTATGAGCTTTATAATATTTCGTATCTTCTAATTCATAACTTGCATTACCTGGTCTTCCAAAATAAAATGAATCATTCGAATTAATTATATCACAATACAATTCTGAACTTAATTCACTCGCTAATCTCTTTAAAAAGTTCCAATCTGTTTCCTTGTATTGAAATAATGGTTTTCCTATCTTTTCTCCTTGTCCTACGCATTGACTAAAATTATATCCAGAATAATCATTTAGTATATTCTCTATGAGCTCATCATATGTCATATCTGCATTTTGAAATGATCTACTCTTTTCTTGTATATCTAATTCAATACTTGAAGTGAATGCTTCTATTTCTAAATAATAGATACCATTGACATTGCTTGTCTTAATGTCTTTTACAATCCCATCAAATAGTCTTGTGCTATTTCTTTCATCAACTTCATTTATATTTACAGTTGTTCCGTAGCTGTTTACACTATGATCTTCAAGTTCCTCATAAACACTTATTTTATCATCTGTGGAAGCTTTTATTGCAGAATCAAAATTAATTGAATCATCAATTAAGCACTTTAAATATAACTGACCATGTTCATTTGCTTTATTTTCAATTCTTATATCTTCTATTTTTAATAGCTTATACGGAGATTTAATTCTTAATCCGTGAATTGCTCCCATCTACCTTCCCTTCCTTCTATTACATTTATATATTAACTCTTTCTTGCGGAATTTCTCCTTCTTTTTTTTCTATTCCATCATTTTGCCCGTCTGTCACAAATGATATTATTCCTCCATATTGACATATAAGTTTTGAATCCAATGTAAGAGCTCCTTCACCTTCAACTAATGTGTCTTCTTTAGCATTTATCCAATCATCTAAAATTGTTACCTTGCACTTTTTCCCTGGAGGCAGCTGAATTCCATCTTCTCCTATTAAATAAATGTCTTCTCCTTCTTCACAACCACCATTGCATATTCCAAAATATTTTATATTTTTTTCTGCTTCATTATCTTTTTTATTCATCATAGGATATCCATTTACATATGCGCCATGTCCTAAAGGCAGGTTGATTTTTCTTTTATGAGTTCCTTTAGTACATTTCATCTTTGCTCCTCTTACAATGTAATATACTCCATCTGACATAGGTATCTACTCCTTATATTTTTATTAGTTTATATTTTTTACTGAAATTACTCTACTTGAAGTCTTTCTAAGGATATTCCCTTATAATTTCTTCTTAGTAAACTTTCAGCTACATCTAACCTTATTACAATTAAAGGTTTAAATACTTCTTTTATTTTAAAGATCTTTTTATCCTGAATTTTTTCCTTATCTAATATTATTTTTTTAACTACCGTCCTATTTAAATTAAATTCAGCTTTTTCGCTTAAAGCTTCTATCTCCTCAAATATTGGCAAATAATAATTTCTCTGTTTTTTGTTGGCTTTATCAATCAATGGAATTGTTTTGAGTATCATCTCTTCATCATATTTCTTTAAAATCTTTCCCATTTCATCTGATATTAAAAATAATTGATTATTCAAAATATCTAGAAAGTTAGTTTCTTTATCGGCTTTAACATAAAAAACTACAATGTCATCAATTTTATGTGAATTTAATAAGTTAATGTTCCTAACATCAATCTTATTAAATATATTTTCAAGTCTTGGGATATTTATATATCTTTCATCTTGTTTTAATAAAAAATAATCCATATTTCTCCTTCCCAAAGTGGTGTTTTACAAATAATTTTAAACTTAATTATTTCAATCTCTTTTAAGAATTAATTACTTCTTCTTTAGGGTATATTAAATCTGAAACATCCATGAACTCTCCTACCATTACTTTTATATCCGTACTTTTTTTCATTTCCTTATAAGAAGGTAATTCTAATAATGCATCTATAAAATTCCTCAAAAATTCTACAGATAAAATATGATACAAATTCGATTCCAGTAGCATTATTTCTTCTATATCCATATCTGTTATAGTTCTTCCATACTCTTTCCTTTTCTCTTTAAGTTCTTCCATATGCTTAAAGAGTGAAGTATAAATGAAATCTAAATTTATATTAACTGAACAATCTACTTTATCTAAAAACCATCTTTCATCATAAAAGTCAATTCTAAATTCTCCTTTATTTTCAAGAAGACTTGTCCTAAGCAATGAAAAATAAATGTGTTTAATTTCTCCTTTTGTTCCTTGCTCTTGGAGAGACTTTACTAATTTGCACACTGAAGAAAATTTAGATTTTAAATCTTCTTGAATTAAATCTTTGTTATTTTTATATTTTTCATCAATATAATTAAATTCATCAATCCACCTATCTCCCACATATTTTTTTAAAAACTCATCTAGAATTTCTTCCTTGTTTACAGATTTCATAACTGCTTTTATCAAAACTAGTTGTACACCTCCTAATCTTTAATTACTGAACTTTAACTTTTGCACCGCCCATGGTTACATCATCTTGTATATTCATATTGGCTCCCGCCTGAGTCAAGTTAATTCCCTCGTCTCCTTGAATTGTTATTTTGGATTTACAGTTAATTTCAATATCATCTTGAGCACTTAATATTATCTTCTTATCACTATTAACTTCTATTCCGCCATCATCTGTTAATCTCATCAGAAGATTTCCGCCTCCAACTATTTCTACTGCACCTGGTTTCATTACTATCTGCTTTCCATACTTTGTCCCTATATTCTTTTCATCTGGATTGCTGCGTTTTTCTGAATTGCTGCTCTCTAAATTTACTGAGCTTATGGCATATGCATTTTTTTCTTCATTATCTGGGAAATACAATCTTACGGCATCTCCCACTTCCGGCATACAATACCATCCCGTACCATCTTCTGAGGAATAAACTGTAGAATATTCAAACCACTTTGCTGTGCCTGCATCTTGATTCCCATCTATTTCTAGCTTTATTTTAACCACATCATTTTTAGTTTCTAGGATGCTACCATTAAGAGACATTCCAACAATTTTATTGTTATAAATTTTTCTTACTTTCATGCCTTTTTCATCTCTTAAAATATATTTATTTAAAAGCTCTCCATCAATCATTTCTATTTCACATTTATATACATAAACGTTTCTTCCCTGAAAGTTAACATTGCTGTATAAATTCATTATTTTATTACTTGTTATTTCATAGCTTACTAAGTTTAGATCATCTAAATCATAATTTTCATTTGCAGCTTTAACTTTATATTCATGTAAGCCCTTTTTTACTGAATAGTTATATTCGTTTATATCATATATACTTCTATCTCCTGAAGCTCCTAATGAATACTTTATATCTGATAGCTGGCATTCAGCTACAACTCCAATATTAAAATGCGATGCTAATCTTTTTATAAGTTCCCAGTTGGTTTCTTTATATTGAACTATTAACTTATCAATATTCGCTCCATTTGTAGCATTATCATATATTTGAGCGCTACTATATTCTGAATTAATTTTCTTAAAAATATCTTCATAGGTATCATTTTCATTCTGAAAAGTCCGGCTCTTTTTTTCTATATCCATTAAAACAGTCTTACTTAAAGCTTCTACTTCTAAGGTTCTTACATCATTGCTTGCATCAATACCAATGTTAGATATAATTCCTTCAAATAAATCCGTTACATTACCCTCATTATCTTTTACTGAAATTTTAATACTTGCTTCATCATCTGCTTCTTCAACATATTTATCTGCACTTTCATCACTTATTACACCATTTATATAAAGCTTTGCATGTTCATTTAATTCTCTTGTTATTTTTAATACCTTTATCTTTTCGAATTTATATGGCGATACTATAAAATCCCCATAAGTATATACATATTCTTCACTCATCTACTCTCATCTCCAACTTTCTAAAATTCATTAAGCAAATTATTATTGTTCTTCATTTACTACTTTTATAGTTTTTAAAACCTCAAAAGAGACGTCTCTCCATTCTTCATAATCACTATATCTGCAGCTAAAAGTCCCCATTAATGTTTTTTCTTCAAATTCAAAGAAAAACATTAAATTATATAAAGAATCATCTATTGCATAGCTCTTAAACTCAAAAAAGCCTATATTCTTTGAATTTACTTCTATTACTCCATCTTCATAAAACACATTTGCAGGATTTGTTTTTTTAATTATCATCTTCATTCCATCTTTTAGTTCTTCCACACGTTCTTCATCTAAAGGACTAGCAATAATATTTAAAGTAAATGTTATACTTCCATCTTCATTGCACTTTATGATTTCTGGTCTGTTTTCTGATGGATATTTTAATTTTCTTGCTTCAAATGACATATCCTCAAAGTCCTTGGGAATATACATCTTTAACCTTTCTTCAAAGAAGTCTCTTTCCTCAAATTCATAATATCTGTTTCCAATTTTCACAGGGCCACTTTTAATATCCTTTTTAGCCTCTCTTTTCTCCATTTCATTTATAAAATCCAAAATCTTTTCATCAACTCGTTCTGCCATATATCCTTTCCCCCTTCTATTATTATTTAAAAATCATAAACTTTTTCCCTTGATTGCTAATTGTCAATTGTGCATTAATCTATAAGTATCTTCTTAAATCTTCCGCTGCCTCTACGTCCATGACTGCCTGCTCCATCTTTAGCACTTCTTAATACATCTAAAAGATAATAATATAAATCTTCATTACTATACTCTCTGTTTTCAATGTTCAACTTATATGCTAAATAGCTGATTATTATCTCTTTTTGGATGGCTTCCTTACTTTGAACACACATCATTGCAAAGGATATATCCCAAGGCTCATTTAAATTACAGCCTAATAATTCTAGTCCAAATCTTCTTAAGATATCTGGATTTAAACTGCTGTCTCCATAAGCTGCATAAGGTGCATATATTGTATTTACTGTATCGTATTTTGTGCTTAAATCAGTAAAATCTGTATGATTAATTCTAAGCTTTGCTCCAACTCTTAATTTAAATCTGCAAATCTCAATTTCATTTTCTCCAAGTTCTAAATTCTCTGTTAAACTCATTTCTGTAGAATTCATCCTAAAGTCGCTATCCTGCATTTCAGGTAAGAATTTTACCTTTAAAATCGTAAGCTTATTGCTGCAGGTGTATTCAAGTCTGCTATCCTTTTTTAAAAGGTAAATTACACCATGGTATTTTATTATTCCTTTTGATATTTTTATATAATTATCAGAAACCTCTAAATCACACCCAGAGATTATCCCATCAGAATATCCCTTAAACTGTGCATCAAAAAATTCCCTAGAAAAATCCCTAAGTTCCTCAAGCATTTCAATTTTCAAAAGCCTTCCGCTATTAAAAATCGGATATCTATTTTCAAACACCTTACCCCTTCTCTCCTTACCAATTTTCTATATTTTATCCCTACCATAACCCATATTTATATATGTTGATATAATATAAAGTTCATACTAAACCAGAAATCAAAATTATTATTTTTTATTGACTTAAATTGACAGCTTCACCAAAAATTAAATACATTTTTGTGAAGCAAACAATAATATATTTAGCCTCTAGCACCTCACCCATTTGCATCGTTATAATATTAAATTCATACTAAACTAGAAATCAAAGTTATTATTTTTTGCTTGGCTTAAATTGATAGCTTCACCAAAAATCAAATACATTTTTGTGAAGCAGGCATTTGAAAATTTGGCTGTTAAAAGCACTTAATGGAGGCTTGTTCCAAATTAGCTTGTCACACTGAAAGTGGGAGCAAGCTAATTTGGGCGCAAGCCTCCATTTAGTGCTTTCAGCAAAATTTTCATAGTCCTGTGGAATAAAAATGTATTTGATTTCGGTAAACTTCTATTTAAGTCCATCGAAAAAGTTTCGTTCCCATTTGTCATTTTCAAAGTAGAAGAAGTTTTCTTTTCCTATATATAGTTCTTCTTCTTTTCTTAAGATAGCTAGTACATAAAAGCCCCATAGCTCTTCTTCTTCCCATACAAAGAATTTTACTTCATTGTTTTCTATGTTGTCTGTTTCATGTTGATTGATATTTGGAAACATCTTTCCTATAGTTTTTGCATCAGTCTTTTCTAGTTCTTCTTCATTAAATTGATAATTATATTCGTATTTTACATTGTCATTACTGTCTTTTAGATACAATTTAAGAAGAATTCTATCCATAAATCTTGAAATGAAGCCTCTATTTATTTCTCTTCCTTTAATTAAAGTCTTTTGCTCTCCTGTATGTGTATAAGCTGTTAGAACATAAGGAAGGGTTGGAGTTTTACTTTCTATATTTATATCTGCATATCCAAAGTTTCTTGCATATAAATATTTTAATGAACCTTTAAGACATGCAAGCTTCAATTCATATTCTTCCTTAGCTTCTTTTTTGCTTTTATTAACTTCAATTATTCTCCCTGGTATAAATTCTTTTAAAGCATCTTTAAATATATCTACTTTGCAGGATTGACCTGTTAGTTTAATGAAAGAATAATCATATAACTCATCGTTGTCATATAATTTCTCCAAAAATTTCTTTATTATGTTATAAACATCACCTTTTATTAAGGTGGTTACTTCATATATGCTGAGAGAAATGCTTGGAGCTTCTTTTACTACCTGCAAAATCCCCTTATTTACATATGATAATTTCCATTTATCAAATTTTATTACATTTTCCTCAGAATCCTTACTTTCTTTAGGAGTTAATATAATATTTAAAATATCTGGGTTTGCAAAAAATAATTTTTTAACTTCTTCTGCTAAATCAAATAAGAAATAATAATTACTTCTAACCTTGCAGTAATCTTCTTTACTCCTTGTTTCGTATAGCTGAAACTTTGTTGGTATTATTGCTTCTGCTCTCTCATATGCTTCATTTAGAGTTTCATATAGTTCATTAATTCCGGTCTTGTCTATAAATCTAAATATATCTATTTTAAATTCATCTATTATGGCCTTTTTTATACTCTCATCCTCATTAATTAAAACATTTGCCATTAATATCTTTATAAATTGAAGTATTCTAAAAGTTAGGTTATTCCCTCCAAAATCTGTATCTCCATTTTCATAAGAAGTTTCTATGTCTAGCTTATAAGATACTCTTCCATTAGATATATTGAAGCTGCAGCCAGTAAGGTCAGTAGTCCCCCCGCCGCAGTCTATAATTAAAGCTTTATACCATTCCCCCTGAACATATCTCTTTTTATCTATTAATTCAGAAATTGTATTATAAAGTACAGCAACACTTTCTTCTAATATATTTGTACTTTCCACGGTATAATCGCTTAGGATATCTTTAAATAAGGTATGAAATTTATATTTTTGCTTCGATGGGCAGGATATATAAATATTTTTAAATTTACATTTAAATCTTTGCTGAGCTAAAGAGATAATATAATTAAGATAAGCTTTTATAATATCCTTTCTTTTTATAAAAGTTGTTCTTTCATTTATATCAATTACTTTTTCACTTTTTTCAAAATCACTTATCCATCTTTTTATGTCATAGAAAAGACTCATTCCATCATCTACATATCTTCTTCTTGATTCCCTCATTGCTTCATATCCAAAGATATATTCTATTTCATTATCTTCAATATTTTTTACTCCTACAACGCTTGGTATAAGTGGAGTTATTTCCATTTGCTCCTTTGTTTCATTAATTATTTTTACAAATTTTACTTTATCATCTTCGTAATCAGCGTATTCCTGGCTTTCAGTTAGATTTTCATTTAAGCCTGGAAAGATTTCTTTATCTATATAAATACCAGCTGTTGTGTTTGAGGTTCCAAAGTCAATAGCTAGCGGCATTTTTGTCTCATTTAATGGTTTTACTTCAAATTGTAATATTGGCAGGGAAATAAATTTGATTGAGTAATTTATTTCAATAGTGTCTCCTTCATAGGTATCATAAAGGGTTTCTGAATCTTTTTCTGAAAAGAATAAAAGACTGTAATGCTTACTTTCTGATTCTCTTGCTTCTACTAACTCACTTTTTGTTAAAAAGTATCTTTCTTTATTGTCCATAAATATTCTTTTTATATTAAATATAGTGCAAACTTTATAATTGTTATCAACTAAAAGCACATTTCCTTCTTCTAGGTTTTCGTTACTTCTTAAAATACAATTGTCATAAATATCAAGAGCTAAATTTTCGTAAAGAGTAATTTTCCCTGGATAATCAATGTTAGCATCTGTAATGATTTCTTTTTTACTTCTCTCTAAAAACCTTTCAATCCTTCCAATTCCGCCAATTAAATAATTATTTATGAGTTTTTTCTCTTTTTCGCCTCTATACTTCATTATGAGCCTTATTAGTTCTTCTTTATCAAGAGGATTAACTATACTCTTTACCAGCTTTTCTTTATTACATATTTCCCTTAATTGAAAAGTGGTCATGAGTCTTAAATCTTTTTCTTTATACTTGTTCTTCTTTTCATTTTCATTTCCCTTATGTAGCTTGTATGAATATAAACTCATATTCTCCTCCTAAAACTTTTTTCTTTACTCGACCATAATAGTTTCGTTAATCTTCATGGTATTATCCAGACCTATAATTCCAAAATGCTTATCCCAAAATATTAAGGGCTTCATGTTTATAGGTAAAAATGTTTCAACTATAACATTGATTTTAATTTCTAGTTCCTTGTTCTCTTCTTCATCTAAATATATATAAACATTTTTTGGTCTTTCCTTACTCATGTAAATTACACTGTTTTTGAATATTTTTCTTAGAATTTTTCTAAATAATTCAAGGGAAATTCCAGCTCTATATAAGTTGATAAATCCATTTAATAAAATATCCAATTCTTCTTTTTCAAAATAGCTTATATTTTTAGCCAGCTTTTCTCCAAATACTGAATTTAATATATCTCTAAGCAGGAATTTCTTATAAAATTCTGTTTTACACAAACCTATTTTTAGATCTAATTCACCTAAGTAATGCAATAATATATCCAAAAGGACTTCTCTAAGTTCCTGACTTTCTTCTAAGTTAATATTAAATAAATCTTTAAAAATTTCATAAAATCTATAGCACTCATTTACTTCTATAATGTTATCTTCTGGAAGGGCACTAGAATTAAGTTCATTTAGAGAAATCTCCATATATGGACTGCTGGTTTCTGCATGTATAAATTTTATATCTCCTCTAGGGATATTTTGCCTATCTGCTTTTAATAACATCTCCCAAATATAATTCATATTAATCTTCCTTCACACTTATATTCTGGATAAAGCAATTGAACTTCTGATACTAAGAAACTTAGAATATCTTTATTTAAATAATATTCTTTGTTTATTGGCTCAAAATATAAAACAAGAGACTTCTTTACATTTTCTTCTCTTATTTCATCTATTATAAAGTTATTTACCTCATAGGTTTGTTTAAATTCCTCTGGATAGTCTGCTGTAAGCTTAACTTCATTAAATATTAAATGCTTTGAAACTTTATATGAATTTATTACTCTAGCAAGCTCTGTTTTAGTCTTTATTGTATAAGGTTTTTCGAAGGCCAATTTATTTGTAAAGTTAACTTTTATTTCATTTGTCATGAGCTCATATTCATATTTTTTATTTTTATGTGGATCTATAATGCATAGGAACTTCCAATCAATTGATTCACTTATGCTTGTACATATTATTACGGACTTTTTAGTAAAGGTAATATAATTAAACTCACTATTGTCTTCGTCCACTAAATATCCGTTTTTTGTTCCTTCTTTTACTATGGTGATATCATGCTCATAACTTACTTTATCTATGCACGGTACTGGAAATCCGCCACACTTTAAGCTCAGCTCCTTTATATTCCAAAGGGGCACCATATTATACTCTACGTACTGTGCATATTCTCCAAAATCAACTTCAATGGTGCTTATATTTTCATTTCTATCCATGCTGCCTTCTATCCCTATTAAAACTACATCGGCAATTTTATATATATATGGATTATTTACTGTAGTCCACGGAATATTATTTTTTATGAAGCTTCTATATAACTTACTAACTTTATCAATATATTGCCTATTTTCTACTATTTTAAAATCAGCTTCATAAATTCTTTTATCTGTAGTTATACGACCTTTTATATTAAAATCTTTATTTATAAATTCCCTAAACTTTAGGTAATCGCATTTAAGAAAAACCTTAAACATCTTTTTATCTTTTCTATTTTTAATTGCTTCTAAAATCTCTAAAGTATTATAAATTTTTTCTTCTGCATCTTCTTTTAATATTGGATATAGAAAATCATCAGTTATATCTAACTTATCTCTTCGAATTATAGTCGAGTAAACATTATATTTTTCTTTTATATACGGCACTTCATTAAATACTCTTTTTTCTATATCGTTAAGCCTATCTTTTGAATATTCCTCTAGTTCTTCAAAGACACCATTCATTATTTTTTTTAGAAGCAATCTATCATTTAAATCCTTTATTTCATTTAATTTCTCATAAATCCTATCATCCATTTTTTCACCTACGTTAAATTATTATTTAGCTGCAGTTTGAGCTTTTGCTGAAGCTTGATCTATAGCATTTATTTTTTCAGTTACTTTTGATAAATCATCATTATCTCCTAGGCTGCTGTATGCATCTTTAGATAAAAGATATAATACTTTTGCTGAAGTATTGTCACCCTCTGCATATTTTTTATCTGCTTCTTCCTTATATTTATCTGCCTCACTCTTTTTATCAGAGGTCTCACTGATTTTTTTATCCATAAGTGCTATTTTATCTACTAGTTCATCAGCTAAACTATTTGCATTTATTTCTTCAAATTTCTCTTTAGCTAGTTCATAGTACATTTTTGCACTTACATAATCTCCTGCAGTATATTTAAGATCTCCATTTTTTCTAAGATCTATGGCTTTGTTTTCAGCATCTTCTGCTGCTTTCTTAGTGTCTTCTGCCTTTTTCGCTGCATCTTCCTGCTGCTTCTTCGCATCTTCATCAGCTTTCTTTTTATCGTCTGCCGCTTTATCTGCATCAGCCTTTTGTTGTTTTGCATCGGCAGCTTTTTGATCATATATCTTTTGAATCTTGTCCATAGCTTCTTTCTTTTCATCTTTTAAATTGCTATCTACTGCTAAATCTTTAGCATCTAAGTAATTTTGCAATGCGCCATCTAAATCTCCATCATTGTATTGCTTATCTCCTAGGGTTAGTAAATCCGCAACCTTTATACATTTTTTAGCTATATCTATTTTATTTAATATATAATCTCTTCCTATATCCTCTGAATCCCCTGCTTTTTCTAGAGCAAGAGTGTATTTATCTAAAGCATCATCATATTTTTTCCCATCTAAGTCTTTATCACCATCAATTATGATTCCTGTATATTTATAATCAGTATCTAAGTTCTTTTCATCATCGGCAAGTTTATACTTTTCAGCTATAGCTAAAGCATCTTTATATTCCTGATTAGCTTTTTCAATATTGCCATCTTGAATGTATTCCTCTGCATCTTTCTTATCTTTATTCATTACAGCAATATCATCAGCCTTCTTATGTTTGTATATTATAAATGCCCCTACCCCTATTGCTATTATTAAGAGTACGAGTATTGCAGCTATTATAGCTATTTTTATTTTCTTGCTTCTTTTTGGATCTATGTATGCTTTTTCTACAAAAGTCATAGCCAAAGTATAATTCTCTAATTCTTTTCCTTGTCTTGATAAAATTGCATCTTCAACGTTATCAATTACATCCTTAGGTTCTTTTGCTCCTTCTAAGGAATCTTCTATTTCTTTAGCATCGCAATTTTCCCATATCCCTTTTGTTAAAAGTGCAAACACATCTCCATCAAAAAGTTTGATTTTCTTCGATATAAAAGGTTTTTTAAAATCGCTTTGCCCTAAATATGCAGAAAGATTGTTCCTCTCAGCGTGCTTTTCCATTGCATCTAGAGGAATCATCTCATCATCTGCTAATTGTTGTGCTAGTGATTGATCTTTACTTTTATGCTTTAAATATCCATCTTTAAAGTAATAAAGCCTTGTATTTCCTATAACTGAATAAATTAATTTACTATAGTTAGTTACAACTACAGTCATTGATGCCTTTAATCTCACATTTCTGCTGCTGGCTATAAGTTCATCATTTACATTCTTTAAATATTTCCTTAATGTGAATTTATTCATTGTAGGCTTTGCTGTAAAATCTTTTATGAAAGTTGTTACTGCTATTTTCGCACTTTCTAATTCCTTGTCTTTATCTATTCCATCAGCTATTACATAACACGCATAATTATCTAGCTCAACAAATGCAAAATAGTCTTTATTCTGTAAATTAGTTCCTTCTTCTGATATAAAACTCGTTTTAAATTTTGAGTTTAGCTTCCTCATTTTCTTCACCCTAACTTAGTTTTATTAGTTGTAATTTATTTCTCATTAGCAGCTTCTCTTTTTTTGCCAGTGTATTTCATAAGTATAAGACTGCCATTACAATTGTTTTTATTATTATTTTCAACTCTTTCAATTATCTCCTGGCAGATTACACTTACAGATGCTCTCTTATTACTTAGAATTTCTTCAAATTCAACCCATCTTAAGCCTTCATATATACCTCTGCTCATAAGTAAAATTATGTCATTCTTATAAAGCTCAATTGGAACTTCAGAAATTTCTATATTCTTAAAAGATTCTTGTCCAACATAATATAGAATTTTTTCTTCTTTTAAAGCATATAATGCTTCCTTCTTTTGAATTTTTCCATTGTAGTATTCTTTTTTTGCTACTTCACTTATGGTATGTCCTTCACTTAATCTCACAAGTTCCTTATTTCTAAAAATGCCAATCATTGCATCCCCAACTAAAGCGTAAGATAATAAGTTATCATTTACTATTGCGCTTAATACGCTTGCTCCTCCTTTATCTTTTTCAACTCGCTTTATAATTTCATGATTGGCCTTATTGAAAGCTTTTTTAAAGAAATAAGTTAATTTTTCTTTACTGCCCTCTTCTACAAACATTTTAATTATTGATTTAGCTGCTACAATGCTTGAAATTCTCCCTGCCTCATTTTTACCTAAACCATCTGCTAACACTGCCAATGTTCCATTAGATGTATTTACTACATCCACATAATCTTCCTGGATTTCTTCAGATCCAATGCTTACTCCTTTTGCTATCTCTAAATCTCTTTTATTAATTCTCTTTAATAAAAAAGTTCTTAATATTAGCAAAAGTATTAAAACGCCTAGAAGTAAAAGAATTAATTTTAAATTTCCATAATCATCAACGCTTAGCATATATCACATACCTATTCTTTTTCATTATCTTGCCATTCAAAGTGCTCACCACAAAATGGTACAAAAAGGAACTTACTTTTTCCAAGTTCAATTACATCATAAGCAGATAATTCTGAAGGCATATAAGCAGGCTCACCATTTAAATAGGCAATTCCTGAAGAATCTCCCGGTAACAATACATTATTTTTTTTCTTTGGATCATATACGATTATTGCATGATTTCTTGTAGCAATATCGTTATCTCCTATAATTTGAACATCCATGTCATCTGCTCTACCTATGAAGTTTTTTCCGCTTTTTATTTTATAGTCCTTGCCAACTCTTGTTCCTTGAATGCATACAAGCCATCCGCAGACTGGATCAACCTCTTGATATAGCAAGTTAGTTTCTATATCTATCTTTTCCTGTACAGGTTCTACTCTTTCTTTTTTTGAAGTATCTATATTGCAGTATGGACATATACTTCCATAACGCCTTTCACTAAACATATGCCCATTTGGACATCTAATAAGTCCCATTTATATCACTCCATTTCTTTAAATCAATTCCCTTTAGGGTATCCGTGTACAATTGTTTACAAAATCCCTGTGCGGGATTTTTTAATATCTTTACGAAAAGCCATAGGCTTTTCTTACTTATTATTTAAGCAATAATTTTACTTTAGAAATAAATAGAATATCTCCGCTTCTTAATTCACAAGGAGCATCTTTTACAATTCTATACTTTGTGTCATCATCAGCCTTTTGAATACTTATTCCGCTTTCTTCTGATAAATCTTCTATATACCATTTTCCCGCTGCATAATTCACAACTGCATGGTTGTTTTCTATAAATTTCGAATATATCGAACAGCTTAAGTCTATAAATACATCATTGTCTCTTCCGTTTTTACCAATAATAAAGGATACCCTTTCTCCTATATCCCAGGTTCTTATGATTTCATTTTCTTCATTAACTAAATCAATCCTGTTTATATTACTCTCATCCTCTATTACTTCTTCCTTATGCAATCTTTTATACAAATTTATAAAACATATTGCTCCTAATCCTACTGCTGCAGCTATTATAATTCCTCTAATATAAATTGATCCTATTGTTATATAGGCAACACCACATATTAATGCAATTATTACTCCTATAAATACATTAATTAACTGCAGACTTATTAGTAATTTACTATTATAATTTAAATTATTTTCTTCATTCAAAGTAACCACTCCATTACTTCTTTTTTATATTAAAAAAGCTCTCAAACATTTTACTGGTATCCATTGGATTTTTTTTATTCTGTAATTTATCTTTATTAATATTATTGGAATTTGCATTAAATCCAAAAAAACTCTCAAAATATTTATTTAAGTTTTCTATACTTTCACCTTTATCTTGATATTTTTTATTACTACTATTATTAGATCTATTATCTGTACTATTTGCTTCTCTGGTGTTTTTCGCTTTAAAAAATTCTTGTTCATACTTTCTTCTCGAGTCTTCGTTGTTTAAAACTTCATATGCTTCATTTACTTCCTGAAATTTTCTTAATGCATCCGTATCATTTTTATTTCTATCTGGATGATATTTTTTTGCTAAACTTCTGAATGCTTTTTTTATCTCATCCTTAGAGGCTTCTGTAGATATATTTAATATCTTATAATAATCTTTCACCTTATCCCCCACTTAGTTCAGTTAACAGTTAACAGTTAACAATTTACAGTTAAGAGTTTGCAGCTTATGTTGAAATTATAAGCTGCATGTTTATTTATATTAGAATTTGATTTTTGTAATATATTAAAAGATTTTTCTTTTGGACTTTGTCCTAAAAGAAAAATCAATATTATTATAGTTAAGCGCTATATCCGCCTTCTATTGTAACTGTGCTTAGCTTGTCTTTCTTTTGTCTTACAACAAGCTCAAAAGTACCTATTCCTTCAGTGTCTCCAAAATTTTCTTTATAGTCAACTACAAAGGCATTTGGATAAGTTATTTTTCTTATAACTTGATCTGCTGAAATTACTTCTACAGTTACTTTTCTATAGCAGTCTGCCTTTTCAGCTGGCACTAATGACCATGTACCCATTTTTCTTGTGCTGTCAAATGGATCACCGTCTACTGCTGTTAAGATTTTACCTGCAATAATCATTGTGCTTCCAACATCTTTTGACCTTGCATTTGAATCTTCTGGAGTATCTGTAGTAAGTTTTACAGTTTGAACACTTTCTATGCTAAGATCTATTGTTTCTGCGCCTTCAATTTTTACTTTAAATCCCATTTATTAACGTCCTCCTTATTATAATTTTTATTCAGCAAAGCCGCCTTCAAATTTAACACCGGCTGTTTTATCTTTCTTTTGTTTAACATACAATTTAAATGTACCTACACCTTCTGTATCACCATAATCTTCTTCATAATTAATTACAAAAGCATTAGGTAAAGTAAATTGTCTTACTACTTGAGATGCTGAAATTACATCTACAGTTACTTTTCTGTAACAATCAGCTTTTTCTGCTGGCACTAATGACCATTGTGCTAATTTAATTGTGTTATCTGCTGCTTCTCCATTTACTGGTGTTAAAATTTTACCAGCAATTACTAATGTTGTTCCTAAATCTGTTGAACGTGCATTAGAATCATCTGGAGTATCTGTTTTGAATTCTACAGTTTCAATACTTTCGATGTTTAAATCAATAGTTTCTGCACCCTCAACTTTTACTCTAAATCCCATTTTTGATCCTCCCATTAATTTTTATTTATAATTAAAATAGATTTATTAAGGCACTAAATATTACAAGTCCAATATGTCATGAATATTTTTCATCAAGCAACGAGCTAGATTGCCATTATAGCGCGCCCATCAGGTCAATCTGCCGATACAGGATGGTGAAAAATAGTTGGCAGATAGACTTGTTTTTTGATTGCGCCTAAAATCTATTGTAATTAACTAACTTCACTACGTGCGTCATTGCGTGTAATTTCAACTTCAAGGTTCTTAACATTACCGTTAAATACTAAGTCGATATTACATGTTCCATTCTTTTCATTTATTACGAAGTTAATATCATCTCCATCTCTAACAATGGCATTAATATATTCTTTACGTGCCATCCACTTGCTTTTAACACTTGTTGGATTGTTACTAAAGAATTTCACAATATTATCTTCTTTAAAATCATTAGTGTAGAATCTTAATATTCTCTCAATATATGTTGTCACTAATGTCTTGTAAATTGATTCAAAATCATTTTCATTAGCTTGTAAGCTTCTAGCCTTATATACTGTTATTTGCTTTATATCCTTACCTTGAATTTTGGCATTTTCAGATGAAAAAACAAATCCAAAATTTCTTCTGTTTATTGCATTTTTAATTTCGTTCGTAAATCCAGATATTTCTTTTGCAAGAGTTGTTGTAATCATTAATGAATTAGCTCCTGATTCTATATCAAATCTAACTCCTGGATATTCACTGTATACATCCTTAAAATTCTCTTTTAAATATTCTGGACATTGGTATGCTGCTACAATACCAGCTCCTATATATGAACTTCCAATGTAAACTCCTTCTATCCAAAGTTTTAGAATATCCTCTTTTTCTTTAGATAGCTCTACTGCTCCATTTTCCGTTAATATCATTCTCTTATCTAAAATTACCCCTGACTTTTCCTTTGGAATAACTGTAAAATTAGGTAAACATGGAATTGCAAATTCACTATACGGATTATTCATTAATGTTTCACATTTATCCATAAACTTCTCAATTCCCGCTGTTGCTATATGATTAAAGGTAGTATCTTCTCTTGGTTCAAAACTAAAGAACACTTGTATACGGTACTTTTGAACTGTATCCAAAAGCATAGCTAAGTCCTCCATTGAGTTCGAATCTGTCTGTAAAGCTTGTTTGTTAGACTTAAATCTTTCCCTTCGAACTTTATTTTTTGCTTGTCCTTCAAGTTCGATTGATGGAACAATTCCAAACCAAATTGTATTTTCAAAGTCATTCTTATCATTTACTGAACTTAAGAATGTGTTCAGCCTTGGCAGATTTTGAGCATTTACCAATCTAGTAAGCTTTGTATTTGTAACCAATAAACTTGGCTTCATTCCCTTGCTTTTTGTCTTATATTGATCAAAAAACATCTTTACCCCTAATATTTTTTCTATTAAAGGCTTTACTGTCTTTATAAAATCATCTTTAGAATTTTTATAGAATTCTAAATAAGTATTATAGTTATTTACTTCCAACTCAACGTCTACTGAGCTTTCCATGGTTGATGAAAGTGGACAAAATGTTCTTATAACCAAGCTTTTTACATACTCTGATTTTGTCTCATTAACTTCTTCATAGTCTTCCTCAAAAGCTTCGATTAAGCCTGCATTTGCTTTATCATCTATTGCAACTAATGAGGTTTCTTCTACTTTTGGAGCTTCTATAACCTTCAATTCTCCATTTTCTCCCATGCTCAAAACACCAAGCTGAAATTGTTCATTTGAGTTTTTATTATCGTCTCCTCCAAGAAGTAATCTTGTCTTTATATCTTCAATTGCAAGAGGTAACATTGCCATAATATTGTTATAGTTTGCACTTGCTTCCTCAAACATTAAGTTAAGCTTGTCCCCCATGTCAAGTTTACTTGGATCTTCATCATCTAAGGCTTCATACTTACTATATGTATATTGAATTTCCTTTCGAGTCTGCCTTATATCATCCATTACTTTTTTAGGTGAGATCATGTCCAATAAATTCTCGAACTTAAAATCTACATTTGCAATTCCTTGAGCTCTTTTTGTATCTATTAACGTAAATAACATCTTCAAAAAGTCGTTGGATTTATTGATTGGAATCTCAGTTATTAATTCACTTGGAAAGTTTTCTGGTTTTTTTAGTGTATACATTACTTTCTGATTTGTTGCATTATAAAATGAATATACTACTGGTGAAAACTTTTCTAAAAATTCATCAAAGCTATTTACTAAAAATAATTCATTAATCTCTTTAATTTTGTCATCATTTAAACTATTTAATCCTTTAGTATCACCTACTACTGTAATTAAATCTAATTTTTCTGGATTAATCTCCTCAAATAATATAGTTCTATTCGTTTGATTTATAACATCCACTTTTAATCCTCCCATTAAATAAATTTACATAAAAATTATTTTATACCTAGCATTCCCCTTTATTACATTTTATAGGAATACTATAGCAAATTATAATATATGAATTAAATTTATTCAAGAATATCTGGTCCATTTTTACATTTGTGTTTTTAATAGTAAATTATATTGTCATTTAAATATTTCCAACTTTATCTTACATTTATTTACTAAAATACTCCATTTTAACTTAATACGAATTTTTTCTCTTTTTTTCCCTAAAATCAAACTTAATTTAACACTTATATTTTTATATAGTGTTGATTAATAACTTATCAAAAATTGTTGTATTATAATATTAATTGTTAATAATTTTTTATTCGTAGTATCATTAGGAATTAAATAAATTAATGGTTCGATTTTTAGTAAAATCGAATCATTAATTTATTAAAATGTGATTATTAAAAGAATATTTGTAAAATAAAAAAAGAACTGTGTTTAATTACACAATTCTTTTTCTATTTATGACAATCTATTTTTGAAGTCTTCATATCCAAATTTTTTTATAACTTCGACACCTTTTTCTTCACTGTATTTTACAATTGCAGGAAGATTAACTCCATTAAAAGTATTATTTTTAACCATTGAATAAATAGCCATATCGCAGAACACAAGTTTATTTCCCGGCTTTAATGGCTCCTTAAATGAGTAGTCACCTATAATGTCTCCAGCAAGACAAGTTGGACCTCCAAATCTATAAGTAAACTCAAATTCATTTGGCTTTCCAGCTCCTATTATATTAGGCCTATATGGCATTGCAAGCACATCTGGCATATGACATTCTGCTGAAGTATCTAATATTGCTATATCCATTCCATTTTTCATTGTATCCAAAACTGTTGCAACAAGAAATCCTGTATTTAGGGCTATAGCTTCACCTGGTTCAAGATAAACCTCAACGTTATATTTATCTTTTATAAAATTAATAGATTTTATTAGAGTTTCTAAATCATAATCTTCTCTAGTAATATGGTGACCGCCGCCAAAGTTAATCCACTTCATTTTCTTAATGTATTTGCCAAACTTCTCATCTACAACCTTTATTGTACGTTCAAGAGTATCAGAATTTTGTTCACACATTGTATGGAAATGTAATCCGTCTATACCCTCAAGCCCATCTTCTTCAAAATTCGCTAAAGTAACTCCCATTCTTGAATTTTCAAAACATGGATTATATATATCTGTTTCTATCTCAGAATACTCTGGGTTAATACGAATTCCACATTCAATTTTCTTTCCTTCAAGATTTTTAACTTTATCTCTATATTTCTTCCATTGGCTAAATGAATTAAATACTATGTGATCACTGTATTTCATTATCTCATCAAATTCATCTTCTCTATAAGCAGGCGCGTAAATATGCACTTCCTTACCCATTTCTTCATATCCAAGTCTAGCTTCATGCAAAGAACTTGAAGTAACTCCCTTTAAATACTTTCCTATTAAAGGAAACGTAGAAAACATTGAAAAAGCTTTTGTTGCAAGAATAATATTAGCCCCTGTTTCCTTTTGAACATGATCCAAAACTTCCAAATTCTTTTTAAGAAGCCTCTCATCAACCAAATAACATGGTGATGGCAATTTATTTAAATCTATATCTTTCATCAATCCACCAACCTTTTTCTCATTTAAGAGTTAACATTTTAAGGATGAAATCCAATTAAGATTTCATCCTTAACTTTTTCATTGATAACATTCAAATTTTATCGTTATAATTATCAATTTTTACTTAAGTCTTTAATTTTATATACAGAACAACATAAAATTAAACAATTGTGATATTTTAAATAAATAAACTATTAACTAAATTTTTACACTCAAATATTATCTATACCAGAAAGGGTAGGTACTCTTTTGTAACCACAAGGGTCATAATATGCAGTGTTGCATTTAGAATATAGCTGTAGGTATTTCTTAATTAGAAGTTGTTCCACATATGCTAGTTCAAAGCTTGCCTTTGATGCTAGCATTGTGGGTACAACTTCTAATTTTAGAAATCCACAGCTATATTCTATAGCAACCGAAACAACAGAGTACCTACCCTTTCGGTTAGTTAACATTTAATTTAAAATTTCTGTTGTTTATTCAACTAAAGTTGGTGCAAAGTCTTCTTTCCATGGTAATCCCCATTTATTTAATTCTTCCATAAATGGATCTGGATCAAATTCTTCTACATTATATACTCCTGGTTTCTTCCATAAACCTCTTAAGATTAAGCTTGCACCTATCATAGCTGGAACTCCAGTTGTATATGAAATTGCTTGAGATCCAACTTCTTTGTAGCATTCTTCATGAACACAAACATTATATACATAATAAGTTACATCTTTTCCATCCTTTTTACCTTGGAAAATACATCCTATATTAGTTTTACCTTTTGTTCTTGGCCCAAGGGATGCTGGGTCTGGTAAAATTGCTTTAAGGAATTGTAATGGAACAATTTGCTTTCCTTCATAATCTATTGGTTCAATTGAAGTCATACCAACATTTTCAAGTACACGTAAATGTGTTAAATATTTTTCTGAGAATGTCATCCAAAATCTTATTCTCTTAATTCCTTTAATATTGATGCCTAAAGATTCTAATTCTTCATGGTGAAGTAAATACATATCCTTTGGACCTATTTCAGGGAAATCATAAACTCTCTTTATTTCAAGAGGTTCTGTTTCTACCCATTCTCCATTTTCCCAATAGCTTCCTGGAGCTGTAATTTCACGGATATTTATTTCTGGGTTGAAATTAGTTGCAAATGGATATCCATGGTCACCTGCATTAGCATCTAAAATATCTATGTAGTTAATTTCATCGAAATAATGCTTTGCAGCATAAGCACTGAATACTCCTGTTACACCTGGATCAAAACCGCTTCCAAGAAGTGCTGTTATCCCTGCTTTTTCAAATTTTTCTCTATAAGCCCATTGCCATTTATATTCGAATTTAGCTGTATCAAGTGGTTCATAGTTAGCTGTGTCTACGTAATGAACCTTTGTTTCTAAACATGCATCCATAATTGTTAAATCTTGATAAGGAAGTGCAAGATTTATTACAACCTCTGGCTTAAACTTATTAATTAGTGCTACTAATTCTGCTACATTATCTGCATCTACTTGAGCAGTTTGAATTTTAGTTTTAGTTTTTCCTTCTAATGAAGCCTTTATAGCATCGCATTTTGATAGGGTTCTGCTGGCAATACAAATTTCTTCGAATACCTCTGAGTTTTGACAACATTTGTGAATAGCAACGCTAGCAACGCCACCAGCACCAATAATTAAAGCTTTTCCCATCCTAATTCCTCCAATTTCTTTATAAATTTGTATTTCTGATCATAATTACTACAATTTTTATTTTATCATTAAATTGTTAATTTTTATTATTCGGTAAGCCCACTTAACATATCTTTAACATAATTAGGTAAAGCAAAGCTTCCTACATGAAGATCTGTATTATAGTATTTTGTTTTTATTCCTAATTTATTCCATGCATCTGCATCTAAGTCCTTTACAGGGTGATATTTTTTTGATGCAAATCCAAATAACCAGTGTCCTGATGGATATGTTGGAATATGTGCTTGATATACTCTGATAATTGGAAAATATATTGTTATTTTTTCATGAGCCTCTTTCATTGCTGCTGCGTCGTTATCATAGTATGGACTCTCATGCTGATTTACTAAGATCCCATCTTCTTTCAATGCCTTATAACAATTTCCGTAGAATTCTTTAGTGAATAGTCCTTCTCCTGGACCAAAAGGGTCTGTTGAATCTACTATTATTAAATCATATTCATTTTCTTTATCACGTATAAATTTCAAACCATCTTCATAAAATATATTTACTCTTTCATCATCAAGCTTACATGCTGTTTGCTGAAAATATTCTCTACAGATTTCAACAACTCTTTTATCGATTTCTACCATATCTATCTGCTCTACAGAATTATATCTTGTAAGCTCTCTTATAGTTCCTCCATCTCCTGCTCCTATAACCAGAACCTTCTTAATATTAGGATTGGTTGCCATTGGCACATGAACAATCATATCATGATAAATAAATTCATCTTTTTCTGTTACCATCATTAATCCATCTAATGTGAAAAATCTACCGAATTCCTTAGCTTCTAATACATCAATTCTTTGGAATTCAGTTTGTTCTGTATGAATTTCTTTCTCAACTTTAATCGAAAATCTTACATTTTCAGTGTGCTGTTCTGTATACCATAACTCCATTTATTTATCCTCCACAATATTAATATTTTCAATTTTAGGATCCTCTGTTCCTGTTAAAAAACAACCTTTTTCTTTCGCATAGTTTATATAATCTAGGATTTCTTTAGTTATTTTTTCTCCTGGAGCAAGAATTGGTATCCCTGGCGGATAACACATTACAAACTCAGCACATATTTTCCCGCTGCTTTCATTCATAGGAACTGAAATCTTAGGAGAATAAAATGCTTCTTGAGGAGTAAGTGCAACTTCTGGATTAATGTATTCATGATCGAACATTCCAGCTTTATCTTTTGAATGTAATCTCTTAATTTCTGATAATGATGATATTAATCTTTCAATAGCTAAATTTCGATCTCCAACAGAAATAATAGCTAATATATTTCCAATATCACCAAATTCGATTTGTATGCCGTATTCATCTCTTAAAAGATCATATACTTCAATTCCTGCAAGGCCTATTTCCCTAGTAAAAACAGATAGCTTTGTTATATCAAAATCGTAAACTGCATCGCCATCGATTAATTCCTTAGAAAAAGCGTAGTACCCTCCTATTTTATTTATTTCACCTCTAGCATATTCAGCTATTTGGGTAACTTTATTGAAAATTTCTTTTCCATGAAGTACAAGATCTCTTCTTGCTAGATCAAGGGATGACATTAAAAGGTATGATCCACTTGTAGTTTGAGTTAAATTTATAATTTGACGAACATATCCAATATGTAAATCACAATTTAACAGCAAGAAAGAACTTTGGGTTAAGGAACCACCGGTTTTATGCATACTAACTGCTGCCATATCTGCACCTGCTGCCACAGCTGATACTGGCATGTTTTCTCCAAAATAAAAATGTGTTCCATGTGCTTCATCTACTAAAACATACATCCCGTGCTCATGGGCAATTTTAGTAATTTCTTTTAAGTTTGAGCATATTCCATAATAAGTCGGATTATTTACTAACACGGCTTTTGCATCTGGATTTTCTAAGATTGCTCTTTTCACATCTTCAACTGACATTCCAAGAGGTATTCCAAGCTTTTTATTAATTCCTGGATTTATATAAACTGGAATTGCTCCACTAATAACTAAGGCATTTATGGCACTTCTGTGTACATTTCTAGGCATTATAATTTTATCGCCTCTTTTACAAACACTCATAACCATAGCTTGAACAGAAGAACTTGTTCCATTTACCATGAAAAATGCATGTTTCGAACCAAAAGCATCTGCTGCAAGTTCTTCAGCTTCTTTTATTACTGATACTGGGTGACAAAGATTATCGAGGGGTTTCATTGAATTTACATCAACAGAAAGACACTGCTCACCTAAAAATTCCCTAAGCATAGCATTTCCTCTTCCTTGTTTATGTCCTGGTACATCAAATGGAACCACTCTAGCTTTCTTATATTCTGTTAACGCTTTATAAATTGGTGCATTAGCATGGGATTCTCTATCTCTCATCTGTACATCCCCCCATTAATATATATTAGTCCCACTAAAAATCTCAATCATTTCTTTCCTTAGATTATTCTCAATCTCAAGTCTTTGCTTTGGTTTGATTTCATAAACATCTCTATTAAAAAGATAATTTTGAAGCTCAATTTCTTTAATTAACATTTTAGTATGAAATATATTTGACTGATATACATTTATATCCATAGCATCATATCTCTTCAAGGTACTTTCATCAATATAATCTTGAATGGATGTTATTTTGTGATCTATAAACAACTTTCTGCCATCAACGTCCCGGGTAAATCCCCTTACACGATAATCTATCGTTATGATGTCCGAATCAAAACTTCCAATAAGATAGTTTAATGCATTTAAAGGAGAAACTTCTCCACAAGTAGCAACATCAATATCAACACGGAAAGTAGCAATTGAGTTATCTGGGTGATATTCTGGATAAGTATGGACAGTTACATGACTTTTGTCTAGATGTCCCACAACAGTATCTCTAGTTTTCAAAATATCAATTTCACCTTTATTACAAGAAGCATCGATTTCTTTAACGGCTAAAGTTTCTTCAGATATTAGGATAGTTACGCTTGCTCCTTGCGGGTCATAATCTTGTTTTGAAATATTAAGTACATGTGCCCCGATACTTTCCGTTACATCACATAAAATTCTTGTAAGTCTCTCTGAATTGTATTGCTCATCAATATACGCAATGTAGTCCTTTTGTTCGCGCTCACTTTTTGCATAGCACACATCATAGATGTTAAAGCTAAGTGTCTTTGTGAGGTTGTTAAAGCCGTATAACTTCAGCTTGTTGTCCAACCCTAACATCACAACCTTTCTGGCATAAATTAAATTCTAGTTGCATTAGAATTTGTTTCAAAAATCCACCGATTAAATCTTATCTATTTAATGTTCGCAATCTTACAAATACTTAATTTTATGTTTACCTTGAAACATTATTATCATACAACATTGACATTTTACTATATTATCTTTAAAAATGCTACTATTTATGACAATATTTCTTACTGTGGTTTAAATAATTTTACTTAAACTCCATCATGCTCAATATTATTTTAAAATCCTCCATATTTCATATACAAATATACCAAAATCTACTTAACTATTTTTTCTCATAGCTTTTTCTTTTACATATTGGTTGTATTCTTCAATTGAATAAATTTCAGGTTCTCTAACTTCCTCAAGAAAATGTGAAGCTTCTGCATCAGCATTGCTAAAGGCTAAAACTGATTTATACATTTCTATTGCTTTGTTATAATCTCTATATTCATCCTTAGGTACATAAGCTCCCATGTGCCATCTAATCATTAAACATTCTTCTAGGGTTAACTTAACAAATTGCTGTAATAAAATTACGCTCTTTTCTCCATGTCCTAAAGGAATCTTATCATCAAATTCATATGAAGCATATCCTATCCACTTTCCTGTCATTTCATCCTTTTTTAATCTCATTGTCTTTTCATAAAAATTGCATTTACAAAGATCATGTAAATATCCAGTTAAGTATATTGTATCATTACTTAATCCTAATCTATACTGATTATTTTTCTGAATTAGTAATTCAACCACATTATCTGAATGATATGCTAAGCCTCCATCATAATTTGAGTGAAACTTTGTAGATGCTGGTGCAGTAAAATAATCGGTCCTTTCTAAAAGGTATTTTATTAATTCATCTATTCCATCTCTTTTAATAGAGCTTAATCTTTCTATTATTTTATCTTTTAATTCCTGCATTTCTTGCGCTGCCTTAGCTTTCGTCATTTCCTTTAAATCACGTAAATCACTCATTAATACATCTCCTATTCTTGATTAAGTTCCTATAGCTTTTAATTTTTTCCTATTAGCATATATCTATTAATTTTTATGCTTCTTTATTATTTTAGCACTTTTATAAAAAAACTCATATCATTTAGACACATTTTAAAAAATAATAGACCTGTATGTGTTTTCGTATGACTGCACTAGAATATAACCATCTAATACAAAATATGTTACGAACTAAGTCTCTTATTTTATCTCAATGGTCTTTATGACATGAGTTTTCTAATAAATTATATATTCTGACTTAATCTTAATTGTTACAATGTTTATGAGATATTCTACTTTTTAAATATTTTAAGAATTATTATTCTTCTATAACTGGAAGGGAGCTCAAATTATTTGATTCATCATCATCTCTGCGGCTTCTTAAATATTCTTCACCTTTTCTTGAAGTTGAAACAGATACTCCGCATATAGCTCCTTCTTTAGCTAATTCTACACCTCGTTCTTTAGTCACTTTCTCACCATTTGAAAGTTCATATCCTGTTATTTCGCCTGAATGCTTTATTATTGCTTTTATTGAATTTTTTTCACTATCTGTTTGTGATTTAGATGTTAAATCTTCATTGCTATTTTCTAGAGATTGGTCGCTTAATTTTATATCAGTATTTGCCACTGCAGCATTGTGAATAAAATCAAGTGTTATTCCTGCTGAAGATATATTATTTTTATCTTCCATAATAAACACCTCCGTACTTTTTTAAGGTCTTCAGTGTTATATTCTCCAATAAATATATTTTAATGTATACCTAATTAGTATCATACTAAATTTTTATATGATATTTTCTCAATTCTATCTCTAAATCCTTCGGGTCCTCCAAGACTATGCCTTTAAGTCCAAAATTTATAGCTCCCTCAATATTTTCTTTCATATCATCAATAAATATTGTTGAGTTTGGCTCTAAATCGTATTTAGTAATAATTTTTTCATAAATTTCTTTTTCAGGTTTAAGCAACTTTTCTTTGTAGGAAACTACTCCACCATCAAATAGTTCAAATAAATTGTACTTATTATTTATATATTCAAATGCCGCCAAGTGAAAATTTGATAAATAAAATATCTTGTATCCATTTTCCTTTAATCTTCTTAACATATTTACACTGCTATCTATAGGAGTTAACATGTCATACCAATTTTCAAAGATTAATTTTATTAATTTTTCATTTTTAGTATTTCTATTAATTATTTCTGTTATAGCACTTTCTTCGCTAATTACACCCCTATCAAGCATAGGCCACTCTTTACTTTTGAAAACACATTCATATATTTCTTCAAGTTTTTCTTCACCGATTTTAGCTTTAACATATGTTTTAGGATCAAATTCTAATATTACATTTCCAAGATCAAATATTACATTTTTAATCATGCTTATCCCCCCATTTTAATACTCATGGTTAAAGTCGTATAGAATCTGCAACTTCTCTCATTCCTAAAATAGTATTTTCTAAAGAAGTTCCCATGCCTTTTCTCTTTCCACTTTTTCTTCCATAAAATATATTCCTCTTAATTTATACTAAAATTAACAGTCAAATTGCTACTAAAATAATATCACTATAATATTTTCCAATCAATATTCTTAAATTAGTGCGAAATTATAAGTTATAACTTCATCATAGCTCTAAGTATAAAAAATTCTCTTTATCACATAATACATTTGTTAAATAAATTAAGTTAATTATGTAGGAGGTGAATTATAATGAGTCCAAAAGAATTATTATATATTCAAGATGCGTTAGGTCATCAACAACATATGAAGAAAAAATGCCAAGACATTGCAAATCAAATTCAAGATAGTGAGCTTAAAAGTTATGTTAATCAATTGGCTAATACTCACCAACAAATATTTGATCAAATTTATCAATTATTATAAGATTAAGAGGAGAGTTTATTATGAACGATAAAGAATTAATTGAAGATCTTTTATTGACAGTAAAACGTGGCTCTGATTTATTATTACATGGAACCATAGAAGCTTCCACACAAAATGTTTATAATGCATTTGATAGATCATTAAATGACACATTAAAAATGCAAAATGAATTATATTGTAAAATGTCTGATAAAGGCTGGTACTCAACAGAACAAGAAGATCAAAATAAAATAGATAAAGCTAAACAAAAATTTTCAAGCCAACAATAGAAAATCCCACAAAATAGGTATGCGACTAGTTTAACAAATAAATGCAGGTTATTCATTTATATAATTGAGTAACCTGCATTTATTGCTTAATTTAATGTCTAATTTTTTGATATTCTTTTCGCAATTTTTGTATAACCTGCTCTTCATTATACCTGTTATAGGGCCAAATTTTCGTTTCAATTTTACATCTAATCCATTCAGCTTTTAGATAAATATGTACTATAGTATCTATATCATTATTTAAACATTCAATTTCATTTTCATAATTACTTATCATATAATCACTTTCTTTAATTATTTGCTTTATTAACTCTAAGTCGCCCATACAAGCCAGCTTAACTCTGCTTTTTAAATCAAATAAATTTAAATTTTCAGTACTATTTATTTCTTCAATTTTTTTATTTTTTATTGCAATATTTAAAAACTGCTTTAACAATTTTTTTTCACTTATGACATCAACAGCATCATAAAATTTATCTATAAGATCATTATCATCCTCTACTAACTTAATAGAGTTTTTACAATGATATAACAGCAAATAGCTATTTAGGGTAGCTTTTAATTCATCTATTTTTGATATTAATTCCATATCTATGGATCCTGTAAAATTCAAGTGCATTTTTATTAAAGAAACAACTTTTTCCAATTCCCTTCTATATTCAATTTTATTTGTTCCTTCCTTAGTTCTAATATATAAATTTGTTATATTACTTAATTCCTTTAAGCACGAAATATGTGTTCTAAGTGTAGTTATCCATATGACTCTAAATCTTGTAATATTATTTATATAAAGAGTTTTCTTATTTTGAAGTAGATTCAAAACTCCAGTTAAAAATGTAATCAGCAGTCCTGTAAATGTTATTATATCAATTACTGCTAGTTCAAATTCTCCAATTCTCATAATTTACTCCCATTTTCTTCAATTCATCCTTTGTCATTTTCAGTTTGATAAAATAAGTATAACAAAGTGGCTGCGCCACGTTTTATTAATGATGAATGATTAATGATTAAGGATTAAGGTTGAAATTACTTCGTAATTTCTTAAATATTTTATTTTTGAAAAGCCAA
>NZ_AUUU01000008.1 GCF_002760435.1 Clostridium sp. LS
TTGCTGTTTTATCAATTAGTGATAACAGTAGCGTTAACAGGAATTCAAGGTTTCTTAGGACATGTACTTAAATCCGATATGGTAGCAGAATATATAGGATGGGAAAAAGGAAGTCCATTTCAAAAAGAATTAGGATATGCTGAATTGGGATATGGAATTTCAGGAATATTATGCATCTGGATGGGTAAAGATTTTTGGTTAGCAACAATAATAACATTTAGTGTATTATCTGTTGGTGCAACAATGGTACACATAAAAGAAATGATAAAAAGAAAAAATTTTAAGCCTGGAAATTCTTTTATGATATTACCAGATTTAATTACACCACTATCGCTGATTGTATTATATGTTATATCAACATTATAGTTATTACGAGCAATAATATTAATGAGAAGTTTTGAATGTAATTTTTACAAAAATTACTTAAGTAGAACGAACTCCTGAAAAAATACAAATTCTCATTATTTATATACTCATTAGGATAATAATTAGAAGGAAAGAGCATCATATTGAATTGGACTATGTTGTGTTCATAATGGTAAGTTGATGCAACTAGGCGAAAAAATACTTAAATACTAAATAAGGCTTAGGGTAATTAATGGTGAACCGTATGCATGAACAACAAAATAAATGCAATATCATTAAATATTGAAGCATAAGCCAATGATATTATAAGTGTCATTGGTTTATGTTATAATTTTTTTTGAGTTAAGGATGTGTATTAGGTGAAGAACTTATAGTTAATTATAGGAAAGGATATAGTCAAGCAAATTTATTTTATAAGGTTAGGTTATATGATATATTTTAAAATCAAATCTTATTTTCTATAAAAAATATAACTGAAAAAGAGGGATAAATTATGATAAAACCAATTGTAAAAGATATATTGTTTTTAGGACAAAAATCAGAAGAGGCAACTAAAAATGATACAGAAGTAATTGATGATTTAATAGATACATTAAGAGCAAACTTAGAGAATTGTGTTGGTTTGGCTGGTAATATGATTGGAGTAAAAAAGCGTATATTGGTATTTACTGTAGGCAACATTATTGTGCCTATGATAAATCCGGTTATATTAAAGAAGGAAAAGCTTTATGAAACAGAAGAGAGTTGTTTATCTTTAATTGGCTTTAGAAAAACAAAGAGATATGAAATGATAGAGGTGGAGTATCTTGATAGAAATTTTAAGAAGCAAAAGCAAATGTTTACTGGATTTACAGCACAAATAATTCAACATGAAATGGATCATTTTGAAGGTATAATAATCTAATTGAGTAATTAAAACAGTACTTACTATAAGAAAAGGCTGTCGCGTGAATATAATATAAAAAATATGGTGAAATTTATCCCAAAATTATTTCTTGGGGACACACGTCTAAGTAAGAAGGATAGAGTTGGGAAGAAAGTCTTACAAAATTAAAGTTCCGATTATTTATAGAACGTAAATAGAATTAATTAAGAAAAGACATTCCTAGCATTAAAGAAGCATAATGTATAGTTATTTATAATCCTGCCAAGTGGAAATACTATGCATTTTACTTATTTATGGGCATAATCTATCTATATGTTAACTTATAAAGAAGAAACAGTCTATATTTTTTAAAATTTATCTATATAATTATTATTGTTGCAACAAATAAATAATTGGATTGGAGAAAAAATATGATAAAGAAGAAAATTGCAAATATCCCTTTTGGGCCATTCATTACGGTTTTAGCAGGAGCGATGGTTAATGGAAAGCCAAACTATGCCACATTAGGTGCATATGGTGTTGTAAGTGAGAAGCCTGTATTGCATATTTCATTGAAAAATTCCCATTATACAACTTCAGGAGTAGTGGAAAATGGATTCTTTAGTGTAAACATACCATCCTCTGAATTTGTTGATAAGACTGACTTTTGTGGATGCGTCTCAGGTAATAAAGAAGATAAATCAAGTGTTTTTGATTCGTTTTATGATGATGCAGGAAATGCACCGATGATAAAAGAATGTCCTGTAAATTATCTTTGTAAGGTAATACAGACAATTCCTATATTTGATTTTACTATGTTTATTGGGGAAATTATTTCAGTATATGTGAATGAAGGCAGCCTGGAAAATGGAAAACCAAATGCTCTAAAAGTTAAACCGACAATAATGATGGGTTCAGGGTACTTTGATATAAATGATAGAGTTGGTTCACTATTTCAAACATATAGTACCAGAAGTACAGATGATCCCAAATAACAAGTATTATATAAAGATACAATTTTAAGTAATGAAAATGCCTTAACCTAGAAAAGAGGCTACCTAATGTGTTTAGGTGGCTTATTTTTGTTTATGAATTAAGTGTGAGGTTGTTTGTGGAAATATATTGATGTTATTATTAAGTGGTATGAAGAATGATTTTGAGAGAGTGATAACAATGAAATACACTTATATTAAAGCTTATAAAGATAATGATAAAATGCGTGAAAGTCTTAATAAATTAGCTGAAAAAACTTTTTGTATTAATTTTGAAAACTGGTACTCTAATGGTTTTTGGGGAGATAAGTTCATTCCACATTCTTTGGTAGATGGGGATAAGATCATAGCCCATGTGTCTGTTAATCTAATGGATTTCGATTTGGATGATACAAAGAAACATTATATTCAAATTGGCACGGTTATGACAGATAAAGATTATCGCAGTCAGGGTTTAAGTCGCTACCTTATACAAAAGGTAATCGATGAGTATAAAGAAAATTCAGATGGAATATATTTATTTGGAAATGATAGCGTCGTAAATTTTTATCCTAAATTCGGATTTATAAAAAGTAAGGAATATCAGTATAGTAAAGATATTTATTCAATGAATAATGTAAAAGAAATCCAACAGGTTGATATGTCTGACAAGGTTAAATGGGAAGATTTTTTCAACACTGTAAAGAGTAGTGTAAGTAACGATAGGTTTACTATGAACAATCCAGGATTAGTTGCATTTTGGACAAGATGGAGCAGTTCGGTTTATTATCTGTCTGAAGAGAATGCATATATTATCGCAGATGTTAAAGGAGAGGAGCTTTTTATTAAACAAATAATAGCGAGTCATAAAGTGAACTTAGAAATAGTAATCAACTCTTTTGGCAGTGATATTAAAAAGGTAACCCTTGGATTCACGCCTTATGATGTAACTGGATATGACATAAACGAGCATCATGAAGACGACTGTACAGTATTTATTTTAGGAAAAGATTTAGAGTGCATAGAAAATAAGAAATTAATATTTCCAACTTTATCGCATGCTTAGATTGGAAATTAAATTTATTTATAGATTTCCTCACTTTATACCGTATGGATATCAGTAATAGAAAGGGGTGAAAATATGGCAATAGAACAAATGAGCAATTTTTTTACTGCTCGTGTAAATGGATATGATGAGCATATGATCAAAAATGTAGAAGGATGTAAAGAAGGTTATGTCAAAATGGCAGAACTATTACCCAAGGAGGCTAATGAATTACTAGATTTAGGTTGTGGTACTGGATTAGAGCTTGATGAGATATTTAAAACTAAACCTATTATTAATGTAACTGGTGTAGATTTGACTCAAGCAATGCTGGACAAACTAAAACAAAAACATCCTGATAAAAATTTGACGTTGATTAATGCAAGCTATTTTGATTATGATTTTGGTATTTCTAAATATGATACAGCAGTATCTTTTCAAACTTTACACCATTTTTCACATGAAGACAAACTTAAATTGTATATAAAAATTTTTAATGCATTAAAAACTAATGGTCAATATATTGAATGTGATTATATGGTAGAAAATCAGCAAGAGGAAGATTTTTATTATAGCGAAAATAAACGAATACGTAAGGAACAGAATATTCTAGATGGAAAATTTTATCATTATGACACGCCATGCACAATTGATAATCAAATTAAGCTGTTATCTAAAGCTGGTTTTAAAACTGTGAAAATGAACTGGAGGATGGAAAATACCACAATAATTGTTGCTAAAAAGTAAGGAGATTTCTTCCTAAAAAGAGTCTGCATTATATTTTTAAAAAATCATTTGATTTTAATCTGATTTTAATCTTTCTTATATTTTAGATTAATTTTTGCTGAGTATTATATAAGCAAGATAAGTTAATAAAAAGTTTTGGAGGATGATTAATATGGAAAGAAATGAAATGGTTAAAATTTTGATGGAAAAGGCTAAAATAAGCTATGAAGAAGCTGAGGAAGTGTTACAAAAATGCGATTTTGATCTTCTAGATTCTATAATTTATTTAGAAAGAAACGGAAAAATTGAAAATGATGCAGCTAATACAATTATAGAAGTAGCTGAAGAAAGTAAAAAAGAAAAAAATGAAAATCATGAGAAGAAAAGCGGAGGAATAGGAGAAGTTATTGGTAGAATAATTAAGTTTATAGGGAAAGCTATAGGCAAGGGAAATGAAAATTATTTTGAAATAAAGAAAGAAAGCAAAAAGCCAATAAAGATATCTCTAACTATATCAGCAATTTTACTTATAATTGCATTTTGGCCTGCAATGATACTACTATTAGTTGGTTTATTTTTCGGATATAAGTACTCAATAACAGGTCCTGATATTAAAACTGATAAAGTGAATGATATTTTAAATAAAGCTTCAGAGTCAGCTGATAACATTAAAGATGATTTTAAAGAAGGATATAAAGGTTGCTAATTAATAGGTGAAATACTTAGAGGTTTTGAAATAATTCGAAGCCTCTTATTTTTTACTAAGAAGGAATTATATGTTGATTAACTAAGCCACTTTTTATGTATATTAAAACGTTAGGTTAAATGGTATAATTTAACTTGATATGGAGGGTTACTTATGGAAAATCATAAGCTTGTAGATAAGTTGAAAAATGAAGCAAATATAAGTTATGAGGAAGCAAAAATTGCGCTAGAAAAGTCAAATTGGGATATACTGGAGGCGATACTTTATCTAGAAGAAAAAGGAAGAGTTCAAAAGCCTTCTATTAGTGTATTTTATACTAATCAATATAGTGAAAATTATAAAAATAACAAGATAATTAGTAATAGGGATCAAGAGAATAATTATAATAATGCAAAAAAGGATACTACCTTCGAAGGAATTTTTGTTAAAGTATGCAAAATAATAGATACATGGAACAATATTTTCTTTGAAATAAAGAAAGAAAGTAAAGTGTTCCTTAAGATTCCTGTTACTGTAATTATATTGTTATTAATATTTGCTTTTTGGATGATTATACCTTTATATATAGTAGGTCTTTTCTTTGAATTAGAATTTTCGCTATTAGGAAAGAGAGGAGAAATAAACAAGATTAATCATGTGCTTAAAGTAATATCAACAAATATAAAAAAGGTAAAAGATAAATTAAAAAGGGGATCTAATAATGGTTAAAATTTTAATTGTTGAGGATGATGAAAAACTTGCAAGATTCGTAGAGTTAGAATTATTACATGAAGGGTACGAAATAGTAAAAGCGGATAATGGAAGAGTGGGTCTTGAAATAACTGAGAAGGGTGAAATAGATTTAGTACTTCTTGATATAATGATTCCGCAAATAAATGGGTTAGAAGTATTACGTAGAATTAGAAAAACTTCAGATTTACCAGTTATAATGCTAACTGCTAGAGATGCTGTTATGGATAAGGTATCTGGACTTGATGCAGGAGCAGATGATTATATAACAAAACCTTTTGCAATAGAAGAGTTATTAGCAAGAATAAGAACAGCTCTTAAAAAGAGAACTGTTGTTGAAAGAAAGGATACAGACATAATAAGCTGCGGATTATTGTCTTTAGATAAGATAAGACATAAGGTAATGTATGATAAAACAGAAATAGAATTAACAAACAGGGAATTTACTTTACTGAAAATTTTATTGGAAAATAAGAATATAGTTTTAAGTAGAGATATACTAATGGAAAAAGTATGTGGCTATGATTATATTGGAGAAACTAATGTAATAGATGTTTATGTAAGATTCTTAAGGACCAAAATAGACGATGCATTTAAAATAAAGATAATATCCACCGTGCGTGGAGTAGGATACGTTATAAAAGATGAGTAAAGCGAATAAAGGCAAAAACGTTACATCTATTGCAATAAAGCTGAATTCTATTTTTGTAAGAAAACTATTTTTTAAATATCTTTGGATTGATGCACTTTTAATAATCTTTCTCATTGCATATTGGTGCATAGATGGAGAAATTAATTTCTATGGGGAATTAATGATGAATGCCAAAAGAGCATTTGCTTTCTTTCCTTTAGAGAGCTCCACATATACAGTAGTTTGGGATAATGGCAAAACGATGGTTAAAGATGCAAGCAGTTTTTTATATATGGTCGAAAGAGTGGTTAAAGCTATAGCTATTATAGAGGTATTATCTCTACTTAAAGAAATTATCTTTGGGACAATGAAAATTAGAAAGACTCTAAAACCACTTGATGAAATAGCTAAAACCGCCAGTAGGCTTGGCAATATTACTTTTGATGAAGAGAAATTTCAAAATCTTGAAGACGCCATCTCTAAAATCAGCCCTATAATCTCAGATGAAAAAATTTATACTGGGGACAGTGAGCTCCATGGATTAGAAGAGGCAATAAACAACCTTTTAGAAAGAATGAGAGATTCTTATAGACAACAGGCAAGGTTTGTCTCTGATGCATCACATGAACTTAGAACTCCAATTTCAGTAATTCAAGGTTATGCTAATATGCTGGATCGTTGGGGAAAAAAAGATGAAAGTGTACTGAACGAATCCATTGAAGCAATAAAAAGCGAATCTGAAAACATGAAAAATCTAGTAGAGCAATTATTATTTTTAGCTCGAGGAATTAACGGTAAAACGCGAATTAATGGTGCTGAGTTTTTATTAAATGATATGATGAATGAAGTTCTTGAAGAGTCAAAGATGATAGATGAAAGGCATATATATAGGTACTGCAATTCAGAAGAAATAATTGTTTATGGTGATATAGGCCTGCTCAAGCAGGCTGCTAGAATACTAATTGAAAATGCGGCTAAGTATACTGATGAAAATGAAATTATAACATTAAAATCTGGGATAAATGAGAAAGGGGAACCTTATTTTTCAGTTCAGGATAATGGTATAGGAATGGCTGAAGAGGATATACCACATATTTTTGAGCGATTCTTTAGAGCAGATACAGCAAGGGTTAGAAAGAATGGAGGTACTGGTTTGGGGCTGTCCATTGCTAAGTGGATTATTGATGGCCACAAGGGATATTTTTCTGTATTAAGTAGAAAAGGCATTGGTACAAGGATAACAATATTTTTACCTAGAAATTCAACAAAGTTTTAATTGAAGGAATTATTGTTGGATAAACAAAAATATAAAGTACCTTAAGGTGATTAGTTCTTAATAACTAATTCAAAATAATTATAGAATAAAGATAATGAAAAGGGGAATTGGAAAATGAATCATAAAGAGAGAATGTTGGCAGGGCTGCCATACAAGGCTTGGCTAGATGGACTTAGTGAAGAAAGAATGGAAAATAAGTTAAAAATACATGAGTATAATTTACTTCGTCCAGATGAAGTGAGTAGGATGGACGAAGTGATAAAAGATATTTTAGGTAAAACTGGCGAAAAAGTTTTTATAGATCAGCCATTTCACTGTGATTATGGTAAAAATATTGAGATTGGTAATAACTTTTTCGCTAATTATAATTGCACAATATTAGATGTAGGAAAGGTGATTATAGGTGAAAATGTACAATTTGCACCAAATGTTTCTCTATATACTGCAGGACATCCAATACATCCTGACTCACGAAATTCTGGATATGAATATGGTATTAGCATAACGATAGGAGATAATGTCTGGCTTGGCGGAAGTGTTGTTGTAAATCCTGGAGTTAATATTGGAAATAATGTTGTTATCGGGGCAGGAAGTGTAGTTACTAAAGATATTCCAGATAATGTGGTAGCAGTGGGAAATCCATGCAAGGTTATTCGTGAGATTACAGAAGAAGATCGTAAGTATTACTATAAAAATAACGAGTTCGATGTTGATGACTACAACGTTTAGAAATATTTTATAAATTAAAAAGTATAACTAAAGGATGTGTTAATATGAAAATTGAACATGTGGCTATATGGACTAAGGATATAGAAAAATTAAGAGATTTTTATGTTACTTATTTTGATGGTGTTGCCGGAGATAAATACACTAATCACAAAAAACAATTTGAGTCATACTTTATTAAATTTGATTCAGGGGCAAGGCTTGAAGTTATGCAGATGCCTACAATTCCTTCGAATTTAAATGATACTGTTAACCAATATATAGGTTTAATTCATATTGCTATTTCTGTAGGCAGTGCTCACAAGGTCAACAATCTTACTGAATCATTAAGAAAAGCAGGTTATGAGGTAGTAAGTGAACCGCGTTATACTGGAGATGGTTATTATGAGAGTTGTATTTTAGATCCAGACGGGAACCGAATAGAGATAACAGAGTAAAGTTGATACTTTTATTAGTACTTAATAAGTCAATTATAAAAAACCAAACAATTTCTTAATACCGTAAAATTTAGAGATGAATTTTACGGTGTTTTTATGTCATATTTTTACACCTTAAATTATTGACCTAAAAGTATTGAAAATAGAATAAAGCAATAAATATGTTGTGTGTAATAATAAAAAATTATTGATAAACAATAAATGATATGTTAAAATGACAATAAATAAGTGAGGTGTTTTTTGTGAAACGATGTTCAACAATTTTCTTAAAGATAGCTGTTGTTATTATTGGAATTCCGATTTTTGCTCTATGCATATTTGGGTTGATTTGGCTAACTAAGAATCCAGCAAATCCAGATTACGCCTATATGCTATATCCGATTTTAATAGGCATATATGCATCTGCTATACCGTTTTTCATTGCTCTATATCAAGCTTTAAGACTTTTAAACTATATTGACAAGAATATAGCTTTCTCTATATTATCTGTAAAGACTTTAAAGAATATAAAATATTGTGCAGTCGTAATCTGTACCCTATATGTGGTAATAATACCATTTGTTTACGTCGTAGCAGAGAAAGATGATGCCCCAGGTCTCATAATAATCGGATTAGCACCTATCTTTGCTTCGTTAGTAATTGCAGTTTTTGCTGCTGTACTTCAAAGGCTTTTAAAAGAAGCTATAGATATGAAATCAGAAAATGACTTAACTATATAGAGCATCAGTATAGTAATCTTGATGTGAGGAATTAGGAATATAGGAGGGAATAGCATGGCTATTATAATTAATATTGATGTGATGCTGGCTAAAAGGAAAATGAGTGTAACAGAACTTACGGAGAAGGTTGGAATAACAATGGCAAATCTCTCTATATTAAAGAACGGAAAGGCAAAAGCTATTAGATTCTCAACCTTAGAGGCAATATGTAAAGCTTTGGACTGCCAACCGGGTGATATTTTAGAATACAAAAATGATGAATAAAGGAAAATTATTATTTAACTCTAATTACTTAAGGAGGCAATATCATGAAAATTAAATTAATTCAACCTGCAATGCTGCCAAGGCCAATGGATACAAAATTAAAAACAAGAATGTCTCCTTCATTAGCTTTATTAACAATAGCAAACCTTACGTCTAAGGAACATGAAGTTATTATTGAGAATGAAAATGTTGAAAAAATTAAATTTGATGAACCTGTTGATTTAGTCGCAATAACTGTTACTGTTGATGTTATGAATAGAGCAGTAGAAATATCAAAGGAGTTTAAAAAGCGTGGTGTTAAAGTAATTGCGGGTGGAATACATATAACATCGGATCCAGAGGGTGCTTCAGATAGCTTTGATGCAATAATTGTAGGGATGGCGGAGAGAGTATGGGCAAAAGTCCTTAAGGATATAGATAATAATTCAGTTAAAAAGATATATTATGATATGGAAAATATTCGTGGAAAGGAAATAGTATCACCTAAATATGATATTATTGATAATAAGAAGTATTTATATACTAATATTATTAGTGCAAGCAGGGGATGCCCTTTTCAATGTGATTTCTGCTATAATAGCTGCACTAATTCTCTTAAAACTTATATTAATAGGCCCATAGAAGATGTAATTAAAGATATTAAAGCATTAAAAACGAGACACATAATGTTTATTGATGATAATTTTATTGGAAATCCTAAGTGGACTAGAGAATTTTTAAAGGAAATAAAACCTCTGAAATTAAAATGGAATGCAGCAGTAACTTCTAATATAGTGGACATGCCTGAATTATTAGATGAAATGAAAGAATCAGGATGCCAAAGCCTTTTTATAGGTTTTGAAAGTATAAACAGTAAGTCCATAGAAAGTGTCCATAAAGCTCAAAATAGTGTAAGCAGGTATGAGAAACTTGTAGATGAAATTCATAAAAGGGGCATAATGATAAATGCAAGTTTCGTTTTTGGATTAGACGAGGATGACGCGTCTATATTTAAGTGTACATTAGATTGGATCGTTAAAAACAAAATAGAAACGGTAACTTCTCATATAATGACACCATATCCAGGCACAAAGTTATATTCATCATTATTAAAAGAAAATAGAATAGTGGATTATAATTTATCTAATTATAATACTTCCCATGTTGTATATAAGCCAAAGAATATGACTGCTGAAGAATTATATAATGGCTACCTATGGATATATAAAGAAGTATATACGTTTAAAAATATAATAAGAAGACTGCCAAAATCAAAAAAACAATGGATTCCATTTTTAGCTTTTAATTTTCTTTATAGAAAGTTCGGAAAGCTAACTGAACTATTATGTAGTATAGTTTCGTTTGAGACTATAGGAAGATTTTCTAGATGGGTAGCCTATAGAATTTAGGACTGGAGGAGAACCAAGTAAAGATGGAGGTGGTTCTCCATCTTATTTTGTTTTTGAAAAAAGTTGATGATAAATCCTGTAAAAATAAAGAGTTGTATATGCTAATAAGAGAAAAAGTAAAATAATGATTACGGATATGTTACAATTAACATATAATGGTAATGTATTGAATGGAATTTATAGAGTTACTACCATGCGCGTAAAGTTAATGAGTATTTTAACAGTAAAAGCATATGTTTACAGTTA
>NZ_AUUU01000072.1 GCF_002760435.1 Clostridium sp. LS
AGCCGCTTAAACTATTTTTTATTATTTTCACTGTCTACTTGACAGGGTGCAGTTCAAAAGAAATTGAATTTACGATTTTTTTATGCGCCATTCTAAAATCAAAAGCAGTTTGTAGATATTGTGTAACAAAAAAATGCAAATTTAATTTTGGTGACATCTTTTATTTTTTTATTTTACTATAGGTTGCTAAGTAAACGAAGTAGAATATATTTTCCTTAAAAACACATTCTAAGATTAATTATTATAATTAAAGAAATATTGTGGAGGATTGCAATGAAAATTTTGAAAAAATTATTAATATTTATTATGATTCTAGTTATGACAATAGTTTTACCAATAGGAATTTCTAAAAATAATGCATATGCTAATTCAAATTTTAGTAAAAAAACTCCTATTAAAATAGGCGTATTCTTACATAGTTTTAATGAATATCTTTCTCTTGTAAAACAAAATTTAGAAGATATTCAAAAAGAAAATCAAGATAAAGTTGAATTTACTTTTTTTGATGCGAAAGAAAATCAAACTATACAAAATGAAAGTATTAATAAAGCCCTTACAGAAAATTTTGATCTTTTAATTGTGAATTTACATACTATAAAATTAGATGAAGTAGAAGATACCCTAGATAAAATAATGAAAAAAAATATTCCATTAATTTTATTTATAGAACCAGACGAAAATTTAATAAAATTTATTAAACATTATGCTGTTATTATAGCAACTACTGGTGAACAGGCTGGTATTCTAGAGGGGAAAATTCTTGTTAATGAATGGAATGTTCACAAAGAAGCTATAGATAAAAATCATGATAACATATTGCAGTATGTTATGTTAAAAGGCAGAATTGAAAGCCCATTAGTAGATATAAGAACAAAGTACTCAATTTTAACACTTAATGAAGCTGGAATAAAAACAGAACAACTTGCATCAATCAATGGTGAGTGGAATAAAGATTTAGCTAAAAAGGCGATTGAATCTCTATTTTTAACATATGGTAACAAAATTGAAGCTATAATTTCAAATAATGATGCTATGGCAATAGGTGCTGTTGAAGCCTTACAGGAATATGGATATAACAAAGGTGATAAATCAGCGAATATTTCAGTTGTTGGAATTGATGGAATAGATGCTGCCAAAGATTTAATACAGAAGGGTTTTATGACAGGCACTGTTATCCAAGACCCTCATGCTGCTGCTGAAGCTCTTTATAAGGTTGGAATGAATCTGGCTTATGGGAAATCACCTCTTGAGAATACAAATTATAAATTCGATGATACAGGAGTTGTAATTCGATTGCCTTACCAAGAATATAAAAAGCAATAAAAATATCTACTCCCTAAATTTTATCCAGCTGGAAAATCTGTATGATTATGCTATTCTATAAAGTTTATAATCCATTTGTAATGCTTGCAAATGAGGCATATGATTCAATATTATGGTTTGAAATTGCCAATATTTTAGAGCTTAATTTATCAATAGATATAAACATTCGTAAATTAAGAATGCTAATATTCCATAAACATCGCATTATTCAATTTTTTAAAGAAGATTTCTTATTAGTTGTTACGCCATACTACAAAATTATAAAGAAATATGATATTTGGAATATAAAAGCAAGGTTACTAATTAATTATTATGTAAAGTAAAGTATATTATTAACTTGGCTCGAAGTTCTGCTATAGAATATTAATACAGTAACAGAACTAAGAATGGCTATAAAGGCAATAAAAAAAGAGAGCTTTCGCTCCCAAACGCTATAATTATTATATTTGATTTTAAAGGTAATATCAATATATTCAAGGATGGTGAAAGCTATGTCTAAAACAAAAATAAATAATGAAAAAAATACTTCGATAAACGTTAACAAAACAATTGAAAAGACAGCTAAGGAAACAGCAAAGGCTATTATAGAGGAATTAAAAGTTCAAAATATGATAAGAAGAGAATTAAGTTACTATAAAAGAGTAGAGTTATTGCTTTATAACTATGAAAATTTGAAAGATGCAGTTAAACAGAAAGATGAAGATATTCAACACATTGAAAAGCATGGGTTACCACAGTCTAGTGGATCCATTGTAGTTTATCAAACTGCTGGAGGAGGTATAAGTCCAGAGGATAGGTACCTTCAATTAATAGAAAAATATAAGGCAGAGAAAATAGAAACTCAGAGGGATTTAACTAGGATAGAGAACGCTTTGGATAAGATTAGAGATGATAAGTATTTTGATATTATACAGTTAAAATATTTAAACTTGCAAAAAGACAAGCTTGAAACTGATGAGAAGATAGCTGAGAGATTAGAGAAGGATCAGAGTACAGTTACTAGGAATAGAAAGAGGCTTATGAATAAGTTGATTACTATATTGTTTCCTGAATCGATAAGAGATGTTATGTGACTAATTTTGATTATGAGGAATAAGTAAGTTATGAGCGAAAAAATCACTTTATTGCTTTAATATGAAAAAATATGTAAAATATAGTATGGGGGTGCATTTAGTGTTAATAGAAAAAATATCAAAGTGGCAATTTAACAAAATTATTAAAGATAAAAATCGGAAACAGTATAAATTGATTAAAGAAGATATCGAAAAAAATTTTTATAATCAAATTCTTAGTACTGAAAATGAAAGAGAATATATTGCATTTGAAAAGGAGCGAATGGAGAACAAAATTAAAATGTTACAATCACCTTTTATTGCTATTGCTATTTCACTTATTGTAATGGTAATTTCTATTGTTATACCAACATTAGGTAATTATTTATACGATAAGAATCAAAGTGCAGAAGTGACTATCAGTGTACTAAATATATTAAACATAAAATCTGAAGTAAATCCCAGTAATTCGAATATTAGTACAGGATATATTGTATTTTTCTCAATAGTAGCATTTATATTATTTTCATGTATGATAATTGTAAATGAAAATAGCTTTAGAGTTTGCAATATTTATTTTAATGTATTAGAAGAGGCAGAAGCCAAACTTAATGGAGGGGATGATATTAAAATGACTATTGATAATTACGAAGAGGATGTTACATATCAAAGTAAAAAAACATTGCTCGAAAAATTATGGGGCTATGTTAATAAAAATAAAAGTATTTCAATAGTAGTAATAGTACTATTATTTATTGTACCTACTTTTTCAACAAATTATTATGTTAAAAGTTGTATCAAATGGATATTTAATAGCGGTAGCAATGCTTTAGGGTATTTACAGTATTGCGGTGCTTTAATAGGAGGGCTTTGTACTTTAGCTGGAGTTATAATAACCTTGAAATATACAGATGAAAAAGAGAAAAGAACAGAATTAAAAGAAAATAGTTTAATCGTATATTATGATTTATATTTGGGTCTAAAAGATTTAAAATTAGTATGTAAAAGTATTAAGTTTGGAACTATGAGTAGTGCACCAAATAAATTATTCTTTAGTAATGAGTGGATAAAAAATGTTGCGAAGTTATCTGAGCATTTAGATAATAAAATGATAGAAGAAATTTATCAATTATATGGTGACTTGGAAATGATAGGAAAGTGTCTTTATGACAATATAAATGAATCGGACAAGCTATTCATACGAGAAAAATTTGAAAAAATATTTAAAAAATCATTAAAAGATATGAAAGATAGTGAAAATACTGATTTGATTGATATAAATATAGAATTAAATGATAAATATACAAATATATTAAATAAATTAGCTAAAATTAAAAGTATGTAGGTAGCATTCGCATTGTTAATTTTGTTAGTTTATAATAAGCTATGTAAAATAATATTTTAAGTATTAAAAAAATGGAAATTATATAAAATGACAGATAGACAGTATTTAATCATTGTAATTACTTAAAAGGCATAAAAAGATTTTTTGTAATACAAATTCGCATAATTCGTGCATATTCTGTGCAATTGCATGTGTTAAATATATATAGTAGTATGATATTAGCAACTTTCATAAAAGCAATACCAAACATATAAGTGGAAGGAAACATTCATAGAAATATGAGTGTTTTTTTATTTGTAGTATTAAGAAGGGTTTCTCTTTCTTTTGTATAATTTATATATCATAAAAGGAGGGATTTATTTGGGGATAAGATGGTGGCCATTAAGAGGGTTGGATATTCAAAGAAATGAAAAATGGGAACGTGAGATTAGGATATATGATGATTTTTCAAAAACCATGTATTATAGAATTAATTCAATAACTTTATTTAAGGAACCTTATAACTTAGAATTGCATTATACCTACTATGATAAGGATAAACACGAATTACATTTATTTAGAAAAAACGGTACTATAATTGCTAATACTGAGCAATATTTAGGTGATCAGGATGAAAATATAAAGAATGAATTATATTTACTGGAGTTTGGTAAAGGTTTGGCAAATCATTTGGAATTATACTTTTTTAATTGTAAGCGTCAAAGAATCGACGCGTAGCGATAGCGCAATTTAAGTGATAAAATAT
>NZ_AUUU01000073.1 GCF_002760435.1 Clostridium sp. LS
CAGTATGATGGAAAATAGGCTTGGCAGATGGACTTGTTATTTTTTTGATTGTGCCTAATAGTCCATTTCTTTATTTTAGCATATCGCATAAAATACTTGGAATTTTTGATATAGGAACTTGTTTTTCAACTGCTCCTATATCAAAAGCTACCTTTGGCATACCATATACAACTGAAGATTGTTCATCTTGTCCAATAGTTCTTGCACCTGCTCTTTTCATAGACATGAGTCCAACAGCACCATCATGCCCCATACCGGTTAATATTATACCTACTGCATTTCTTGCCACAACTTTTGCAACAGATTCAAAAAGTACATCTACTGACGGGCAATGTCCATTAACTTTACTTCCTGGAGAAACATCAACTATATACTTATCAACTGCTTTCTTTACTTTCATGTGTTTATCACCTGGAGCTATTAAAACTTTTCCAGGTGTTATTACATCCCCACTTTGTGCTTCTTTAACTTCAAAATGTGTCTGTAAATTAAGCCTATCAGCGAACATTTTAGAAAATACCGGCGGTATATGCTGTACTATTACTATTCCAGGCATTGCTTTAGGCAGCATTTTTAACAAATTATAGATTGCTTCCGTGCCTCCAGTTGAGGCTCCTATTGCAATTATTTTATTATTTGATACAGTCATACTATTTTTTTGTGCCACACTATATATATTATTTTTTGATAGCTTATCTAAACTTGTTGATAAATTTGCATTTACTGCTCCCTTAATTTTTAGAATCAGTTCATTTACAAAGTTTTCAAATGCATTTGGAATTCTTGCATCAGGTTTACTTAAAAAATCTACTGCTCCTGCATCCATAGCGTCGAATACAATATCACTTACTGAGCTTACAACAACTATAGGAATTTTATATTGTGGAAGAAGCCTTCTTATGAACTCCACTCCATTTAATTTAGGCATCTGCACATCACAGGTCATTACATCAGGGTTTAGTTCAAGAAGTTTATCTCTTGCATCGTAAGGATCTGTAGCCTTTCCAACTACTTCTATACTTGGATCCCTAGATAATCCTCTCGATATTGCTTCCCTAAATACCAAACTGTCATCAACTACTAAAACTCTAATTTTTCTCATAACTTTCACCTTCTAAACCTAATTATATTACTACAAATAAACTTATCCCTTTCTATATACAGATGGCATTACATAATTAAACCCCATAGTTTCACCATTTAAAGATTCTGAGTGACCTATAAAAAGATATCCTCCATGCTCCATACTATTATAAAATTTGCGTATTAATTCATTTTTAGTGTTATTATCAAAATAAATCATTACGTTTCTACAAAAAATAACATGAAATTTCTTTTTAAACGGAAACACATTATCCATTAAATTAAACTTTCTATATATAATTTCATTTTTTATCATCTCTGAAAACACAAAATTTTCCTCGTCATATCTTTTTAAATAATCCCTCTTCCAATCCTCCGGTAATGGAGAAATTTGTTCCCTATGATATATACCACTTTTTGCGATATTTAAAACTTTTTCTGATATATCTGTTGCTAGCAATTTTTTATCCCACCATAATTTTTCTTCCTTAAAAAATTCATCTAATATCATAGCAATTGTATATGCTTCCTCACCTGATGAACAACCAGCAGACCATATTCTCAAATCTCTATCCTTTGCTGAACTCACTAAATAGGGAAGAACTTTTTCTCTTAAGAAATTAAAATGGTTCTTTTCACGCATAAAATATGTATGATTAGTAGTTATTTTATTAATTAATGTACTAACTGCTTTTCCAGTCTTATCTGCAATTATATAATCATAATACTTAGAAAAACTATCAAAATTAAGTTCCGCTAATACATTATGCAATCTCCCAATCACTAGCATCTTTTTTTCTTCTTTAAGATTAATACCATAATTCTCTTTTATATACTTTGATAATTTAATAAATTCATTTTCTGTAATTGTAACCATAACATCACACCTTATCTTTAATACTTTCCAAATTCATTATCACTAAGTAATATTTTCTTAGGATAATTTTCTTTTTTACTTCTAGGTGCTTCTTTGCTTATAAACTTTTTGTTATTCAAATACGTACCTTCAATAACACTATCAACGTGCAAATGATCTTCTTCCTCATAAAGTGGTGTAATCTTATTAGATTTTATATTGAACATTTGAACTTGCTCCCTTAAAACTTCTGCTTGACCTGCTAATTCTTCGCTTGAAGCTGCGCTTTCCTCAGCAGTAGCCGAATTACTTTGTACAACTTGCGAAATTTGTATTACTCCTTGAGAGATTTGTGAAATTCCCGTAGCCTGTTCATCACACGCTTCAGTTATTCCATTAACTATTCCAGCAACCTTTTCTATATCTTTCACGATATTTTCGAGGGCATCAGCAGTTTGATTGGCTATACCTGTTCCATCTTGAATTTTAATAAGGGACTCTTCTATTATATTTGTAGTTTCTTTAGCAGCATTAGCCGACCTTGCAGCTAAATTTCTAACTTCTTCTGCTACAACTGTAAACCCCTTACCATATTGTCCTGCTCTAGCTGCTTCTACTGCAGCATTTAAAGCAAGTATGTTAGTTTGAAATGCAATTTCATCAATTACCTTTATGATTTTTGATACATTATTGGAGGAATTATTGATTTCATCCATTGCACTAAGCATTAGCTTCATCTCATTATTTCTCTTCACTGCACTAATCTTTGTACTATTTGCTATATTATTAGCTTCCTTCGCATTTTCAGCATTTACATTTATTTGAGCGGAAATCTCTTCAATAGATGCAGTTAATTCCTCGACAGCACTAGCCTGTTCTGTTGCTCCTTGTGATAATGCTATTGTGGAATCTGAAATTTGTCTTGAGCCAACCGTAACTTGTTCTGCTGCAAAGCTAATATGTTCAATTACTTCATTTAATTTATATTGCATTTTTTTCATGGATTTAGACAATACTCCTATTTCATCCTTTGAATTATTAGTAATTTTTACATCTAAATTCCCTTTACTTATTTCATTTGTTACATTCATAAGCTCTGATATAGGCTTGCTTATTAATCTGGAGATTATTATTCCAAAAAATATTGCAATAATAGCAGCTATAGCAATTGTAATGACCATAGTTATTACTGAATAATTTACTTCTGCCGTATACTCATTTGATTTATTGATACCACCAGATGATTTTAATTTTAAAAGATTATCTACTGAAGCATTAATTGCATCTGATACTTCTTGTGTTTCATCTGAACCCATTAATTTAAGTGCTTCATCCTTTTTACCGGAATCAGCCAATTCCATAATATTATCTTTTATAGAAATATACTTATCTAATAGCATTTCAAGATTAGCTAGTTCTTTTTTGCCTTCTTCCGTCTGAATAGACTTTTCAACTAAAAGCAAACTAGCTTTTAGTTCTTTTTCATAATTATTTATTTTATCTTTATAATTAATTATTTTACTAGCATCATTATATAGAATAATATTATCTAAATTAATCTTAAGCCTTTGGTATGAAATAGATACATCAGCAATATCACCTATAGCTACACCATAATTTATATATAAGTCAGAATAGTTCTTATTTACTTCTTTAATCTTGCTAATTCCAACAATCCCAACAATTCCAGCTATAAATGCAACTATTATGAATCCAGCTAATATTTTTACTCTGATTTTTATGTCATTAAACCATTTCATACTACTCCCCCATTTCCCATCAAATTAAAGCAACGTCTAATCTTATGTCATTTACTCTATATTCTTGCCATTAATCCTGCCATATCAATTATCAAACTTATATTGCCATCCCCAAGAAGTGTGCATCCTGCTAAATCCTTTATATTTCTAATGTTTTTTATATAACTTGGCAGAGCTTTTACAACAACTTGTTGTTGTCCTAAAAGTTCATCGACTAAAATACACATCCACTTTTCATCTTGCTCCACCATAATTAGAATTCCATCAGAAAGATTATTTGTATTAGTATCTACACAAAAATGTTCATTAAGTCTAACTATCGGATAACATTGGCCTCTAACCATAATCATTTCATTATTGTCTGGATCTCTTATAATATCACTTTCTCTAGGTCTAAAAAACTCTTTTATGGAACTTGTAGGCAGAGTATACCTTGAAATACCAACTCTTACATTCATACCATCTATAATTGCAAGAGTTAATGGTATTTTAATCGTCATGCTAGTCCCAAAATCTTCAACACTGTCTACACTAACTGATCCACCTATCTTTTCTATATTTTTCATAACCACATCCATACCTACACCTCTGCCGCTATATTCAGATACAGCCTCCTTTGTAGAGAATCCAGGTAGGAATATTAAATTAAATATCTCTTTCTTTGTCATTTCATTTTCATTCTTATCTATTAATCCATTTTCTCTTGCTTTTTCTAATATTTTTTTCTCATTAAGACCTTTCCCATCGTCTCTAACTATAACAAGTACATCGCTTCCCGCATTTTTAGCTTCTAAAATTAAATTACCAGTTGATTCTTTACCTTTATCTATCCTCTCTTCACCGGTTTCTATACCATGGTCAATAGAATTTCTAACTAAATGCATTAATGGATCTGATATATGTTCAATTATGTTTTTATCAACTTCTGTTTCCTCACCAATAATCGTTAATTTAACTTCCTTATTCATTTTTTTGCTCATATCCCGAACAATTCTATTCATTTTTTGGAAGGTTGCAGAAAGTGGCACCATTCTTATTGACATTACAGTATCTTGCATTTCTGATATTATCTTACGAAGCTGTCTTGCTGATTTTTGAAAGTTATCTAATTCTAATCCTGCCAAATCAGGATTTTGCGTAACCATGGATTCTGCGATAACTAGCTCCCCAATAAGATCCATAAGTCTATCCGCCTTAGATACACTTAAACTTATAATTCCTTGATGAGAAGAAGCTTTTTCATTTCTCTTTTCTTCAGTAATAGTTTTCTTTTCTGCTTCCTTTACTTTATGTTCTTTTTCTAATGCCACTTCCTCAATTATGTCTTTATTGATGACTGAATTTCCTTCACTATTTAATTCGCTAATATCTAGCTTATCTAAAAATACTGTTTCATTTACTATTGATTTAATTGTATTAATATCTAAGTCCGAAGAAATACATATCTCAAATCCATTTTTCCTAATTTCTTCACTGGCCTTTTCATCATCATCAATTACATTCTCTGGTTTGCTGCTGGTTACTTCTGCCACCTCTGATAATTTATGAAGAACACCAAAACATCTTATATTCTCCATTCCGCATCCTTCAACAAATGATAAATTAACCTTAAATTTATTTTTTAATTCTTCACTCTTACTTTTACCGCTGGTTACGAAAAACTTTTGTGGCTCTATATTTATATTTTCTGCTACTTCAACATTTCCGCTTCCTTTTTTAATTTTATTTAAAAATTCCTTTATTTCGCTTATTTTGTCAGAAGCATCACCATCTGCTGTTTTTCCATCTTGAATCTTTGACACCTCAATCTTAATAAAATCTATAGCATCTAAAACAATATCACTTAGAATATTATTATCTACTTCCTTAGGCTTATTCTCTCTAAGGTAATAAAATAAGTCCTCCACAGAATGTGAAAGTTCTGCAATATTATTAAAAAGCATCATAGCTGATGATCCTTTAACTGTATGCATGATTCTAAATATTTCATTTATGGAATTAATAAATCCATCTTCTTTTTCTCCATCGATTACTAACTGTTCCAATTGCTCTATAAGCTGAGTGGTTTCAAAAATGTACATATCTAACATGGATTCATTTATAATATTATCTGACATTTCAATTACCTCCCTTATACATATTTTCAGCTAAAAATACAAAATAAATATTTCAATATATAAATTTATACATTAACTGAATTTAATCAATCTCCCTCGTAATTATATATTAAATTCTTTGCGGACATCTTTTAAGTACCACAGGTCATTGATTTAAATGCAAATTGCACTACTATCTGGAGCGTAAATGCAAATCGCACATATAGATAAACAAACTGTAAGTTGATTAGATTTATGAATATAACCAATCGAAAAAAAGACTAACCATGTTGCTCGGTTGCTAGAGAAAAGATTTTAGCTTTCTCAATACAACACTACGCAAAATAGTTAGTCTTTCTTTCCGGTATGGTATATTCAATTTTATAATTATTTTTTATGTATATATAAGCTATTAGTTAGACTTTCCATCTGCAGCTACTGGGAAATTACGAACCACGTAAATTTCTACTCTTCTATTTTGAGCTTTTCCTTCATCTGTGCTGTTAGTAGTTTTAGGTTTATACTCACCGTAAGCTTGGATTGAAACATTATCTTGCTTAATTCCGCCTGAAGTAACCATAAAATTCATAACATTAATCGCACGCATTGCACTTAAATCCCAGTTAGAACGGAACTTACTATTACTTATTGGAACATTATCAGTATATCCTGCGACTCTAATTTGATTATCTAAGCTCTTAAGCATATTAGAAATTTTTAATAGTAGCGGTGATACTTCTTTTAATACATCCGCTTCCCCTGAATTAAAGAGAACAACATCTTGTATGGCAATTTCAAGCCCTTCACCATTAACATCAACCTTTATTTTATCTGAATAACCTTCTTCTTTAATTTCTTTATCCAGCATATTTTTAATTTGGTTCATCTTTTGTTCCTCAATTTGACTGTCACTTGCTCCTAGGGAATCAGATGTACCTGCTTCCTCCATGGGAATAGCTGCATTTCCATCCTTACTCATCTGTCCAGGACCACCAGAAAAAATCACATTAAATTCTTTAGCCATTGCTGCAAGCTTGTTCTTATCTGTTTGGCCCATCGCAAACATAACAATAAATAGTGCTAATAGGAGTGTTAACATATCTGAATATGGAAGAAGCCATGCTTCATCAACATGTTCTTCATGATGTTGTTTTTTTCTACTCATGACTATTCTCCTTTAAACTATTTATCATTATTATTTTCTTCGAATCTAATTCTTTGTTTTGGTTCTAACATACCTACTAGCTTTCTTTCAATACTCTTTGGGTTATTTCCGGCTTGAATGGCTAAAATTCCTTCAAGCATGATATTCATGTTTTTTATTTCTTCTTGAGATTTTCTTTTTAATCTGTTTGAAAATGGATGCCAAATCAAATATCCAGTAAAAATACCATAAACAGTTGCAACGAAGGCTGAACATATACTTTCTCCAAGTTTTGCAATATCATCAAGATTTCCAAGAGCACCAATTAGTCCTATAACGGCTCCTAAAACTCCTAGAGTTGGAGCTGTACCACCTGCTGTTGAAAATGCTGTAGCACCAAGTTTATGTCTCTCTTCCATACTCTCAATTTCTATTTCTAGCACTTCTTTAATAAGATCTGGTTCTAAACCATCTACTACCATCTCTAATCCTTTTTTCATGAACTTATTCTCTAGCCCTTGTATAGTGCTTTCAAGCGATAATAACCCATCTCTTCTAGTAGTTTGAGACATTTCTACAAGCTGTACTATAATTTCAGCAGGATCTTGTTTATTTTTATCACTAAAAAGAACACCAAAAATTTTAGGAAGCTTAAGAAACTCACCCCTTGGAAAAGAATTCAGTAAAGCTATTACAGTACCTACAAGAATTACCATTATCGCTTCACCACTGAGTAGTATACTTATACTAGCTCCTTTTAAAAGCATTGCTGTAACTACAACTATAAGGCCTCCAATAAGACCAATAACCAAAAATATATCCATGTTTGTCCCCCTTTTTATATCTGCGCATATACAACTAATTTTAAAATTATGTTTCTAGGTATAATTCTACGATTTTCTTCTCAATACCGTCTTTCTTAATGCTATAAAAATATCTCAATAATAATATAATACCATAATATTAAATATTGGAAAACTATATTTTGACATATTATCCTATATAAATTCTACTTCTTTTGACAAATACTTGCTTATTAATTTTTAAGTAAAAAATAAACACTTGCACATGAAACAGCAAGTGTTTATCTATTTTGGGTATGAAACTTTTTTATAATTCTTCACCATTAGTCTTTATAACATTTTGATACCAATAGTAACTATCTTTTTTATAACGGTTCATTGAAGCTCCTTCTTCTTCTTCACGGTCTACGTAAATGAAACCATAACGCTTTTGATATCCATTTAACCAGCTTAATAAATCTGTTATTGACCATGTGCAATATGCAAGTACTTCACAGCCTTCATTAATAGCTTCCTTTAATTCTTCCACATGAGCCTTTAAATATGCTATACGATAATCATCATGAATCTTGTTGTCTTCAGTCTTCTTATCAAATGCCCCTAATCCATTTTCAGAAATAACTATTGGTAAATCGTATCTGCTTGAAATAATTCTGCAGCACATTCTTATACCCATAGGATCTATTGTCCAATCCCAATCTGTAGTTTTTAGGAATGGATTCAGTGGGTTCTTATATAATCCTGGAGTTCCACTGACTTGTGATGTTCCCTTTTTACCTGTAGTATTCATTTCAGCCATACCTACACCATCTATTGGGTTGTACTCAACAACTGCAGTCTGGTAGTAATTTACGCCCATGAAATCCACTTGTGCCGCTGCTTTCATAAGCTCTTCATCACCTTCTTCAAAGGTAGGTGCAACTCCTTGACTTTGTAAATATTTAAGCGCAGGTTTTGGATATCTTCCAAATGCATAAACATCCATCCACCAGAAAGTTTGTAAATCATCATAATCTGCTTTTGCTATATTATTTATAGGATTACAGTCAATCGCATAACTTGGTCCAAATGCAAAGCTTGCTCCTATTTTACCATTTGGAACTATTTCTCTAAATGCAAGTATTGCCTTAGCATGAGCTAAATTAGCATGATGGTTTACTTGATAGAAAGTTTTTGAATCGTTCTTTTTGCCTGGTGGGTGTGTTGCCAATATCCAGCCCATTGATGTAAATATATTTTGTTCATTTAATGTTATCCAATACTTAACTTTATCTTTGTAACGCTTAAATAAAGTAACTGCATAATTTTCGAAATCATCAATTATCTTTCTGCTTTCCCATCCATTATATTCTTCTTGAAGAGCTAATGGTAAATCCCAGTGATATATTGTAACCATTGGTTCAATTCCATATTTTAAACATTCATCAATTACATTGTCATAAAATTGTAATCCTTTTTCATTAATTTCTCCCTTACCCTTTGGATAAATTCTTGGCCAAGAGATAGAAAATCTATATGTCTTTAATCCCATTTCTGCCATTAAAGCAATATCTTCTTTATAACGATGATAATGATCAACTGCTACATCACCATTAGTCCCTTTAAATGTTTTCCCTGGAATCCTTACAAATTCATCCCAATTGCTTCTACCCTTACCATCTTCTTCTGCAGCACCTTCTACTTGATATGCAGCTGATGCACTTCCCCATAGGAAATTATCTGGGAAACCATGTTTTTCTTTAAAATACATTTCTTATCCTCCTAACAATACTTTTTCTTTTCCCTTTTTGTTAAAAACTATTTCTAACAAATTCTAACCCCTACTATTAACAATCTTTTATAACTCTAGACTACCACATAATTAACGATCTTGTCCATATAATTTATAACTTTTAATATACAATGTTTATTCTTATTATTTCTATTATAATGATCATTTCAAAATAATATAATTATAATTCACCTTTTACGCCATACCTAATATACTCTATTATTTTCTGAACGTATAACTTATCATTAATAAAATTTATTAAATTCAATATAAAAATGCCCTTATACTTAAGCAATATTAGATGAACCTAAGTATAAAAGCATATCAACCACTTATTATCATTCTCTACTAAGATTTTGTAGTCTCTCTACGTGGATTTTCAAAACTAGGTGGTGTTGGTTCAGGATCAGCAAAAAATCTTCCCGGCGTAGATAAATCAAAATACAGTTTAGAATCCTTTGTAACTCCGAAATCTTTATTTGATGCCCTATCTTGAACTTTATTTAATGCCTCTCTAAAAAGTGCATTGTGGGCTTCTTCTCTATTTAATAGAAAATCTATAGTTTCCTTTACGTATTTATCGTCAATTTGACGATACAAATATTCATAAACCACTTTTGCTCTCTGTTCTGCTGCTATATCAGATAATAAATCTGCTGCTATGTCCCCTGTAACATTAACGTAATCAGCATTCCAAGGATGACCTGATGAATTTGCAAGGTATGGTGAAAGGCCTGTTAATGTATGAGTTTCTATTTCACCTGCATCAACTTGAGTATAATCTACTTTATGGCCATTTAATAAATTTACAGTTTGCGCTACCATTTCCATATGACTTAATTCTTCAGCAGCAATGTCTAAGAACAGATCATGAATTGCAGGATCCTTTATTCTAAAGCTCTGTGAAAGATATTGGAGTGCGGCTTTAAGTTCACCATTAGCACCACCAAGTTGTTCTTGCATTAATACAGCATATTGAGCATTAGGTCTTTCTACTTTAACTTCTCTAAGTAATGGTTTTTCGTGTTTAAACATTCTGTTGCCTCCCTTTGTATTAATTGAATCAATTATAAGATTAGTATTAATTATTTTTTCAATTATTATTCAATATTTAGGAAATATAAGAGCAACAATCTTTTATAACAGAAAATGTACCAGGAGAAGAAAACGTTTCTTCCACCAGTACATATATCTATATTCTTATCTTTCTTTTATCTTAACAACACACTCCACGTTCAAAGTTATCTAAAATAAGAGTTCTTTTTCCTAAATTTCGTTTTACGGTTTTACAGCATCAGCCAAATGAATATGCCTTCATTAATTATATTTACTCTGCTTTAAGTGAAACATTATCAATATATACTTTTGTTAATGTAGGGTTGCTTGTGTTACCAAAACAGAATTTTACTTGTGGTGCATCATCATTTGGCATTGTGAATTCCAAAGTTACATGTTTCTTAGTACCATCAAGTGCCACTGTTTTTGCTGCATAAGTATTATACGCACCACTATTTTGTTGAATCTCAGCTACTATATCTCTATCTTCATCAGCCCAAGCATCAAATTCTAAAATATACTTAACACCATTCGATAAATTTATATCATCACTATATAACATTGCATCCCAAGCATTTGTACCTAATCCTGTAACATCAATAGCTGCTGCTTTATCTGTATCATTTGTTATGCTAAAGGTTGCTGCCGCTGGAGTTGTAGCAAAATATCCCCAATTGCTAAATTCAGAAGAGAAATCTCCATTAGTAATAAGATTATCATTATTTACTGTTCCTGCTTCTGGTTTATTTTCTGGCGAAGTAGTCAATTCATCGATTTTTTCTAATTTAACATTATCTACTGTAACAGTATGCTTATCTTTAATTTGTTTTCCATTTACAGCTCCCATTGATATTGTAAATATTGCATTTTCATCAGTAGGCTTCTTCATTTCAAATTCATTAGTATATGTTTTAAAATCATTACCTACTTCTATAACTTTTGATCCTGAATAAGGATCCCAATTATTATCTTTACTTCCATCTCTTTGGATTGCATACATAATATCTCTATCAGTTGTACTCTTAGCATCAAAGCTTAATCTATACTTTTGACCTTCTTCTAATTTAACATTATTTTGTTTTAATTGAATCTTCCAATCTTGATCTCCAGTATCAGCGATTTCTAATTGAGCTGCATTTTTTTCCTTTAAACTATCAACTGAACCTGAAGCTTGACTGCTTCCATCTACATATACATTCCATCCAGTTAAACCACTATCAAAAGCACCATTTCTTATAAGTGAATTTTCTTCAATTCTTACATTATCAATGTATGTTATGCCTTGTCCACCTAATAATAATTCTAAATCCTTGCTACTTAATTCTTCTCCTGTTGAAAATTCAAATTTGAAAGTTTTCTTATTATTAGTAAGATCAGCACTAAACTCTTCACCATTAATACAAGCTTTTATAGTCTTATCTTTATCTGCATATGCATCAAAATAAAGTGCATAATTATCATTTTTTGTTAATGCAAGATTAGTTTGTTTAACTGATACATCTTCTAATAATGAATTATTATCTTTTGTATCTACTTTTAATTCTCTTGAATTATTGCTGTTTGTTACATTAATTTGTGTATTCGTAGATTTTGATTTAACTTCCCAGTACTTCATACGATCTTCACCAACATCAAAAGTACCATTATTTACATAGTTTCCATCAGGCATAATTTTCTTTGATTCATTTTCATCTTTTTCAATTTGTCCAATTTTTTCAATCTTAACATTACTTAATTCAACATCTGCTAAAGATCCTTGATTACCTAAGTTAAACTCTAATCTACCATTGGCATCATCTTCTTTATCCATAGTAAATTCATATGAGTAAGTCTTAACATCAGTTGTTAAATCCACCTTAGTATCATTAAAATATCTTACATATGATCTATCTGGTCCTGAAACATCCGCAATCATAGTTCTATCTTCATTTGCTTTAGCATCAAATGTAACTCTATATTTACCGCCTTCTTTTAATGGTACTCCTGGTTGTACTAATTGTATTGAATAATCTGCTGTTCCTGCATTTTTAGTGCTAATTGTCATTTTATTATTGGCAATATTATAATTTCCTATACCATTAAGAGCTGTAAGAAATTTCCAACTTCCATCATCTTTCGAAAAATCTCCATTTATTATATAGTTCCCATTTATATCAGGATCTCTTAGGATAACTTCTGCTTCAGGCTTTTTAACATTTTCATCATAACTATCTAATTGATATGCCTTTATATAATCAACTTTAAACTCTGCATTATCAAAATCTGTAGTTTCATCAGGATTTCCTGGCCAGCTTCCACCTACAGCTAAGTTAAATTGCATATAAAATGGTTGATCAAATGGTGCTGGAAAAGTTACTTCATCTCCACCTTCAACCTTTGTAAACCAGTCATTAGCTGTATAATATAATTTTCCATCAATATACCATCTAATTTCTCCTGGGACCCATTCAATTCCATATATATGATAATCATCTGCAAATGTACCCTTATCTAGTACATACGTACCTTGTTTTTGTTCATGTGGATCTCCGTAATGTATTGTTCCATATAATTTATTAGGTTCATTTCCCAATACTTCCATCATGTCAATTTCACCACATTTTGGCCATTGCCCATATAAACTTTCATTATTAGGCATCATCCATAATGCAGGCCATAACCCTTGTCCCTTTGGAGCTTTTGCTCTTATTTCAAATTTTCCATATTTAAATGTTTTTTTATCTTTGGTATTTATCTTTCCAGAAGTATAGTAATCCTTACCGTCCTTTTGAGTTTTTATAGCCTTAAGAACTAAATTTCCATCCTTAACAAAAATATTTTCCTTAGAGTCAGTATATTCTTGTAATTCATTATTAACCCAACCTGGATCATGTTTTTCGTAACTCCAATCATTTTGATTTAATTCATTTCCATTAAAATCATCTTGCCATATGAGCTTCCATTTGTTTTGTTCTGGATTTCCATTTCCATTATTTCCACTATTTGTGCCAGAATTACTAGATGATGAGCTGTGGTTTGATGATGAATTTTTAGATGTTGTACTACTTGGAGAAACTTCAGTAGTTGCTGGCTTATCGGCTTGTTTCGTAACACCTGCACCTTTATTATCAAAAGCTTTAACAACCTTTGGTATTTCTCCAACAGCATCTCCCTCACTACTAAAGTTATATTCCTTATTGTCTATTATAACTTTACCAGTTTGCATTGCTCCTGACGATGCAAGGGAATATACCTTTCCAGCTACTTCGATTACACCTGTTTGCATTGCCCCCGATGTATCTGTAAAGTACCAGGTTCCTTTATCATTTACCCAACCTGTTTTCATTCCTCCAGTTGTATCGGTAAAATACCAAGTTCCTCTATCATTTATCCATCCAGTTTGCATTGCTCCTGATGCATCAGTAAAGTACCAGATACCTTTATCATTTACCCATCCAGTTTGCATTGCTCCAGATGCATCTGCAAAGTACCAGATTCCGTTATCATTTATCCACCCGGTCTTCATTACTCCTGATTCATCAAAATTGTACCATTTACCATCTATTAGCTTCCAATTTGTAGCTAATCCACTATCATCTACATAACTCCAACTACCATTATCTGTTGATTGTTTCCATTCAGCATTTACTCCACTTTGAAGCATTACCGGTATCATGCTTGCTGCAATTGCTCCAGCTATAATTTTCTTCAATTTTATACTTTTCATTATTAATAATCCTCCTTGTTAATTAACCGTTTACACTTTTTTACTTTTACTATTATTTATAGATACTTTTGTATCTATAAATAATAGAATTTTAATTAGTAATATCTTATTTTAGAACAACTTTTATTTTATGTTTAATATTTTCATCAAGTGAAATTATTACATTTCTATCAATAACAGGTTGTCCATCAAATTTATATTCTTCACCATTTATATAAATTTCTTCTACTCTATAGTCACCATATTCCTTATTATTTTTATTTAAATATTCAACTTTTAACTGTCTTTCTGCAAAATTCATTTCGATAGCTACCTTTTTTTCATCATCAAACTGCTTTGCTAATATCTTAGGCTCAAATGCTAAATCACCCATTTTACCTTTTACGCCAAACATTTCAGATAATACTGTTAATATGAGCCAGCTTGCCGATCCAGTTAAATAATGATACATTCCTCTTCCACGTTCACTTATATATTCAGGCACACCTGGATATATTCTGCTGATATCAAAGTTATTGCAATGACTATAAAGTGTATCAATAACCTTAAATCCTTCTTTTGCAAAACCTCTTTGATAAAGTGCATTTGCATACATAATTGCCATATGGCTAAATACTGCTCCATTTTCTTTGTGTCCATATGCAAAGCCAAACATCCTTCCTAAATCGGTTTTTACTTCATTAAAGTTAGTATTTAATCTGTAGCCACCAACAGCTTTATCATAAAGATATTTATCAGCTGCTTTAATAATACTTTCAACCTGTTCTTCTGTTGCAGTATTGCTCATAATAGTAAACACTTGTCCTGTAAGCATCATGCGAGTTCCTGTTTCTCCATCGCCTTCAACTCTTCGAGCATTATTATCATAGTAGCCATTATACCAGCTATAGCCATCCTTATTGCCTATCCACTCATTTTTTTGAATGTGTTCTTTAAGCCATTTTGCCTTTCCTTCAATATTAGAAATTAATGCATCACAATCTATGCTAGCTACATTTCCACTAATATTGTGTTTACATTTATCACAATAATCTTTTAATATATTTTGTTTTTCTTCTACATTATCGTAAACTTCATTATTACCAGTTAAAAGTACCTGTAATTCTTCGGCTAAGTCTATATTTTTTACTCCCTTTACATCTCTGAAGTATTTTAATAGCTCAGCAATATCTGCAAGATTTCCCCCATAAAGTGCGCTAAAGGCAACACTTTCACCTTTTTCCTCTGCCATGTCAAGACCATCATTCCAGTCAGCACCATGTAATTTTAAATTATTATGCTCTCCAACATCATAAAAGGCTGTTAGATGTTGTACTAAAAGATGTTCTAAAATAGTTCCTTTATATTCTTCAGAATTTTCTGTGCGAACTTTATTACCTTGACTTAAGTCCCATAAATTATCTTTTTCTGTACCTCTTACTACTTGAAGATCCTTAAAATAATTTTGCTTTTCTAAAAGGAAATCTATATCTCCTGTTTGTTCAATATATAATTTAGTTGTTAAGAAAGGCCATGCTCCATGATCCATCCAAACACGAACTATATTATTTCTATCTGCTATAAATTCACCTTGCTTTGTTCCTATAATAGTAGCATTTGTCCCATCAATACGAACTCCACCAAAGTTATCTAATAGCATTCCTCTAACATTACTTGGATCCATAGCTAACAGTGCTAAGCAGTCTTGCCATAAATCTCTCCAGCCTCGTCCGCCTTTACCATAATCATGGTGAGGTAAAAATGAGCAGCCATAAATTCTTCTAAGCATTGGTTGGAAATTAACCCAATACATCCAATTATCAAATTGATTATTATTTGTTTCATATGAAATATTAATTTTTTTATCCCAATATGCTTTAGTTTCCTCAAGAACCTTATCGAAACTAGTTTCGTTCAAGTCGTTTACTACAACACTATCAAAATCACATTTTGAATCTCCAAATCCAATTGCCACAATATAAGTCTTAGATGAATTTGCTTCAATTATTACATCTTCAAAGCGTATAGCACCTATTGCTTCATAACCTTCTAATTTTGTATCAGCCTTAATCTTAAATTCTTCGTTTAATAAAACGCTCTTTGGAATCTCAAAAGATCCACCTTCACCAATGTATTCTTCAACTATTGGACAAAAACTTATTGGTTTTTCCCCATTTCCTGTTGCAGCAACAACTCCATAAACTACTGTATTCTTTTTATGTCCTCTTTCATCAAATGTCAATGTTGGATTTACTATAACTCCATATTCAGTAGTTTCTACTCTATTTAAAAGTGAAGTTACATGTCTATGATCTCTGATATTATCTGCTGAGCGACAATATAATGGTATTGCAACAGTTGGTGTTATTTTTTTAGGTTCATTACTTATATTGGTTATTGTAACCTTCATTAATTCTACTTTTTCATCAGTAGCTGGAACAAAGGATATTATTTCACTTTTGATTCCAAACTTCTTTGACTTTCTAGTTATCTTATGGCACATGATTCCGGCTTCTAATTCAGTTTCTTCTTTATCCTCACTAAAAGCTTCTGCTTGTTGAGTTGCTGAAACTCCAGTTGCTGACCAAGCTCCTAATCCATCAACATATACCCAAAAATTTCTTGATGACTTATTATTATGAAGCTCTTCACTACTTACTGGTGCAAGTAAAAATGTGTTTTGCCCCATCTTACAATCTCCATTTAAAGTTGGAGTTATACTAGACATAACTCCAGCCTCATTTGCAAGTGGAAAATACAAATAACTATTATTCTCTGGATTTTTAAGCTTAAACGTTCCTTTATTATCTACAAATTTACAATTTGCCATGCCACGAAAACCACCTTTATAATATTTTATTAAATATATTATTATTTTTTATCTATTTCTACTAAATCTATTTTCTTACAAGAATCTCTTTCAATAAGTTGTACTGGTATAATTTTATTAATTTTGAGTTTAGCTTTTTCATTAATTTGCTTTACTAATAAATCAACTGCAGTTTTCCCAATTTCTTTACGATCTTGTCTTATAGTTGTTAATTTAGGTGTAATATATCTCGCTAACTCTATATCATCATATCCTATTATTGAAATATCATCTGGCACACTTAAACCTTCCTCTTTCAATGCATCAATTGCTCCAATTGCTATCTTATCTGCGGATACAAAGACTGCTGTTGGTATTTCTTTAAGCTTTAGTAAATCTTTCATTGCACTATAACCACCACTAACATCAAAATTTACTCCATCTGCAATATATCCATCAATTATTTCTAAATTAAATTTCTCCATAGCTTTTTCATAGCCTTTTCTTCTTATTATGCTTGGCCAGTTATCTAATTTGTTTGCACCAGTTATATGTGCAATTTTTCTATGTCCTAAATCATATAAATACTTAATAGCCAAATAACAACCTTCTAAGTTATCTGAAGTTACCGTTGATGTATTTTTATTAATCATATCTATTACTACAATAGGGAAATCACTTTCTATAAGCTCTAAAGTTTCTTTATCATATGGGTCCGTACAAATTATAGCGATTCCATCTACACACCTATATTTAAAATATTCTAAAAAAGTATCATTCTTTAATCTATCATTTTTAGAACCAAATAATAATGAGTATCCTTGTTTATCTGCTTGATTTTTAAAAGCTTCTATTACGCCTGAAAAGAAAGAATGATTAAGTCCAACTCCAAGATTTTCAAAATATACAATACCTAATGTCCATGTTTTCTTGGTTGATAAGAACTGAGCTTGTGCATTTGGCAAAAATTTTTCCTCACTCAGAATTTTTTGTATTTTAGCTCTAGTCTTATCACTTACATCAGGATAATTGTTTATTACTTTTGAAACTGTAGTTGGAGAAACTCCTGCTATTTTTGCTATTTCATAAATTGTACCCATTCTGTATATTTTCCCTTCTTCTCTTATATAAGCTTTCCGTTGCCCATTAGATTATCTCTACAATAGTGTAAATAGAATTTGCCTCCTTGCTTATAAAATAGTAGCTTGAATTTCTACTATTTCACCATTTCTAATTTTTTCAGCAAATTCTCCACATACTTCATTTCCTTTAATTTTAGTTATACTATTATCTACATGAACTAAATTAATTTCTTCTATAATCCCTTTTTCTTGTCCAAAAGTATTTTTATTATTTATATTTGTATAAATAAGTTTTATATTACCTAATATTGTAGTGATCAAAGCACTATCTTTAAAGAAATCTTTTGTTAAAATAGGATTTAGCCTAAATTTCAAAATTCCATCTTCATATGCAAATAACTTTTCTCCTACCATCATTAATTTCCAAATATTAAGCATTTCCACAGTTGTACCGCTTAATCTTGCTACAAATCCTCTTCCATGGGTTCTTTCATCTGGATTGCTGCTACTTGCAATAAATGATGAATTTTCTAATATACTTCTTCCATATACTTCTGGATTCATAAATGGTGGCATTGCAGTTTTTATATCCTCAAAGAATTCTTCGTATAATCCATTTTTTATTAATTCTAGAATGTACTTAAATTCCATGTGCATAAACACTGATTCTCTTTCAAGCCAGCCAGCGGTAAAACTTCTTGCTCTTCCTATTTCAAAAGATACATCTTCTAAGGATTCTGAAGTTTTGTACATTTTTAATTTTTTATCATAAACATTACTTTCTTTAACAGCTTTGTATACTTGGTGCTTTTCATCATTTTCTAATTTTGTCTTGAAATATCTAGTAGGTCCTTCTAAAAATGATGGTAAGAAATTAATTTGGAACTCTAACGGTTTTATTTCTTCTTTATCATCTATTTCATATTTAGCTACATCATAATACATAAATGTAGGAATGTTACCTTCATTCATGTTTTTTGCTTTCTCAATTCCTAAATCAATCTTAGAAATCATCTTATTAATTATACTTTCAATAGCTGCTACTTCTAAATTTGAATTATTTCCACTTATTGAATATTGGATTTTTTCCCTATATTCTTCTCTTATAGTTGAAATCTTATCCCAATATTCTAATTGACTTAATTCCTCATTTAAATTTAATGAAAGAATCTTTTCTACTTCATATATAGCTTTATAAAATTCTTCCGGCAATTTTATTGAATCTTCTACAACATCTAAGTTTTCTCTTACAAATAATAATAATCTTTTTAACTCTGCGGTTTCCGAAAAACTTGAACCCAATAGTCCTGGAAGTCCATTCATAGCATCATTCCAACCTGGTTTTCCAGCTTCCATCTCTATTCCAAAGCCCATAGGGTCTAAAGTCATAAATTTAATTCCTGCAAGAATTAATAATTTTGCAAATAAATTTGTTTTATATAAATTACCCTGACTATCAAAAATCCAATTATCACTTATATTCTCCTTTTTTGCTAAAGCAGCATATTGTCTAACTTTTCCATCTTGAATACTATATTTACCCTTTCTAGGTAATACGTATTCTGGAGAATTATAAAATTTATAACTTTCATCCTTGATTAATAATTCTTTTATCTTATCCGGGTAAACGTCTAAGTATTCTTCTATTAAATCGAGGTTGTAAGTCCAGTGGTCACTCCAGAATCCTTCGCCAAAATCTACTTCTACAGCTTCACTACACATTTCTATAATATCATTCATGATTTCATTGATTTTTTTACTTCCAATTTCTTTTATATTTCTTAAAGAAGAATACAATTCCCCTATAGTAAATTTACCGTCTAAAGTTTCTATCAATTTTTTATTTTCATATACATTAACTAAATTGAGTAAATTTTCTTTTTTACTTTCAACTACATAAAATTTCTTTCCTTTAATTACCAATGGATTGTAACCATCAAGCTGAATTAAGTCATTGAATAGTTTTATATTTTCTACTCCTGTAAATGGGTGAATATATGCATCCATTCTTCTATTTTGATTTACATCTCTAAAATTCCCATTTCCTTGAGAATAGAAATTAGGTTCTATACTAAAGAAATTATAGTCTCTTTCTAAATCTCCATGCTTTCTAGAATATACATAATATATCTTTTTATCTACATTACCAAACTCTAGCGGATATCCGCCCCTTAAAACATTATCTATATAGCATTGTTTTACATATTCATCAAATAGTGGATATGTGGTTTTAGTATCCACATGCTTGCTAATAGCATCTATTAGTTCATTACTTTCATTTATTTTCATATGAAAATAATTTTTATTGCATATTTTCTTCAAGGATTTCTTAACATCATCACTATTATTCATATATCCTATATAACTATATATACATGTTGTATTATTTCCTTCTAAGCACATTGCTTTTCCGGTGAACCCACAAGGAACTTTATTATAAGAAGTCTTATTCGTATTGAGTAATACTCCAATAGTATTATTTTTAAATTCTACTGGCTCTTTTAAAGATGTATCATATCCAAATATCTTTTCCGAATCAACTATTGGATTCAATATATCTTCATTTTCATCAAAAGCTACATAAAAATAACTATTTTCTACTGTACCCATTTGAGTTGAGTCTTCAGTAGAAGATCTTAACTTATACATAGCAGTCCCATCTTCTTTAATTTCTCCTTGCATGTAACTTCTTAACGTATTTCCAATTGCTTTATATGTTCCATTATCAGAACCATATGGTAATATAGCAGTTAATCCATCTAATATTTCAATTTTAATTTTCTTATTAGATGTATTTATAACTTCTACTTTTCTTCCTAGTGCTGAAAATTCTTCATTAGGAATTGTAAAATAAGTTATTTCAGTATTTAAGTTTAATTCACTATTTATTTCAATTAATCTTAATTCATTATTTTTTATTTTTATTATTCTTTTTATATTCTCATTTGTAGTCATAGAAAATGGTTCAAAAACAAATTCTTCTTCATTATTGATAACTTTTATGAAAGTTCTAAATCCATTACTAAACACCATTTTATAAGCTTCATTAGCTGGAAAAAACTCCATTATACAATTACTTTTATCCCTTATTCCAATACTGCTTATCCCTTGTCCCCTATTAACGTAAAATGACCACATGGGTATTCCTTCTACACCCGCAATACCCGATAAAAAACTAGCAAATGGAGCTTTTTTATCATAATCTTCTATAACATAAAATCCTAGTTCATCTATATAATCCATCTTAATTTCATTTTTTTTCTTCATAAAAACACCTCTTATCTCTAGGTCATACTGCTATCTTTCTCGGATAAATTTAGTTCTAATAGCTACTGCTAAGGTGATAATTAGCAATATTTAAGTCCTCGAAAAAACTTTTACTTTTCACACCTTAGCACTTCTTATATTTAGAAGATTATCTCTACATTGTGTTCTTTACCATCTTCAAAATTCTTTAGAATATTACCTTCAATTTTTTCGCCATCAACTTTTATAGAATACAAAGAATCTTTCATTCTATAAAAACCCTCAGGTTTTGAAATCGTAATATTATAGCTAGCCTTACCAGTATTAAGAATCAAGTTTAATGATTCTTGTTCTTCTGCAAGTATTGGATTTATCTCTATACCTCTTACTGTATATTCAACACCAAAGGCATCAAATAATGATAGTGTAAGCCAAGTAGAAGTACCGCTAAGTGTAGGCCCTATATTTTCACCTGTATCACTATTGTTATATTGAGTGCAGAATCTTGGGTTACCACATGTTTCATATGGATGTTTCATTGTGTTGTACGGTAAAACTAGGTTCATCATCCAATATGCTGTACTAGTTAGATTTCTTGCTAATTCATCACTTTCAACTATCTTAGCAGCTTTTAGCATAGCGCTAGTAGCCATCATTGTAGCATGCTTAAATATTCCACCATTTTCTCTATCCCCTGGGAAATATTCTCCTGTGGCAGTTCCAGTTGCAACCTTCTCTAAGTCTGTTGGACTAATAAGTTTTAATCCATAAGGAGTTTTTAAATGCTCTTCTATTGATTCAAGCATTATTTTAATTTGTTCTTCAGTTGCAGAATTAGATAAAATTGCCCAACTGAAAGAATTTAAGAAATATGTGCCTTCTTTATTAGGATCTGCTGAAAGCTTATCACCTTTAGCACCAAGATAAGTGAATTCTCCATCTTTGTATCTATTAAATAAAACCCTTGCAAAGAAATCCTCTTTCCAAGCATATTTTTGCAGATTATCATAAAGTTTATTAGAAGCCTTTTCAAGGTTACTGAAATATAATGTATCTTCTTTCTGTTTTCCAATTTCAATCATTTCGTCCATAGCAACCTTTAATAGGAACCCATTCATAACACTTTCAGAATAATCACTTTCAAACGGCTCTCCATCTCTTCCTGTTCTAGCTATCTGTTCCTTATATCTTCTTTCTTTTTCAACACCATTAATAAAATCAGTATCGAGTTTTAGACAATCATTCCAATCCGCAAAATCAAGTAGAGGTATTCCATGTTTTCCTATTGAAATTTCTCCAGAATATCTTAAAATAGCTTTAATTGTATCATATAAGCTTCTTTTCTTTATTGGATTGCTTCCTCCTATACTTAACTCTTCATCCAGGAATGCAATATCGCCAGTAATATTTATATATCTATATACAGCTTGAATTAACCACAAGCCATCATCAGACCATTTTCCAGGTTCTTTACCAACCCAGAAGAAGTTGTGGTAAGCATAACCAAATTCAAATACCTTTTCAGCCCATTCCTTTATCAAATTTTTTGCTAGCTCTTTTTCACCCATTCCTATAAAGTAGTACATAGATGCATAGATGTCTTGAATTTCTCTAAATCCAATTTCTCTATAGCCCTTTTGTGTTTGATCAAAAGAACGTGATACAAAGGTTTGATACAGCACTTGGAAAGGTAGATTTTTATTAACATAAGTATCAAATTGCTTGTCCCCTGAAATAACTTGTAGGTAACTACTGTATTCATTAATAAAGCTCATACTTTTATTAAAAGCATTTTGAATCTCTTTTTCATTGCTATACTTAATAATTAGATTTTGCACCTCAGTTTTAAAGGTATTTTCATCAAAATTATCATTTGTCTTAGTTGAAACTAATCCTGTTAAGTTATCAATAGAAATTTCAGCTAACGGTTGCATTGTAGTCTCACTGCTAACAGCGAAGAAACCTGGTCCTTTTCTATTTAAATTGCTGCTAAGTTTGTATAACCCCTCCGGTCTTTCCAATGAACCACTTCCCACGAATTCACTATAACTTGTACAAAATTCCTTAGGAAGTATTGATCCTTTTTCATTATGGGTAATCATAGTATGAAATCTGTAGTCACCACTTGTATACATTGGGTAATAGTCTGAAGATATAGCCATTACAGAGCCTTCATCGTCAACCAATACCTTTGCCTGCATAATTACATTGCTATATAAAACATCTTCCATCAATGCACTTGGAGCAGCACTTCCAAACATACCGGTATAGACCATTTTAATATTCCTTACTCTATTTGTATTATTCTTTATTTTAATTTGTTGTGCCTCAACAGCTATAGGCATGTTCTCTTCTTGAGGAAGTAAGAAAATTAATCTTTCAATCTCTAATCCACACTTAGTCTTATAAATAATCTTAGTGTGATTTTGAGAATGAATACATTTACCAGCTTCTATATTTTCATCTGTGACATTTGCTGAGTAGAATATTTGTTTCCCATCTTCTACTAAATAGAACTGACGGCTTGCGGGAAAACCATTTTCTTCTTGAAGCATATCCCATCTTGTAGCCAATACTTGAGTAGCAGCATGAGATCTGAAGCTTCCTCTTCCTAGTTTATCCACTACACTCTTTGGGGTAGTCTGTAATGGATGAGAAAATTTAATTCTATTGCCTAACAATAAATTTGTATAAAAATGTGGACCAGGAGCTGGAGCTAATAAGTCTATTTCGTGCTCTCCATCTTCATTGATAATCCCCACACCATAGGTTATCTTTTCTACTATTCTGTTTATCTTATTGCTAACCTCAAGGTCTAAGGTCATTTCAGTAATTAATCCTTTATTACATGTTAATAAAGTAGTATCACCTATATTTTTAGTAAGCCTAATGATTACAAATTCATTGTCTTCTAAAATTCTATCTAGCAGTACAGCTATTTCTCGATTCTTAAACATTTCTAAGGTAACAGGAATTTTAATTGGTAAATTAGCAACACCCACTACCTTCTTATATGTGCTATCATAGAATATACCATCTATAATAGCTTGCTTTTCAATCCTTTCATTAAATATTTCTCTTAAGATCTGCTCTGCAGACTGTTCAACTTTTCTAGCTACAACTTCTCTCATTATTTGCCTCCCAAATATATATTAATTTTTATTCTTTTATTTTCATTATTTAAATATGTCTATTTTTATTGAACTTCAGCGTCCTTATTATTGTATTTTTTTTCAATATCTAGGAGCATACTTTTTTCCATAAGCATTATTAAATAACATATAGTACTTACAAAAAATAATGGAAGTATCACTATAAGTTTAATTTTAATGAATATATTCCATATTATAAAAGCTGCTGCAATCGATATTATACATACATAAATTTTCTTAGCTAGGTACATTAATGATAATGCAAAAATCTCTTTTTTCTTCAAATAAAACCTTGATATTATAGGAAATATATGAAACCACATAGCTATACATATAGAAATTATACTCATAGGTATAATTTTCACTAGAGTCAAACTCAAATTATTATTAAAGTATAATAATTCAATCCAAGCTAAAGTTAAAATAATTATCCCTAATGTCCAAAAAAATACTGAATCAAGAAAATTTACCTTATAAGCTTTAAAAAAGTCTTTTGTAACATCAATATCGCCCTCTCTCGTGAGCTTACCCATTAAACTCAACAATGCCGTTAGTGCAGGTCCAATAGGTATTGATGACAACATTAAAATAATAATCATATACACATCAATAGTCCCATAATTGGTCAGTCCTAATACTACAAATATAAAAGGAATATTTAAAATCCAAAAATAAAAGTTTGCTAATAAAAACCACCATACATAATTAAAAAATTTAACAATAACACCATCATTGAATTCTCTTTTTTTACTCATAATTTTTTCCTATCTCTTTCACAACTATATTTCTATTTTCTACAACTATTTTCATAATATAAAATTACTTTCTAAAAAATATATACATTCACTTTATCTTATATCTTCTTTTAATTTGAAATTATTAACTTGTTTTATAAGATTATTAGAATTATCTTCAAGTAATCGTGCAGTATTAGCTAAACTTTCAGTTGATTCTGTAACTTCTTGCGTTGATGCAGCTATTTCTTCTGAAGAAGCTGAGTTCTCTTCTGATATGCTAGCTGTAGAATGTATTGTTTCAACAATCTTATCTTTCTTATCATTAATTTCCTCAACTGTATTATTTATTTCTTCCATTTGTGGAAGAATAGTGTTAATAGCTTCAATAATTTCCTTAAAATCATGAACTGAATTTTCAATAACATTTATTTGCTGTTTCAAATCTTCATTAACTTCATTGGTAGTACTTACTACAGTATCTGTTTCCTTAGAAATATCTTGAATTAGTCTATTGATATCATCAGATGAGCTTTTTGATTGCTCTGCTAATTTTTTTATTTCATTAGCCACAACTGCAAATCCTTTTCCAGCTTCACCTGCTCTAGCAGCTTCAATAGATGCATTTAAGGACAATAAATTAGTTTGTTCTGCAATGCTCTTTATAACATGTGTTATTTTATTAATTTTTGAAATTTTTATACCTAGACCTTGAATTTTTCCACTAGCATTATCAAATGAGTTACTAATTGTATTTATTGCTTCAATAAGATGAGATAATTGAATATTACTGCTTTGTGCCTTATTATTAACAGATTGGGTATTTTCCTCAACGTCTTTAATGGATATAACAATACTTCCAATTTCATCTCCTAATTTAGAAAAAGTATCATTTATTGCCATTAATTCATTTGATTGAACCGAGGCCCCGTCAGCAATTCCATGTATGGCGACATCAACTTCATGCATTGTACAATCCATTTCTTTTGATATAGCTGCTAATGATTTAGACTTTTCCAAAGTTAATATGCTTCCGTCTTTAATTACTTTTAAAATTTTAGAAATTGATCTTACTGTAGATGCTAATTCCTTTTTCATTATTCCTATTTCAGACTTTTCATCTGTTTCAATATGAACGGCAAAATCTCCCTTAGCTAAAGTATTTAAAATACTATTAAATGAACGGATAGATTTCTTTAATGATTTAATAACCACAGTTGCAATTAAGAATATCAATATAATTGAAATAATAAACAATACAACCAAAATAATGCTTCCATTTACATAAGCCTCTTTAGTTTGATTAAACAATTTCTCTGCATCAGCTTTATTTTTAGTAACAGCTGCAGAAATTGCACTTGAAAAATTAGACTCATCTCCTTGAAAATTAAGCTTATGCTTATCCTTTGAGTCCTTATTAAGAGGGTCAGTATTTTTAAGCTGAGCTATAGTGTCACAGCGATTTTTTAAAATAAGAAATTGTTCATCTGTAATCTTATTCATTTGATTATTATCATCTGAAAATTCTAGTGATTTAAATTGATTTAATTCCTCATAAATACTATCCATTTCCTTGTTAATGTTATTCCTATATTGGTCTTGTGGATATTCTATGTGAAGCGAAACATTTTCCCTCAATACATTTAAGTGTACATTAATAGAGCTAAATATAATTTCTCTTTGAAGACAGCTTGTATACATTAACTTAAGATTGCTATAAGTCCTATTAATAGTAACAAAGGATGATATTCCAATAACCAAAGTAGTTAAAAGGGAAATAGCCATTATAACTGTAAAACTTCTAATTATAGTTATATTTTTAGTTGATAATATTGAAAAAAACTTTTTCAATACTCTACTCTTTAAATATTGTTTTTTTAAATCTTCAGTATTTTTCCTCAATATATTTTGTCTTTTGTCTTTTCTCTTCATTCTCATATCACCTCTAAGTTATTAATACTAAAACCCCATTAAAATATTTCCCTTTAACCTTTTACTCCTCCGATTGTCAATCCACCAATTATCTTCTTTGACAAGAATGCAAATGCTATCATTATTGGAACAACAGAAATTGCAATACATGTATATATTGCACCAAATTCAGTCTTGTAAACACCTTTTGCAACAACCTGCATAATTGGAAGTGTATATTTATCCATATCAGATATTAGAATAAGAGGTGTTAAGTAGTTATTCCATGTTCCTATAAATGTAAATATAGACATAGTTGCAATAGAAGGCATAATAAGAGGCAATCCTATTTTGTTAAATATTGCAAATTCGCTAGAACCATCTATTCTGGCTGCTTCAATTAACGATTCATGAACCGCACCATCTGTATAACCTTTAATAAAGAAAACAGAACTTGCATTAGCTATTGACGGAATAATTAAAGGAATATAGCTGTTAAGCAAATGCATTTTGCTTATTAATTGATAAAATCCTATGAATCCTAACTGCATAGGAATCATCATTGAACCTAATACAATTGCGTAAAGCATTTTATTACCCTTAAATTTATATCTTGAAAATCCATATGCAGTTAGAGCACTAAAATATCCACTTACTACTGTAACAGCAACTGCAATGAATAAACTGTTTCCAAATCCTTTCCATATAGGAACACTTTCTATTAACCTATGGTAATTATCTAATAATGCTGTTCCTGGTAAAATCCACAATTTTGATGCTATTTCCCCATTGGTATGAGTACAATCTATTAACATTATATAAAAGGGTACTAAACATATTAGAGTAAGTATAATTAATAAGATGTACCAAGCCACTGATTTACTATTTGTCTTCATACTATTAGTTCTTTTAACTTTTTCTTCCATGTAATATCACCCACCCCTAATCATTCTCAACATTTCTATTAATAAACTTGAAAGTTATTATAGAAAATATGAGTATCAATATAAATAAACCATATCCAATAGCAGAACCATATCCATAGTTTGAATTTTGGAAAGCAGTGTTATATAGATACATAACTACAGTCAATGTCTTATTATTAGGATTTCCTTGTCCACCAGTCATAACATAAGGAATATCAAATGTCTGCATACCACCGATAAGTGATGTTATAGCAGCATATAATACAGTTGGTTTTAACATTGGAATTGTTATGCTCTTGAAACTCTGCCAAGGAGTTGCTCCATCTATGCTTGCAGACTCATATAATTCTGCTGGTATATTATTCAAACCAGCTCCAAAAATTATCGTACTATATCCAAACCACATCCACCATGATATAAGTGACATTATTCCTCTAGAAAAATATTCACTCAAAAACCAGTTAAAAGGTTTGTTAATCACATGCAAATCTAAAAGAATCTTGTTAATTGCACCAGTTTGCCAGTCAAATAAGAATACAAATAACACTGCTACTGCTGCTGGCGTAATAAGGTTAGGAAGATACATAGCTGCTCTAAAAAATTCTTTTCCCTTAATTTTTTTTGCACTATTAAACATTACTGCAAGTAAAAGCGCAAAAACCATCTGTGGAATTACAGCGCAAATCCACATTATGAATGTATTTGCTATAGCCTGATAAAATAAAGCATCATGTATAAGAGTAACATAGTTCTTAATTCCTACAAATGCCGGATTTAGTGACATTCCATCCCACTTTTCAAGACTTATAATTAAAGTATATATAACAGGGTATAATGAAAATAATAAGAATACAACAAAATATGGAATAACAAAGTATATTCCATATTTCCCTTTATCTACTTTGTTTTTTTTCTTTGGCATCAAACCGCCTCCTAATTTAAATTCCTTATTAGGCACATGAAAGAAAATAATTGACCAAAGATGCGACGCATATTTTGCGTCAGACAAGGAAGTAAATTCTGCTCATAGCGGGCCTATTAGTAGAATTTACTGATAAGCAGAGAACCAAAATCTATGATTTTGTGTGAATCGCTTACTCAGCGAGCGTATGCGAGTCGAGCTTCCTCTATGACGTGAAATAGGCTAGCATACTGGTCCATTATTTTCTTGATTGTGCCTTAGCTGTTTAAAATATAATAAACAGCTAATAAGTTCTTATAAGGTTATTCTACAGTTATATCTGGGAATGCAGCCTTAATATCTGCTTTAAATTGTTGTAAAAATTCTTCTTTTGTTTTTTCTCCAGTTACATATAAGTCTAAATCAGCTTGAAATTTACTATTGATAGTTTCATCGTACTTAGTAACTAACTTACCAGTGATAGATGGAACTATCTCACTATATGTCTTAGCTAAATTTTGTCCACCAGCAAAAGCATTTTTTCCATCATCAGTAGTTGCAAATTGCTTACTTACGTCTGTCATAGATGAGAAATCACCATTTGTTTTCATATCCCATGTTTGGAATTCTTTAGAATTAAAGAATTTAACAAATTGCCATGCAAGTTCCTTCTTTTCACTCTTAGCGTAGATACCTAACCAAGTACCACCATTGTAGTAAGCTGCTGGTGCTTTAGCAACTCCCCAATCTCCCTTTGTGTCTTTAGCATTAGTAGCTATTACATATGGTAATCCCCAAGTTGGAAGTGCATAAGCTAATACGTTTGTCCCATCTACTGCACCAGCCATTGATGCTGACCATGGTGCTGACCATGTATTAAACTTAGCGTCTATACCTGCATCTCTGATTTTCTTTGCATTATCAGCATATTCCATCATCTTATCATCGATTACTAGTTTATTGTCTTCTACCCAGCCATGTGATCTACTACCAGTTGCAATAACAAATCCTTCGGAATAGTTTGGAAGTAACTTAACTGTACCACCACTTTTTTCGTTTAATTCTTTACCAGTTGCAATTAATGAATCCCATGTACTAAATTTCTTAGAAATTTCGTCTGGATCATCTGTTCCAAGATATTGTTTAGCTACACTTCTCTTGTAGAACAATCCACCTGGAGTTGCTTGCCAAGAAAGTGCTCTAATGCTCTTATCTTGAGCATTTCTTCCAAGATCCACAACATATGGAGCCTCAGTTTTTGCAATTTCTTCTGCATTATATGGAGCTTGTGAAAGATTGTCATAGTAATCAGTATTAACATATTTATTTACATTTGCGACTTCTGAAGTGAAAACATCAGGTACACCTGATCCTGAAGCTAATACTGATGAAAGTTTTGTTGAGTATGCATTGTTATCAGTTGGTATAACTGTCAACTTAACCTCAATGTTTGGATATACTTCATTAAATTTTTCGATAAAGTGTGATGATTGAAATTCATCTGTAAAGGACCACATATTGATTGTTCCTTTGTACTCCTTTGGATCCTTCTCTGTAAAAGTGGTTGGTTTTGATCCATTTGCACTTTGTGAGCTGCCACAACCTGTGAAAACAGATCCCACTATTGCAACTGACATTGCAAATATTAATACTTTTTTTAAATAATTTTTTTTCATATTATAATTTCCCCCTTATGATTAATTTCTACTAAATGTATAGCCTAACAAGGTTAGGTTAGTTTTTAAAATTTTTTAAAAACTCATTTTCAGAAACCCATTTCGATAATTTATAAAAAAATATTTACTAATATTTTTCCTTATCGAATATTTCAAAACCAGTTTCGAAAATTAATAAATTAAATTTCCATTTACTTATATATTCCCTCCTCAACTCTTAGTACATCTTTATGATACATTAAAATAACGTTTACCAGAACGGTATAAAATTACGATAAAGTATCAAAAAATTACTAATTTAAACATTTACACAAAAAATGAAATATGTAAATCTCAGAAATAATTTTCCAAAGTTCTCCTATCATAAAACATTCTAGCCAACCAAAAAAAGAGACTCTTTACAGAATCCCTTATATCTATATACTACATATTTTTGTTTTCTAGTCTATTCACTTAAATCTGATTTACATAATCCAACATCTATACTTATTAAGTTGGATCGTAAGCTACCCAGTCGTAATTTGCATAAAGTGGAGTTTTACCATCATAAGCATTTAGCCATGAATCTACACCTGTTCCAGGCCATAAATTCATCATAATTTTACCTGGGTGTGATGGAATATTACTAGTTGCCCTGTAAACTTCCTTTCCATCTACTAACCATGCAATATAAGTTGGTTGCCAATTAAAAGCATAAGTATGGTAACTTGTTGAAGCATCAAATCCTAAATTATAAATGTACTCATGATTACCTACACCATTTGTATAATAATTGAATTGTACCTTTGTAGTATCTTTACCTAAAAACTCTATATCAATTTCATCCCAAGGATTACTTTGATAAGTGAAGAAGGAAGAAACTATACCAGGATTTTTTGCTGGTTTCATATTTACTTGATAAAGTCCATAATTGTAAGTATCATTTGAGCGATATTCTCCACCTGCATATGGCTTAGTACCTCCTTGAGTATCTTTATTAAGAGTAAGAGTCATAAGTCCATTGCTAAAATTAACGTTACTAGCTCTCCACGTGCAGTTAAACATGCCACCATTTGTCCATCCGTCTGATTTTGACCAAACTGATGTATTGTAAGAGCTAAAACTCTCACCCATGTGTGTTGTAGTTAATGCAGAAGCTTGCATTGGTATTAATGCTCCTACTAAAAAAGTTCCTAATAACATTCCTAATGTTGCATTTTTTAATTTTCTTTTATTCATATATATGCCTCCTAAATTCTTATTACTTCTTTATGATATATTAAAAGAGAACTTACTAGAATCATATAATATTACAATAATATATCAAAAAATTACTTAATTTAAACATTTACATAAAAACAAAAAGAGACTCTTTATATAGAATCTCTTTTTGCTTTTATATGCTATTTTTTTTATACTCAGCCGGAGTATAACCAGTATGTTTTTTAAAAAGCTTACTAAAGTATGAAGTCTCCTTATACCCTAACAAATCACTAACCTCATAAACTTTATAATCATGCTTCTTTAATAATATTCTTGCTCTTTCCATCTTTGCTTTTGTTGCATACTCCAAAAAATTTTCCCCAGTTTGCTGCTTAAATATTGAACATAAATAGTTCTTACTTATATTCAAGTTATTAGCTATAGACGTTAATGTGATATCTTCATCTATATGATTAAGTACATATTCACAAGCTTTTTGAACTATATTATCGCTTTGGTTTAAGTTGTATTCCTTTATAATATCTATAAGTTTCGCTATGTTATCCATCAGTTGTTTCTCGATATTGTCAAGAGTTTCAACTCCTACAAAACCAATCTTAATTATTTGACTTAAATCATATATATCTTTTAAAAAACTATATTTTTTAAGCACATTATTATAAATATTATATATCACTTGTGTAAATGCAATGTTAATACTAAAAATATCGAAATTCAATATATCCGCTATTTCTTTTATTAGATCTTGAAGCATACTTAACGAATCATCTTTTCCAATAAGTATTGAATTTATTAGTGCTTTTTCTTTCTCAATTGGATAAACAAAATTCTTCTGACTAAGCTCTGTCAACTCATTTACGTGAATTAGCTTATTTGTGCCTAACACATATTTATATTTTAGTGCTTCTTTAGCATTTAAATAACTTTTGTAAATACTATATACTTGATTATAGGCATTTCCAACCCCTATATTTAATTTTGTTTGAAAGTCTCCGCTGCTAATTTCAAGTATTCTTTTTAGCACTATAATAAAACTTTGATTTAAATCTAATATTTCTGCATCATTATCAGCTTGTACAATAATAATTTTTCTTCCAAACTCTCCATCTAATACAGAGAAATATTCTATATCACTATTTTTTAATTCCTTTTCTATTAACTCATTAACATTATTATTCAAGTAGTTACATTCATCATTTTCTGTTAAATCCTCACTACTAATAACAATTTCATTAATTTCAATAATTGCCACCTGTACTTTGCCTTTAATAAGAGGAAGATTATACTGTGAAATATACTCCTCCATCATCATCAGATTTTTCCCTCTTAATAAATCATATAGTATCTTCTCTCCAGAGATAATTTTATTTACATTATATTCATGATCTTTTTTTTCTTTCGCTGTTAATTTATCATAAGCATTAATTAATATGTTTTTCAGCTTTTGAGAATCCAGTGGCTTTAATATATAATCAAAGGCGCCCAGTCTTATACCCTCCTGCGCATATGAAAATTCATCATACCCACTTAATAATAACACTAAAGTATCTAATTCCTTTTTCCTAATTTCCCTTAATAGCTCAATTCCAGTCATTCTGTGCATCTTAATATCTGATACAATAAAATCTATATTATGCTTTTTAAGTAATTCTAGCGCTTCTTCTCCATTACGTGCTTCACAAATTATATTAAAACCATATTCTTCCCAGCTGATTATTTTTTTTAATCCTCTTCTAATAATTGGTTCATCATCTACTATCATTACTGAATACAAATTTATCACCCCATAAAACCTTTATTTAATTTCAAGTTTCTTGTTAGTGTTGCTAATTAACGCTTCATTTGCCACATTAGGCAACTTAAGTATTATTTGAGTATAACATCCATCTTTAGCTTCAATCATAACACCATATTGTTTTCCGTAAAAAAGCTTTATTCTGTCACTAACGTTTTTAAGTCCAAGTCCATATCTTTTGTCTACCTTTCCATTTATATGGCTCTGCAGTTCCTGTACTTTGTTTATATCCATTCCTCTTCCATCATCCTTCACATTTAGATATAAATATGATTCATCTGTTTCAACAGATATAGAAATGCTTCCATTTTCACTCATTAATTTTTCTGAAAGACCATGCTTCACTGCATTTTCTACTAAAGGTTGAATAGTTAATTTTAATATTTCTCTATCAAAAAATTCAACATCAATATCAATCTTTAAAATTATTTCAAAGTCATATCTAAGAGTCATTAATGATATATAATTCTTAATATGGCTTATTTCTTCACTTAGTGGCACAAACTCATTGTTCCATTTCATGTTATACCTCATCATATCACCTAAGGCTGCCAAACAATCCGATACCATATAATTCTCTTCAACTAGTGCCATCATCCTAATATTTTCAAGAGTATTATATAAAAAGTGTGAATCTATTTGAGTTTTTAATGCTTTCAACTCTGCTTCCTTGGTTATTATTTCTTTATTTATGCTATCCTTAATCAGTGTATCTATAGTTTTCATCATCTGCCTAAAGTTATGAGCAAGTACTCCTACTTCATCATTACCATATACTTCTATACTCGGCATTAAATCTCCAGTTCTCACTTGCTTAACTGCAGAAATTATCTTATATAATCTTTTGAGAATAGTTTTAGTTGCATAATATACAACTACAGATAAAAGCAGCAGTAAACAAACAGAGCCCCAAATAACCACGTGTCTAGAGTTTTTGATTTCTTGCGAAATATTGTTTAATGGTATAACATTTACCAAATAATTGTTCGGAATCGGTGATTCTTTGTATAATATGATATAGCCCTCATTCCCTTGATTATAATCCACTTCTCCTTTTTCATATTCTAACTTATCTTTAATAAATTCCTGAAACTTTTTTTTATCAAAGTTAAAACTTCTAAGTAGTGCACTACTTTCATCTGTTTCTATATCCATATTTTCCTTATTTACTAACAATATTTGTCCACTTTTCAACTCATCATCTTCATACATTTTAGGAAAGAAATCTTTAGATCTCATAGTAACTCTACTGATCCCTAAATATTTATCACTCGGATAATTAATTTTCTTATTAAGTGAGACTACTACATCTTTTGATTCATCATTTAAGGTTGACTTAACTGCTATATCATTATCATAATGATTAACGTTCCAATATTCCGCACCATTTTTTTCAATAATTTTTTTATACCAGCCATTATCGATGATTCTATCTATTTTATAAAACGTAGGCCAAATTTCGTTAACTTCTGAATTGCTAGTAAATATGTTTATTTGTTTAATTGTTGGATTATTATTTTGCAAATTAATTAACTGTTTATATGTTGTTTCTCTAAAATCAATTAGTTCTTTTGCTTCTTGATTATTATCGCCTTGTAAATATCCCATTACTTTATTATCGGATTCTATAGAGTTAATTATATTTCGCATTATGTACACATTCTTTTCAACGCTATCATATTCAGTACTAAGATCATAATTAGCTCTACTTATTGCATCATGCTTCGCATTATCTGAAAGTGAATGAAATATATATAAAGAAAATATTAGTATTGGAATACCGATAATGAATATATACGTAGTAATTAATTTCTTTATTAAACTTTCATTAGTTAGTACTTGCTTAATTTTTCCCCACAAAATCACAATATTATTTCTCATTTAAGCAGCTCCTATTTCCATTCATTTAACTACATTTAGCTTTTTCTTATTTTCTTCATATTTTCGCTGAACATATCTTTGTATATTATCCCAACCCTGTTCTTTTCTATATGTAGTAAATTCATTTAATATTCTATTAAATTCATCCTCATTCTTAGCTATAAGCAAATTTTTCAAAGTGCTTCCCCATCTGATATTTATTCTAGAGAACGCTACTCCTTCCTCACTATCTCCATATGGATATATGTTATCAAATAAAGAATAATTATATGTCTTTCCCTTTGCCCAATCACTTATCATCCTTATCGCTTCTTCACTGGCCGGTGTCCATTTCTGTACCAAATCCCCGTCTTCCAACATCCAATAAGTGCTTGCCGCACCATATTTGTTATCAAAAGCTATTCTATCCTTATTCAGCAAATCTACAACTTCAGGTTTAAACTGTTCTTTTCCATTAATTTCATCCCAAGTAAAACCTTTTATTCCTAAATATAAATCCTTATTGCCCTCTTCACTAATTAAATAACTTAAAAACCTAATAGCTCTCTTTGGGTCTTTGCATGTTTTTGAAATCAGAGTAACTGTCCATCCTGAAATACTGTCTCCTGCAAGTTTAGGTGGGTCACCTTTAGAGTTTGAAGGCCCATCAATTGCCATATATATTTTATTTTTATCCTTAGAATATAACTCTAGTTGCTGAGCAGACATATCAGAGCTTTGATAAAGCATTGCAAAATATCTTCCTTCTGTAATATTTTCTTCTATCTGAGCTCTTTTATCTATAAATATTTCCTTTGAAAGCAGTCCTTTCTCATTAGCTGTTCGTAATGTTTTTAACCATCTTATGTAGTCTTTATCTGCAATTTTATCATATACTTTACCGTTTTCTTCTCGTGGAACTGCTAAAAAATTTGGTAAAATGCTATCTAATGAAAGATTTCCGTCGTCATTAAACTCATGAAATCCTAAAGGTATCAATTCTTGACCATCAACCATCGGAAATTGTTTTTTTGCTCTTTCAAGTGCATTCAAAAATCCCTCTGGTGTACTCATATCTGGTTTTCCTAAAGCTTCATAAATATCTTTCCTTACTAAAAATGTTTGATTAGATGGTTTTTCTTCTTTATAACTATTAAAATCAGTCACCGGACTGGAAAAATTCGGATAACAATAAATATGTCCATCACTTTGCCTATACCAGTCCAATTTTTGTTTATCTGCTACTTTAATAAAGTATGCATCGTATTGTTCTGATAATTTATCAAGAGGTAGTGCTAAACCGTTTTCTATAACTCTTTTATATCCATCATCTTGTGAACTTAGTGTAATAAAATCCGGCAATTTACCTGTTTCAATCATAGAATTTAGTTTCTCTGCCTCATCACCGCTTGGAGTTATTAAATTTAAACTAACACCAGTCTTATCAGTAACATATTTTGAAACAGGATTAGTGCCCCACTTAGTTTGAAACCATGAAAAATCAATGTACCAATCAAATGTTATTGGTGTTGTATCTGCTTTCCACCCTTCTTCATCATAGTTATTATTAACTGTATTATCTATTTTCTTATCGAATAGGGCATATACTGTAAAAAATACAGAAAGTACAGTTAAAATCATAATCCCTCTATAAACCTTTACATTTGGGCTTTTCATAAATAATCCCCCATTATAATAGTAAGGTGCTGTCAAAGTTTTTTATCTCTCTAAGACAGCAACTCTTTGATTTTTCTAATTCTTTTATATAAATAACTTGCCACCCCCAAAAAGTTGAGATATTTTATTGTTACAACTTTAAAGTTATAAACTAAAAAAAAGTTTTATCATTATTAATTTGGATATGTTTGCAATCATTATAACACTTATAGTAATAACATAACAATAATTACAATATAATATTTCATGTTTTACATCAAAACATTTTCAACCCAATTTAAAGAAAATAATTATAAACAAAAGAACTATGAAGTATAATTAAAAACTAATTTACTTCATAGTTCTTTTTTTCACACATTTATTTTCATTATTATATATCTACTTTCATTATATCAAATTTCCACTCTAACTTTCTCAACAAATAGTTTCTTTAGTTCTAAAATCATCATTATTTATGTTAAATATAAAAGCTTACACAGTGAATAAAGTAGATCCTTATAATGAGTTCTTGCGATGCATTACTACTACACATTCAACATGTTTTGTATTTGGAAACATGTCTACTGGCTGAACCTCTAATGTTTTGTATTCCATTTCTTCTAAATGCTTCAAATCCCTTGCTAAAGTTCCAGGATCACAAGAAACATATACTATTCTTTCTGGCTTTGCTCTCCCTATAGCCTCCAGTAGCCTAACATCGCAGCCTTTTCTTGGTGGATCTACAACTATTACATCTGGCTTAATTCCTTCCTTTATCAACCGTGGAATTACTTCCTCGGATTTACCTACATAAAATTTAGAGTTATTTATTGTATTAGCTCTAGCATTATTCACAGCATCTTCGATTGCTTGGTCTACAATTTCTACTCCATAAACCTTTTTTGCTTTTTGAGATAGAAATAATGTTATTGTACCAGTACCGCAATAAGCATCAAATACAATTTCATCTCCATTTAGATCAGCATACTCCAGTGCTTTTCCATAAAGAATTTCTGTTTGAATTGGATTCACTTGAAAGAAAGATAAGGGTGATATATTAAACTTATATTGCCCAATATAATCGGAAATATAGTCTTGGCCCCATAAAGTAATATTCTTATCTCCAAGAACTACGTTTGTGTCTTTATTATTAATATTTTGGATCAAACTCTTTAAATTTATAATTTCATTCTTTAACTTACTTATCAGTTCCTCCTTATAAGGAATCTCCTTATCTGTAGTAACTAATACTACCATAACTTCATTAGTCTTAAAACCTTTTCTAATCATTATGTTTCTAATTAAACCTTGCTCAAAAAATACTCCGTCCTTTTTAGCTGAAGCTATTGCATTTTTCATCATCCAAGACCTTATTATTTCTATAATTCTATCGCTTGCTTTATCTTGGATCTGACAACTATTCACATTAACTATCTCATGGGTTTTTTCACTAAAAAATCCTATAGAAAGTTCATTTTCTTTTGACCCCACTGAAAATATTGCTTTATTCCTATATCTATACGGATTTTTCATTCCTATTGGATATTTAACAATTTTTCCGTCCAGTCCAGCAATTCTTTCTATACAGTCTTTTACTCTATTATATTTAAAGTCTAACTGTCCTTCATAACTTAAATGCATTAAAGTACAGCCACCACATTTTTCATAATCAATACATTCAGGTGACTTTCTTTCATTGGATTTTTCTAATACTTCTAGAAGTCTTCCATGAGCATAGTTTTTCTTACTTTTAGTTATCTCAACCTTTACAGTTTCACCTTTTAACGCTCCAGGTATAAAAATAGGATATCTATTTATTTTTGCGACACCTTCTCCTTCATAACCGAGAGAATCAATTTTTACAATATATTCTTTATTATTTTCTATCACATAAACACGTCCTTAATTATATTTTACAAAAAAAGAGCACCTTTCGGTGCCAATACAGAATCAGTTGCCATTTAATTCCATAATCATAAATTATTATTTCTCTTTATGAGCAATAATATACATTATATATTAAATACCATCTAGATAATTGTTAATTTTTTGTTAACTTTTTATAACGAGTAATAAATTCCTATGACTTACTTAAAATTGTCGTATAAATCTTACAAATTACAAAAAAGGCCTTGAGTAAAATATACCAAAGCCTTTTTTATATATGAAAAATTATGTTTTAGAAATTATTTAACAATGCTAACTTTTAATAGGTTAGTTGCTCCAACTTCATTAACAGGAACTCCAGCTGCTAAAACAACTGTATCTCCTTCTTTAACAAATTCATAAGTCTTAGCTATTTCTACTGATTTTTCTAACATTTCATCAGTTGATACCATTTTATCAGCAACTATAGGATATACTCCCCATGAGAAAGCTAATTGTCTAGCAACTACTTCGTCTGGAGTAACAGCTATAATTGGACATTCTGGTCTGCATTGAGATATTCTCTTTGCTGTAGCACCAGTTTGAGTTGAAGAAATTATAGCATTTGCTTGTAATTCATTAGCTGCATTACTAGCTGCTCTTGAAATAACTCCAGAAATAGCAGGTGTATGAGATTTAGCAGCTGAAACTGCTACCTTGTAAGTTAATTGCTTTTCAGTTTCTTCAGCAATTTTAGCCATTGTAGATACAGCTTCTACTGGGTAATCTCCATTAGCACTTTCTCCTGATAACATGATTGCATCAGTACCATCTAATATAGCATTAGCAACGTCTGAAACTTCAGCTCTTGTTGGTCTTGGATTTCTCATCATAGAATCTAACATTTGAGTTGCAGTTACAACTGGTTTTCCAGCAGCATTACATTTTTGAATAATCATCTTTTGAACTGCAGGAACTTGTTCTATTGGAATTTCAACTCCAAGATCTCCTCTAGCTACCATTATAAGGTCAGAAACTTCTAAGATTGAATCGATGTTATCAACACCTTCTTGGTTCTCAATCTTTGAACAAATTAATATTCTTTCTCCGCCATTTTCATCAAGTATCTTTCTGATAGTTTCTACGTCAGCTGCTTTTCTTATAAATGAAGCTGCAATCATAGTAACTCCAACTTGACATCCAAAGATTAAATCGCTTTTATCTTTTTCAGTAAGAGCTGGTAATTTAATAGATACTCCTGGTACGTTAACACCTTTATGTGTTCCAACTACTCCAGTGTTTTGAACTTCACACTTTATAGCATTTCCTTCAATTGATTTAACAGTTAATCCAACTAAACCATCGTCTATTAAAATAGTATTTCCTGGTTTAACATCATTTGCTAGTCCTTCATATGTAACAGCACATTTAGTAGTATCACCAACTACTGACATATCTCCAGCATATACTGTAAATTCTGTACCTTTAGTCAATTCAACCTTATTTGGTTCAAATTTACCTGTTCTAATTTCTGGCCCTTTAGTATCAAGAATTATAGCAATTTCTCTGTTTAATTTCTTAGATAATTCTTTAACCTTTGCAATTCTTCCACCATGTTCTTCATGATCACCATGTGAAAAATTATGTCTTGATGCATTCATGCCTGCAAGCATAACTTTTTCTAGTATTTCCATATCTTCACTTGCTGGACCAATAGTACAAATCATTTTAGTTTTTCTCATTAAACTAACACTCCTCTTTCTTGGATTAATATATAGCATTTATATAAATAAACTATAAGCTTAATAACTATGATAATACTTGAGCAATATCATATAATTCTTTATCAAATTTGCTTTCCATATCTAAAGCTTCATCTATATCTTGGTCAATAATCTTATTATCTCTAATCCCAATTACTCTTGAAGTTAATCCTTCTAATAATACTTCTACTGCTTTAGCACCCATTCTTGAAGCTAATACTCTATCTGTAGCACTTGGACTTCCGCCTCTTTGAATATGACCTAAAATTGTTGCTCTTGTTTCTATTCCTGTTACTTCTTCTACATATTTTGCAAGATCAAATGCTCCTCCAATTCCTTCTGCAAGGATAATTAAATTGTGCATCTTTCCTTTGTTTTTACCTTCTAAAATAGTTCTACAAAGTGCATCTTTATCAAAGTCTATTTCTGGGATTATTATTGCTTCTGCTCCACCACATATACCTGCGTATAGAGACAAATCTCCACAATCTCTACCCATAACTTCTACAATTGAAACTCTTTCATGTGAAGTTGAAGTATCTCTGATTTTATTAATTGCATCTACAACAGTATTTAAGGCTGTATCAAACCCTAAAGTAAAATCTGTATAAGCTAAATCATTATCTATTGTTCCTGGAATTCCTATTGTTTTTATTCCAAGTTTTGATAATAATTTTGCTCCAGTAAATGATCCATCTCCACCGATTACTACTAAAGCTTCTACGCCATAAGCTTGTAGAATTTTAGCAGCTTTTTTTCTTACTTCTTCATTTTTAAACTCAGGGCATCTAGCAGTTCTTAGGATTGTTCCACCTCTTTGAATTATATCAGATACTGAATTTCTATCCATACTGAATAGTTCTCCATTGATTAATCCACTATATCCTCTTTGCACACCCATAACTTCAATTCCGTTATGAAGCGCAGTTCTTACTACTGCTCTAATTGCAGCATTCATTCCTGGTGCATCTCCACCACTTGTTAACACAGCTATCTTTTTCATAATATATATTTCCTCCTTAAATACCGTTAAGGGACCTTTAAAGACCCTTGTGTACATAATATAACCATAATTTATTAATCAAGAATTATTGTACATAAAATTCTTGCAATTATCAATCATATTTGACTAATTTCTGATATTATTCTAAAATAAATATCTTAATTTTATGAAAAGTTTTAGAGCTCGCATGTACTCTTAATTAATCAACTGGTTTCATACCCAAGCACTTCAAAATTAACATATTTTTGTATAAAATATATTTATTTTAATCAAGGTACTTATTGTATCTAAATATAATATTATTTTTATTTCTCATTTAATATTAACTCATCTTCTCTATTATAACCAAAAAACGATAAATTAATATAAAATAATATAAATTTTGTCATATTAATTTCTATAATATTTTCCATTTATACATTTGCTATCTATAATTTAATTATATATCTTGAACCTTAATATTTTCTTCCCCTAAATCATCTTTTAACAAACTTATAACATCGCTTTCTAATGAAATCCATCTATCTCTAGGTACTCTGAATTTTTGTTTTTCTTTACTTGCAAATATATATATAGGTGTATCTCCAAGATATTCTTTTATTAACAGCTCTTTAAGTTTTTTATTAAGTTCTTTGGCTGCCACAGTATCATCTACTCTTAAATATACTTTCGAAGAATTTATTTTTTCCAAAGGTTCAATACTCTCACATATAAGCTTAGGTGGTTCATCTTCCTTTAGGCTAAGCCTTCCCTTTACCAGTACCAAGCTGTCTGTTACGCATAAATCTTTAACTTTATCTAAAATCTTAGGGAAAACTATTACCTCAATTGTTCCTGATAAATCTTCAAGTTTTAAGAATGCCATTATAGAATTATTTCTAGTTACCTTTTGATTAACACCTGTGAGTATTCCTCCAAGAATTACTCTGTCATTATCTTGCAAACTATCTTGTCTATTAAACATGGTAATATCACCCATATCGTTTTCCATGGTTTCATCCAGTGTTTCTTGAACTAAGAATATTTTAGATATTTCATTAGTCGTCTGCATTTTTAAACTTTGAGCGTAATCATCTAAAGGATGTCCCGTAATATATAGTCCAGTCATTTCTTTTTCCATTGCTAATAAATTTCTTTTATTGAATTCTTTGATATTTGGATAGTTAACTTCTGGATTCTTTAATTCTTCACTTGCGAATAAGCTTATCTGGCCGTCTATATTCCTTCTTTTATCACTTGAAATATTATCTATTAATTTTTCATGGACAGCTAACATTTTTGATCTAAAAACTTTAAAATCATCTAAGGCACCAGCTTTTATTAAACATTCCACAGCACGTTTATTTATTGTTGATGGATCCATTTTATTAATAAAATCAACCAAAGATTCAAATTTCCCTTTTTCTTCTCTAGCTTTAACTATGCCCTCTACAACATTAGCCCCAACATTTTTTACTGCGGCTAATCCAAATCTTATTTTATCGCCTTTAACAGTAAATTTCGAAAAACTTTCATTTATATTCGGTGGTAAAACTTGTATTCCTAATTCCTCTGCAATACCAATATAATATGCTACCTTTTCATTAATTCCCATAATAGAGTTGAGCATAGCTGCTATCATTTCCACTGGATAATACTTCATAAGATATGCTGTCTGATACCCTACAACTGCATAAGCAGCAGCATGGGATTTATTAAATGCATAAGATGCAAAATCCATCATAGAATCAAAAATTTTATTGGCTACTTCCTCAGAAATTCCATTTCTTATACACCCTGGCACTACTACTTCATCATTTTCAATAATACCATAAATGAAATTTTTTCTTTCCTCTTCCATTACCTTATGCTTTTTCTTTGACATGGCTCTTCTAACCATATCGCTTCGTCCCATTGAATATCCTGCAAGCTTTCTAACAATTTCCATTACTTGTTCCTGATATACCATTACTCCATACGTTACATTAAGTATATCTTCTAATTCTTTTGTTTCATATTGAACTTTTTCAGGATTTCTTTTACATTCTATGTATCTAGGAATTTCTGCCATAGGACCTGGTCTATATAGCGATATTCCTGCAATTATATCTTCTAGTGAATCAGGTTTTAATTCCTTCATGAATGAAACCATTCCTGCAGATTCTAATTGGAATACACCCGCTGTTCTACCTTCACCTATCATCTTATAAACTTCTTTATCCTCAAAGTCTATTTTATCTAAATCTATATCTATTCCTCTATTGTCCTTAATCATTTTTAAGGCATCACTCATAACCGTTAAAGTTCTAAGTCCCAAGAAATCCATTTTAAGTAGCCCAAGTTCTTCTAAGGTATTCATACCAAATTGAGTTACTATCATTTCATCATTTTTTTGTAATGGAACATATTCTACTAGAGGTCTTGATGCTATAACAACCCCAGCTGCATGGGTCGAGGAATGCCTTGGCAGCCCTTCCAAGTCCTTTGATACATCTATTAGTGTTTTTACTCTTTCATCGCTGTCATACGCTGACTTAAGCTCTGGATTTAAATCTAGTGCCTTCTCTATTGTAATACCTAACATAGTTGGTATCATCTTAGCAATTCTATCGACTTCTGCATAGCTGTAATTCATTGCTCTTCCAACATCTCTTATACATAGTCTTGCAGCCATTGTACCAAATGTTATTATTTGTGAAACATTATCTACACCGTATTTCTCAACAACATAATCAATAACTTCTTGTCTTCTTTCATAGCAAAAATCACTATCGATATCGGGCATAGATACTCTTTCCGGATTTAAAAAACGTTCAAAGATTAAGCTATACTTAATAGGATCTATCTTAGTAATACCTAATGTATATGCCACTATGGAACCTGCAGCAGATCCCCTACCTGGGCCAGTAGGTATTCCACTTTCGTATGAGAATCTAATAAAATCCCAAACAATTAAAAAATAGTCTACATAGCCCATTTGCTTTATTACTTCAAGCTCATATTCAAGCCTATCTACATATTCTTTGGCTTCTTCACTTTCTATTGCTATGTCGCTAATCTTACTGTAGTCTAATTTTATATCCCTCAACTGCTCAAATATATCATACCTGTCTATAAGTCCTTTATAACAAGTATCTCTAAGGTATTCAAAAGGGTCTTGCCCTTCTTCTAAAGGAAATTTAGGAAGTTTAGATTCATGGAATTTATATTCGTAGTTACATTGTTCTGCAATATTAATGGTATTTTCTATTGCTTCAGGAACATAAGAAAACATATCCCACATTTCTTCCCCTGATTTTAAGTAAAATTGATCTGAAGGATATCTTCTTCTATGAGGATCATCTATTGTTTTAGCTGTTTGTATACACATTAAAACATCGTGAGATTTGGAGTCTTCTTTGCTTATATAATGGACGTCATTAGTAGCTATTAATGGAATTCCCACTTCTTTTGATAATTTTATATTCTCTTCATTCACCTTTATTTGCTCTTCCATTCCATGGTTTTGCAATTCAAGGTAGAAATCTCCGTTAAATATTTCCTTATATATTAGCGCTGCTTCTTTAGCCTTCTCATAATTTCCCTTCAGGTGGTAGGATTGTACCTCTCCTCCTAAGCATGCACTTAAAGCTATTAATCCTTCACTATGTTTCTTTAAGTATTCATAATCAATCCTTGGTTTATAGTAAAACCCTTCGATTGAAGCTACAGATACTATCTTCATTAAATTCTCATATCCTATTTCATTTTTAACTAATAAAACTAAATGATATGTTGAATTCTCTTTATCAGGTTGTTTAATATGTCTAGACTTTGGCACTACATACACTTCACAGCCTAAAATAGGTTTTATCTCATTTTCTCTTGCAGCTTTATAAAAATCTACAAGTCCATATAAAACTCCATGATCAGTTATAGCTATACTCTTCATCCCTAGCTCTTTAGCCTGTTTCATAAGTTTCCCTATTTTTCCGGAGCCATCTAATAAACTATATTCTGTATGTAAGTGTAAATGGCAAAATTGCTTTTCTTCCATGATTTCCTCACCACCCTTTCTTCAGTTAACAGTTTACAGTGCACAGTTAACAATTATGGATAAAATCCCTTCGGGATTTTTTTTATTTATATTTATTTAAAAACTCCGCAGGAGTTTTCTCCTTAACTGTTACCTGTTAACTGTTAACTCCTAACTGATTAAAAGTCTAGTGTTTTACTGCCTTCCATATATGGTCCTATAACTTTTTTTACTTTTTCCACATGAAATTCATTTATGTCGTATGCAAGATAGTCCTCTTTATTTTCAAATCTAGTTATAATTCCTATATCATAACTTCTATCACTTTTTATTACGTCTACTCCGACTTCTAATTGTTTTAATTCTTCAACATTTCCATTCATAGATAATAAAGTTTCTTTTACTAATTTTAAATTTTCTTCTGTTGGCTCTTTTAACTTAAAAAGTACAATATGTGTAAACATAATACCATCCCTTCTTTCAGTTGACAGTTTACAGTGCACAGTTAACAGTTATGGATAAAATCCCTTCGGGATCTTTTTAATATATTTTTCAAACTCCGTTGGAGTTTGTTCCTTAAACTGCTAACTGTAAATTGTCCACAGGATACCCTAAAGGGCATGAACTGTGCACTGTTTTACTTGCTTGTTCTCAGCTCTTCTGCTATTTTCTCTATCTTTCTTAATCTATGATTTATTCCTGATTTTCCTACAGGCGGATCTAACATTTCGCCTAACTCTTTCAATGATTCATCTGGATAATTCAATCTTAGTTCAGCAATTTCTCTCAAATTATCTGGTAATCTTTGCAAGCCTATTTGAGATTGTATGAGTTTTATGCTTTCAACCTGCCTAACTGCAGCATTTACCGTTTTAGAAAGGTTTGCAGTCTCACAATTTACAAGCCTATTAACATTATTTCTCATTTCCTTCATTATTCGTATGTTTTCAATCTCTAGCAAGGATGCATGTGCTCCAATTACATTTAGTAAATCTACGATTTGTTCGCCTTCTTTAATATATACTATAAAACTATTTTTCCTCTGTATCACTTTAGAGTTTAATTTAAATGTATTAACAAGATTAGACAAATCTTTAGCATACTCCTCACTATGAGTTACAAATTCTAGGTGATAGGTTTTTTCAGGATTACTTATGCTCCCTCCACCAATAAAGGCACCTCTTATATATGCTTTTTTAAGGTTATCCTCTTTAAAAATATGTTTTTCAATCCTATAGTCTAAGCTCATTATTCCATCTATTTCTTTAAGTATTCCCGTTTCACTTAACAAACCTCTAACGCCCATTTCCTCCGATATCACTACCATGTAAATATTATTCTTTTTTAGGGAATTACTTTTTTTTACCATTAATTTTGAATGAATGCCAAAGTGATCCTTTAGAAGTGTGAAAATCAATCTAGCACTAGCTGGATTTTCTGTAGTCATTTTAAAACTAAGTCCACTTCCACTAAAAGCTAATGTGCCACTAACCTTCATTATTGCTGATATTTCTGCCAATGCTTCTTCCTTTGAAATATCTATATACCTGCATATTTCTCCTTTAACTTTAGATGAAAATGACATTTTGTTTCCTTCCTTACTTTAAATAATATAATTGTTTAATCAATTACTTGACCTTTTTCTTCTATTACTCTTTTCTTTATACGTTGTGATAAATACATATATTCTATAATTTTTTTCTTATCATATAAAAGCTTCTTCTCCATTATTGTATCTGCTAATACTTCCGCTAATTTATCTGAGTCATGCTTTACTAATCCATTTTTAATTTTAACTAAATCTTCTCCTACTATCTTTACACCTAAACTATTTATAACTTCTCTATCCAACTTTACAAGTTCTGCGCCATCTTTTTTATATTTTTCTTTTAACTCATCGGTAATTTCACCCGTGTTTGCAATTACATAATCAACTATATCTTTTCCACCATACTTAAATAAAACTTTTAGGTGATCTGATACCTTAAATCCTGTGGTTTCACCAGGCTGAGTCATTATATTTGATATATAGATTTTAACAGCATCACTTTTTCTAACTTCTTTTGAAATCTCCTTAACAAGCAGATTTGAAGTTATACTTGTATATAAACTTCCTGGCCCCATTACTATAGCATCCGCCTCTTTTATAGCCTCTAATGCTTCAGGTAATGCTTTTGCACTCTCTGGAACTATTTTTAATTCTTCTATTCGAGAATTTTGTTTAACTGCTTCTTCAGGGATTTGAGATTCCCCTTCTACTATATTGCCGTTTTGAAGTTTTGCAACTAACTGCATATTATCTAGGGTAACTGGAATCACCTTACCTGTTACTGCAAGTACTGAACTCATTTTCTGAACAGCTTCTTCGAAATTATCAGAAATTCCAGCCATAGCTGCCAAAAATAAATTTCCAAAACTTTGATTCTTTAATCTTCCATCTGGGAATCTATATTGAAGTAAATCTTCCATTATAGGCTCTGTATCAGCTAATGCTAAGATACAGTTTCTTATATCTCCTGGCGGAAGCATGCCTAAATCTTCTCTTAAATCACCAGAACCGCCGCCATCATCTCCAACTGTTACAATTGCAGTAATATTGGATGTATAATACTTTAATCCTCTAAGCATTGTTGAGAGACCAGTTCCTCCACCAATTACAACTATTTTAGGACCTTTTACAAGTAGCCTTTTTTCATATATTAAGCTTTCCATTTTTCTACTATCTAATGAAACCTTAATATAACCTCTATTGACTAGTGCAATTATAGATTTCATAGTCTCAGTTACTGATATATATAAAACAAATATTCCAGTAATATTTAAAGATACATAAAAAATTAGGTAATACCAATTATATACTCTATGATTTACAAGTTCTGTAAAACCAAAGGCTATTAGTAAAATTCCGAAGACTCCAAAAGATAGCCACCTTTTCACCTTAATTCCTGCTTTAAGCCAATCTCGTATCCTCATAGTTTCTTTTCCCCTTTATGAAGATCTTCTGCTACATCTCTATGCTCTATTTTAGAATTATAATTTTCCTTATTTAATCTCTCATATACTTCATTCGCAATTGCAACAGATCGATGTCTACCACCTGTACATCCTATAGATATAATTAATTGTCTTTTTCCTTCTTTAATGTAATTAGGAATTAAATATTTTAACATATCCACTAATTTCTCTATGAAATTAACTGTTTCTTCTTGTTTTAGTACATATTCTCTAACTGGTTCATCGTTACCTGAATATTGCTTTAATTCTGGTATATAAAACGGATTTGGAATGAATCTAACATCAAAAACCAAATCTGAATCTACAGGTATTCCGTATTTAAATCCAAAACTTAATACTGTAACTGATAATTGCTTTTCTGGATAAGTATGATCTCCATAAGCCGTATTTATTTTTTCTCTTAAGTGCCTTATTTCATATTTTGATGTATCGATAATAATGTCTGCTACATTCTTAACTTCTCTTAATCTTTCACGTTCTTGAGTAATCCCAGTTAAAACTCTTCCATCTGGTGACAATGGATGACTTCTTCTTGTTTCTTTAAATCTCTTTATAAGGACTTCATCTGTTGCCTCCAAAAATAATATTTCATATTTAAATTCATTTTGCTTTAAATAATTTAAAGCTTCAAAAAAATCATCAAAAAAAACTCCACCTCTAATATCTATAACCAATGCAACTTTTTCAATATTCCCACCACTTTGGGTACACACTTCTGCAAACTTTGATATTAACTTTGGTGGAAGGTTATCTACACAAAAATACCCTAAATCTTCTAGTGTTCTTGTTGCTTGTGTTTTTCCTGCTCCTGATAATCCTGTAACTATAACAAATCTCATATTACACACTCCCCTTTTGCCAAAGATACTTTTAAAACACATAAGCTGCTTTTTTTATGTTCATTAATATTAAAATTATATCATACTATTATGATTAAATCATAAAAAACCCAAAAGTCTCAAAACTCTTGAGTTTTATAAATTTAAATTATCTATTGCATACTATGATATAGTTATTATTTTCACTCACCTAATCTTCCCCTAGTATTCTAACTTCTGGATATAAATCTACTCCATATTGCTTTTTTACTTCTTCCTTAACATAACATATTACACCTAATACATCTTTCGCTGTTCCATTATCCTTATTAATAACAAATCCAGCATGTTTCTCTGAAACACAGGCCCCGCCAATAGTAAAGCCTTTTAATCCTGCATCTTCAATTAATTTTCCAGCAAAATAACCCTCAGGTCTTTTAAAAGTACTTCCTGCTGAAGGATATTCTAAAGGCTGTCTTTCCTCCCTCCTTTTAGTCAACTCATCAACTCTAGCTTGAATCTTCTCTTTATCTCCAGGCGTTAACGCAAATGTTGCACTTAGTACTATATATCCCTTTTGCATAACTACAGACTGCCTGTAACCTAAATTCAGTTCTTCTTTAGAAAGCACTTTAACTTCTTGTTTATCGTCCAATACTTCCGCACTCTCAATAACAAATGATATTTCTCCGTCATAAGCTCCCGCATTCATAAAAACAGCTCCACCTACACTACCTGGAATACCACATGCAAACTGGAAACCTGCTAAAGACCCTGCCGTTGCTTCTTTGGAAACATCTTTAAGCAATACACCACATTCTGCAATAATTTTATTTCCTACTCGCTCTATTTTATTAAGCTCACATAACTTTATAACTACGCCTCTAATGCCGCCATCTTTAACCAAAAGATTTGACCCATTACCTATTACATAATATGGAATTTCATTTTCTTTACAAACGGTTATAGTTTCCCTAATCTGCTTTACACTATTTGGAATTAAAAGTATATCAACAGGTCCCCCAACCTTAAAGTATATATGTTCGCTCATTCTCGCATCTAATTGAATTTGTGACTCTTCGTATATTGTACTGAACAAATTCTTATATTCTTTATAATGCTTCATGCCAAAACTCCTCAAATATTTTTATTAATCACATAAACTTACATGATATAGAATAATCCATATGCTAATCGAAAACAAGTAAATTTTTATTCACACTAGATTTAATCAAGTAAATTTTTATTCCGTATTATTATAGCATAATTTATGTATTTTGTTCATGTTTTTTGAAATATGCAAGAATACTATTTGCAGCCTTATTATCAATTGACTCAGTTTCTAGAAGTTCATCCAATGTGGCTCTTTTAATATTCTCAATGCTTCCAAATTTCACAAGAAGTGCCATTCTCCTTTTCTGTCCTATATTAGGTATATCATCTAATATTGAATGTAATGTTCTCTTATCTCTTAAACTCCTATGATAAGTAATTGCAAATCTATGAACTTCATCTTGAATCCGTCTAATTAACTGCATCAGATTAGAATTTCTATTTATTATTAACTCATTATTATTATAGATTATTCCACGAGTTGCATGATGATCATCTTTGACTAATCCGCATACAGGTATATCTATGCCTAACTTATCTAATACCTCAAGAGCTATATTTACTTGCCCTTTTCCACCATCCATCATTATCAAATCTGGAAAATTAGAAAACTTTCCATTAGAGAAATTTATTTTTTTCTCTTGAATTTCTTCTATTTCTCTTAACCCATGAGTAAATCTTCTTTCCAATATTTCTCTCATGCTATCATAATCATTGGCATTTTTTACGGTTTTTATGCGAAATCTTCTATAATCACTATTTTTGGCTTTGCCATCTTCAAATACAATCATAGACCCTACAGAATCCACCCCTTGTATATTAGATATATCATAGGCCTCTATTCTATATGGTAAGGTATCAAGTTCCAATAACTCTTGTATATTTTCTAGAGATATTCTATTTATTTCTTTGTCTTTTAACATTTTATCCTTAAATTGATCTAAAGTAATCTTTGCATTATTTTTTACCAATTCTAACATTTCTTTTTTCTCACCTTTTATTGGAACTTTAACATAAACCTTCGAGCCTCGTTTTATACTCAAAAATTCCTCGAGAGCTTCTATTTCATCGCTTTCAGGAATATAAATATTTTTAGGTACTTTAGGTGTCCCTCTATAAAATGAGATCATAAATTGTGAAACTATTGTTTTATCATCTTCATGAGCACTATCCTCAATCATAAAATGCTCTCTTCCGGTTATTTTCCCATCTCTCAAAAAGAATATTTGAATACAACAATCTTTCTCGTCCTTATATATATTTATGAAATCTTCATCACTTTCTTGGGATTTAAATACTTTCTGCTTTTCAGCTATATTTTCTATTGATAAAATCTTATCTCTTAATGATGCCGCCTCCTCAAACTCTAAATTTGATGAAGCTTCCTGCATTTCTTTTTTTAACTTATTTACAATAGTTTTATCCCGACCACTTAGGACATCCATAATCTCACTTATCATAACACCATACTCAGCCTTTGAAATATGCCCTTCACATGGAGCATTACATTTCTTTATATGATAATTCAAACATGCTCTTGTTGGCTTGCCTCCCTCAACAATTAGCTTTTTGCAGGTTCTTAGTGGAAAAATTTTTCTAATTAAGTTTATTGTTTCGTGTACAGCTCCTGCATTTGGATATGGCCCAAAGTATTTATTACCATCCCTCGCATGATTTCTTGTTATAAATACTTTAGGAAAATCCTCATTAGTGGTTACTTTTATAAAAGGATAGAATTTATCATCTTTCAATGAAATATTATACTTAGGACTATATTTCTTTATTAGGTTGCATTCTAAAATTAATGCTTCCATTTCAGAGTCAGTAACTATATATTCAAATTCTGAAATATTTTTAACCATTGCTCTTACTTTCTCTGAATGATTTTTTGAATTTTGAAAATATTGCCTTACTCTATTTTTCAATATCTTTGCTTTACCTACATATATTATCTCCCCAAGAGAATTTTTCATTAAATAAACCCCTGGTTTATCAGGTAAAATTTTTAATTGAGCCTTAAAATCAAACATAATATCCCCCCTTTATTCAGTTTACAGTTAACAGTTTACAATTTACAGTTAAGGAGGAAATCATGAAATGATTTCTTAGCTCTTTAAATTTGGAAAACCTGCAAGGTTTTCTTCCTTAACTTATAACTAATTTAACGCTTGCTTAATTACACTGCCTGCTATTGGTGCTGCCGCACTTGCCCCATATCCACCATTTTCAACAATAACTGCAACTGCAATCTTAGGATTACTTGCTGGTGCAAACCCAATAAACCATGAATGTGGTTTTGCACTTTGACCATTAGCTAAATTATAATCAGCTGTACCCGTTTTACCTGCTGCCTCAGTTCCTTGGAAATATCCCCATGACGAATCTACTTTTGAATCAACCAAATACTTCATATAATCTTTTATGATAGCTGCATTAGATGCACTAATTACCTGTTTATATACTTTAGGATCTACTGTCTTAACTACATTATTATCTTTATCAATTACTTGATTAACAAGCCTAGGTTCCATCATCTTTCCGTCATTTGCTATGGTGCTTGCTACTAAAGCCATTTGCATTGGAGTTGCTAAGATACTGCTTTGACCAATACCTGACTGTGCTATACTTCCTATTTCAGCTTTTGAAAGCTTTGGAAATTGACTTTTAGTTATCTTAAATCCTTCTGAATCAATACTATTATTAAATCCGTATCTTTCAGCAGTCTCTTTCAATTTATCATTTCCAAGCTCCATGGCAAGTGTACCAAATACAAAATTACTTGATAATTTAAATGCATCTTTTAAATTTATTGTTCCATTAACTTCTCCGTTATCATTACTTAGAGATTGCTTATCATTAAATACAATTTTTCCTGTATCATCGAATGTTCTGCTTGTAACACCTGGCATATTTTCTAAAGCACTGCTAAGCGTAACTGTTTTAAAGGTTGATCCTGGTGGATACAATCCTGATACCGCTCTATTTATTAATGGACTATCTTCTGATGTTCCTTCATTTGCCGCCTTCATTGAAGCATCTAAATCATTTGGATTATAAGTCGGCTTAGAAACCATCGCTAATACCTCTCCTGTTTTAGGATTTAAAGCAACTACAGCACCTTTATTATTTCCAAGTGCATCATATGCTATCTTTTGAAGTGTTGGATCTAACGTTGTTATGACTCCATTACCAATTTTAACGTCATCTTCTTTTCTATTTTGAAACATAGCTTTTAACTTATCTAAACTAAAATCCTTGGTTAAGTTAAGAAAATCATTAGTAATCTTATTATAAGACCTTAATTCACTATCATAATCAGCTTCTAATCCTGTAAGCCCATATTTAGGATCCACATATCCTAATGCATGAACATACAAGTCTCCATTAACATAGGTTCTTTTTTGTGTAAGAGCATTTACTCTTGCACTTGTTGTAAGTGGATTTTTATTCCTATCGTAGATAGTTCCTCTTAAAACTTCATTTCTTTTTGCCCAAAGTCTTTGATTTCCTTGCTGCTCAGCTAGTGTTGGTGCTGAGAAAACCTGAAAATATGCAATGTATGAGATAAGAGCTACAAAGCAAAATAGAAAAACTACCATTACTTGTTTTATACTATTAGAAACATTTTTCAATTTTTAGCCCTCCTCTGATATCTTCTGAAGTACTGCTAGCGCAAAGAACATACTTATTATAGATGATCCACCAGCGCTTATAAGTGGTAATGTAATTCCTGTAAGTGGTATCACAGCAAAAACACCTCCGATTATAACTAAAACCTGGCAGGCTATCATAGCGCTCATTCCTATAGTTCCAAGCTGTGAAAATTTATCTTGGACCCTAAAAGCGGCTCGCATACCTCTATAGAAAAACAAGAAATATATTATCATAATCCCAAGCCCAAAAACCATCCCTAATTCTTCACAAATTACTGCAAAAATTAAATCTGATGTATTTACAGGAACAAAACCAGGATATCCTTGACCCAATCCTGAACCAAACATACCACCTGATGAAATAGAATATAATCCTTGAATAATTTGATATCCACCTGTATCCTTATACTCCCATGGGTTTTGCCAAATTACTATTCTTTGCCTTACATGTGGAAATAGTTTAAATGCAAGAAATGAACCAACTATAAATAATACAAATGTAATTGCTACATACTTTTTCTTTCCTGTAGCAACATAAAGCATTGTTATGGCTATACCAAAGAATATTAAAGCAGATCCTAAATCTTTTTGTAAGACCAAACATCCTAACGAAAACATAACTACTAATGCTGGTTGCCAAAGTTGATTAAAATCTTCTTTAATATTACTTTTATCTTCATAATCTTTTAATGCAGATGCAAGATATATCACAAAAGCTACTTTACCAAATTCAGATGGTTGAAATCCCATTCCCCCTATCATTACCCAGTTGGTTGCTCCATAAACTTCTGTACCAAATACTAATGCCATTGGCATAAAAATTAAGGTAATAACCAAATACACCTTTTTATATTTTGCATAGTCTCGTAAATCTGGAATAGCTGCTACTAAAACAATAAAAATAACTATTCCCGCTGTAAACCAGATTAATTGTTTTATAGCAACAGCAGTATCCAATCTATATAAGACCGCCATTCCAATAACTGATAATATGCACGCAAAAGTAATTAGAAACTTATCTCCATGAGGATAAAATTTTCTAATTAGAATTTGCGTTAATGTTATTAATACGCACACTATTAGTCCCATATATATTGCTCCCATATCCATGGGATCCTTTAAAATAGCTAAATCTGCAAAAAGAACTATACATAAAAGATAAGTTAAAATTAACAATTTTACCTCATCCATTTTAATCTTCAATCTGTACCACCTCATTGTTCTCATTTCGTCTTCTAGTAACTAACTATTATAATTATGTTAGAACTAATTTTTTAAATGAATTTAATATTAATTGCATTTGCATTGAACAGCTTATTGTAAGGCTCAGCTGAAGGTATTTCTATTTTTACCTCCTACTGAGCCTAATTGATTTAAATCCTTAATTTATAATACCTGATTAACTATATTTATAGTAGTTATAATAATCATTCATCATGTGCTGTATTCTTTATTTTAATATTTTAAAAACTGAAGTTCCAATCTTTATTTCATCTTTATTGGCTAATTTCGTTTTATTATTTATTTTATTTCCATTTACATAAGTACCATTTGTGCTATTTAAGTCCTCTATATACAGTGAATCATTTCTCACAATAATTTTTGCGTGATTCCCAGATACGTGAGGATCACTTAAAACAATTGAATTACCATCTTTTCTACCTATTGTGAGATCTGATCTTATTGGAATAATTGATCCATCTTTTAAGTCTTTACCTTCACCTGAATTAATAATTTCTAATCCCAAATTTCCTTTTGGGGTAGATGGTCTTCTCTTTTTCCCGCCATTTTTAACATCTCTATACATTATCTTAAGTGCATAATATATTATTACATATAGAATAATAATAAATACAACACCAAAAACTCCAGCAATTATTTTTGAAAAACTCATATTTTCACCTCAATATTTATTCCCGTATTATAATCAATATGAAAACAAAATTTCTAAAAGATTTATTAACTATATTCGTGTACATCTCATTAATTATGATTATACAACAAAAAAACAAGTATTACATATAAAAGTGCTACTTATTAATTATTAATTAATATTTATTTAATTAATTTTAAAATATCTGCTTTTTATATTTTGTTATATAACACCCCAATTGTCAATTTTCAATTATTGACAATTGGGCAATTTCACTAAGTTATATATATTTTTAATCTAATTTATTAATATAACAAACCTTATACACTTATTTTTATTTAAGAATATTCTTTAAATATTTTCCCGTATATGATTCTTCAACTTTACACAGTTCTTCTGGAGTTCCTGTTTTAATAATGGTTCCTCCCTTATCTCCGCCTTCTGGCCCTAAATCAATTAGATGATCAGCACATTTTATCATATCTAAATTATGCTCGATTACAACAACAGTATTTCCTGCTTCAACTAAACTTTGAAGTATCTCTATCAACCTGCTAACATCATCTACATGTAACCCTGTAGTTGGCTCATCTAATATATACAATGTCTTTCCTGTACTTCTCTTAGACAATTCATATGCCAATTTAATTCTTTGAGCTTCTCCTCCTGACAATTGAGTTGATGGCTGACCTAATCTTATATACCCAAGACCTACATCATTTAATGTTCTTAGTTTGTTTTCAATTCTTGGGATATTCTCAAAGAACTTCAATGCTTCTTCAACTGTCATGTTTAATACATCATCTATATTCTTACCTTTGTACTTAACTTCTAACGTTTCTCTATTATATCTCTTTCCTTTACAAACTTCACATGGTACATACACATCTGATAAAAATTGCATTTCGATTTTAATTATTCCATCTCCAGAGCAAGCTTCACATCTTCCACCTTTAACATTAAAACTGAAGCGCCCTTGCTTGTATCCTCTCATTTTAGCTTCTGTAGTTTGTGAGAAGAGTTCTCTTATCATATCAAATGTACCTGTGTAAGTAGCTGGATTAGATCGAGGAGTTCTTCCTATTGGACTTTGGTTTATATCTATTATTTTATCAATATTCTCGTATCCAACTATCTCTTTATGATTTCCTACAGGATTTTTACTCCTATTTACCAGTCTATTTAAACCCTTATAAAGTATTTCATTTACTAAAGTACTCTTACCGGACCCAGAAACCCCTGTAACCATTGTTAGAGTACCAAGTGGAATTGTTATGTTTATGTTCTTTAAATTATTTTCCTTAGCACCTATAATTTTTATGTTTTGCCCGTTTCCTTTTCTTCTTATACTTGGAATAGGTATTGATTTTTTCCCAGTTAAATATTGCCCAGTTATAGACTGTTCACAAGCCTTAACCTCATCAAGAGTTCCCGCAATTACTACTTCTCCTCCATGTTCACCTGCACCTGGTCCAATATCAACAATAAAATCCGCTTCTCTCATAGTATCCTCATCGTGCTCAACAACAACTACAGTATTTCCAACATCTCTTAAGTTTTTTAATGTATGTATTAATCTATCATTATCTCTTTGATGCAGACCAATACTAGGTTCATCCAAAATATATAAAACTCCCATTAATGCTGAACCTATTTGAGTCGCAAGTCTTATTCTTTGAGATTCCCCTCCCGATAAAGTTCCTGAATTTCTGGATAGGCTTAAGTAATCAAGACCAACATCCAATAAAAATTGTAATCTATTTTTAATTTCCTTTACAATTTGCTCACTAATAATTCTATTCTTTTCTGAAAATTCTATTCCATTTATAAATTCAAGTTCTTCTTTTATTGACATACTTGTAAATTCATATATGTTTTTTCCACCGACAGTAACTCCTAACACTTCCTTTTTCAATCTAGCACCCTTGCACTTAGGACAGAAATCATTACTCATATACTGTTCTATTTCACCTTTAATAAGATCCGAATTACTTTCTCTATACCTTCTCCCTAGCGCGTTGATTTCTCCTTCAAATGCATAGTTATATGTAGCTTTGATTCCATCTTTAACATATTCAACTTTAAGTTTTTTTCCTTCTGTTCCATATAATAATAAATCAACGTGTTTTTTATCTAAATCTTTTATAGGAGTATTTAAATCCAGTCCATATTCTTTAGTTAACGCTTGAAGTATTGCATATGTCCAAGAGTCCTCTTTAAGTCTTCCACTGCCCCAGCTTGCTATAGCTCCATCCATAACACTTAATTCTTTGTTAGGTATAACTAGTTTCTCATCAATTTCCATCAAGCTTCCAAGGCCATCGCAATGATCACATTTTCCATACGGAGCATTAAATGAAAATAATCTTGGTGATAATTCATCAATGCTTATACCACAATCAGCACAAGCAAAATTTTCACTAAATAGAGTCTCTTCTCCTCCTATAACACTAGCTATTACTAATCCTTCCCCCATTTTTAGAGATGCTTCTATGGATTCTGTAAGTCTTCCTTCTATTCCCTCTTTTATAACAATTCTATCTATAACAGCTTCAATATTATGTTTTTTATTTTTATCTAATTTCACTTCTTCTTCTGTTAAATCATAAATTTCTCCGTCAATTCTAGCCCTAACGTACCCATTCTTCTTTATGTTTTCTAATATCTTTTCATGAGTTCCTTTTCGCCCCTTAATCACAGGAGATAATATTTGAAGCTTAGTTTTATCCCCATAGCCCATAATCTTATCAACAATTTGATCGACAGATTGTTGAGTAATTTCTTTTCCACACTTTGGGCAATGCGGAACTCCAACTCTTGCATATAGCAATCTTAAATAATCATATATTTCAGTTATTGTACCAACTGTAGATCTTGGATTCTTACTTGTTGTTTTCTGGTCTATTGATATAGCTGGTGACAAACCTTCAATATACTCAACATTTGGCTTATCCATTTGTCCTAAAAATTGTCGTGCATAAGAAGATAAAGATTCTACGTACCTTCTTTGCCCTTCTGCATATAATGTATCAAAGGCCAAAGATGACTTACCTGAACCTGATAGACCTGTAAGTATAACTAATTTATCTCTTGGTATTTCCAAACTAACATTTTTTAAATTATTTACTTTCGCACCTCTGATTACTATTTTATCGTTCATTACATTACCCCCGATCAACTCAGTTAACAGTTAGCAGGTAACAGTTAACAGTTTTATGATGAAATTTCTTACGAAATTTCTAAAAATTATATTTTAAAGTTTTAGCCTTTTTATTCTTAATTTTTTACATTTATTGATTCTAATATTCTAACATACAATCTATATACTTTAATAAATTATCACCCTCCACTTGCTAGCAGCTTTCAAAAAAACTGTAATAAAATTCACAAAAATTTCTCACTATTTCATACATATTACTTATATTAAGTCGCATAAATTCTTCTATGCATAATATAATCATAAGAAAAATTCGCCAGAACTTTTCCTCCTTAACTGTTAATTGTGCATCGTTAACTGTTGACTGATTTAATAATGTCTCTAAGTTCTGCAGCTCTTTCAAATTGCAGGTTTTTAGCAGCTAAAAGCATTTCTTCTGTAAGGTCTTTAATTAACTTATCTTTTTCTTTCTTAGTAAGCTTTTTCTTATCAGAAGTTTTATATTCTTCAATCTCTTCCGCAACCTTTGTAGCTTCTATTACTTCTCTTACATCCTTAATTATCGTTGTTGGTACTATTCCATTTTTTTCGTTATACTCCTTTTGAACAGTTCGTCTTCTTTCGGTTTCTTTTATTGCTTTATCCATTGATTTTGTTATATTATCTGCATACATTATAACCTTACTCTCTGAATTTCTAGCTGCTCTTCCTATTGTTTGGATTAATGATGTTTCTGATCTTAAAAAGCCTTCTTTATCTGCATCTAAAATTGCAACTAATGCAACTTCTGGTATATCTAAACCTTCTCTTAAAAGGTTTATTCCTACTAATACATCATACTCTCCAAGTCTTAAATCTCTTATAATTTTCATTCTCTCAATTGTATCAATATCTGAATGCATATAGGTCACTTTAATTCCAAGTTCAGTCAAATACTTTGTTAAATCTTCTGCCATACGCTTGGTTAATGTTGTTATTAATGTCCTAAATCCACGTTCTATAGTTTTATTAATTTCTCCATATAAATCATCTATTTGCCCTTTAATTGGCCTTATAATAATCTCGGGATCTAATAATCCTGTTGGCCTTATAATTTGCTCTGCTATTACCTCTGAATTATCTATTTCATAAGCAGCTGGAGTCGCGCTTACGAAAACTATTTGATTAATTTTTTTCTCAAATTCTTCAAATCTTAAAGGTCTATTATCATATGCGCATGGCAATCTAAAACCATAATCAACTAATGTATTTTTTCTAGATCTATCTCCTGCGTACATTGCTCTAACCTGTGGCAAAGTCACATGGCTTTCATCAATAAACATTAAAAAGTCTTCTGGAAAATAGTCAATTAATGTTTTAGGTGGTGTTCCAGGATCTCTACCGTCTAATATTCTTGAATAATTTTCTATTCCACTGCAATATCCCATCTCTTTTATCATTTCAATGTCAAAATTTGTTCTTTGTCTTAATCTCTGAGCTTCAAGAAGCTTATCTTGAGCATTAAGCTCTTTTAATCTCTCCTCTAATTCGCCTTCTATAATGCCAATTGCCTTATCAACAGTTTCTCTGGAAGTTGCAAAGTGAGATGCAGGTGTAATTGCCACATGATTTCTTTCACCAAGTATTGTTCCTGTTAGTACATCAAATTCTCTTATTCTATCAATTTCATCACCAAAGAATTCAATTCTAATTCCCTTATTAGAATATGAAGCTGGAATTATATCTAAAGAATCCCCGCGAACTCTAAAGGTTCCCCTTGAAAAATCTATATCATTTCTCTCATATTGAATTTCTATGAGTTTTTTTATAATTTCATCTCTTTCTTTTTCCATACCAGTTCTTAAGCTTATAGTTAGCTTTTTATATTCATCTGGATTACCAAGACCATATATGCAGGAAACAGATGCAACAATTATCACATCTCTTCTTTCGAAAAGAGCTGAAGTGGCTGAATGCCTTAATTTATCTATTTCATCGTTAATAGATGCATCTTTTTCTATGAATGTATCCGTTTGGGGCACATATGCTTCTGGTTGGTAATAGTCATAGTATGATACAAAATATTCAACTATATTATCAGGAAAAAACTCCTTAAATTCTGAACATAATTGTGCTGCCAGTGTTTTATTATGAGCCAAAATCAAAGTTGGCCTTTGTAATTTCTCTATAATATTTGCCATAGTAAATGTTTTTCCCGAGCCAGTTACCCCAAGCAAAGTTTGCCCTTTATTATTATGTTTTATTGAATCAACCAACTTGCTTATAGCTTTTGGCTGATCACCAGTAGGCTTAAATTTAGAACGTATTTTAAATTCTCCCATTATACTACCTCCATTCCGAACAGACATTCGCATTATATGTATATTTTACTTTTCATTAAGAGTTAAGTCAATAAATTATCTTATTTAATTTTTCCAATTAACTATTATCTTATTAATACTTTCCAATAAATCCATAGTTTATAATCCAACAATTTAGAATCTTTTATAAAAACTATAAACCAAGCATACACAATAGATCACAGAGGAGATTTCTCAAATATTCGAAGAAGCTAGCTTCAACAAGCTGCTTTTCTCTTTAACTTAAAGAAAAAAGTGGCTATGCCACCTTCTATAAATTACAATTTATTATTCTTATTGTCTTCTTCTTTGGATCCTGAGTTTCTAAGTGTATTCAAAACACTTTTAAAATTGTTATCTTCAACAGGTATTATGTCTTCCTCATTTACGTTTCTAGGTACTAATAGAAGGCCAAGCCTAGTACTTTTATTATGTCTAAACTCAATGTCTTTAATATTTCCTTTTGAATCCTTAATTTTTAAAACAGCATTGTACAAGTTTTCTTTTAGAATTGAATATACTTCTGCTTCTGAATTAACACTTTTATTATTAACTGATACAAGTTTATCTTTAATTCTTACATTAAATTCTCTTACCTTTGAATTTGGCGAAACTTCCAAAATGGCTAATCCTTCTTCATCACTAACAAACTTAGGCATTCTTTTTTCTTCACCCTTTGCTTGAATTTTCAACATAAATTCGTGACAAAGAGGCATAAATCCTACAGCAAATAATTCACCTAAAGTTCCAAGTCTAGCAATTTGAGCTGCTATAATTAGAGTAATTCCATAAACAAGTATATGACATCCTGACGAGATAGCTTTTTCTCTTTTAGTTCTCGTAAAAGTAATCGAGGAATAGCCTAAAATTGTATAAAACGGAAAAATGGAAATTATACTGCTACCTATTAAACTAAGTCCTGAAAGTGAACTAATTAATGGCCACCAATCCGGGCTCTGTATAAATGCTGTTGAATAGCTTGTATCTGTATTATTTATATTTAAGGCTAGCATAATAGCTATTGGTAATACCCAATATCTTTTTAAGGCATATCCACCTAAAATTTTTCTGTCCCTATTAGTGAATACTGGAACCGCTCCTCTATCACCATCGATTATCACCAAAAAACCCTCAATGATATGAAAGACACCTATAAAAACTATTAGATAAAGTATATCAACATCTAAGATTGTACTATTTAAAATTTGTGGCATGAATTTGCTGATAAATCTAATAATAATACTAACAGCACCTAATATAGCTCCTGAATATGCAAAACATATTAATCTGGGTTTAATGAACATTAATAATATAGATATGATAAATAAATATACAATACCTGAATTCTCACTAAAGACCACACCTAAACTAGTAAGGATTAAACTACCTATGCTCCCCCCTATAATCCCTAAAACAAGTTGAGATAGAGTGAGTTCAATAGACGAATTCACACTACCTCCTACGATTATTTTCTGCATTATCATTACTTTTTTATTTTTGAAATATAATATTATCCCTAGAGTAATCAATAAGAATGTTAGTGGGGGTGTTACTATTGCACCTGCAACATTCCTTAGTGTATATATAAACAAACTCATTTTATTTCCCCCTACTGAACTTTTCCCTCTATTTTCTGTATCGCTGTTTTTAACTGCTCATCTGTATTTTTGTCATATCCATTTTGATCTATTCCTACAGGTGTGGCAACTTCAAAATCTGGTGTTATACCTTTTTTATGAATATTTTCACCATTTGGTGTGTAATACTTAGAAATTGTTACTTTAAGACCGCCGATGCCATCATTAAACTTGATTGATTGTTGAACTATTCCTTTTCCGAAAGTGGTTTTACCTACAATTGTAGCCACACCATAGTCTCTTAACGCCCCAGTAACAACCTCTGACGCACTAGCACTATTTTCATTAACTAAAATAACTAGTGGCATTCCTTCTGCCACCCCACCAACCGATAATGAGTCATTTCTATTATTATATTTATCAATAGTATATGTTACTATATTTCCCTTTGGTATAAACTGAGATGCAACTCCTACTGCTTCCGTTAACAGCCCGCCAGGATTTTCTCTTAAATCTAGCACAAGCCCCTTCATGCCTTGATCCTTAAGTGTTCCTATAGCTGCTTTAAAATCCTCTGTAGTATTTTCATTCATAAAAGTTGTAATGCGAATATATCCTATAGAAGAATTTAACATACTACCTTTTACCGACTCAACCTTAACTTTCTCAGGAACAACTTTCACATCAAAATCTTCAGTTCCAGCTCTTTTAATTGTTAATTTTAATTCTGAGCCATTTGCTTCAGCTATCATTGATGTTGCCTTCTTTAAATCATCACCCGATACATCTACATCATTAATCTTTTCTATTATATCATTTTCTTGAAGTCCAGCTCTATCCGCAGGCGCTCCTTTAATCGTTTCTATTATTGTTACCTTTTGATCTTTTAATGTTACAGTAACACCTATACCTGTAATACTCCCACTACTTTGTTTCATTAAATCATCAAATTCTTTTTCATTCATAAACACGGTGTATTTATCATCTAACGCATTAGTCATCCCTTTAATTGCACCTTCCAAAAGTGCGTTATCATCAATATCACCATCAAATTTTTCTATTAGTTTATTTCTTACTGTAAAAAGCGCTGAATACTTACTAGTATCGTTAATTTGCTCTGCTGTATTAGCAACTTCGGGAGATGTTTTCATCAAAAATATACCTTTTGTCGCCATATAATTTCCAGCTAATATTCCCACACAAGCAATAATGAGTGTAAAACAAATTAAAGGTAATATTAAAAATACTTTTCTCTTTTCTTTTTTATTTGCAAATATATATTTTCTTGATTCCTTCACCTATAAAGACTTCCTTTCATATATGCATTATACACATAATCCTAAAATAATATCTTTATAGATCAAAATGGATTATTATGTAAGCTCTTTCAAGATTCTATGGTGTTAGATTATGCCTTAATTCTTACTGTAATTATATTTATACTTATTTGCAAAAATTATACCACTAAAAACTTTCTTAGTGCAATTATACTAGCAATTCCACCTACAAAAATCCCACCAATCATAAATTGCCATAACAGCGTTGTTAAAATATAAGTTGCCGGAACAAGACTGATAAATACTAACTGCCCAGTAATCCATCCAACTAATCCATTATATGCAAAGAATAATGCACCGCAAGCCAACATTGCTCCTACCAATCCTATAACCATTCCCTCTATAACAAATGGCCATCTAATAAACCAATCCGTAGCCCCTACAAATTTCATAATTCCAATTTCTCTTCTTCTTGAATATACAGTTAATTTAGTTGTATTCATTATTAAGAAAACAGAGACTCCTACCAATATTACAAATAATACGCCACCAACTACTTTTATGCCATTCACAATACCTATTATTCTGTCAACTAATTCTTGTTGACCACCAATAGTTTCTATGCCATCAAGTTCTTTAACTCCTTCGGTTACAGCAGCCGCGTATTCAGGCGATTCTAACTTTACTGTAAACGATGCATTGAACGGATTATTTTGTAATGTATAGCCTTTTAGTAATCCTTCATTTTCATTTGTTGTATTTTGAAAGTTCTTAAATTCATCTTCCTTTGATTGATATACTACATCCTTAACTCCGTCCATCTCTCTTAATTTTATTTCAATTTCTCTCTGGTCAATGAGTTTTATATCATCTTTAAGAAATATCTTAAGTTCAACCTTACTTTGAACAGTATTAATTCCTTTATTTATATTAGTGGCAACTAGCAAAAAGATTCCTAGAACAAAAAAAGTAATAAGAACAGTAATTATTGAAGCAATACTAATAGTTTTATTTCTTCTTAAACTTGTAAACGCATCCTTAATAAAATGTGTAATAGTATTAATTTTCATCTTGGTACTTACCTCTTTTCTCGTCTCTGACGATTTCTCCTTTTTCTATAGCTATAACTCTCTTTTTCATGTAATCAACAATTTCTTTAGCATGAGTAGCCATTAATATAGTAGTTCCCGATTTATTTATATCTTCAAGTAATGACATTATTTCTCTTGCTGTATCTGGATCTAAATTTCCGGTAGGCTCGTCCGCAATTAAAACAGATGGATTATTAACCAATGCTCTTGCTAAAGAAACTCTTTGCTGCTCTCCCCCTGATAATTCATTCGGAAACATCTTATATTTATGTGATAAACCAACCAAAGACAGTACCATTGGAACCCTTCTTCTTATTTCCTTTGGAGGTGCTTCTACAACTCTCATTGCGAAAGCAACATTTTCATAAACATTAAGAGTTGGTATTAACCTAAAGTCTTGGAATACCATTCCTATCTTCCTTCTATAATAAGGTACTTGTTTTCTGGTAATAGAAGATAAATCTTTATCTCCAACTAAAACCTTACCATTAGTAGGTTCAATTTCTTTTAAAAGCATCTTTATAAAAGTAGATTTACCAGAACCACTTGGTCCAACTAAGAAAACAAACTCCCCTGATTCTATTTCAACATTAATATCTGACAAGGCTTTTACATTATTATCATAAATTTTAGATATTCCTCTAAATTCGATCATACTCAAACACTCCTTTATTATTGTATATTTTACAAATTGTTTGCAAAACCTACAGAATTAATTATAACATAAGAATACATCTTAATGTTATACAAATTTATTAAATATTATGAATATAATATACAATAATGTTATTTAATGTCACCAAAACCTTCACCTAGCACTTCATGAACTTCCCCTACTGTTATAAATGCTTTAGGATCAATTTCTTTAATATATTTTTTCAATTTAATAAATTGATTCCTGCTCAGAACTGCATAGAGTATATCGCTCTCTTCACCTGAATATGCCCCTACACCTTTTAAAAATGTGCAGCCACGATCTAATGTATCTATTATATATTTACTTATTTCTTCATTATTTTTACTAACAATAAATACACTTTTACATACATTAAACCCTTCTATTACTCTATCTACTATTAATCCAAGCAAGATTATACTAAGAAGAGAATACAGTGCTACATTTATACCAAAAACAAATACACTTGCTAATGTTATAACAAAATCAACTGTTAATAAAGATTTTCCCATTTCCAAATGAAAAAATATATTTAACATCTTAGCCAGTATATCTGTCCCACCAGTTGATGCATTTTCATTAAACACAAGAGCTAGCCCCAAAGCCGATAGTAACGCTCCAAAAATTGTTGCTATAATTAAATCATCAGTAATTGCTACAGGCTTCATGAACTTTTCTATCCCCCATATTATTGCAGATAGCCCTAAACTCGCATAAATTGTTTTCACACCAAATTTTCCATCTATGAAAATAAGAGCTACTATAAATAATAGGATATTTAATACAAGACTAACGATACCTATAGATAAACTAGGTACAAGAGCGTTTAATATGATCGCTATTCCTGTCACGCCACCTGCAGCAATATTGTTAGGAGCAAAAAAATATTCTATTGCAAGTGCAACTAAAACTATCCCAAATGTTATTATGACGTATTCCTTTAATCTAGCAGCTTTCATGCTATCATCTCCTCTTTACTTACATTATATTTCTTTTATTATGCCTTAATAGTTTTCTCTCTTTACTTTTCATTATTCAGAAATAAAAAATACGGGATATTAAGCGTTTTATATGCTCTATACCCCGTATTTTACCACTAAATCTTAAATCATTTCACTTTTGCTATAAATTTAAGATATTATTTACTTCTTTAATGAAACAGCCTTTTTACTATTCTCCACTATTGATTCAACTGTCAAGCCGTAAGCTTTTAAAAGTTCATTTGGTTTACCACTCTCACCAAAAGTATCCTTTATTCCAACCTTTAATACTGGCACTGGATATTCTTCTGTTACAACTTCTGCGACTGCTGAACCCAGACCTCCAATTACACTATGCTCTTCAGCAGTAACTATTGCTCCAGTTTCTTTAGCAGCATCTACTAAAAGTTCTTTATCAATTGGTTTAATTGTGTGAATATTTATTACTCTAGCATTAATGCCTTCTTTAGCTAGTTCATCTTTAGCTTCTAATGCTAATTCAACCATCATTCCTGTCGCGACTATAGTAACGTCATTTCCTTGAGCCAATGTTACACCTTTACCGATTTCAAATTTATAGTTATCTGAATCATTTATTACGCTTACTGCTAATCTTCCTAATCTTACATAACAAGGTCCGTTATATTCCGCTATTGCTAATATTGCAGCTTCTGTTTCTACCGCATCTGCTGGATTAATTACTGTCATATTAGGAATACTTCTCATTAACGAGATATCTTCAATAGACTGATGAGTAGCTCCATCTTCTCCAACGGTTAGTCCTGCATGAGTCGCACAGATTTTAACATTTAAATTCGGATAACATATTGAATTTCTAATTTGCTCAAAAGCTCTTCCTGCTGCAAACATTGCAAAAGTACTAGCAAATGGAATTTTTCCACAAGTCGAAAGACCTGCTGCAACTCCCATCATATTTGATTCTGCGATTCCCATATTTATAAATCTTTCTGGTGAAACAGCTTTAAAGTCCGCTGTTTTAGTAGATTTTGATAAATCCGCATCCAGCACAACAACATCATTATTTAAATTTGAAAGTTTTACTAACGCTTTACCATAAGCCTCTCTAGTTGCAATTTTATTCCCCATTAGTTTTCCCCTCCAATTTCCTTTAATGCTTGCTCACATTGCTCTTTATTTGGAGCTGTTCCATGCCATCCTGCGTTGTTTTCCATAAATGAAACACCCTTACCTTTTATTGTGTTGCATATAATTACAGTTGGTCTTCCTTTAAATTCTTTTGCTTTAGCTATTGCATCTATAATTTCATCATAATCATGACCATTAATAGCTAAAACATTCCAGCCGAAAGCTTCAAATTTTTTATCTATAGGGCCTGGATTCATTACGTCTGCTATATTACCATCAATTTGTAATCCATTATTATCTACAAATGCAGTTAAATTATCTAATTTATAGTGGGCTGCTGACATTGATGCTTCCCAAACTTGACCTTCTTCAAGTTCGCCATCTCCTAAAATTGTGTAAACTCTATAATCTTTTTTATCAAGTTTTCCTGCTAAAGCCATTCCTACAGCTGCCGAAATCCCTTGACCTAAAGATCCTGTTGACATATCAATCCCTGGCAAATCATTCATATTAGGATGACCTTGTAATCTTGAACCAGTTTTTCTTAATGTATTTAATTCTTCAACTTCAAAATATCCTTTTCTAGCTAAAGCACTATAAAGTGCTGGTGCTGCATGACCTTTTGATAAAACAAATCTATCTCTATTAGGGTCATTTGCCCTAGATACATCTATATTCATTTCTTTAAAAAATAATACTGCCATAATATCAGCTATTGACAAAGAGCCTCCTGGATGGCCTGATGCTGATTCTGTTAACATAGAAACTATATCTTTTCTTATCAGCTTTGAAACTTCTTCAAGTTTGTATTCATTATTCATTATACAACCCCCTATATTTATTCAATTATTCCTTTATAGTATGTTTTATTTTTTACATAATTATTCTAACATAGAAAATATTATTTGTATATACTATTTCTAAATGTGCTATACTTTTGTATTGCGATTTTCTATATAGAATACATATCAACACAAAAAGAGTAGCATAAATATTATTATACTTATGCTACTCTTTTATATTAATACAAAATACTCACTTTTTTGAGTCATCATAACCTAGATGTCTATATTAATTTTGTCTTTCTAACTAACTTAAATTTAAACTCACCGCTAAAGCCTTATCAACCTTTTTCATGTCCGATTCAGTCATATGTCCAATTTTTTCTTTCAACCTTCTCTTATCTAAAGTTCTTATTTGTTCTAATAAGACAACAGAGTCTCTATTTAATCCATACTCTTCTGATGAAATTTCAACATGAATAGGAAGCTTAGCTTTATTTATTTGAGATGTTATTGCCGCAACAATAACAGTAGGACTATATCTATTACCAATATCATTTTGTATTATAATAACAGGTCGTATACCTCCCTGTTCAGATCCTATAACTGGACTTAAATCCGCATAGAAAATTTCCCCTCTTTTTACCACAATGTTCGCCATTTTTAAATAATCACACTCCGCAAATCCATGCCTCATACTCATTAACATCATCTAACATATATTCAAAACCTAATTTGGAATATTCCAAGTTTATTTCAGCCATTTCTTCATAACCAGCTTTCATTAACCTTTCAAAATCAGCTGAAAATCCCTCGTTAATATATTGTATTAACGATTTCTCCATAATTCCACTACTTTTTTTAAATTTATTTATTTTAATATCTTTAATTTTTTTGTTTCTCATATTGTTTAGATTAATCATTGACATACTTTTCCTCCATAGCAGTAAAAAGATTTTGTTACTATGATTATATTGCAAATTATGTCAATTTGTCAAAGGATTTGTATTACTTATTTGCCACGTTATAGATAAACCGCTCATTTTTTATCTTAACTTTAGCTATAATCTTCCACAATGTAAATATGTACTTTACCTATATCTCTTAAATTTTAGTATATCGTTTTCTAATGTTAATGTTGGCCTGATTTTAATTTAATAGTTTTAATTTAAAATAAATCATTACTCAAATTTTTTTCTTCCTTAAAATTTTTATAAGTTATTACTATTCTTTCTTTATCATTATCATCTAAGATTTTCAGAAGAACTGGTACTCTTTTACTTTTATCTATATAGAATTCAGCTTTATTTAAATGTTTATTTTTGCTATTATATTCTATATTTACTTGTAAATACACTCCTTCTCCCCATTCAGATTTTACTTCTTTAACATCATCAACCTGATAATTTGATAATATATTTTCTATAAATGCTAATGGATAAATCACATCTATATTTTTATCAAGAGTATAATCTTCATTGTCATCTCCTTCTACCTTAATTTCTCCACCTTTATAAACCTTAACCCGATTACTTGAATCTTGAAATTCTATTCTTGATCCTTTGTCAAAACTGTAGTATTGCATTGTATTTTCCTGAAATTGAGATTTTAAATTTTTGAATACATATTCAACTTCACTGCTATAACATTTTGTATTCTTTAATTCTTTCACTATGTCTTCGTTTGAGGGGGTAATCGCATGCCTACATAAGATTACTAATGAAATTACTAATATCGGAATTAGTATTATAATACCCATTAATAACATTTTATTAAATAAACTTCTTTCTATATTCATAAGTCCTCCCAAGATTTATTGATACTTAATACTATTTATGAAAATCTTAGGAATTTTATTCTTAATTAAATAATAATGCTGTTAATTTCTTTAGGTAATTCATTAATAATATCTCTTGCATTTACTATGTAAACTTGTTTGCTTAATCTATCAGCTATATTCCCATGAACATATGCCCCCAAAAGAGCAGCATCTTCTAAATTAACTCCTTGGGAAAGAAATGCATTTATTATTCCTGTCAGCGCATCCCCCATGCCTCCTGAAGCCATCTTGCTGTTCCCAGTTGGATTAATATAAATATCTTTCCCATTTGAAATTACAGTATTATAACCCTTTAATAAAACTACTACTCCATACTTCCTAGCAACTTCCTTTGTTATATTGACTCTATCTGATTCCACCTCTTCAACAGTTATTCCCAAAAAATGTGCCATTTCCCCTGGATGCGGTGTAATTATTGCTCTTCCCTTTATTTTTTCAAATAGGCTTTTATTTTTACCTAATAAAGTTATCCCATCAGCATCAATTACAACTGGACATTTACTGTTATAAATAACTTTCTCTAATAATTTTTTTTCGCTCTCTCCAATTCCAATTCCAGGACCAAAAGCAATAGAACTCGCATTTTTTATAAGTTCTATCGCATTACTATCATTACAAGTTACCGTCATAGCTTCTATAAACTTGCCTGATAATACTTTTTGAACTTCTTCATTACATATTAATGTAGTTAGACCTGCGCCTGATCGAACTGTGCATTCCGTAGTAATGAAAGCTGCTCCAGTAAACCCTATTCTTCCCGCTAAAACTAATGCTCTCCCATAGTTTCCTTTATGACCATAAACCTTTCTTTTAGAAAGTAGTGTTTTATATTCTTCCTTTTCAAGAATGTAAAACTTCCCGCTATTCTTCTTTTTTATACATTGAGGAATTCCTATTTTTAATACTTTTAAATTACCAACACAATCGATTGCCCCATAATTCAAAAATCCTTTCTTAATAACCTCAAATGTATAAGTAACATCGGCATGCACTGCAATTCCTCTCTCAATACCCAAATCGCAATCCAAACCCGAAGGAACATCTATTGATACTATGAATTTCGAGTAGAGGTTTACATATTTTATTATTTTAACGAACGTCCCCGTTAAATCCTTGTTGAGCCCAACACCAAATAATCCGTCTACTACAATATCATAACTTTCTAAATCATAAATAATGCTCTCGTTTATATCATTTTCCGACCTAATGAACAAAAAATCCTTTATATTAATTAACTTTTTCAGAATGTTATAGTTAACCCTAAAATCGTCTGTATAATTTTCATCCTTGCTTACGATATAAACCTTTACCTTTTTACCTTCTGCTATTAGATGCCTGCATAATGCTAAGGCATCCCCTCCATTATTACCTTTTCCACACAATATCAAAAAAGATTCACCTTTATCCACTAATTCTCTAAATATGCGTATTGCAGCATTCTCCATTAGTACAATCCCAGGAATACCCACATCATTAATACTCTGTTTATCCATTTCTCTACACTGAGCAGCCGAAAAAATTTCAAACATTATATTACCTCCATTACTGCATAAGCTATTGCATTTTCTTTATTATGTGAAATACTAACATGCATTTTGAATTCTTTTTCTCCTAAGAATTCATAAATTTTTTCACTTAAATTCACAACCGGTTTTCCTAGTTCATCTCTCAATACCTCAATATCATTTAATCCAAAGCCTTTAAATCCCGTACCTATGGCTTTACTTATAGCTTCCTTTGCAGCAAAATTCCCAGCTACTACATTTCCCTTTAACCCTTTTGACTTAAAGTACTCAATTTCATTACGTGTGAATGCCTTTTCAATAAAATTATTTGTTCTCTTCATTACTTTTTCTATTCTACTGATTTCAATTATATCTGTGCCTATTCCAATAATCATAATCCAATCACGCGCCTTTCTTAGTAACCTCATACCATGATACTAGCGCAAAAGTATAATTATTGCTACACTTTTCTCTAATTTATTACTTTTTCTTCCTCTGCAATATCAAATTCATAAACATGTTCATCAGCATAACTTCCTGCAATATCAATTAAATGTATTGGAGATACTTGATTATTATATAATTTCATAAGTAATTGTTTTACTTTGTGTCTATGAATTGAAATAATATCTATACTTTCTCTCTCCAAATTAACATTTTTTAGTCCCACATAGTCTTTTCTTTCTATTTCAATTCCATAAGCAGTTATTCCTTTATAATTCTTTTTTGTAAGTCTATAGGCATATCGAAATTCCACCTCTGAATCGCTATTAATAGATGTGTATTCCTCAACTAAATTCATAATCACTTCAGCTCCCTCAAATAATAATTCTTATTTACATACCTAATACTATCACATAATATATTAATAAATTGTCAAAGCCTGTCCATGTTTTAAAAAATTAAAACTTTTTTATTGACAATAAAACTTCTTCGATGCGTTTTTACAACATATAGATGCTTCAATTTCTTCTTATTATAAACATGTTTTGTCGAAACCTAGAAATTTAATGCTTAATTGTTATTCATCTAAACATTATTAGCATCATATAATATGGTATTTTTTTACAGAAACAATTCATTATTATTTTATAAATAAAAAAAGAGCTACCCGCTCTTTTTTTACCTCATAATCTCTTTTTTTGTTTCACCATAATTGAAAAATATATTATAGATATCGTTTACATTATTATTATAACACATTCTCATATAAATACAACACTTTTTATATAAATATTTTTTTATTTATCAAATGGCTACTTATACACTTGTACCAGTAATATTGATTTAATATTATAAAATTACTAGTTGTATATCAAATGTTTTGCACATGCTATTACTAAATAAAAGTTATTAAACCCTTAGCTCTTAAAATGTATTTTTAACAAATAGAAAGCTTATCTAATAATTAAAATTAATTCCATATTAGATAAACCCTCTGATAATATATAAAATTACAATTTTTTTAGAACAAACTAACATACCCCAATGTATAGCTTATTAATTTTCTAGCACTTGAGTTTGATTTTTCTTATTTTCTAGGAATTTAAAGTCTTCCGCTACAACTTCTGCTATATATTTTCTATTTCCCTCCTTATCTTCATAACTACCTGTTCTAAGTCTTCCACTTAAAGTAATAAGACTTCCCTTTTTAACATATTTAACTATAACTTCAGCTTTTTTACCCCAAACCTTTATTGGTATAAAATCAGCTTCTCTAATCCCATCAGGCAATCTAAAATTTCTTTGTACAGCAATTGTAAATTTAGTGTAAATCTTATCCCCATTTTCAGTGTGCCTAAGTTCAGGGTCCTTAACTAATCTTCCTAATAATATTATTTTATTCATATCTTACCTCCTGAATATTTTTCTTCTAAAGTTATACCCACTTCAGTGATTTATATTCATGAAAACAAAAAATACTTTTAAATTATAACCTTCGATTAATAATTACGATTTTTAATCTTAATCCCAGTTAACACACAGTTTATTTCTATACCTACAATGAATATAATAGATATAAGAAACAGCCATGTCATAAGTATAAATACCGCCCCAAGACTTCCATAAAATCTAGAGTAATTACTAAAATTATCAATGTAAAAGGAAAATCCAAAAGATACTACTATCCAGCCAATTGTACTAAATATAGATCCCGGAACAACTTCCCTCCATGTAAGCTTCTTTGCTGGAGTCAGTTTATATATAGAAATAAAAATAATAGCCATGATAACAACTATAAATGCGTACCTAAATACATTCCAAAAAATTAATATTAATTTATAAAATGTATAAGTACGCTTAATATGGTCACCTATTACATTTCCAAACACAAGCATTGTTAAAGTTAATATAATAATTACGGCAAGAGCCAGTATTCCAATCATTGAAATGAGTGAAAGCTTAATAAATGATCTATCTTCTCTAAAGTTATAAGCCTTATTTACACTTTTAATTACAGCCTTGAAAGCAGATGAAGCTGTCCATACCATTAATAATACTGATATACCTAATAACCCTGTATATTGATTATCAAATACTTCTTTAATAGTAGATTGTGTTAGCTCTATTACGCTTTTAGGCAGCATGACATTTAGTTGTTCCAATATGTCTCTTGAACTTAGCTTACTAAATCCTACTAATGTCATTAGAAACAACATAAAAGGAAAAAAAGATAATACTAAATAGTATGCTAATTGAGATGCTAATGCAAATACATCATCTTTCTTAACCTTCACTATAAGATGTATTAATAATTTTAACTTCTGTTTTAAACTTGTAGCTATCATATTATCACCATTTCCTATTTATTATCTTTACTTATTATTTTTATTATATTAATATTTATTCCCTTTATAAAAATTATATGTAATTTACAAGCGGCAATAAAAAATGATTATCTTAATATTTCAAGATAACCATTAGTAATATCATATTCTACAATCAAATTTAGAAATTAAAATAAATTATATATATAACCTATGTCTTAAAACAAACTGTTTAAAAACTAGGTATTGAACAAATATCCTGAAAATAACAGCAGTCCAAAACACGCTACGTGAAACGTTACAATAACTTGAGCATATTGAAACCATTTTTCCTTTTTATGAGCTTTATAAAATTTTGATTTTCTCTGATATATATCAGTACCTACTAATGCTAATCCTTGATATACTCCATATATTATATAGTACCATTTTAGACCATGCCACAACCCCATAATAAACATAGTTAATAATTGCCCTAGATGAGAAGCAATAAATCTATTTTTAAATATTTTCTTTCTCATACTATTTAATACAAATCTCGAGTATATGTAATCCCCAAACCATTTAGATAAAGATATATGCCATCTGGTCCAGAATTCTTTCATGTCTTTGCTCAAAAATGGCTTATTAAAGTTTTCTGGCATTTTAATTCCCAAAATATAGCTTGTCCCCACGGCAAAAGCTGTGTATCCTGCAAAATCAAAAAATAAATATAAGCTATATGAATACATATAGTTTATAGAATACTTAAGAATTACTGATTTCGCATGAATCAATTCAAGTGATGGAATTTGGCTCATCCATAACGAATTAATTAGATTTGCTATAACAAATTTATATATTATACCTACAATTATTCTTTTTACACCAAAGCCTAAATAGTCATTTATGTATTCACTTCTACTTATTTTTTTATCCAAATCCCTTTCAAATCTTCTAGATCTATCTATGGGGCCAGAGGTTAATGTTGTAAAAAATATAAAGAAATATATTGTATTTAATATACTAACTTCTTTTATATTTTCATCATATATTTCAATAATCATTTGAATTGCCTTAAAATTCATATATGAAAGCCCTATAAATCCAATACTTTTTAAAGTAAGAACACCACTAACTTTAAGAATAATTAATGGTAGAACCGAACAAAATAAAATTATACAATATAAATATTTATTATCCGTTTTTGTTCTTAAAATAGAATATATCTTAATTAAAGTAATCTCACCAACCAGAAATAGTGGGAACTCCCACCCAGCTCCAATTATTGCTAACGCCATTAAAATCGATATAAAAATCCCATAATATTTAATATTCTTTTCTAGAATACCTAAAATAATAGCCGGTATCAATGCAATCGCAAGTATATATAAGTAAAAGTAATCCCCATATTCAACTAATGTCATTCTAATTCCTCCATAAGTTTCTGACAATCTTATATAATATATTTATTTCAATCTTAGCTACTTAAAATTGACTATAAACAAATGGCAAATCTGATGATGACTCAAAAAAATATACTATTAATATTACTATCAATGCAATTGTTAACATTGCACCCCTCTTTAAATCTTTATTACTTATTAAAATGTGTATAAATTCCTTCATCTACTTTAAGCCACCCCTCTTCTCCCAAATGTTTCGTATCTATTAGAAAATACTTTTTGTAATCATAATCATGCAAGTCTAAAAACTCAAGACCATTATCTTCTGCAATTTTTTTTACTTGCTCATTCCATTCATCTCTTTGATTTTTAGCGAGACCTGCAAAATCGTAATACCATCCATTAACTGGCGGTATAACTATATATGGTTTTATACCTATATCCTTACATACACTTAAGAAAAACTTATAATCACCCATTTCCTTGGATTCAATGAGGTTTTCATTTTTTGATTCTCCCTCATGTTTATTAAGCTCATTTTTTAGACTAAGATTATATTTTTTATCATCTAAGTTAAATTGGTTTGTTGATACAATTGCTTCATTATCTTTTTCAACTTTGGCATACTCATCATTCCAATTTATAACACTTAATGATTGTCCAGAACTTTTATTTGGTAACCCCTTTAATTTTTCATAAATCAACGCTTTATCTTGAATACTTAATAAATACTGTTTAATTTCATAGTATGGCTTAAGCACGATCTTCTGTGCATTTGAGAATGCACTTGAATCTAAATAGAGTTTTGCATAATAAGCTTCTGGTTGATTTTTTTTAGCTTTTGTTAAAAAGTCATACACTCTTTCTGCATAATACCGTTTATTTTCTTCACTTATCTTAGGATTTTTAAAAAAGTTATAAAACTGCACTTCCGAAAAGTTAGCTGCATACTGATCTGGTTCAAGTCCATTTGCATCTTCAAACCACTGAATGGAAAGAATGTAAACCACTTTTTGATTATCTTTTACATTTCCACCACCTAAATACGCAGCTTGCTGCAAATCTTGAGTAAATGGTCTTCCAAAGCAGCTAAAATTATACTCCCCGCCTTTAAAAGGGAAAAATCCCAATGGATTCTGTGGAACGCTTATCCCAATTTCAGAAGAACCAAGCAAAAACATATCTCCCTTATCAGATAACATTTTTTTAGCTAATGAGCTTTTATCTTTTACTGTATCGAAAGGTAGCTTCCCCATCATACTTATATCTTTTTCATTAGTTAATTGCTGTATTTTACTATCCAAAAGCGAATTTAATACAACTATTACAAAAACAGTAATTATTACTGGTGTTAATATACTAATTATTTTTTTCATCACGTAACAACCTCTTTGTCGTTAAATTACTTATTGTCGCTATATTATGAATCAATTTCACAATAAAGCAAATTGTCCTATACTTATAATATTATTCATTATTATATGTGTCAATAAAAGCATTCATCAATTTGTATAAACCTCTAATTATATATAATTTTCCCCATAAAAATAAAGAAGGCATATTTTTGAATAAAACATCGTAATATACCTTCTTTTGCAGAACAAATTAATTATTCTATAACTTGTAGATTCTTTCCCTATTATTAACTACATTTTTAGTGGCATTTCTCGTATCATATACCACCTTCGCCCTAGCAACAATAGACTCATAATCATAACAGCTATGATTTGTTGTTATAATTACTATATCCGCATCGTCTATAACTTCCGTCCAATCTACAGAATTATAAACTTTTCCTTTATATTTAGATATTGGACAATAAGGATCATTTACTATAAGATCCGCACCATTCTTTTCTAACAACTCTATTACTTTGAACGCTGGTGATTCTCTATAATCATCTATATCATTTTTATATGCAACACCTAGTAAAAGAACTTTAGCTCCATTTAATGCTTTTTTATTCTTATTTAGAATTTTCATCACATTATCTAATACAAATTCAGGCATAGAATCATTAATTTCACCTGAAGTCTCAATTAATCTTGTATGATAATCATATTCTTTTGCTTTCCACTCTAAATAGAATGGATCAAGTGGAATACAGTGACCACCTAATCCTGGTCCTGGATAAAACGGCATGAAACCATACGGCTTAGTTTTTGCTGCATCTATAACTTCCCACACATCTATTCCCATTCTATTGCAAAGAATAGCCATTTCATTAGCCAATCCAATATTTATATTTCTAAAAGTATTTTCTAATATTTTTTCCATTTCCGCTACAGCTGGTGATGATACAGTATGTATATCTCCTTCTAATATATTTCTATATAATGCCGCTGCAACTTCAGTACATTCTTCTGTACACCCTCCAACTACCTTTGGAGTGTTTTTAGTATTGAACTCTTTGTTACCTGGATCAACTCTTTCAGGCGAGAATGCTAAGAAAAAGTCTTCACCGCACTTGAGTCCGCTCTCTTCTAAAATTGGCTTAAGAACTTCTTCAGTTGTTCCTGGATATGTTGTACTTTCAAGAATTATAAGCATACCCTTATGTAGATATTGTGCAACACTTTTTGTTGAATCTACAACATATGATAAGTCTGGCTGCTTATATAAATCTAGCGGCGTAGGTACACAAATACAAATAGTATCTACATCTTTAACAAAGCTAAAATCTGTAGTAGCTCTTAACATTTTTCCTTCTACTATCTTTTTTAAATTCTCATCTACAACATCACCAATATAATTCTTGCCTTCATTAACCATCTTTACTTTTTGTTCCTGAACATCGAATCCCGTAGTTTGGTAACCGGCATTGGCTTTCTCTACAGCTAATGGCAATCCAACATATCCTAATCCAACTACACCAACCTTTGCTGTCTTATTATTTATCTTATCCAATAATTGTTGTTTTAATATTGACATCTTATACCTCCACTTTTTTCAGTTAACAGGTAACAGTGCATAGTTAACAGTTAATGATGAAATTCTTACAGAATTTCTTTAAATATGTTGTTATTTATCAAAATTAATTTTAAAAATTCTCTAGAATTTTTATCTACAACTCTTAACTCTTAACTCTTAACTCTTAACTCTTAACTCTTAACTGATTTAAATACGTTCAACTTTGTCTTTGTCTTTACTATAATTTTTCCCACAAATACTACAAGTTGCATGACCATCTTTAAATCTTAGTTTTTCCCCACATTGGCATACATATCCTAACATACTTGCTGGATTTCCTACTACTAAAGCATAATCAGGTATATGTTTAGTAACTACTGCTCCAGCTCCTACTAATGCATATTTACCTATATTATGACCACATACTATGGTTACATTAGCACCAATAGATGCACCTTTACCAATTATAGTATCCTTATACTCATTTTTTCTTTCAATAAAACTTCTTGGGTTCACTACGTTAGTAAATACACACGAAGGACCTAAAAAAACATCATCTTCGCAAATAACTCCAGTATAGACAGATACATTGTTTTGTATTTTAACTCTGTTTCCAATCTTTACACCAGGCGATATTACGACATTTTGTCCAATATTGCACTTTTCTCCAATCTCACTATTGCTCATTACATGAGAAAAATGCCATATCTTCGTTCCATCACCTACTTTAACATTATCATCTACATAACTTGACTCATGCACAAAATAATTTCTATCCATAAATTAATCCTCACACTTTTCAGCATTTTTTATTTATTAAAAATAATATCTCTTATACTACAATCTTAATATTATGCTTTTATACTTTCAACTATATAATTTATTTCACTTCTTGTTAATTCTGGATAAACTGGGATCGCAAATGTTCTATGTGATAAATATTCCGCAACCGGCATATCACCTTCTTTATATCCAAGATTCTTATATACCTTTTGTAAATGTAACGGAATTGGATAATATACTCCTGTTGCTACCCCTTTTTCCTTAAGTTTAGTTAACATAGCTTCTCTATCATCACATTGCAGAACATATTGATGATATATAGTCTCGTTTTCCGAATCAATAGCAGGTACCACTACATTAGAATTTTTTAATTCTTCATCATATATCTCCGCTATTTCTCTTCTTCTTGAATTCCATTTATCTAAATGTGGAAGCTTAACTCTCAAAATTGCTGCTTGAATAGCATCTAATCTTGAATTAAATCCTATTAAATAATTATAATACTTTAAAGGGTTATATACAGTATCATCCCCACCTTTAAAGGTTTCTATTTCTTCTGTTATATTATTTAATAGATTATAAGCTTTTTGCCCTGTTTCTCCACTTCCATGTGTTCTTAGTGCCTTCGCTATAGTTGCAATATTATCATCATTTGTTACTATCATACCACCATCGCCCGCACACGAAAGATTTTTTGTTGGAAAAAACGAGAAACAAGCCGCATTTCCTAAAGTTCCAACCATTCTTCCTTTATACTTAGAACCCACCGCCTGAGCTGCATCTTCTACTACTTTTAAATCGTATTTTTTTGCAATTTCATTTATCTCATCCATTCTAGCACTTTGACCAAATATGTGAACTGGTATAATAGCTTTAGTTTTGCTAGTAATTTTCTCTTCTATTTTAGTTGCATCTATATTAAATGTTTCTTTTTCAACATCGACAAAAACAGGAGTAGCACCCACTGCTGAAATAGCTTCTGCTGAAGCAAAATAAGTAAATGTTGAAGTTATTACTTCATCTCCAATTCCTATGCCTAAAGATTTTAATGCAATAACCAATGCATCAGTTCCATTTCCTACTGAAACTGCATGCTTAACTCCTATATATTCCGCAAATTCTTTTTCGAACTCTATTACATTCTTACCCATAATATAATTTGCAGAAGACAATACCTCTTTAGTTACTCTATCTAAATCTTCAGCAATAGACTTATATTGAGCTTTTAAATCAATTAATGGAATATTCATTTTCCTCGCTCCTTAATTCTACTTAAAAATATTATTTTTATTTATACATAATAATTACTTTTTCACGTTATCGATTGAATATTGATTCTTTTAATCAAGTTAAGCCTAAGAATTATTATATATTTATTAACTTAGATATTCCTTATTCTAAAAACTAACATGAATATTTTAACATACTTAAATGGATAAATAAACTTTTTGTTTTAAGCACACGAAATATATTAATATTTGCTTATAGGCAACCATTCATTGGGTAATAGCATTTTGTACTTATTTGTTGAATATCGATCATCAATAAGTAAAACCCTTCCTACATCAGTTTCGGTTCTTATAACTCTTCCTACTGCTTGCTGGACTTTATTTATACCTGGAAAAACATATGCATAATCATAGCCATTTTCTTCATAGAATTCTTTAATAATTTCGTTTTTCATATCTATCATAGGATATCCTACGCCTATTATTATACTACCTATCAATTGTTCTCCTGGCAGATCTATCCCTTCTGAAAACATACCTCCCAAAACGCAAAACATTAATAAATTATTGCTAACTTTAAACTTGCTCAAAAATTCACTTTTTTCTTCTTCACTCATATTGGATTTTTGTTTAACGATCTCAAAATCTTTTATATTGGAATTATTTATTTCTTCATATAAAGATTCCAAATATGCATAGGAAGGAGAAAAAATTATATAATTTCCAATCCTCTCTCTCACAAACTCGCAGATTTTATTCTTCACTATATTTAATGTTTTTTGTCTGTAAGAATACCTAATATTAATTGGACTCATATAAACTTTTAGATTTTCTTTTGAAAATGGAGATGCAAGCCTTAATCTATATGTTTCATCATGTCCTCCAAGCATATTTATATAATATTTTATTGGTGATATAGTCGCCGAAAAGAAAATCACCGAATAACATTTTTCTAAATATTCTTTTAGATTCTTTGCCGGATTTACACAATATAATGTTACTTTAAGCTCTTGTAATTCTTTTTCTATGCAGGTTCGGTAATTTTCATCATATAATTGCATTGTAGACGTAAACGTATTTATATCAAAATATAATTGCAGTATATCTTCATATCCATCAAACTTGTTTCCCCTTACTAGTATTTCTTCGCTTTCTTTTAAGTAAAGTTGTAAATACTTATTTAATTCTTTAGGCGCTTCTTCCTCATAAAACCATTCCACACCTTTATGATCACATTCATTTCTCAAGTCAATAAGATAATTATTAATCTTTCCTAATATAGAATGTATCTTATTAATTTTACCTTTAGTTAACTTCTTACATTTCAGTATTTGATCTTTAGAAATAGATGCAGAATACATCTTTCTTGCCCTATCTATTAAATTATGAGCCTCATCAATTAATACAATATTTCCTTTACTATCTAAAATCCTACCCAATGAAACTCTAGGATCAAACATATAATTATAATCACCTATAATCCCGTCACAATAAAGGCTTAGATCTAAAGAAAGTTCAAATGGACATACTTTATATCTTTCAGCATATTTTTGCAATATTTCCGAGGAAATCCTATCTTCATTTTTAATAATACATAATATTGCATCTTTCACTTTACTATAATACTTTTGGGCATATATACATTTCTCAGGATTGCAATCAAAAGTATTATTAGTGCATATTTTTTCTTTTGCAGTAATTACAATGCTCCTAAACTTCAATCCACTTTCTCTTAACTTATTAAAAGTTTCTTCAGCTACTTCTCTATTTACAGTCTTAGCAGTAAGATATAGTATTCTATTTCCCATTTCTTCTCCTAAAGCTTTTACTGATGGGAATATCGTCGATATAGTCTTTCCTATTCCCGTAGGAGCTTGGGTAAATAACATTTCTTTTTCTCTTATAGTTTGATACGATATATTAATTAATTTTCTCTGCCCTTCTCTATAACTTTCAAAAGGAAATTGAAGCTTCCTTATAGAATCATCTCTCATATTCTTTTGTTCCAAAAGCAAAATACTAAATTCCTCGTATTCCTTTAATATACCTAGCGTAAACACTTCTAATTCCTCTATAGTAAATTTCCTTTCAAAACTTTTCACTTCACTGGTTTCAAGCTGCATGTAAGATAATCTTATATAAATTTCCTGAAACCCATTCTGCTTCCCATAAATTAACGCATATACTTTCGCCTGTGCCCAATGCACTTCATTACTATCATCTATGTATGTAAAACTCTTATATGTAGATTTTATTTCCTCAATAATAATTCTATCCGCCTGAATTATTATTCCATCTGCTCGACCTTCTATGCTAATCAAACTTTTATCTAGTTCAAATTCATAAGTTAAATATACTTCTCTTTCATAGTTCTCATAAATTCTATCATTATCATCTTGGAGCTTTTGATGGGCCTTAATGCCCTCTACTGCTCTTGCACTTCCTGAAAACCCATTATCTATATCACCATTTTTTAAACAGAATTCTACTAAATTTCTTACAGATTCTTTTATAACAATCTTATCCATAATTTATTCCTCTCTGTAATCAATCTTAACAATCATTTTAGTATATTAGTATTCTTTAATTCTTTATACCTTAAAACACTTACCTTAGCAAGCATCGAAAACTCAATTGCTTACAAAGTAAGTGTTTTTAATTCTACATTCATCTATAGGATTTATTTTTTATTCAGTCTCATACTCATTAACTATCCTTTGAACTAGTTTTTTTATAACACTAGCTTCTGCTATTAAGGATAAAACTAATAGGAATATTTTTATTCTTTCTTTATCTTTTTCTTTTAAATCAAAATTCTTTATTAATTCCTCTAACTTGTTTTCATGAGCCAATGATGTAGCTAAATAATCATCAAAACTTTCTTTTTGAATTTGTATAAAGGTTTTATATGTTTCCTCCCATGATAAAATATCATCGCTTCTATCATTGATTTCATTAAACGCAAGCCTGAAAACCTTTTTAATTTCTTCCGTAGTTAAAAGAGGTCTCATATAACTAAGCAACACTAGTTGTATTAAGTGCATCTTAGTATATCCTCTTTTTTTACCGTCCTCTGGCTTAGTTATAACTTCACTTTTGGTATAATTTTGAACTATATTATTAGTGAACTTTTCATCTATAAATTTATCATTCAAATAATCAATTACTTGAGATAAAAACAAATCATACTTTGGAAAATCTTCATAAGATATTGAACTATTCTTAGACATTTCCTCTGCTAATTCTTTTATATAATTTGAATCAAAACTCTTTTCCATTTCTATGCACCTATACTTTCCCATTTTAAATAAATTATATAGTAACTAGCAACTGGTTACAAGTTATTTTAAACACCATTACATAAAATTTGTCTTTTGTAATTTTAAGCTCTCCTAAAGTTACTAAAATTATACGATATATTTAATTACAAAAAATAATTCTCATAAAAAAATATCTAATTTATGTAATTGGTCGACATTATCACTTACATTATCTCTATTTTTTTAAAAGTTCAAAATTTACTTATATTCTTATTCTTGTAAATTTAATTTCAAAATATTGAATACATTTTGAAATTAAAAATTGATATATCCTTACGTAACCCTTGAGATTAGTAATAATTTATTAATTAATTTATTTAAGTTAATATTATACTTTTAAAAATAAATCCTCTTGACTTTTCTAAAATATGGTAGTATATTTTATGTAAGATGTTTATTAAAGTTGAAATTTGTAATTTCTTATAAATAAAAGCGAAATATCCATTGACTTTATATTACATACTTGGTAATATATCATAGTAGAATGTCGAATCATGGAATTAGGAGGAATTTTTTATGAAATCAACAGGTGTAGTTAGAAGAGTAGACGAATTAGGAAGAATTGTTATTCCTATAGAACTTAGAAGAACTTTAGATATTGCTGAGAAGGATGCATTAGAAATTTATGTAGACGGCGAGCAAATAATTTTAAAGAAATATGAACCAGCTTGTATTTTCTGTGGAGATGCAAGAGACGTAATAAACTACAAAGGTAAAAACATTTGCACTAAGTGTCTAGACGAAATTAAGACTAATAAATAGAATTTACACACTTAAATTCCCTATTATCAAATAAATTTAAATAGACTATCTCAAGAGTTAATTTGAGATAGTCTATTTAAAATAAGCTCTATTGCATCCCATGCATATCAGTTGTTTCTCAGAAACAACTTTCACGATTTTATGTTAGCTAAATGTTTGTTGAAAACTTATAAATTTCACTCTTCGGTAATTCTCTATCTTTAGCTACAAGTTTTATTGCTTCTTTCTTATTAATACCATCATTTATATACTTCAATATATGCTCTTCAATAGATAAATTAACCCATATTTCCTTTTGTTCTTCTTTTATTTCTTCAATGTTTTTTCCTTCCAATACAAGTACAAATTCACCTCTTGGCTTATTTTTCAGAAAATATCCTATTGCCTCCTTCAGCGTTCCTCTATATATTTCCTGATACATCTTAGTTAATTCCCTGCACACGGCTATTTTTCTGTCACCAAAAGATTCCATCAAAAATGTTAAAGTATCTAATAACCTATGCGGTGCTTCATATATTATAATAGTTTCTTGACTCATCATAAGATCATTTATTATAATTTTTCTTTCTTTATTTTCTCTAGGCAAAAATCCTCTAAATAAAAACTTTGTAGTATCTAAGCCTGAATAAACTAAAGCTGTAGTTATTGCCGTTGCTCCAGGCAATACTTCAAAGTCAATCATTTGTTCGATACATCTTTGTACTATGATACTTCCAGGATCCGAAATTCCGGGTGTTCCAGCATCAGATACCAACGCAATATTTTTTCCCTCCATGAGTAAATCTATAATTTTATCACTTCTAATTTGTTCATTAAATTTATGGTAACTTAATAGAGGCTTTTTTATTCCAAAATGATTTAGTAATTTCAGTGTTTGTCTGGTATCTTCAGCTGCTATAATATCAACTTCCTCTAATGTCTCTAATGCTCTTAATGTAATATCTTTTAGGTTTCCAATAGGAGTTGGTACTAAATATAATTTTCCACTATTCATATTATATCCTCCAATATATTGAGTCTATTTCCCTGGTATACTGTCCATTATCATCATAAACATATAATGGCGCCTCCCATTTTAAATAAGCCCCGCCATCTCGCTGGCCTTCGACCAACACAATATTAGGAGCCTTTCCCACCTTAGGGTGAATCATTCTTATCCTTTTAGGTTCTATTCTATATTTTCTCATTAAAGTAATTATATCTGCTAGCCGCTCGGGTCTGTGTACCATAAAAATCCTCCCATTGTCTTTTAGCAAAATTCTCGAAGCAGATATTACATCCTCTAGATTGCATAATATTTCATGCCTAGCTATAGCCAGCTTGTCATTTGGATTAATAATTCCAGAACTATTTAGCTTATATGGAGGATTTACCGTAACTACATCAAATTTATCGAGTTGTTTTAAAAAATCTTTATTTTTTAGGTCTTCATGCAAAAAATGAATTCTTTCTTCTAATGAATTTAATTTTGCGCTCCTTTTAGCCATATCGACCATATCCTCTTGTATTTCTAATCCATATATGCTTTGAGGCTCATATTTACCATAGATAAGAAATGGAATTATTCCTGTTCCTGTGCATAAATCTATTACTTTATGTTTATTTTTTATAGAAGCAAAATCAGATAATAAAACAGCATCTATTCCAAACTTGAATCCATCCTTTTTTTGAATCAAGTTCAAGCCTTTAAGTTGCAAATCATCTAATGTTTCATCTTCTTTTATATATTCCAGTCCGCTACTCATATTATTCTTCCTTTACTTTTAATGTATTAAACAACATTCCTTATAATTCAATAAATTTTATCCTTAATCACATATTTCACATTATAACATCACAAATTAAATAAAAAAAGCCCTTCTGTATGAGTACAAAAGGACTAAAATTCGAATCAGATATTAACAACTAATTTCTTATGTTTACTAATTAAGAACTCTTCTTGCTGCATAAAAACTATATACCGGCGCTACCTTAACCACATCACCTGTTTGTGGTGCATTAATCATTTGACCATTACCAACATATATTCCAACATGGCCTGGATGTGTAAACACTAAATCTCCTGGTTGAAGTTGATCTTGGCTAACTGGTTGTCCAACATTTATTTGTGAATATGTTGTTCTTGATATATCAATTCCTGCTGCGTGTGAATATACATATTGAGTAAATCCTGAGCAATCAAAGCTGTCTGAGCCTGTTGCACCCCATACGTAAGGCTTTCCTAATTGTGCATATGCTTCATTTAAAATAGCTTGTGCATTTCCAGCTGATGGTACGGCTACTGAGCCTGTTCTACCTCTACTTGGTGTTGCCGCTCTAGCTTCAGCTGCTTTCCTTGAAGATATAATTGCTTTAGCTTTCTCAATTTTATCATTAATTTCTGCGGTAACAATATCACTCTTAATTTGATTATCTCTAATACTTCTTAATTGAGTAATTGCTGATTGAAGATCTGTAGTTGAACTATTAGAATTACTAATAATATCAAACTGAGATTGTACAGTTTGTCTTTCTAGTTGCGATAAATATTGTGTGTCAAAGTTCTTCTTTTCATCCTTAACTTGGCTTATTAATGCCTCTTCTTCTTTTTTCTTTCCATCTAATTCATCCAAACTAGTTTTTATTTCTTGATTAAGCTTGTCTATGTCAGATTTTTTGTCTTGTAAGGATTGAATCTTATTATTTAATTCATCTTTTTTATTCACAATATCTTCTATAGCAGATTTATCTTTTCCAACAATTTTACTTACTGCCTCTGCCCTAGAAAAGAAATCACTTGTTGACTCTGATTCAAGTAAAAAATCTAAATATTTGAATTCTAAATCACCTGATTGATACATTGACTTAACTCTTTGTCCTAAAGCCAAATCTAATGTATTAATATCTTTTTTGCATTGTTCAATATCTTTAGTAGTGCTATCAATAACCTTATTAATATTTGTTATTTCTTTTTTATTTTTATCTACTGTTGTTTGTAACGGCTCTATCTGCATATCTAAATCGTAAATTTTACTCTGGATGTCTGATATCTTGTTTTCAATTTCTGCATATTTCTGTCTCGAATCACTTAATTGCTGATTATCTGGCGTGGCAAACGCTGGTACTGAACTACCTATAACGATTACTGTTGCTAATGTAACAGCTAGAATTCTACTTCTCATTAATAATCGGTCTTTGAAAACCTTCCCTCCTCCATTATTCTAAATTACTACATAATTATATCACTTTAAGTAAATATGGACAATTCGGTTATTGGGCGAATATTTAATTTATCCTAATAATCTATATATATCGTCCAAAATCCCCTCTTTTTCTAACTTATTCTTTAAATTTCTTATTTTAGCCATTTTAAACCTTTACACACATTGTATTAACCTCCTAATCATAATATTATTTGAACTATCGTATATCAAAAAATATTGACATTCATTGCACTTATATATATAATTAAATATGTTCTCGGGGTGTGGCGCAGATGGGAGCGCGCGTGGTTTGGGACCATGAGGTCGCAGGTTC
>NZ_AUUU01000256.1 GCF_002760435.1 Clostridium sp. LS
CTCCTTGCCTGATGAAAAATATCCATGGCAACTTTGGACTTGTTTTTTATTTTCATATGCCTAAAGTATAAATTAGTAGGGGAGAAGATGATATGCCAGGAATTTGGAATATAAATAATGGATATAATGTTAATTCTAAGAAAATTTCTAGCAAGTTAAGCTTTGAAGTAGGGGAACGCTTTACAGGCAGAGTAGTTGCAAAGGGAGAAGGAAAAGATATTACAATAAGATTAGCGGATGGATGGCAATTTATAGCTGAACTTGACGGTAATGTTGATTTAGATGATCTTAAATTAGTTAAATTTCAAGTAGGTGGACTTGAAAATGGAAAACTAAAACTTAAATTAGTACAAGGTGCTGCTGGCGAAGAAACAACTGAAGATGATAATTTTCAGGAAATTATTCAAAAAGAAGGTCTTTCAAAAGATGATATTGATATTTTAAAAAATATGGTTAAGCATAATATTCCTTTAACTAGAGATAATATCAATGAAATTAAAGGATTAATCCAATTTAATGAAAAAATAAGTGCAAATCCAAAGGAAATTGATACATTCATTCAAACGTATCTTCAAAGTAAAAATATACCAGTTAATAGTACTGAGGGGCAAGCTATAAAAGAAACGTTAACCAAGTTTTTTAATGAATTTAAGAACATGACATCTGACGATATACTTGCATTTATAGAGAATGATTTAGATTTTTCAGAAGAAACTATAAGTAGTTTTAACAAATTATTTAAAGGAGATTCTTCAATAGAACAAATACTTACAAAGATGAGTGATTCTTTGAATTCCTTAGAAATCTCAGATAGTGCCTTAAGCAGTGATATTGAAATTTTTAATAGCAAGATATCAAGTAAAGAGCCGGAATTTTCCAAGAGCAATTTAGATATTGCTAAAGCTTTAGCATCGAAAGTATATAATGAAAATGATCCATTAACAAAAAAAATAAATATATTAGATGTACTTAAAACATTAGCTGGAAGTGAAGATAGCGAACTTGATATGGTTCAGAAAAATGCCAATAACCCTAATAATGCTATCAATGAAAATAGTGCCCCAGAAAATGAAAAAGTAAATCTCCCAGCTTCATTAGTTGAAAAGTTAGATAATCAACAATTAGTAAAAATAATTAAAGATACTATCGGGGAGAATCTTACAAACAATGATTCTCCTAAAACTCAGGCAGAACGCCTTATTGAATCAACAAACAAAACAAAATTAGAGGGATTACTAAGTAACATAGAAGGTAAAGAAGTTAAACTTACTGATGATGAATTTAGATCATTTACGCAGCTATTAAATAGTAAAAGCACAGGAAATGAAGTTCCCAATGCAGATGTATCTTATGATAAGGGTAATGTTCAACCTAAAGAAGCAGCGACTAACAATAATGTTATAGAAACAGTTACAATTAAAGAGACTGTAGGGAAGCTAAATGCTAATGATTTATTAGCAAGAAATGACTTAGATAATAAAGATGCAATAAAAAATGAAATTAAAGATAAGATTGATAATGTGAGAGATATAGTTAAGAATTTAGTAGCTCAAACAGAATTAAAAGATGCAGGCTATGAAAAAATAATGAATTTAGTTAAATCTAATATTAATGATATCAAAGTATTTAATTCTGTGAGTAATGAGTACTATTATTTAAATATGCCTATAAACGCAAATAATCATGAATATCCTTGCAAACTTATTATTAAGGATAACAGAAAAGATGGGAAGAAAATAGATACAACAAATACTAAAATGGTGGTCAGTGTAAAAACAATAAATTTAGGAGAAGTAGATGGTTATTTGACTATGAGAGATAATAGAATGGATGTAAATTTAAAATGTAGTAGTGAATTTACTACTACCTTAAATAATAATAAATCAAAATTAGCAGATGGACTATCTACCCTTGGATTATTTGTTAAGATAAGTGTATCAGCTAAGGATAAACCAGTAGATATAGTAAGTTGTAGAAATTTCTTTAATGATTTAACAATTTCAGCTATTGATATTAAGGTATAATTTATATTAATATCTTTATAGAGTTAATTTTAAGAATAAGTTATTATGTGCAATCAAAGATTTTGACATTATATATTTTAAAGTTGCGGTCTTTCCATCTTTAATTGTGCATTTTAATATGTGGAAATATTAATTAGGAGTGTACAAAAATTATGAATCAGAGAAAAAAAGCAGCAGCATTAAAATATGAATTTAATAGTGACGCTCCAATAGTTACAGCAGCAGGAATGGGGCATATTGCAGATAAAATTATCGAGAAAGCTGAAGATAATGACGTTCCAATAGTTTATAATAAAGAATTAACAGATTTATTATGTAATGTGGATGTTGGAGATGAAATTCCTACAGAATTATACGAAGCAGTAGCACATGTAATAGCTTTTCTTACAGATTTAGATAAGAAAAGATAACCTAGCATAGAGACAACAGAAGGGTGATAAATAAATGGCACTATATACTATTTCAGATTTGCACTTAGGCTTTAATGTTGAAAAACCAATGGATGTTTTTGGTGATAAGTGGAAGGATCATTGTGATAAAATTAAAAAAAATTGGCTTAGTAAAATAACTGAAGAAGATATGGTGCTTATAGCTGGAGATATTTCTTGGTCTTTAAAAGAACAAGATAGTAAATATGATTTAGATTGGATAAATGAATTGCCAGGCAAAAAGATTATAAGCAAAGGTAATCATGATTATTGGTGGGGAAGTATTTCTAAATTGAATAAAAAGTACGAAAATACTAAGTTTATCCAAAATAATTTTTATGTCTATGAAGATTATGCTATATGTGGAACGAGGGGATGGATATGCCCTAGTGGAGATAAATATAGTGATAAAGATAAAAAGATATATGATAGAGAGCAGATAAGATTGAAACTTTCTTTAGATGCTGCTAAGAACAAAGGATTTGAAAAAATAATAGTTATGCTTCATTATCCTCCAATGAACGAGAAATTTGAAGAATCAGAATTTGTAAGGATAATAAAGGAATATAATGCGGAAAAAGTTATATATGGGCATTTGCATGGACCAGTATTATTAGGTAAAGTATTAGATGGACATTTTGAGGGAGTTGAATACATATTAACTTCAGCAGACTATCTGGATTTTAATCCTAAGAGAATACTGTAAGTAGATAAGGCACAATCAAAAAAATAATAGACCAGTATGCTTGCCTATTTCGCGTCATAC
>NZ_AUUU01000074.1 GCF_002760435.1 Clostridium sp. LS
ATTGGTGTAGACTTTAGCCAAGAAATGCTTAATGTAGGAGCTGAAAGACTTAATCATTTAGCTAAGGATTATAAGTTTAAATTAATTAAAGGCAGCATTTTAGAATTACCTTTTGAAGAAAATACCGTTGATTGTATTACTATTGCTTTTGGGTTAAGAAATATTCAAGATAAAGGTAAAGCTTTGTCAGAAATGTATAGAGTTTTAAAGCCTGGTGGAAAAGTTGTATGCTTAGAACTATCGAAACCTAATATACCAATTTTAAAAAATATATATGATATATATTTCAATCATGTTTTGCCAACAGTAGGATCAATAGGTACAGGAGATAAAAAAGCATATTATTATCTTAGAGATTCCGTGAATAATTTTATGAACAAAAAGCAGCTTAAAGAAAAGTTTAGTGAGATTGGATTTAAAGATGCAGAGTATGAGTCTTTAACTTTTGGAATTGCATCTATACATTATGGAATTAAGTAAATTAAATAATATAGAGGAAGCTAGCAATTAGCCACCTCTATATTATTTTGTTGTATTAAATACAAGTATTAACTTCACTAGCAATCTTAAAAAGTATTTTATAATCATCACCAAACGTACCTAATGAATTAAAGTTCTCGTATAGTTTAGAAAACAACATATACCTTAAAGTAATACATTCTAAGTTTCTAAATGATGGGCGATTTAATTGAGCGATTATTTCTTTTTCGCGTGAGTCAGGAGCAACTAGGAAAAAGTTATATTGTTTAGAACCAAGTGATGATGCCAAATCAACTAAGCGCAATATTCCTGAATATATAGAGGTGCTTTTTTCTACTTCAAAAGCACATTCAATTTCATCTGTATTTTTATTTATCCAAATAACATCGATAAGGGAAATTGTTCTCAAAACTTCTTTTTGAAGCTCTAGTGGTGGAAGTTCAGATAAAGTGATAAATTCTAAGCTCTTTCCATCAAGAGATTTTGTCCTATCGTTAACAGCAACGAAGACATCATAACCTAGGCTTCTACCTACCTCAGTTAACATGAATTGTACCTTTAAATGTTCTGATTCTTCTTTAACTTCATTTTCTACTTCAAGACGGCGCTTATTTAATGCCTTTTCTAATTTACTTTTCTCAAAGTTTAGAGAAGTTTCCCAATTTTCACTTAAAGAAATTTTTCCAGTACCTACATCAAATAATAAACCTGATATAGCACCTAAGTCTTTTGATAATAAAGGATTCAGTCCTTCATTAGTTTTTATAATTACTTCTCTCATATGTAAATAATCAGTCCAGGAACCAAGTTTTTTATTATCATAAAAAATTGCATTAAATCCATTTACCATAGCCGTATTAAATGGAGGCATTAGTGTAGGATGCAAGAAATAGAGTATATTAGCTACAGCTGGACCTAAGCCTTTTATCTTATAGCTATCTAACTTTATAATTTCTTTTATTAGTTTATCTTCAGCATTAGCTGATAAACAAGATTCCAAGAACTGTCCAAATATTTTCTTATTTTCTTCATTTTCATAAATATCAGGAATTCTAAGCTTTGGTTTCCAGAAGAATGGATGTGCTGCGCCTTCAAAAACTTGTTTTTGTTCTGTTATACATTTAAGTACAAATTCTAATGGAGAACCTTTAAAATCATTTCCAAAAGAATTATTTTTAATAGAACTGATGACATCTATAACTCCACGTCTTATTGATCTAAATGCTTTAAGTCTAGTTTCGTTATATGTAAACCATGTATTGTAAACAGATTCTGAATCAGTTTTATATTGATTAACGAGTCTAATCATATTTGAATTATCCATGCGTATGCCTCCATAATATGTTTTCATAATATTTAGGATAGCATAAAACAGCAATAATATATATATGTAAGCATAGAAGAGATAGAAATAACACATCATTCGTTAAAAATTTCAAAAACAGTTATGTAGAAGTTAAATTACCTTTTTATGCAGCAATTGAATTATTCAGTTTAGGATGCTCTCGAAATTCTTTGGCAATTTAAAACCTGAAGATAAAATGGCAGTTGCTAAAGACAGTTATATATATTTTTAATTATAAATAAAGAAGATAGAATTTTATTGTACTTGGAGATTATGGTAAAATAAATATAATTAAATTTATAAATGAAAGGAAAAATTACAATGAATAAATTGAAGTTTTATCCAATTATGATGGCATTATTAGCGTCAATCTTATTTGGAGCAAGCGCTCCTATAACAAAGATGCTTTTGGGAGAAATTCAACCTATTCCTCTTGCTTCATTTTTATATCTTGGTAGTGGGATAGGTTTGTTAATTTTTCAGATTGTAAATTTGACAATTAAAAAGCAAGGAATAAATGAAGCATCTTTGAATAAAAGGGATTTTATCTGGTTATTTGGTGCAATTATCTTTGGAGGCATTATAGCTCCTATTATTTTATTAAGTAGTCTTAAAATAGCACCCGCTTCAACTGCTTCATTGTTGTTAAATTTTGAAGGGGTTGCTACAACAATAATTGCAATAGTATTCTTTAAAGAAAATGTAGGAAAACAAATTTTAGGGGCTATAGCATTAATTACAATTGCAAGTATTGTTTTATCATGGGATTTTACAAATCAATGGGGACTTTCAATAGGGGCACTAGGAATTATAATAGCTTGTTTATGTTGGGGGATTGATAATAACTTTACAAGAAATATTTCCTCAAAAAATCCATTCTCAATTGTTACAATCAAAGGAATAGCAGCAGGTATATTTTCACTTGTTTTATCAATAGTGCTAAAAAATCAAATTCCAGATTTGAAAGTTATAATAGTCGCTATGATAATTGGATTTTTCTGTTATGGTTTAAGTATAGTATTATTCGTATTTGCTATGAGGGATTTAGGAAGTGCGAGAACTAGTGCATTATTTGCAACTGCTCCATTCATTGGTTCTATTTTATCTATTATCTTACTAGGTGATATTCCAAGTAAAGTATTTTTTGTATCTTTACCTATTATGATTATTGGAGCGGTACTTTTATTAAAGGAAGAGCATGTGCATAAACATAAACATGAAAGTATAGAGCATGAGCATAGGCATAATCATAATGATGGCCATCATGACCACGAACATAGATACAAGCAGGGGGGCGTAAAAGAGTATCATTCCCATTTACATACGCATAATTCCATAGAGCATACCCACCCACATTTACCAGATATTCATCATAGACATGTACATTAAATAAATCTAAAATGCTTGATGAGTTTATATTGGGATTTATTGACAGCGGATGGAATCTGCTGTAAAATTAATAAGTGAAAATTTGATTTAAAGTTAAGAGGGAGTAACTGCCTTTAAAAAGGTGATAAAGTCAACATACTGACCTTGGGTCTGGCTTTATTGTAACTAATTTTTAGTTAAGTGAGACTTTTAGCGCAATATTAGTGTTGTGTTATAAATCTTTTTTTGATGAGTTATCAAGAAAGATTTATAAGAAGATGCTTTATTGTGCTGATGGTCTTTATTTTTTATAAAATAACACTAAAGGAGTTAATTAAATTAATATAAATGGAGGTATTAAAAATGGCATCATTTATCAAGGCATTATTACTAGTGGTAGTTGCAGAAATGGGGGATAAAACGCAGCTACTAGCAATGGCAATGGCAGGCAAATACAAGGCTAAACAGGTATTGACTGGGGTTTTAATTGCAACTATTTTAAATCACGTATTAGCAGTTGCAGTTGGAAGTTATTTAAGCTCCTTAATTCCTATGAATCTTGTAAAAATAATAGCAGCAATTTCTTTTTTAGCCTTTGGCCTTTGGACAATTCGTGGAGATAAATTAGAAGATGAGGAAAACAAAAAAGTGAAATTTAGCCCAATTGTCACAGTGGCTATTGCATTTTTTATAGCAGAAATGGGTGATAAGACTCAGCTTATGACAATAACAATAGCAGCAGAAAATCGGCAGCCACTTCTTATTTTAATGGGAACAACAGTTGGAATGCTTGTTGCAGATGGTATAGGTATTTTGGGCGGAGCATGGATGTGCAGGCATATACCAGAAGTATATATAAAGTGGGTAGCAGGTGTAGTATTCATGTTCTTTGGAACATTGACTTTATATAATGTAGTTCCAGCAGCATTTTTAGGACCAGTATATTTAGTTTTATACTTAGCTCTTATGGGAGCACTTATCTATATCTTTGGAGTAAAACTTGCATATTTTGATCAAGTATGTGATATAGCATTAAATAAGATAGATGAGCCATCTGAAATGGAAAGTGAAGAAGAAATAAAGAAAAGAGCTTAATATTAAATTAAATAATAATTAATGTAAAACATAATTAATAGCAGTTTATAATAGAGTTATGGAAAGTTACCATAGCTCTATTTATAGTATAAAGATCATTTTTGAATATATTTTAACACTTACTTTATTAAAACTATTTTCTGATTTATTATAGTTAAATTTATTATATCCAAACAGCTTTTACTTTCAACAGTATGATAAGAGAGTAACAGTTAGCGGGAAAACTAATATAATGGAATTGATATTGAATTATTGTATGGGAGAAATTAACGTGTTGTCTAGTAGTAAATTTATACGACAATCATTAGAATTACATCTTTTCTTTGCAAGAATTATGAAGGAGCATTCATTTTTCTTGGAAATAGGTTTTACACCAAAGAATTCAAATTATGCAGATGAAGCAGATGCTTTTAGAATGGGCTTCGATAATCTTTTATGTGATGTAATTACTATTTCTGAAGGTGTTGTAAGCAGTGATGTGTTAAAATCGGGTGAAGTGGTAACCCCTTTTACCCTTGAAGCTGAAAAAGCATCAGCATATTTTACAGGAGTGAAAATCGCTACTAATCTTACTAAAATGGAAGCTGAATTAATGAATAATTCTTTTAGCAGACATAATCATGAGTCACTTGAGAAAAAAGTATCTGCAATTAACAATAGAGCATTGGAATTAACTAGAGGCTTAATAAGATTTAAGACAGGAATATTATCAGATGTTTTGTCTTGTAGGATATTTACAGTTAATTATCCTTTGCTTATAGATCATATTCTAAGAGAAGCAAAGTTTTATTTTACCCTAGTTCAAAGGCTACAAAATCGTGAAGAAATTAATCTAGAGAGAGAAGCTTATGAGCAAGAAGCTTTCTGGAATAGAATTATGGCTGAACATTCAAAATTTATACGAGGATTACTAGATCCAACTGAAGATGAATTAATAAATACAGCAAACAATTTTGGACATCAGTTTGATATGTTAACACGAGAAGCAAGATTAGCTATGGATAAATCAATACCAATTTCTAAAGTTACAGATGATAGTTTAAAAGCAACTGAAGCAATAAGGAAATTTAAAGCTCAAGGTACTCAGGGATTAGTAGAGTGTAAAATCAAATCTATAATAATACCATTACTAGGTGATCATACTTTACGTGAAGCAAGTCACTATTTACGTTTACTAAAAATATTTAGAAAAGTTGAAGAGTGTGACTGCGAATAATAATAGATTAGAATATATAGCTTATTGTGAGAATTTTATAAGCTAGAGAAGAATAGGTGTATATGATTAGCATATGCACTTATTTATATTGAATTCTCTATGTATATAACAATGAAGAAGAATAATGATTATGCAGAGTAATTGTAGCAATTAGCATGATAATTTTTTTATGCCGTTTCCGGTTTCTTTAAATTTTAGATATACTTGTTATAAAGTTCTGAGTAGTCCTCATTAGATATTAAAAGATGAAAAGTAGTGATTATATATTTCACCTTTTAAAATTCAATGAATAGTATATAGTATTGAAATTATTTGGAGGAAATTTTAATGGAAAATAGTTATAACAACTACGGTAGTTATGATAATCAAAATCAGAATCAAACTGCTAAAAGAGAAACTCATAATCATGAATTCCAATCAAGTGTAGATTATGTAAAGGATGATGAAGGAATAGAACATAGTCATCATATCGCAGGTGTTACTGGGCCTTCGATTAGGCATGGTCAATCCCATGTTCACAAAGTAAATGTCTTTATAGATACATCTAGTCATCATTATCATGAAATAAGTGGCACTACTGGTCCAGCTCTTTATGTTAATGGAAGAAAACATGTTCACTTATTGAGAGGAACAACAACTTATGATGATGGGCATGAGCATAATTATTATTTTACAACTCTAGTAGAAGATCCTACAAGCATACTAAAAGATAATAACTACTAAAGAAATCTTATAGAAAGTATTATATTCATAGTAAAATCACCTAGCTTAACACATTCAATTGTAATTTATTTTATTATCTTTTGCCACATATTCACTTAACAAGTTCTTTCGAAAAACTAGAGCTTGCATCTATGAATGATGCAAGCTCTTTTTATTATAATGAAAAATGACTTAATAAAGTCTTCTCCCTAATTAATTCAATTTAACTTATACAAGAGGACTATTAATTTGTGTTGTAAAAAGAAACTCATGATTATGATTATCATCAGTAGTTGTAATGCCACTAATAAGATGCACATGTTTGTTGGTATTTGGAATAGGAACATCAAGTCCAGTTGTTCCCCCTATTTCATGATGGTGATCAAGGAAATCTGTATTAATTATTCCAAATGCATGCACATGCCGACCCCCTCCAACTTGTATAACCTCACTTGTAACACCTGCTACACGATGATTATGCCTATCTTCCCCTTCTTCCGCTAATTTAACGCTTTCTTCGAATTCATGCACATGCGTTTGTGTCCCAGTGCATGTCTGTGTCACAGCAACTGTCTGTGTTTCTGTGATACTATCAGTGTTCAAAAAAATCATAACTATTTCCTCCTTGGTAATACAACAATACATTTAAGAAATAGGCCTATCTATACCTTAATGCATAATATTTAAATTGTACGGAAAATTAATAGTGTGTTAGAAACAACAAGATCTTCTACAACATCTACAACGCCTGTGACATCTAAAAAATGGGCAACAACATAACATATTAATCACCTCTCCTCTTTTGTATACTATAATATATTCACAACATATAATAATTGTTTCTAAATATAATACATAATCTTATTCTTAAAAAGATTAATAATATCTTGCCCAAACATCTTTAGTAAAGCCATAATCAATAATAACAGGTCTCCCTTTAATTGTCCCCCAGCTACTTGCCCTCTCCAAATCATCTAACAATAAATTATAATCCTGCTTAATATTTCGTAGGTCTTTTGATTTAATCAATTCACTTGTATTTCTAACATCGAAAAACATACATACATATGAAAGATCATATACCTTATCTGCTTTTTCCATTATTAGCAAATTAAAGTCATTCGAAACTTTTACAACCTTTGCGAATAAATCAGAATTATCATAACATGAAATACTATACTCACATTTATTTTGTGCAATTCCTGCCATATTTCTTGCTACTTTGATTATATACCCGTTTCCCAAGTCAAATACATCTCTGCAAGATCCAGAACCAATATATCTATAATATCCTCGTTTTATATTAAACTTAATCTTATCAAATACACAAATCATTTCAAACACCTGCTTGTGATAATCTCTTTATACTCATTAGTAAATATCTTCATGTTATATTATTCGAGCTATAATGTATTTGTTCATCCTACAACTTTTTACTTGATAGTTACATTTTCTGTATATTCTGTTATATTAACTCATAATGACTTAGGTACAATTATTTATAATATAAATATTATTTATATAAAAAAAGCGAGCCATAAAGGCTCACAAAAGTTACATAATTCACTCATTCAAATAATAAGAGAACTACATGAAATTTTAAGAATTACAATTGATTTTACTACTATTTTTTCAATAATAATAGAAGACGGTACATAGCTGCTTAAAAAATAGTTTTGCAGCATCTTTATATATTTTTATATCTATAAATTAGTGTTTAATATATATTAACTAAATTTTTCAGGAAATTGTTTTATAATATCATTAGATACCATATCGGCAAATTTAATCATATGATCTTCACCTTTATCATAGGCCTCAACATCTGCCTTCCAATCTTTCTTTAACCGAGCAACAACTTGATTAGTTACAAATTCTAAATGTTTATGCAATATGTCTTTTAATTCTGAATTTGAAAGATTAGGGTTTGCACCAGATAAAAATTCAGCAATTTCATCGGCATTTTTGTACCACAATTTATTAAATTTATCTAAGTTAGCTTTATTATTACTTTTAGCATCATCTTAGATTTTCTGATTTAAACATATGTTTCTCATTTAGTGCAATGTAATTAAGGTTGTTAGTCTTATTAAAGCCATCTGGAATTTCAATATGATAAATACATTATGTACTGAAGGATAGAAAATAGAGAAATATTTCCTTAAATATTTATTTTATAAACATCTTGCATTATTTTTTAATATAATCTATAATGATAATCAGGTTTAATTGAGAAGGTGTATCAATGGTGTTGGAGTGAATTTTATTCTTATATAAATACCTTTTTTAATCTTAAGGAAAATAAAAATTTATAAAAGATTGTCCTATATTTCATTAGGAAATATTTTATATATACTAAAAAATAAAATTACAAAAGAGAAGGAGTGATAATGGTTGCGTAAGTTATTTACATTATTATTGGTAGTATTTTTGATGTTACCCATGTTTGCAATTAAAGTATTAGCAGCAGATGCGAAGGCAGATTTGTCTAAGAGCAATGAGTTCATTGAAAAATCACTTGAAGCTGTAAAAGCAGATGATTTTTCTAAAGGAAAAGATTTTTATGAGGAATATAATGAAGCTTGGATTGAACTTGAAGATGGAGTTAAGGAACAATCGAAACAAGCTTATGGAGATATTGAAGGCAAAATGGGAATGGTTAAATTCCTATTTTCTCAAGACCCTATGCAAAAATATAAAATTATAAGTGCTTTAGAGGAGTTAGAAAAGACCAATAAAGCATTTATAGAAGGAAAAAATAATAGTCAAGAAACAAAAACTAAAGGAGAACCAACTACTATAAAAGACTTGGTTGCACTTTTAGAAAAAGCAAAGAGTCAGATTGAAAGTGGAAATGATAATGAAGCAGTTAAAACAATGGACACTTTTAGTTCATCTTGGTTAGATGTTGAAGGAGTAGTTTTAACAAAATCAAAAACTGTATATGACGATGCTGAAAGAGACATGGTTAGTGCAAAAGCTTATCTTACAGTAGATCCAATTCAAAAAGATAAAGCAGTAAAGGTTATTGATAGAATGCATGGATACTTATCTTTATTAGATGGGAATACATCATACGGTATAATAGATGTAATTACAATTATACTTCGTGAAGGTTTAGAAGCGCTTTTAGTTGTAATTGCTTTACTAGGTTTTCTGAAGAAATCAGACCAAGAAGATAAGAAAAATTGGATATATGGTGGAGTAGTAATTGGAAGCATAGTAAGTATTGTATTAGCTGTTTTAGTTAAACTTCTATTCACATCAGGTACTTTTGGAAATAATAATTTCTTAATATCAGGCTGGACAGGCGTATTCGCAGCAGTAATGCTTATTTATGTAAGTTATTGGTTACATAGTAAATCGGAAGTATCCTCACGTAATCACAGTATACAGGATAAAAGTTATAAGTCATTAGCTAATGGAAGTTTATTCTCTTTAGGATTTTTAGCGTTTTTAGCAGTATTTAGAGAAGGAACTGAAGTTGTTCTTTTCTACATTGGAATGGCATCTTCAATTAAGTTAACTGATTTATTTCTAGGAATAGCATTAGGCTTTGCGATACTTATAATAATAGCTGTTTTAATGCTAAAGATAGGTTTACGTATTCCAATGAAGCCATTTTTCCTTGTATCCAGTCTTTTAGTTTTCTATTTAGGATTAAAGTTTACTGGTATGGGAATTAATGGACTTCAACTGGCTGGAGTATTATCAGCTACATCTAGTGATTCATTGCCTACAATATCTGCACTCGCAGTATATCCGACTTGGCAAGGAGTGATACCTCAAGCAGTATTAGTTGTTATAGCAATACTCGTAACATTACATAAGAAATTAAAACAAAAGAAAATATGAAAAAGAAATTAGCAGGAGGATTTATTTATGAAATCAGTAAGAAATTTATTATTAATAGCAGTATTAGGGACAGCAATTACAGTAACAGGTTGTGGAGTGCAAAAAACTGAACAGACTAAGCCAGCTGAGAGTACAGCACAAACAGCATCTCAAGAAACAAAAGCATTTACTATTAATGATGCAAGTAACAATATGAGAAATATTCTTAAGGACATGAAAACGCAAGTTTCTAATAATGAGGAAGATAAAGTTAATGAAGGTGGTACAAAATTAGAAGATACTTGGAAGGAATTTGAAGATAAATTTGAGGATGATTTAAAGGACAAATATTTAGATTTATATGTTAAAATTGAAGATCCATTAGAAGTTATTGAAGCAGCATCTAAGGTTAAACCGCTAGATACAAAGGTTTTAAATGAATCAATTGATAAATTGGATTCGGAATTAGTTAAATTACAAGAAAATGATGCAACAGCAACTGGGATTGAAAATATGAGAGATACATTAAAAGAGATGAATACGAATTTAAATAATAAGAAAGAAGATAAGGCTATAGAGATTTCCGATAAACTTGAAGAAAATTGGAGCTCATTTGAAGATGGAATAAAGGATAACTATAAAAATCTTTATGAAGAAGTTGAATCTCCATTAGGAGTTATTCAAGCAGACGTAAAAATGAAACCTCTAGATACAAAAACATTAACTGCTGCAATTGATGAGTTAGATAAGACATTAGATCAATTACAAAAATCTATTGCTTTTTCATCTGCTCCGCAAGACATGAAAACAGCTTTAGCTAAAATTAAGAAATTTACATCACCTCTTAATGAAGAAAAAGTAACAAAATATGCTGAAAGATTAGAAAAGTACTGGAGTACTAGTGAAGATATGGTAAAACAAAAAAATCCTGCTCTTTATGAAAAAATTGAAGTACCTATGGGAGCAATACAATCATCTGCAAAGGCAAATCCAATAGATACAAATACATTAACATCTGCAGCAGGAGAATTAGATAAATTATTAACTGAAATGCAAAACTTAAAATAGATTTCAAGCAGACTGCTGATATAAATAATTGGCGGTCTTTTTTATTATAAAAATACTTTGGTTTTGAAATTAATTGCAGGATCTAATAGAAATCTGTGTATAGTATCTAAAAAAATGGAATACTAAGCATGAGGTGATTTGCATGGAAAGTGTATGGAGCTATGAAGTTAATTTTAGAAAAAGAGAAACTTTAAATCAAGATATTCAATGTGACATTCTTGTAATAGGAGCAGGAATGGCAGGATTGCTCACAGCATATATGCTAAATAAAAGTGGGAGAGAAGTTGTTGTAATTGATGCTAGAAGTATAGCAGGAGGAGTTACCAAAAATACAACTGCTAAAATAACATCTCAGCATGATTTAATTTATGATAGTATCATTAAGGAATTTGGCGAAGAAGGGGCAAGACAATATGCGAGAGCTAATGAACTTGCAATAAAGAGATACAAGGAAATAATTGATGCAGAAAAAATTGATTGTGACTTTGAGTATAAAGATGCATACTTGTATACTTTAGATAACGTTGTAGATCTTGAAGATGAATATGGTGCAGCGAAAAGATTAGGAATTGATGCAGAGCTTGTAGATGAAGTAAGCATCCCTGCAGAGACTAAAAAGGCATTGAAATTTAAGAATCAAGCACAATTTAATCCGCTTAAGTTCTTGAGACCAATTTCCGAACAATTGACTATTTATGAAAATACAGTAGCTCTTGATATTACTGAAGATAATACTGTAGTTACAAAGAATGATATGAAAATTAAAGCAAATAGAATAGTGGTAGCAGCACATTATCCATTTTTGAATACTCCAGGATATTATTTTATGAGAATGCATCAAGAAAGAGCGTATGTTATAGCGTTAGAAAATGCACAGGATGTAAATGGAATGTATAAAGGTATTGATAAAACAGGTTATTCATTTAGAAATTATAAAAATTTATTATTATTTAGTGGTGCAGCAAGAAGAACTGGGGAAAATGAAGAAGGTGGAGCATACGAGGAATTAAGAAAAGCTGCCAAAGAATTTTATCCAAACGCAACAGAAAAATATCACTGGTCAACTCAAGATTGTATGACTTTAGACAATATCCCTTACATAGGTCAGTACTCCTCTAAAACACCTAATATTTATGTTGAAACAGGATTTAAAAAATGGGGAATGACAACTTCAATGGTTGCAGCAATGATAATAAGTGATATGATTCTTGGAAATGAAAATGATTTTTCTGAGATATTCTCGCCAAGAAGGTTTGATATGTCAGCATCTATGAAAAATGCTGCAAAGGACCTTGTTATAACTGCAAAAAACTTTATTGCAGAGAGGATAAATATTCCCGAGGAAAATCTTAGTAGCATTGAAAATGGTCATGGAGGCATTATAGAATATAAAGGTCAAAAGGCTGGGGTCTATAAGGATAATGAAGGCAAAGTATATACAGTATCAACAAAGTGTGCTCATTTAGGCTGCGAACTTAAATGGAATGCTGATGATTTAACTTGGGACTGTCCTTGTCATGGTTCAAGATATAATTATGAGGGAGTCTGGATTGAAAGTCCTACTAATAAGTGTCTTCATGAAGTGTAACACTATGCTATATATAATAAAAAAATCTGCTATTTAATATACATAATTCATAAGTTGAAAAAGCTGTCTTAAAATATTTGAATTTTAGATAGCTTTTTTAGTTTAAGAAAATATGAGGATTAAAGTCTGTTAGATTATTTGCTAATAAAAATAGCAGAAATTTTTCACAAAACTTGACAGCATTTAATAAAATGTATGGAAGCCTATTTACATAGAAAGTTAACATCTTAGAACATTTGTTAAAAGATAAAGTTCACTTTCTGTGAATACAAAAGAATAAGGAGATAAGCTTATGTATAATTGTGGAATTAAAGCTTGTACAGATAAAAATAATTCAGATAGTCTTTGTAGAAAATTTGCTCGTATACTTGGAGCAGAGATTCTTCAATCAAAGGACAATTTATGTGCTGTGACTTTTAATAGAAATCTAGATGTTGAAATATTAGGAAGAGAAACTCAATCTCCACTAGTTTTAGCAGCATTATTTTCTTTTGAATCAATGGATAGTCATGGGAAAACACTAAATTTAGGTGAAACTGTTATATTACCTGAAGAAGTTAATCCATTTATATCTATCCTAAGAAAGAATGGAATTCTAATTACAGCCCTTCATAATCACTGGTTATTTGAAGAACCAAGACTTATGTATATCCATTTCGAATCTATAGACGAGCCTCTAGATTTTGCTAGAAAGGTTGCTGAGGCACTTAAAGTATTAAGAAGATGTTAGAAATTTAAAAAAGAAATAAGCGGTAATTTTTAATATTACTATCCGCATTGGGTAAAACCAATGCGGTTTTTATGTGGTTTTTGTTTTCTGAAAACTATTTTAATATGAGTTACTTGACAATATTACTAATTAGTAATATTATTATACCCATGGATAAGAATAAAATTACTTATGGAGAATTAAATGATTTAAATTTAAAAGCTATAATAGCATTAAGCCGGTGCATACAAAGTGTTAACAAAAGAGAATACAAAATTATCAAAGAAGGAGGATTAACTTTTTCACAATTTGGAGTACTTGAAGTACTTTATCACAAGGGAGATTTAAGAGTCAGTGAAATATTAGAAAAAACTCTTTCAACTGGTGGCAATATGACTGTTGTTATAGATAACTTAGCTAAAGATGAGTTGATTGAGAGACGTCCCGATCCTAAGGATAGACGTGCAAGTTTGATAAGCATATCTGAAAAAGGAAGAAAGCTTATAAGTGAACTCTTCCCTAAGCATGTAGATAATTTAAGTGAAATTTTTAGCTCTTTAAGTGTTGAAGAGAAAAAGAATTTAATAAATATGTTAAAGAAATTATCAGGTGTATAATTACACCTTAATTTTTAAATAAATAGTACTAATTAGTAATTAACTAACTAGTAGTTAATTACTTGATTTTATTTAGAGAATATGATTTGAGATTGGAAAGGAAGAGTTTAAGTGGATTATTTAAGTAATTTGGAGAATGATATGAAAGAAATATGCGGTGACTGTTGCCAGAAAGGTTCAGATAATTGCAATTATAGAAAGTGCAATATTGGATTTGCAAAGTATGTTGTAGAAAATATAAAAGATAAAGCTATAAAAGCTATAGAGGATGGAGAAAATCTAATTCCAAAGGATGATTTAAAATACTATGAGGATAAAATAATTGCTAGAGGAATCGCAAATATTTGTAAGCTATGTAAAGACTGCAATGAAAATCATAGTGAAAATTGTGTTGTAGCTCTAACAAGAAGATCTCTAGAATACACACAATTAAAAGATAAGATAGAGTATCCAGGCAATGTACTTATGTACCTAATGAATGTTTCAAAGCAAAATCCAGAACTAGCCGAGTCAATAAAATTAGAATACTTAAGTATATAAAAATATTAATGAAAATAAAAACTTTAAAAAATAGTTAATAAAGGTGATTGCAAAAAGCCTTTCATATAAATAAAAAAAATAATGAGGAGAGTTACGAAGGATGATTAAATCAATATTATCAAAATTATTTGGAGTTAAGGAAGAAGTTAAAGTAGAGGACAATAAAATTGTTTGTGGATGTTTTAAAATAACAGAGCAAGATTTAAAAAATGCAGTTAAAAATGGTGCAAAATCATTTGAAGAAGTGCAAGCTATCACAAAAGTAGGCACTGGCTGTGGCCGCTGTGTAGAAGGTAATAAAGCACTAATTAATAAATTAATATTAGCAAATAAAATAGAAGAAAATGCAATAGTATGTGGATGCTTTAAAGTTACGGTACAAGATATAAATAATGCAATTAAAAATGGAGCTAAATCATTTGAAGAAGTACAAGCAATTACTAAAGTAGGTACTGGTTGTGGACATTGTGTAGAAAGCAATAAAGAATTAGTTAAAGAATTATTAGCAAGATAATGAGCTAAAAAGTATACATAATAAAGATGCAAGTGTTAAAACTAATAATTGTTAAAAGATTTCATATTTAAATTTAAAAACAGTTAAAGGAGAATATATAATGGATAATGATAAAGTAATATGCGGATGCAAAAATGTTAAAGTACAAGACATAGAGAATGCAATTGCTAATGGTGCAAAATCATTTGAAGAAGTTCAAGAAGTAACTGAAGTAGGAACAGGCTGCGGCCATTGTGTAGAAAACAATAGAGCATTAGTTGATGAATTATTAGGAAAGTAATATCAAAGATAAAAAAGTTCATACTTCTATTAGTATGGACTTTTTTCATGAGATTATCTTAGGAAATCTAATTATTCGTATCAAGTAGTATGATGGGAGAAGAAGCACTTTTGCAAAACAAAAATGATATAAAAGCAGCAACTGAAATAAGTACTTTTAGCGACTTCGTTCTAGGATAGATTGCAAAACTGAGCAGTAAAATAAAGAAATTTATGCTATATTTAAAATTAACATAAATCTCTTAGTTTACTGCTATTTCTAGGTGCTCAGCTTTGCAATCAATGCTCTTATTAGTAGTTATGTCAATTGAGATAATTTTACTTTAGGATTATGGTACCTCTGTTTATTTTGAGTTTTGTTTTTGTAATTGATGGCTTTTTGCGGGCACCAATGAATACAAGCAAGGCATTTTTCGCAATTGTGCTTGAACGTTACTTTTTCATCTATAATCTCAATATTTCTTGCTGGACAAACCGAAACACAAATGCCACACTTTGTGCAACTCTTTGATACGCTATAATCTTTATCTGTAGACTTAAAATTAGCAGAGGCTTTATTATGCATCTTTCTAAGAAGACCCAAACTGCCTTTTATTCTACACTCTTTTCTGATTTTAATATCTTGAATGATGACATCAAGTTTATCCTCAGCTTTTGCGATTAGCTTGCCAACTTTATCGCTCTTTATATCGACCATAAATATATAGTTTGACAAAATAGGAAGTTTAGAACCGTAATGTAAATATGCGCCTTTTTCTTTCAGAATATTATTAACATCTGTAAGACATGTACCGATAGCTCCCCCGCAGGTGACCACTGAAAAGAAATAGGCATTTTTATTAAAGTTACTGCTTGTTATGAAATCATATACCATATTAGGCAGTCCCCATGCATAAACAGGAAAAACAAAACCAATTACCTCGCTGTTGCAACTATAATTCATTCCGACTTTGGAGATTGATACCACATCAGTGTTACCCAAAGCATTAGCGATATCAAGGGCGGTTTGTAGGCTGTTCCCTGTTGCAGAAAAGTAAAAAATTGTTTTATTCATTTGCATATACCTCGCTATTAATTTTATTTATATTTAATAAACTTTTAATTCCCTAAAACAATTAAGTAGTTATTTTATGAATTTATTATACTTTGCATTTTATTAAAAGATTTGCCTGTTTCACGTTAATTCTTGCCTAATCCTCCGAAAACATCTATTGAACTTGTAAGATAAAAGCTTTTGGCATAATTCTACACGGCTTGGTTAGTCTAATAGTTACTTTTGTTGACGCAAATTGGAGATATCTCTCCTTGGTGGTCTTCCGAAAAAGCGACTGTAATCTCTGCTAAATTGGGAATCGCTCACATAACCCACTAGCTGACATGCAGTGGCAGCATCCATTGAACCGGAGAGCATAAGACGCCTGGCTTCATGAAGGCGCAGCGCTTTTTGGTATTGCAGTGGACTCATCGAAGTAACTGATTTAAAATGCTCATGAAATGATGACTCGCTCATATGCACCAGTTGGGCCAAGTCTGCAATCCTAATCTGCTCAGAGAAATTGTCGCGGAGCCAGGAAATTGCCTTCACAACCCGCTGCACGCCCGAATCTGCAAAACCCATTTCAGCAACATGAATACCGATGGAGCTGCGAAGGACTCGTATCAAAATCTCATCCAACACGAGAGGGGCAAGCAATTTGGTGTCAGAGGGGTTTTGCAGGCATTTCACTAACCGCCTGACTGCATTGATAATGCCAAAGTCGGTGTTCGCGACGTAACCCGTGCTCCGCTGACGAATCGGAGGCAGACCATGTGGATACACTTTCATGACTAACTCGGAGATTCTTTGTGGATCGAGTTCCAAGCCGACACTAAGGAACGGCTCAGAATAGCTGGCCTGTGTGGTTTGGAGAGCCACCGGCAGAGCAACGGGGAACATGAGTATACTTGACCTGCCGACCTCGTAGATTTCATTCCCTAAGGTAACGGCCTTTGCACCTTGTGCAACGATTAATAAGGAAGGCAAGTAGAAGGTTTTCATAATGTCCGTTTCGATTCTTGAATAACGATTAATATGCAAACCAGGGATGTGCTGGCTAAAGGTGCCGTCATGTGGAGTTTGTGTATAGATAAGGCGTGCCAGCCGTAATGTTTCTTCTTCAAGCGTCTCATCGGCGTTAATAGACGTTGAAGGAACTGAATATTCACCTAGCGACTGTTGTACTGTAATCTCTTCCATTTATTTTCCTCCTAGTATCCTATCGATATCAATCATATAATAATCACAATTTGGTTGAATGGTCTTAACCTTAATATATTAGTAATATAACATAAAAATAATTGATAAACAAAACTGTTTTGATTGAAGTGAATTAATTTATAAAAATATTTGTAACTGGGGCGACAGGCAAGATTGGAAGTCGTTTTGTACCATATTTACTTAAGCAAAGTCATGCTGTCCGTATTCTTGTAAGAAATGCTGAGCGAGCATTTATGGTATGGTGAAATATACAAATCATAGTACAACACACCCATTTTCATGCAAGGAGGTAGAGCTTTACGCGAAATCAATCTACTAAAACAGCAGTCTGATTTTAATTATTCAGTAAAATAAATTCATGATTAGTTACATATTTTATAACTTGTAATTAATAAAATGGTATGATATAATTTGTGTTATAGGTTACAATGTTTTAAAGATGTAACTTGTAATATGAATTGTATTATCATACTAGGGGGAAAGATACTATGGAAAAAGATATTATGAATTTGATAAAGGTTGATTCTGCAAAATGCACTAAGTGCGGAAGTTGTGCCAAAGTCTGCCCAACAGGTGTTATAGCCATGGATGAACAAGGACCGAAGGTCGTAAGTCAATTTTGTATCGCATGTGGTCACTGCGTAGCTATTTGTAAATCAGCAGCACTTGACAATGTGAAAACACCTTTAGTTAATCAAGTAAAATTGGAAAAAGTACCAGTTCTGGACGAGGATACTGCGGCTATATTTCTTCGTAGCAGACGTTCGGTTAGGGAATTTAAAAAGAAGTCAGTTCCTAGGGAAAAAATTAGTCAGCTTTTGGACATAGCAAGATTTGCACCGACAAGTGGCAATTCTCAAGGAGTTTCTTATCACGTAATAGATAATCCTGATACACTGCGTAGTATTACATCAGTTTCAATTGACTGGTTGGAAGAGGCTTTGAAAGCTCCACCTTACGCCGGATCACCATATGAAGCACCATTTGCCGCGCATATAGCTAACTATCGTCAGAATGGTGAGGATGTTGTATTGCGTGATGCTCCTTGTCTAGTAATCCCAATGGTTGACAAAAATTCTTTACCAATTGGTCGGGATAACACTCACTTTTCACTAGCTTATGCGGAACTTTATGCGACTTCAATGGGTCTTGGAACTTGCATTACCGGATTTTTTAATGCTTGTGCTGCTTCTGGCTATAAGCCATTACTTGATATCTTGAATTTGCCAGAAAATATGCAGGTTACTGGAGGACTAATGGTTGGGTATCCGAAATACACTTATCAACGTTTGGTAGATAGAAACTCATTGCAAGTCACTTGGCAGTAATGGTGAAGAATGTAATATATGAGTTACATTGATTTATAATTTTATAGCATTTTAATATAGCTGTAATTCAGATGACCCATATTAAATAGGGCCGACTTAATACTGGCCCTATTAAAAAAGAAGAATTAAGGTGATTTTAAAATAAATAAAGATTGGAGTGATTTATATCTATGAAAAAAATCATAATTTTAAATGGAAGTCCACATAAAATTGGGAATACAATGGCGCTGGTTAATGAGGTATCCAAATCCATGGAGAATAAAGAAACTGAAGTGAAAACTTATAACCTAAATACAATGCAAATAAGCTGTTGCCAGGGGTGTAATGCCTGTAAAAAAACAGGTAAATGTGCCATTAAAGATGATATGCAATTAATATATCAAGATATTGATGATGCTGATGGTATTATCTTTGCTACACCTATATATATTTATCAAATGTCTGCACAGATGAAAATTGTTGTTGATAGACTCGTTGCTTACATGAAAGAAGATTATTCAAGCTACCTTTCTCCGAATAAAAAGGTCTTATTTGTATCTACATTTGGCGGAGGCGATATAGTACAATTCAAGAGCTATTTTGACTTAACTGGTAAAAGTCTTGAATTTTTAGGTTTTGGTGAATACAAAATCCTGCTTACGGGAGGTTTGCGTGAACCAAAAGAGTTATTAGAACGTTCAGAAGTTCTGTCAGAAGCAAAAGATATGGGTGAATGGTTATTAAATCAATAGAGAAAAGACTTATTTAATAAAAAATCTAGAATATTAAGATATTAAGAGGCAGATTACCATTTTAAAGTAAAGGTAATCTGCTTTTTTGGGGGAATTTCTATTCTGAATACTCTATTATTTGAAACAAAAGATAGTCCGATTGTAAAGTACTAAGCCCTATCAATATCCTGAATTAGTGCCAAATGCGCAGGCTTCCATCCAAGTTTTTCTTGAGTTAAAGCATTGGAGGCTGGAATATCTGCGGCGACAAGCTGTCCTAGAGGTCCGAAATGATTAACTGCTTCTTCTGGAGATATAGATTTAACTGGGAGGTTAAGACGACGACCGATAGCTTCTGCGATTTCTCGAATAGGCACCCCTTCGTTAGCCACCGCATGAAATATTGATCCAGCTGGTGCTTGTTCCAATGCTAGTCTGTAAAGATGCGCAGCATCAAGTCTATGAACAGCTGGCCAGCGGTTAGAACCGTCACCTACATAAGCCGAGAAGCCTTTGTTGCGAGCTATTTCAATAAGCATAGTAACCAAGCCATAACGCTCGCCATCGCCATATACTATTGGAGCAGGGCGTACTACTGACACACGTACACCTTTAGAAGCTAGCGAAAGTGCCAACGTTTCTGAAGCTGCTCGAGGACCTGCGGTTAAGCTTGAACTAGCCTTATCATCTTCTGTAACGACGTAGCCAGGTTTGATGCCTGCAGTCCCAAATGTAACTACTAATGGTTTATTAGATTTTTCAAGTGCAGTACCTAGTGCATTGATAGCATGACGATCAGTCTCACAAGAAGCTGAAAAATTAGCGATAAAATTATCATGATCAAAGGCTGCATGAATTACGCCGTCTGCTGAAGATGCGCCACTACGAAGGCTGTCAAGATCCTCCAAAGAGCCACGATGCGCTGTAGCTCCAACAGCAGTAAGCGATGCAGCTGATGCATCCGACCTAGCAAGACCTATTACCTCATGTCCTGCACCAATCAATTCTTTAACGATTGTAGAACCTATAAATCCTGTAGCACCTGTAACAAAAATACGCATATTAAACTCCACCTTTCAAGTTGATTATACTTACAAAGTTATAAGTTACAATTTATAAAATGTGTAACTTATATGTGAATTATATCACTCTCTTTTACGAATTACAAGTAATTTAATATGTAACTTATCACAAGGTAAATCTTCAGCTAAGAGGACTTAAAAATCTCAATGAATAATACTTAATGTAAGAATGGAATAGCTAATATTGCAGTCCTTTTTTAACATGTATCCTTAAAAAAATATATTCACAGTCGCTTTAAATTTAGTAACAATTGATGTAATTTGAAACATAAAGTCAAAAATGATATAATTGAAAATAAAAATAAGAAAGCGGTGATAAATTTGGATAAAATATCGTTAGATAAAGAAATGATCCTTAATGCAACAGAAGAAGTTATTCGCCGTTTCGGACCAGATAAAGCGAATATCACTGACGTGGCAAAATTATTAAAAGTAAGCCACGCAGCTATTTATAGATATTACAATGGAAAAACAGCTCTATGGAATGCTGTTACCGAACGATGGCTTACGCATTTGCATGCTCCGTCAAATCAAATATTAAATAGAGATAGTCCTGCAGATGTTAAACTTAGTAATTTACTAGAAAGCTTTGTGGAAGCTAAACATCACAGTGCCATTAATGATCCAGAAATGTTTGCAAATTACATAAAACTAGCTCAAAGCTCAATGGAAGTAATAGAAAAGGGCAAAGAAGAAGGAATTAATTGTATAGAGAAGGTTATAGTACAAGGAATTACAGAAGGTATATTTTTTACAGAATCTCCGTATCAAGAGGCAAGAGCAGTATATCTTGCAACCAGCGTTTTTATTCATCCAAACTCGTTCGAAGATCCTAACCGAAAACAAAACATAAAATCTGTTGTAAATCTTCTAATAAGAGGACTTAAGAATTCTAATAGATAAATGCTTTATATAAGAAATGGCCGACAATAAGTCGGCCATTTCTTATGGCGTGCCCAGCATTGGCACGTCAGGCTGTCTGACAATTAATAATTATGTTATAATGAATTATTCTTGTAAGTTAATTCCAAGTGTTTTCGTTTGTTCTTCAATTTCCAGAGGTAATTCATTTCTAGAAGCAGCTCCATCTATAGTTATACTTCCAAGAATATTATATCCGCCAGCTTTAAGTACTATTTCTATTGCTTGCAGAGTACCTTTACTTTGTGTTGGTAATTGACTAATTGGAAAAGGCGCATTGCACGCTGTAACCATAATAGCCTTTTTTCCTTTGTGTAATGGAATGGGCATTTCTAAGCCACTCGCGGCTATTTCCTCAAAGGCAGTGAGATTTCTATCAATAAGAATTTTTAATGGTCCTGATATGTTCCCAAAGTAGGTAGGACTACCAATAACTATAGCATCAGCAGATCGAATTTTATGCCATACAGTATGTCCATCATCTTTAGGAAGAATGCAGCTTTTATTTGGTCTGCACTGTAAACAGCTTATACATGGCTTTACACTCAAATCATATGAGTGAATCCATTCAACTGTATGCTTTGAGTGAATTTCTTTTTCAATACATTTCATTGCACTAATAGTATATCCGTTTTTTCTAGGTGAACCATTTAAAAATAGTATTTTCATGAATAATTACCCTCCGTTTGTATATTTTATAGTATTAGAATATGTTATAAATATAATATAAAGTTCTATGATGATATAGGAGCGTATTTGTACTGGTATAAATAATAATAGGATAAAAAGGAAGTTTGAATATGGAGAAACAGCGATATAAAGAATTAGGAGATTTTTTGAAGACCAGAAGAGCCAAAATTTCACCATCTCAATTAGGAATTTCAGAAGGGTTAAGACGTCGCCGTACACCAGGTCTTAGACGGGAAGAGGTGGCACATATTGCAGGCATAGGGTTAACTTGGTACACTTGGCTTGAACAAGGACGTTCTATACAAGTATCAGCAGAGGTACTGGAAAGCCTGTCTAGGGTACTAATGCTTAATAAACAAGAACGAATTCATCTATATACTTTGGCAAGACAAGCTCTTCCGACAGATATTCCTTCATACCAAGAATCTGTTAGTGAGATGCTGCAGCATGTGCTAGATAATCTATTACTGAGTCCGTCCTTTATTATGGATACGAGGTGGAACATTATTGCATGGAATAAAGCTGCAAGTGCTGTATTTGCTGATTTTAGTAAAATAGATGTGAGTAAGAGAAATATGATTAAGATGATGTTTACATATGATGATTATAAGAAATTATTTATAGACTGGGAATCTCATGCACAAGGAATGCTGGCAAGATTTCGATCAACAATTGGACACTACATTGAAGATCCCTGGCTTGCTAAAATCATTGAAGATCTTAAAAGAGAAAGTGATGAATTTAATTTATGGTGGAATCGACATGATGTACAGGGAAATAGTGAAACATACAAAAAGCTAAAACATCCAATTGTAGGTGAACTTTTTTTTGAATTCATTAGTTTTGATGTTTCAGATAATTCTAACTTGAAATTAATTGTTAATACACCCTCTTCGAAAACAGATACTGATATAAAAGTAAAATCATTACTAGAACACGTTATTTGAAGAATAAGGTATTAACAGAATATGTTATAATAAGAATATTATTGTTTATATTAAGCTATAAGAATAAAAATTGTAATATATAGAAGTAGGGGGTTAAAATGAATAAAACAACTAGAAGATATGATATTGAGTGGCTTAGGACTATAGGAGTTTTACTAGTTATGCCTTTTCACTCGTTATTAATATTTAACACTAATCCAGAATCTATTATGTACATAAAAGATACTGTTAATGTAAGACTTTTTAATATATTAGACAGTGTTATTGATAGATTTCATATGTCACTGCTTTTTGTGATTGCAGGCATGTCAGTTTATTTTTCGCTTCAATCACGTACAGTAAATAAGTTTATAAATGAGCGGGTAAGAAAATTACTTATTCCTGCTGTATTTGGATGCATCATATTAAATCCAATAATGACATATATATATTTAATTTCAAAAAATAAAAATCTTACGTTCTTAGAACATTTAATTAATTTTTTTACTAAAAACCCAGGAGATTTTACGGGAGTAACTGGTGCATTTACGCCTGCTCACTTATGGTTTATTATTTTTCTTTTTGTGTTCTCATTAGTAGGGATGCCCTTATTTATGAGTATTATCAAAGGTAACTGCAATAATTTATTATCTAATCTTGCAAATTTTTTTGAAAAACCATTAATGCTTATATTAACTGTAATACCTATTACTGTTATTTCGGCAGTGAATATTTTAAATGACAAGAATCCTTTGGTATATTTTGCGATATTTTTTATAGGTTTTTTTTTAGTAACTGATGAAAGGTACCTAAAAGCTATAAATAGAGATAAGTGGGCGTATCTTGCAGTGAGCATTATTATAGTTTATATGAAGTTTACACTGCCAGATAAATTTGAACCATGGTCAGCAATATGGATTATATACGGATTTTTCGATAGAGCCACTAAACTTATTCCTGTATTTGCGCTTATTGGTTTAGCAAATGAATTTATGAATAAGAATACAGGAGTATTGAATTATCTTTCTAAAGCTTCATTCCCCATATATGTAATTCATATGCTATTTAACACTATTGTTGGTTTTTTCGTAATAAAGCTTAATATTAGCCCTGAAGTTAAGTATATAGTCATTGTAACTGTAACTTTTACAATATGTTTCCTTTTATATGAGGTTATAAGACGTATAAAATTTCTACGTTTCATATTTGGCATTAAAGTAGCCCCAAAGATATCAGAAGGAATTAACATAGCCTTAGAGGAAGGTGAAAAAAATGGATGTGAAAATAAGAAAAGCGACTTTGGAAGATGTAAATATCATTAGTAACATATATGCTTTAAGTTGGAAGTCGGCTTATAAAGGTATTGTACCACATAAATATTTAGATGAATTGAAATGTACATTTTGGGTATCATCTTTTCAAAAGTGGATAAATAATAATACATTAACAGCACAACTTATTTGTGAAAATGAACTACCAGTAGGCTGCATTGCTTATGGTAAAGCAAGAGATGATAAGTTTGCTAATCGGGGAGAAATAAAATCCTTCTATTTGCTTCCAGACCATTTTAGAAAAGGTTACGGAAAGAAATTGCTGAATGCAGCTCTAATTGATATGAAAATAAAGGGATATGAAAATTTTTATTTATGGGTTCTAAAAGAAAATTATAATGCAAGGAAGTTTTATGAATCTAATGGATTTATTTGCAATAATGACGAATGTACTTGTGATATAGAGAAGAAACAATTAGTGGATGTTCGGTATATTTTAACATCAGTTAATAATACTAAGTTAGCATAATAATGATTTATTTTTATTTCATAATTTTCTTTAGTTATAAATCACTAAAACTTAGAAGTAAATAATATAGAATTTGTTGGAGGCATGATAATAATATAGAACTCGATGTGCTTAGAAATTTAAGTATACCAAGTTCTTTTTTGGCTATCAATGGTATGGATTCTACTTTAACACCTTATTAAAGTGTCTTTTAAGCAATAATTACTTCGCCTTTTCCAATAATTACAATTCTATAACTGGGTTCAAGAGGAATTAAGTTATAGTTTTCTGATTTAGGTGGTAAATGAATAGATTGTATTTGACGCTGATCTTCATCAAAAAGCGTTATATAAACACTATTATTAGGTGATATATTTTGAATAGTATAGCCACCTTAAGATATTATTAAAAACAACAAATATGAATGATTTTATTATGTGAAATTCTAAATTAAATATTCAAGTTTCAGGCTAGTGATTTAAGGAAAAGAGTTTACTAAAGAATATTAAAATTAGAGATAGTTTGGAGGAAAAATACAATGTACAACTTATGATATAATTGATCTGGAATGGTAAAAATGTAAATTATAAAATGTTTAAATAAATTTTTGGGGGAGTAAATTTGATTCAATTATATATAATATCAGTTTTTGTTCTAGTCGGAATAATAGTAGCTCATAATATTTTTGGCGGATTAATATATAAAACAAAATCTTTCTCTAGGAGCCTTTTTTCTAATTATAGTTTCAAATCTGAATTTAAAGAAATACCAAACAAGAAGGATTTTCTTAAAAGTTCTTCTTCAATAACTGTAAAGTTAATATATTCAGGTGACTTAAAAACACATCTTTCAACTGCAATAAATCTAAAGCATCCGTCTTGTTCAGGATTGAAAGATAAGGAAATATCTGTTCCAATTTTTGCTTATCTAATTTCTCATGAAAAGTTTGGGTATTTCTTAATTGATTCTGGTTGTGGTTCCTCATATATAAATAATCCTTATGGAAAAATGAAGGTTTCATTAATTAGCAAATTTATACCAAAAACAATACTAAAGCCTGAAGATGCAATTGATAAACAAATAGAGAATTATCGCAATGAAATAAAAGGAGTTTTTTTCACTCATTTACATTTGGACCATACATCAGGTCTCTCTGCCTTGCCAGATAACCTCTTATATTTCTCAGGTAAAGGTGAAAAACCATTATTAATTAAGTGGCTCCTTGAACCAAATGATTTTAAAAATAATGATATAATGTATATTCTTGATTTTGATTCCACCCAAGCTCAATCAACTCCATTAGGGAAAGCAATTGATATATTCGGTGATCAGAGTTTTTGGGCAATATCCACGCCAGGTCATACCAAAGGACATATTTCTTATTTAGTTAATACAAAAGAACATCCTATTCTTATAGCTGGTGATGCATGTTGCATCAGCTTAAGTATTGAAAAAGGTGTTGGCCCTTCAGGTTCAGATACGACACTTGGACAAAAATCATTTGAAAATATGATGCAGTTTCTTAAAGATAATCAAGAGGTAAAATTATGGATAGGACACGAATTTCCGAAGTAAGCTGCTTATCTGTAAAGTGGTGCATAATCTGTAGATTTGATGTAGTAAAGTATCGAAATGTTCTTTGAAAATTGAATAATATGGTTACTTCTTATCAAATGTAAAGAAATAATAAATTAAATTTATAGAAATATGGTATAATTGCTGTAAACTAATACCAAATTATAGTGAATAAGAAAGGAGTTTTATTATGTCAAGAAAAGCTTTTAGTGCTGAGGGGGCTGTTTCTGTTGGTCCTTACTCTCATGCGGTTGAATCTGGTGAATTGATATTCCTATCCGGACAGACCCCAATTGAATCTCAAACAGGAAAAATTGTCGATGGAGATGTTGTGGCTCAGACGGAGCAATGTTTTAAAAATTTATTTAATGTATTAAAGGCAGCTAGTTTAACACCAGATGATGTTGAAAAAGTAAATGTATTTTTAACTGATATGAATGATTTTGCAGCAATGAATACAGTTTACTCAAAACATTTTTCTTCACCTTATCCTGCACGAACAACCATCGGAGTTGCTGCATTACCCCTTGGTGCTCGAATAGAAATTGAAATGGTTGCTCGTAGAAGCAAATAGACATAAAACAAACATCATAACTAGAAAAATTGGAAATGTATTATGATTTTGTTGCATAAATTTTTATAATATGTACAAGCCAAAATAAATAATGGATTAAGATAGCGCATTATTCGGAATGAAGATGTGCTATTTTGTTGCATAATTCTACATGCTAAAGGGATAGTAATGAGCAAAAAATAAGGATAGAAACATACCTTATATTTCTAATGAAAAAGTTGAAATTGACATGTGGTCCTACGTAATACTAGTATGTAGATTATTTCATTAATTACAAAGGAAAGTTCTCATTATCCATATGGTAATATTAATAAATAAGAACTTAAACATCTATAGAAATATAGACACCTAAATTTTTACTTAGATAAAAAATTTACAACCAGAAATTAAAAATTATGAAAAATTAAAAGAATAACCATCAATTGGCTATTCTTTTTATTTGTAAAATTACTAATCATGCATAGAACTTCACCCTTTGTTTCTTAGATTTAAAATAGACCTTTGTTCATAATATAGTATTGACCAGTATGTTGCTACTTATAACAAAAATTTATTAACTTTCAGATTTTGGATTTTCCCAATTTAACGAATAAACTAATAACATTTTAGGATTATCAATTATTACTTCAATTTCACTATTATCTGGGAAATTATATTCCTTTGTTTCTAATGCTAAGCGGCTATCTGTGGAAGGAAATTTCTCATAAATCACTGAAGCAGTTCTATATTCCTTATTAATTTTAATTGCTAACGTGAGTTTCTTTGTGGGTTCAACTATTGTCGTTGAAAAAGAAGGTGTAGCTTTCATATCTTTATCGGTCAATTTAAAAATAAGGGTTAGGTCAATTATTTCTCCTTTTTTAAACTTTTTACCGAAACAGACTTCAAATTGTTGGTAGGAATCTCTTCTTGTTGTCGGAAAAATTCTATGATGTGGATCTGAGCTAGTAATAATGGGAGTATCACCACCGGTCCAATTATACTTATCATGAAATCTATCAGTACTTTTGCGTAAGATAATTCTATATTTCTTTGTATAAGTTATGTCCTCTGGATTGTTATATTCATATGTGAGTTTTTTTTCTAGAAATATATAATCAAAATCTGTATCTAAATAGAAATTATGAAGAGGACTAACCTTTTTGTATATTACTAATGCTAGCAAAGTAACTGAAGCAGTGGAAGTAATAGTTATTATGATCGCATAAGGTATCAAATATTTGTTATTAACGGAAATAGAATGACTTACCAGCCCAGAGATTCCCCCAAGTACAAAAAAGAATAAATAATTAATTAAATCATAGATTCCTTTGCTAAGGGCACCTTCTAATGCTTTTTTGATACTTTCTAGCATTTGATAACCTCCATAAATACATGGTTTTGTAAATTTTATTAATAAAAATTTTAAAATATACCCAAATGCTACACCACTCAAAAACTTTATTTTTCTATGTGAATAAAAAATTTTTTAATAAGTTCATCAGATATTCAATAGAAACTTTAGCAATAGAATTTAATAGGGATATCGATAAATTTAAAATGGCATTAGAAGTATTTATAGAATTGGAAATGATTGAACTTAACGAAGATAAAATTTATAGTGTGAAGAATTTTGCGAAGCATCAAAATATTAAAATTAAGGAGAGAAATAATTCTAAGGATAAGGAAGAAGATATAAATAAAATTGAAGTTCAAGGGAATGAAACTTTAAAGGATGAAATAGTTAAATTAAATATAATTCTTCATAAAATCTTTACAAATATTTTGTATTATAGAATATATAAAATAAAAATATTAAAGAGGTTAATAATATGAGTAATATTTTAATAATTGAAGATGAACAAAGCGTATCAGAAATTTTAAAAGCATATTTAGAAAAAGAAGGATACGAAGTTTATTCAACTGATAATGGATTAGATGGAATTGAAATTTTTCGAAAAGAAAAAATTGACCTTGTAATTTTGGATCTTATGCTTCCGGATATTGAAGGAGAAGAGGTTTGTAAAATTCTTAGAAAAATATCAGATGTATATATATTTATGCTGACTGCCAAGAGTACATTAAGTGATAAGATTGAAGGTTTAAATATCGGAGCAGATGAGTATTTAACAAAACCATTAAGCCCCAGAGAGCTTACTGCAAGAGTAAACGCCTTATTTAGAAGAATAGGTGGAGATAATGATAATGTACTTTTTTTTGATAAAGATAAATTGATAATTGACAGTGATAAGAGATTAGTTAAATTAAATGGAGAAGAAATAAGTTTAACCCCTAATGAGTTTGATATATTATATATTTTAGCTTCAAATAAAGGAAAAGTATTTTCAAGAGAAGCTATAATAGAAAGGGCTTTTGGTATTGATTTTGAAGGTTCGGATAGAATTATAGATGTTCATATTAAAAATTTACGAAAGAAAATTGAGAAAGATAGCAAATCTCCTAGATATATTATTACAGTTACAAAAATCGGTTATAAATTTGGTGAAGAAGTATGAAGCAGAGTATTAGAAAGCGATTGAGCATAATCATAATATTTTGTGTTGTTGTATCTGTACTGCTATCTGCTTTAATAATAAATATAACTATAACAAATACTTTTAATAAATATATGGAAAATATTCAAACTCAGAGAAATACAAGATTAGTAGAATACTTTCAACAAGTATATAAAAATGATGGTGGATGGAATAGTACTTCAGGGGAAGAAATGATGCATGAGGCCTATATGAGCAACTATTGTTTATCACTTTTAGATGAAAATAAAAAAGTTGTTTGGGAAATGAATCATGAAGATATAAAATATAAAAATTATATGACTGCAAGTGGAACGGAAGAAACTGGAGTCTATACTACTAATACTTTTGATATAAATGTTAATGACAAAACTGTAGGCTATATTATAGTAGGCCAATATTCACCTGTTTTACTATCCCAGGAAGATATAAGCTTCAAGACGCAGATTAATAAGAGTATAGTATTTAGCGGTGTATTAACTTTAGCAATAGTAATAGGAATAAGTTTGGTTCTATCAAAACAATTTTCAGAACCTATAAAAGCAGTTGCAAAGACTTCAGTAAGTTTATCAAGAGGAAATTATACTTCAAAATCAAATATACAGAGCAATATTGAGGAAATTAGAAATTTAACCGAGAGCATAAATTCTTTGGGAGATAAGCTAAATAGTCAGGATCTACTCCGAAAAAGGCTTATTTCAGATATTTCTCACGAAATAAGAACTCCTTTAAATGTGCTTCAGAATAACCTAGAAGCTATGATAGATGGCATAATTCCTGTAACTACTGAAAAACTCAATAGCTTAAATGATGAAGTAATAAGATTTGGCAAGCTTTTAAACAATTTGAATGCATTAAAACAAATAGAATCAGATGAAATCGTGCTTAATTTAGGATTAGTCAATATAGGCGAGCTTGTTTCAACTGTAATTAGTGATTTTTCAATTGCTGCTAATGAAAAAAACATACAATTAGTTATGAATAAAGAAGATGACAGGGAATTTGTAGTTTTAGGTGATTATGATAAATTAAAACAAGTATTCATAAATCTTATATCCAATGGAATAAAATTTACTAATATTAATGGAATTGTATGGATTGATATAGGTAGTAATATAAATTCTGTTATTATTAAAATTAGAGATAATGGTATTGGTATTAAAAAAGAAGATTTACCTTATGTTTTTGAACGGATGTATAGGGGAGATAAAAGCAGGCAGAAAATAGAAGGCAGTGGGATTGGCCTCACACTTGTTAAGAAAATATTGACTCTGCACTCAGCAACTATAGATGTAGATAGTAAGGAGAATAAAGGAACTACATTTATTGTATCCATTAGCAAAAATAATGAAATTACATAATATCCTCATAAAATCTACATAATTTTTTATTATAATTAATTAAAACTTATTAATAAAATGAAATACAATGATTTAGTGGAGGGGAATATGAGTATTAATAGAGAGATTATCAAAGTATATGATATGACATGTACTTCCTGTGAGAGCAGGGTGGAAAAAGCGTTAAAGAAAGTTAATGGAGTTGTAAATGCAATGGCAAGCTATAGTGCTGCTCAAGTAATTGTTGAATATGATAGTGAACTTTGCACTAGAATACAACTTAATGAGGCCATAAATAAAGCAGGTTATAGTACAAAAGGTTCAAGCAGCATAAAGTTTGCAGGCTTTTTAGTAATAGTTGCAGCTGTTTTACTTCTTGGTAATTCTACTGCAGGTTTTGATATGAGCGCTAAGCTAAATAATGCATCTTATGTAGTACTATTTGTAGTTGGTATGCTTACCTCCATCCATTGTGTAGGTATGTGTGGTGGAATAATGCTTACTCAAAGTTTATCTAAAAATAATATCTTAATTGAAAATCAGAGTAAGCTAAAAAATTTAATGCCATCAATTTTATATAATGCTGGAAGAGTAACGTCCTACACAATTATAGGTGGAATTGTAGGAGCTTTAGGTTCAGTATTATCATTATCGCTAAATGTGAAAGCAGGACTTCAAATTTTTGCGGGAATATTTATGGTAATAATGGGTTTAAATATGGCTGGTTTATCTTTATTTAGAAAGTTCAATATTAAACTGCCATGGTCTTCTTGTAATATAAAAAATAAACCTAAGGCACCTTTTCTAGTTGGAATATTAAATGGATTAATGCCTTGTGGGCCATTACAAACCATGCAGCTTTATGCATTAGGGACTGGTAGTGCTATAAATGGCGCTGTATCAATGTTTCTATTTTCTTTAGGAACAGTTCCTTTAATGTTAGTATTTGGAGCAATATCAGGCTTATTAAGTAAAGGGTATACAAAGCAATTATTAAAATTTAGTGGAATATTAGTTGTAATACTAGGTTTAATAATGGGAAATAGAGGTCTAGCTCTCGCGGGTGTTGGAGTGCCTAATGCCAGCACTTTAGTACAAAATCTATCAGGTACTCAAGCTAGTGCATCTCAAGCAAATATAGGTAAAGCAACTATAGAAAATGGAGTTCAAATAATTAAGATGACTGCAGATAATAATGGTTATACTCCTAATGCTTTTTATGTTCAAAAAGGTATACCTGTTAAATGGATTATTACAGGAAGCCAAATTAATTCTTGTAATAATGCTGTAGTAGTTCCATCTCTTAATATACAAAAAACTTTAAAATCTGGTGAGAATACAATAGAATTTACACCAAAAGATGGGGATATAAATTTTAGCTGTTGGATGGGGATGATAAGAGGAGTAATTAAAGTTACAGATAATCTTGATTCAGTAGATACATCAAAAGCAGATTCATCAATTCCAGCACCAAGCAGCGGAATGAGCTGCTGCAAAGGCGGAACAGCAGGTTCAGCCGCAGCACAAACACCAAGTATCTATGGTAATGATTTAAGTAAGGTTTCTACAGATAGGTTAATTAAAAAAGCAAATATTTCTGCAGACAGTCAGACTTTAAATATAAAGGGAACTGGTTATGAGTTTGAGCCTCTTGTTATAGTATTGCAAAAAGGAATAAAAACAAATCTATCAATAGATTTAAGTGCATTTGATGATGCTGATGATAAATTTACTATATTAAATGGTGATAACGATAATGTGGTAACTAATTTCAATGGAAAAAAAGGTGTTGTTAATGTTGAATTTAATATACCTAATAGCGGAACATATCTTATTGTAAAAGATAATGTAATTGTAACTGGCATTGAAGTTGCTGATTCATTAAAAACTGTAAACTTAGAAGATGTTCGAAAAAAATTTATTAATGAATAAAGTTAATTTGATTTAGGGTATGCAAGATGCATGCCCTTTTTAGTTTCAGTAATTTAAATTTTTGTTTTTAAGAAACTAATGTAATATTAAATTAAAGGCTTAAAAATTTAAAAGTCATATATTTTATTGATTATGCAATATTGCAATGATATATTATAAAATTAGATAGCAATATATCTAATTTTATTCGAAGGATAAAAATAAAATGAAAGAGGCTGATTTATAATGGGAAAACTAAGAGTTATAGGAATTGGACCAGGAAGTATAGAAAATATGAGTTTAAGAGCCTTAAAGGCAATTGAAGATAGTGATGTTATTGTGGGATATACAAAGTATATTGATATGATAAAGGAGTTAGTAAAAGGTAAAGAATTGTATTCAACAGGAATGAAGGGAGAAGAGGATAGGTGCAGGGAAGCATTGAGTTTATGTAAAGATAAAAATGTTGCACTAATAAGTACTGGAGATGCTGGTATTTATGGAATGGCTGGCTTAATCCTTGAGCTTAGAAAAGATGAGGATGTTGAAATAATCCCTGGAATAACTGCAAGCAGTGCCGCAGGTTCTATAATTGGAGCTCCGCTTATGCATGATAATTGTAATATTAGTTTAAGTGATTTAATGACTCCTTATGAAGATATAAAAAAGAGAGTAAAACTGGCTGCAGAAGGGGATTTTGTAATATCATTATACAATCCTAAAAGTAAAGGGAGACCAGATTATTTAAAGGAATGCATTGATATAATTAAAAAGTTTAGAAAAGATAACACACCTGTGGCGGTAGTTAGACATGCTCTTAGAGATGGTCAAAGCTATAGCTTGTTTACGATTAGCAATTTTGATCCTGAAATAGTTGATATGATGTCAATTGTAATTATAGGAAATTCAAAAAGTTATTATAAAGGCGATAAATTTATTACACCAAGAGGATATGAAAATAAGAGGTAAACATGATTGGATTTATATTAGGAACTTCTGAAGGAAGAAAAATTTTAGAATTAATTAATAAATATACTAATGATATTGCAGTTTCAACAGCAACAAGTTATGGTGGAAAGCTCCTTGAAGAATTTAATATAAAAGTTTTAAATACAAAGCCTTTAGGTAAAGCTGAAATGTTAAACTGGCTAAATTTGAATCAAATTAATGTTTTGATTGATGCATCCCATCCATATGCAAAGGAAGTTACGAGGATTGCTTTAGAGTGTACAGAGGAATTAAAAATTAAGTATATAAGATATGAAAGAAAAGGTTCATTAGAGAATATTAAAGATGAAGATATACTTAGAGTTCAAAATTATGATGAGGCTATTGAACTTATTAAGAATATAGATGGGAATATTTTAAACACAACTGGTGGAAATAATGTTTCTAAATTTTTAAATTTGGATTTTAAATATAGAGTTATACATAGAATTTTGCCCATGCCAAAGGTGTTATCTAAAATAGTTGAGGAAGGAATTAATATTAAGGATATTATAGCACTTCAAGGCCCGATATCTTATGAACTAGAAAAAGCTTTTATTCATCAATATAACATTAAAGCTATTTTAACTAAAGATAGCGGTAAAGAAGGCGGGGTTCTGGAAAAACTAAGGGCAGTGCAGGAATGTAAAATTAAATTAATTGTACTAGAAAAACCAATATTTAAATATGATCTAGAGTTTAGCGATGAAGAAAACTTAGTAAAGTACATAGTAAAAGAATATAATCTAATTTAAATATACTTTAATTATAAGGAGTATTTATATGGAAAATGATGAAATGCTGTCTTTTTATGATGATAAGTTAAATTATGTTGGTATATCAACACGTTCTGAAATCCATTCAAAAGGATTACTACATCAAGTAGTACATTGCTGGATTGTAGATGATTCATGTAATGAGAAGTGGATTTATTTTCAGCAAAGATCATATAAGAAAAAAGATTTTCCAGGATTATATGATATTTCGGCTGCAGGTCATATTGATATTGGAGAAGATATTGAAAATGCCATAAAGCGTGAAGTAATAGAGGAGATTGGTCTAGATATTGATACCAAAAAGCTAAAATATATAGGTAATATCAGAGAAGAAAGACGGTTGAGCAATTTTCATAATAATGAATTATGTCATTTATATTTATATAATATTAAGAATCCTAAATTTATTTTTGGAGATGAAGTGGAAAAGATGGTTAAGATATCATTGGATGAGTTTAAGAGATATGTTTTAGGGAATACTAATAGTATGATAGCTTTTTCTTTGGATAATAAGTACAAATTTGAATTAAAACGTGAAGAATTTTGTATTCATGAAAGAGATTATTTGGAAGTGATAATGAATTTTATAGGAAAATAATTATTGATTAAATTATCTTATTAAAATATAATCAAAATAAAGAAAATTATTCTAATCGAAGGGAGTTAAAGTAATGAGCGTTAAAGAAAAAGTTTTAGAAGTTATGAAAGAAGCAGGAAAACCAGTAAGTGCAGGTGAAGTTGAAAAATTATCTGGATTAGATCGTAAGGAAATTGATAATGCATTTAAAGAACTAAAAAAAGAAAATGCAATTATATCACCGGTTCGCTGCAAATGGGAACCTGCGAAGTAATATTTATGGTGCAACTAGCCGAAAGAAAGGGTATTCTATTGCTCGGTTGCTAGAGAATATAGCTATGGATTTCTAACAGCATAAGTTGTACCATTTCTGCATGTTCCTGAGGCAAGCTCAGGACAAGCAAGAATGGTACAACTTATACTGAAGAAATACCTATAGCTATATTCTCAATGCAACACTGCGCAAAAGAATACCCTTTCTTTCTGGTTAGATAGTACTAATAAATATATTTTCTATATTATCGTGTATTTAGCACATATAGGCACTCACATTATAATTTGATTTATTGTATAAGTAACTTACATATTTAATAAATCTTTATATGGATATCTTCACCAGAAATAATAAATATTCTTATGAAGAAGGCATTTAAAAATGAGCTGTTAAAGGCTCTTAAGCAGAGAACCCAAATCTATGATTTGGCGTGA
>NZ_AUUU01000075.1 GCF_002760435.1 Clostridium sp. LS
CTGCTAGCCAAATACAAGATTTGGAGCATCACTTTTGGACTCTCACTTATAATAGGGCAGCTATGAGGGCAATTCGCCTCCTTGTCTGATGAAAAATATCCACGACAATTGTGGACTTGTTATTTATTTTCATGTGCCTTAAAGAAAAAGAATATTCTATAATCTTAGTGCAAAAGATATTATTGATAATTAATTTTTTAAAAGGAGGCTAGCAACTATGGATAAAGAACGTGCACAAGAAATTTTTTCTTCCCCTAACATGATTAATGTAACCTATCATGGAACACCAATTTATATTGAAAGTATAAATAACAATGCAGGAACTGCTAATATACATTTTCTAAATAACCCTAAGAATACAGAAGAAGTATTAATAACTAATCTGCAGGAGGGGTAAAAATAAAACTTTAACTGACCATGATTTGTGGTCAGTCATTGTTGTCTTACTTTATTTTAACTAATATACTATCCAAAAATTATTTAAACTATTATTAATCTGAATAGCAGCTATTGATTATTGCTTTAATTTCTGTGGCTGATTCACATCCTGATAAAATAACCAATTGATCAGTAAAATTATTATCAAATATCTGGCAATAGAATTCCTTACTCATTTCATCCACATACTCATAATTATTTTCTAACTTTTTTAATAAAGCTTCTTCTTCTTGACCTGATTTATCTATAAAATAATATGTATTAAATTTACTTACAATTCCCTCTATTTTCTTAAAATTATCTCTATTCAAGGCAAACGCGACAATATAATCTTTATCTGTCTTCTTAGATCCTTTTTTTATAGTTACACCAAACATGGTTACCTCAGGAATTTTCTTAATTTCAATTTTTTTATATAATATTTTTGCAGAATCTAAGTATTCAATTATTTCACTAAATGTAACTTGCGGCCTTCCCTGATTTCCGCTGTATAATAATCTAGAATCCACAACTACCATACATAGATCATTCCCAATTAGCTCACTTAAAACCTTTACTTTAAATTCATCCCTTTGTTTCACTCCATAGTATTCTATAAAAGTTTTAACTCTATCTTCATCTTCTTCGCTTCTTACCTTTAACTTATTTTTACCAAAAAACATATTTTACTTCTCCTCTAATCAATAATATATAATTATTATAATATATAAGATATTAAAGATAAATGGGATTCTAACCCATAAAAATCAGTACAAAACTCATGTATTAATCCGTCAGAGTACAAAAATATTATAATCTTCTACTGCACTGGCTGGTATTAATAAACTCATTAACAGCCTCAAAAGTTGGCATTGCCTCTTGCGCACCTAATGCAGTTGTTGAAATAGCACCTACAGCATTCCCAAATTTTACGCATTCTTCTAAGGGCTTATCTTGTGCTAAAGCAAAAGCAAAGCCAGCATTAAATGAATCTCCCGCCGCTGTAGTATCCACTGTATTAACTTTAAATCCAGGGATATTAGTATACTCATTCATTTTAATAATTGCAGCACCTTTACTTCCAAGCTTAGGAATTACTACCTTTACTCCTTTATCTAAAAGTACTTGCGCTGCCTTTTTTAATTCCTCTTCACTTTTAATATTTATGCCCGTTAAAGCTTCTATTTCTGTTTCATTAGGAGTTATATAATCAATATACTTAAAAATCTCATCAGGCAGCTTTGTTGCTGGTGCCGGATCTAGGATGATTGTTTTTCCCCTATTTTTTAATTTCTTCATAGTATCAATTACTGTAATCATTGGAATTTCTAATTGAAATAAAAATATGTCTGCTTCAACTATTGTATTCCACTTACTTTCAATATACTTTATGTCTACTGCACCATTGGCTCCAGGGATAATAATTATATTATTTTCTCCTCTATAATTTACTTGAATTACCGCTATTCCTGATGATATTCCTTTTTCTACATGTAAACAATTATAATTTACGTTATTATCTTTTAGGACTTCTAAGTACTTACTTCCATATATATCCTCTCCAACTTTTCCTACCATAATTACTTTTGCACCTAATCTTCCTAAAGCAACTGCTTGATTTGCTCCTTTCCCTCCTGGGAAAGTTTTAAAACTGTTTCCCAAAATAGTTTCACCTGGCTTTGGAAACTCTTCAACAGCTGTTACTAAATCCATATTTAAGCTTCCAATAACGCATAAACTTTTCATAGTATGACTCACCTCTCATCTTCGAACTTGTGCTAAATTAAATATACCACTTTTGATTATAGATAAACAACATATAAGCTGCACTTGAGTGTATATTAACTGAAAATTTATTTAACTTATATATAACACGTCCCTTTACCACTATATGGTATAATATTGGCGCAGTAATAATATTTAAAGAAGTGTTTATATAATATATAAGATTAGCTTTTTAAATTAATATTAATCATTTTATTTAATTTCGATTTTAGAATATATAATCAAAATTTACAGAAACTAAACAATGATAATAATAAAATGAGAGGAGACTTTTTATGAATACAATTAATATGCTTTCTTCGGCTGAAAAAGTTAAAGGTCAAGGAGTTTTATCAGCTTACATTGAGCAAGTTAATTTAGTTAAAAACGGACTCAAAGATAATTATACTGTTAAAGTAAATAGCTCCAATTTGCGTGGTATTGTTCATTATCATACAATTGATTTTAAATTTTTTTTAAGCATACCTTTCTCAAAGCTCCTAGGTACAAGTGTAGCCTATGTTCATTTTGTACCAGAGACCATAGAAGAAAGTCTTAAACTACCTATTCCTATAAAAAAAATATTCTACAAATATATAATTTGGTTTTATAAAAGTGTTGATCATTTAGTTGTTGTTAATCCATATTTTATTGACGTTCTTAAGAATTATAAAATTAACGAACAAAAAGTAACCTATATTCCTAACTTTGTATCTGAGGATAGTTTTTATAGATATGATAAAGAAAAAATCAATAATATAAAAAAAGATTATGAAATACCATTAGACAAATTTGTTGTCCTAGGGGTTGGTCAAGTTCAGACCAGAAAAGGTGTTATGGATTTTATTGAAGTTGCTAAAAGCCTTCCACATATTCAATTTATATGGGCTGGAGGTTTCTCCTTCGGACCAATAACTGATGGGTATAAAGAACTAAAAAAAGTAATATTAAATCCACCTGAAAATGTTAAATTTTTGGGCATTATAAATAGAGATAAAATGAATGATATATACAATATTTGTGACCTAATGTTCTTACCTTCATATAATGAATTATTCCCTATGTCCATTCTTGAAGCTATGGCTTTAAAAATTCCTGTGCTTTTAAGGGATTTAGATATATATCATAATATTTTATTTGATAATTATTTAAGTGGGAAAAATACCTTAGAATTTATAAAACTTATAAATTCTCTCGAGAAAAAGGACGATAATTATTCCACTGCATCTAACAACTCCTGGAAATGTCATAAATTCTATTCAAAGGACTATGTATTAAAAATGTGGAAACAGTTTTACGATACTATATCATCATAAGAAATTTTAAATTTAGGAGAAGTACAAATGAAGAATAAAGTGTTTAATTCAATCGTCATATTTGTTTCTGCTTGTATCTTTTTATCCTTTTTCCTATTTACTAAAGGCTTAACTTCCATAGTCCAGGAACTAAAAACATTAAGCCCATTATGGCTAATATCCGCTTTAATTTTAATGGTCTTGTTTTGGATATTTGAAATGTTAGTTTTATATGTAATAACAAAAAATTTTCATAAAACAGATAAATTGCTTATTAAATGTTTTCATTTCGAAATGGTTGGTGTATATTTTGGCGCTGTTACTCCATTTGCTGCTGGAAGCCATCCAGCCCAATTGTATTCAATGACAGAAAGTGGTGTTCCTGCTGGCGTATCTGGCTCTATTTTAATGATTAAGTTCATGTTACATCAATTTATAAATATAGCTATTTTAATTTTAGCATTCATATTTAAATTTAATTATTTTCACTCAAATGTACCTTATTTTATATATTTTTTTATTTCAGGTCTAATTGTTCATATTATAATAATGATATTTATGATATTATTTTCACTTAACATCAATCTAACTAAAAATATACTAATATTCATATTTAAAATATTAAAAAGAGTCCGGCTAATAAAAGATACACAAGATATTTATAAAAAAATTGAAATTGAGTTAGGTAATTTTCACGAAAATATATCATTAATATTTAAGAATAAACGAATGTGCATTAAAGCATCTATATTAACAGTTCTTCAGTGGATAGCATTTTTTAGTATTCCTTATTGTATTTATAGAAGTTATAGCTTTAATTCTCATGATTTATTCACCATGATAGCAGCCCAGATATTTCTAATAAATTTTATGGCAATTATTCCTCTTCCCGGTGCCGAAGGAGGTGCTGAAGGCGGATTTTATTTAATTTATAGCTTATTTTTTGAAAATGGTACAATAATAACAGCAATTTTTATATGGAGAATGTTAACTTATTACTTATCAATTGTTGCAGGAAGTGTATTTACTTTGCTGATCCCAAATAAAAATCTGAAGAAAAAAAGAGAAGCTAAGTAATAAAATAACATAGCTTTTGAAAATTTAATTTTTAATTTGCAAAAATATTATAATAGAATTAATGAACTTGCGATTAGTATAGTTTTAAGTGATAAATTATAAGTTATAAGCTTTTCTTCCTTAACTTATAACTTATAATTTTTAACTAATTCTATTTTACGAAAGTTGTTACTATAGGTTCAAAGGTTAACACAATAGTCAACATAATTAACACTACAATAGTTACCCAGCCTATTATATTTTTAGCTCTTGTATTAACATACTCTCCCATGATTTCTTTGTTGTTTACCATAAGCATCATACAAATTAATACTACTGGAAGTAAAACACCATTAATAATCTGCGACCCCAATGTTATTTGAATTAAAGGCGCTCCAGGTATTAATATAATTACAATTCCAACTATAACTATTACAGTGAATAAAGTGAAAAATTCTGGTGCCTCTTTTATGGTTTTATCTATTCCAGCTTCAAAACCAAAAGCCTCACAAATGTAAAAAGCTGTAGCTAAAGGCAGTATTGTTGCTGAAAAAATAGATGCTATAAAAAGCCCAAAAGCAAAAATTTCAGAAGCAAATGCTCCAGCCAGCGGTTGAAGGGCTATTGCCGCATCTTTGGCTTCTTCTATTTGAACTCCACTTTTATTTAATGTAGCTCCGCAAGCTACAACTATGAAGAACGCAACCACTACTGTAATAACACTACCAACAACAACATCCCAAATTTCATATTTAAAATCTTCAATTTTAAGTCCCTTTTCTATAACAGCTGACTGCATATAAAACTGCATCCAAGGTGCTATGGTAGTTCCAATCATACCTATAATCGTTCCTATATAACCATAATTCATTTCAATATCAGGATGAATTAGAGAACTGCCAATTTCATTCCAATTGGGCTTAGCCAAAAACGCTGAAGCAACATATGATAATAGAAATAAGCTAAAAACCAAGAATAACTTTTCAGTTGTTTTATAGGTTCCCTTTACCACAAGAATCCACACTGCAATTGCCGCCAGAGGAACTGATACATATTTACTTACTCCAAAAATCTGCATACTTCCTGCAACTCCTGCAAATTCTGTAGCTGTATTTCCTATATCTGCGATAATTAATCCAACAAAAATAAAGAAAGTTATCCTAACGCCAAAATTTTCTCTAATTAAGTCTGCTAAACCTTTTCCAGTTACTATCCCCATTCTTGCGTTCATTTCCTGCACTACTAATAATACAATAAAACATGGAATTAGTGACCAAAGTAATTTGTAACCATAAGCAGCACCAGCTACAGAATATGTTGTTATTCCTCCTGCATCATTATCTACACTTCCCGTTATGATTCCTGGACCTAAAATACTTAAAAATATTAGTAGATTTGCTACCCAGCTTTTTCTTTTTTCATTCACTTTTTCACCTCCCACTACGCCAATTTCTTGTTATGCTTAGTAACCTCATAAACAATATCATTTAAGCTTACAATTCCGATTAAATGCATCTCATCATCAACCACAGGCATAGCAAGTAAATTATATTTTATTATTTCTCTTAGTAAATGACTTGTTTTTTCTTCATCTTTCACATATATAACATTTTTACTTATAATATCTTCTAATTTTTTATTGTGGGTAGAGATAATTATTTCCCTTAATGATGCTACTCCAATGAGTTTATTCTCATTACTTACAGCATAAACATAATAGGCTTGTTCATCTTCTTCTGCATTGCGAATATGGTTTATTACATCTGATATTGTGTAATTAATTGGACATGAAATAAAATCAGTTGTCATTAAACTTCCAATTAAATCTTCCTCGTATTCCATAAGTTCTCTTATTTCATCTGAAGCTTCTTTCTCCATATTGCTAAGTAATTCCTCTGCCTTATCTTCTTTCAGACCATCTAATACATCAGCTGCTTCATCAGCTGGCATTTCTTCTAAAATATCAGCAACTTTATCAGTAGAAAGAGCCCTAATTAAGCTGACTTGTACATCTTCGTCCAATTCTTCGAGTACATCCGCAGCTTTTGCCGTATCTAAGCTTGAAAAAATAATTGCTCCTGTATTTGTATCGAAATCCTCAATTATATCAGCAAGATCTGATGGATGAAGCGTATGCAGTTTATTATATGTTTTTGACAGAGAAATATCACTTGAAGCAAAAACTGTTTCAATGTCATCCCATAACATTAATTTACTGTTTACTTCTAGTCCTAACATCTTTAACGGCTTTGCTATTCCAATTCTTCTTAATATTCCTTCAATTCCAATATCCACTGCTGCAATAAACATACCGGATTCAAGTATAATTAATCTAACGTCATTAGCTCTAACTACCTTTCTTCCATTAACATCGATAATTTGTTTATCTAAAACATACTTTTTTAATAGTAGGTCGTTGCCTAATTCTTTTATTTTGATCTCGTTACAAATTAATGTATATTGTTTTTTTTCTTTAAAAACTTGGAAATTATCAAAATCAATAAACTTTATTCCATCTCTTGTTTTAATAACTGCTGTAGTTACTTTGGGATTTTTAAAACTCACATCAACAGCTAAATCCTTTAAAACCCCTACTATTTCGTTATTAGTTGAATAAATTTTTCTATCCAATATTCTACTCAAATATACACTTTTAAATTGCATTGTCCACTCTCCTTTCTCTAGAGGGTGTACTATGCAAAATTTAATACTGGTACACCCTATCGAATTGCTAAAAATGAAATTTTAATTTTTACATTGCTATTTTTATAGTACCAGGTATCATCCATTAAACTTATCACTCTCTTTAAGCTCAGATTTTGAAATGCTTTTAATACATTTTATTAAATGAATACATAAAAAGTGATTCATATAATAAAAAAAGAGCTTATAAAGCTCATTATATATAAAACATAAGAATTTTCGTCTCTTTAATCTATTAAAATCATACCAAGTTTTTTGTAAAAATCACGATCTATATTATGATTAATTGTAAGATTATTGTCTTTTCTAAATTTCATTACATACTGCTTCATACCTTCTCCATAAATTCCATCTAATTCACCTGGATAATATCCTTTATCTTTCATTCTTCTTTGTACTTCCAAGACATCTGATCCTCTATCTCCTGGTTTTAATTTAACAAATCCTTTTTCAAAGGGACCATATGGTCCTGCATATATAGCAACTATCATTCCATTTCTTACATATTCATACAATTCTTCAACATCAGTATTTTGCATTCTAATGCAGCCATGAGATGCTTCAGAGCCGATTGATCCCGGTTTATTTGTTCCATGAATTCCAAATTTCCCCCAAGGTACATTTAGTCCAATCCATCTTGTACCAAATCCACCGCTCCATTTGCCCATACGTACTACCTTCCAAGTACCAACTGGAGAAGGGGTTTCAGGCTTACCACTAGCTACGTAATATTTTTTAATGATTTTGTTATTCTCTTTATCAATTAAATATAGTTTTTCTTCACTTATATCTACTAATATGGCAAGATTATTATAATCAACTTTTGTTTCCGACTTTACAGTATTTTCACATATATTAAATAATAAAATAACTGTAAATATAAACAAAATACTTTTAAAAAGCCTTCCCATCTTCAATTGATGCACCTCACTTTACAATTTATATAACCTAATATGTTCTTTAATTTATTTTTATATTAATTGACTCTTTTTATACATTTTGAGCTTTTAATAAAAAACTCCTACCTATTTTCAAGGCAAGAGTTTTATTAGTGTATTGCATCATATTACTATTTTGCCTTTATGGTTTTCGCATTTATCAATACACATATTGCAGCACTTTCTATGATCTGGTTTACTGTGAAAACAACTTCCACATGTACACTTTTCAAATTGTATTGTAGAGTGAGCTATATTAAACTTTTCCTTTAATAAATGCTGTATTTCATGCAATTTTTTCTCACAATTTTCTATGGTACACTCTTGTATTGATACATGTGCTGTCATTGATAAAATTTCCTTGGATAAACTCCATATATGCACGTCTGTAACTTCCATTATGCCACCCAAATTTTTTATGGAACTTTTCAATTCATCAATTGAAACTTCCTCTGGAGCAGCTTCTAAAAGTATCCTTGTACATTCAATGGTCATCTTAAATGCATTTTTTAAAATTAAACAAGCCAATATTCCACTAAGCAAAGTATCCACTCCTGATAAATGTGTAAAATAAATTATTAAACCTCCTATAAGTACGCCTATATCTGATAATGCGTCTCCAAAAAAATGTAAAAATACGCTTTTTACATTAATATTATTAGAATTATTTCTAAGGTTTAACACTATTATTGTATTTACAATAAGCCCTAAAATAGAAAAAATAATCATTCCTTCTGGCTGCACATCTATAGGACTAAAATACCTAACAATTGCTTTATAAAAAATATATATTGAAATAATAATTAAAGAAATGTTATTAATTAACGCTGTCAAAATACTAAATCTATAATAACCAAAGGTATATCTATTATTAGCAGCTTTAAGTCCGATTTTTAATCCCCAAAAACTTAAAATTAATGATGCTATATCTGTTAATAAGTGCCAGCTATCACTAAAAAGTGCGAGACTATTAGTAAAAATTGCACCTAAAAACTTGCCTACAAATATAATTGATACACAGATAATTGTTAAAATTAATTTTTTTTCACTTTGTTTAAATATATGATTTATTTCTTGAGGTGCCTTTTCATTCATTTTTTAACCTCCAAAAATCCCTTAAGTTACCATTAGTATATAGAAAATAATTTCTTTATTGAATAATCTATGTGTCGTATAAAAAAATGCTACTAATAAAAAAACGTTCTCCAAAACCAAAACAAATATAAATCGAAAATGAAAAATCATACTTTTATTTGTATACGTATTTTTATATTACTTTAAGGAATCTCTGTAAGATTTAAACTCTGTAACTATACTAGGATTCATTTTTATGAAATCTACGAAATCCTGAAAGCATCTTGTTGTTTCATTACTTATCGTATGTTCCATTTTTTCTGTTTCATCTAATATTTCAGAATCGGGAATATCAAGTATCCTTAAAAAATTTTCAATTATATGATGCCTGCTAAGAAGTGCTTCTCCTAACTTTTTCCCACTTTCTTCAAGTATTATAATTCCGTATTTCTCATATTTTACTAGCTTTGATTCAGATAATTTTTGTACCATTTTTGTTGCAGAAGGAGGTTGAACATTAAGTGCATTTGATAATTCATTAATTCTTAAATATCCTTTCTTTAATGATAATCTATATATCATCTCAAGGTAATCCTCCATGGACGCAGTTAGTTTGCTATTTTCTTTTTTCATATATTCGTTGAAGGTATAAAAATCGTTTTTAATCATATTCTCACCTACTTCTCACTATAATCTACTTAATAAATTATATGCCTTAGGGTAGAAAAAGTTACTTTCCTGTAACATTTAGAATTTTATTGCATAATTTATATTATAAGAAAACTTAGACAAGGCTAAGAAAGTTAATTTATAATAACTATTTTAATCACATATAAGAATGAAAATAAGAGATTTATACACATAAAAATAAAGTAAGAAAGGTGTTGAATTTTCTTGGAGAACGAAAGAAGTATAAGAAGTACTAATGTACCTGTATCAAGACTTTTTTCCTTAAAAGGTGCACTTAGTACAGATTTAATAAAGTTAAAACAATTACTGAAATTTATTGGACCAGCTTTTGTTGTAAGCGTGGCATATATAGATCCTGGTAACTTTGCAACTAATATTAGTGGAGGATCAAAATTTGGATATACACTTATTTGGGTTATTTTATTTAGTAATTTAATGGCCATATTCTTACAGACAATGTCAGCAAAATTAGGAATAGCAACAGGTCATACTCTTCCTGAAATGTGCAGCAAGGTATTTCCTAGAAGTGTGAATTGGGTATTTTGGGTAGTTGCTGAAATAGGCGCTATGGCAACCAATTTAGCGGAATTTCTCGGAGGAACCTTAGGATTATATTTGTTATTTAATATACCGATGATATATTCAGGACTTATTATAGGAGTATTAACATTTTTCATTTGTTATATGGAGAAATATGGGCAAAAAGCTGTTGAAATAGTAATATCAGTACTTGTTTCAGTAATTTGTATTGCCTATACAGTTGAATTATTTCTTGCTAAACCCGACTGGGTTCAAGTAGGAATTCACACAATAGTTCCATCATTACCAAATAGTGATGCAGTATTAATTGCTGTAGGAATGCTTGGAGCTACAGTAATGCCTCATGTAATATATTTGCATTCACACTTAGTTCAGCATAGAAGTATTGATTTGTCTGATAAAGGTAAACTTAAACATTTGAGAATGGAGAAAATTGACATTACAGTTGCTATGAATGTTGCTTTTATAGTAAACGCAGCAATGGTCATAGTTTCAGCTGCAGTATTTAATGGAAATGGGCTAATCGTTGATACAATGGAGCAAGCTCATAAATCATTACAGCCATTATTAGGTTCATTATCCAGTGGTGCCTTTGGAATAGCATTACTAGCATCTGGTTTATCCTCCTCCGCAGTTGGAACAATGGCAGGACAGACAATTATGAAAGGCTTTGTAAATTTAAGTATCCCAGAAAATGTTTCAAAACTTATAACTATGACACCGGCAATAATTATAATTGTACTTGGAATAAATCCAATGAATGTTTTACTTCTAAGCCAAGTAGCCCTTAGCTTTATTCTACCTTTTCCTATAATCCAAATGTTAATTATAGCTAAACGTAAGGATTTAATGGGGGTGCTAGTGAATAAGGGATTTGTACGAGTTTTAGGTGTTATAATAGCGGCAATAATAATAGCACTAAATATGCTGCTCTTATATCTATCATTAACAGGTCAAGCATAACACTAATTAAGGAATGTTTTCATGATAAAATTACTTTATTTGTTGGAAAATAAAACCCTTCTTATGCATAGTTTCAAGTATAAGGAGGGCTTTAGATTTCTTTGATATATTTAGCGGTAAATTAATAAAGTTTTGTTATTATTTCATCGTTTTTGCACTTTAGGTTGTTTTAACTTTGCCAGGGTGATAATTTCCTCTTTATTACCCTCCAAAACACGCAAATATCTATCCATTATCTTTCTTGCAAAAATATTGCTAGAATATTCATTAGCCTTAGCAATAGCTGCTTTCTTCATTTTAGTTCTTAGATTACTGTCTTCTAATATCATACTAATATAATATGTAAATTCTTCTTTTTCTTTATATGAAAAACCATTCTTCCCCTGTTCAATTACTCCATCGATGCAGGAATCATACTTACAAACCACAGGACATCCGCTACTTAATGCCTCTATGTAAGTTAGTCCCTGTGTTTCACTGGTAGATGCCGTAACAAATATTTCGGATAATTTATAATACTTATAAACTTCCTCGCAATTTATCATTCCTGTAAAAATAACATTGCCCTCTATATTTTGTTTTTTAACTAATGTTTTTAAATTATCTAAGTATGGACCTCCCCCTACTACCAATAATTTAACATTTTTGATTTTCCTTATGATGTTTGGTAACAGCATTAGAATTTCACTTATATTTTTTTCTTCGCCTATTCGACCAATATAAGCTATAATTCTATCATCATTATTAATATGTAACTCTTTCAAAATTTTTTGCTTATCATCTAATGATATTTTTTGCTTAAACCTGCTTAAATCTATTCCCGTTGGCACTACATAGATAGGCTTACTTACTCCATAATTTAATAATGCATTTCTCGTTTTTTCTGTTGGTGCAATTACACCATTTAAACTATTCAAAATTAATTTAGTTATTTTGGTTGATGTATTTTTATTAAGTATTTTCCCACCAACTAAATAATTTAAATAATTTTCATACATTGTGTGATATGTATGTATATGAGGAACATTTAATTTATGAGAAATATATTTAGATACAAGCATCATAGAAAATTCCGTCTGAGAATGGATTATATCTGGTCCCCATTCAATAATTTCTTTTATAAGCTTATTATGCAGTAGAAAATTAATTATTCTAACATCAGGATAAACCCCAATTTTAATGGACTTCAAATAATATACATCATTTTCTACTTTTTCACTGCCAGTATGGGATAATGTTAAAATCCTAACTTCATGTCCGTTTAATTTTAATTCTTTATACAAATTGTTTACTGAAGTAACAACACCATTTATCATAGGAGAATATGTATCTGTTGTTATTAAAATCTTCATAATTTAGCCTCCTATAACTCTTAATAATAACTAAAATTATTAGTTCTTACCATAATACATATTTAGTGTTTCCAAAAGTCTAGAAAAAAAACATAATTAGAATAAATTTTAATTATCATACTTTTAAGTTAGCCTTACTGGCTTTTATTACGGCACTGCAGTAAATATTTTTGATTTTCATAAAAAATACAGACCTTCACTTGTCACACAAAATTGCGATCAGTAAAAATCTGTATAGTTTTTAAAGCCAACAACTCTCAGCATACTTATACCAATATACATTGCCATTATTATATAAGCAGAATTACTTATATCTGTTTCTTTAAAATTCTCGTTATTGTTTATAAAATAGTAACTGATAACACCTTTAGAACAACTTACCACTTATAACTTATCATTAATTCTATAAGTTATCTTTGTTCTTTGATAATCCCTTTTCTATAAGCATCTAAAAGTAATTCTAAATCTCTTATTTGAAGCTTCAATTCCTCACCAATATCTGTATCTCCAACTCTCTTTCTTTCAACTTCCTGTTCCAAAACTACTGTAGTTGAAAGAATATCCTTTTCTTCTTCAATAGCTTTTTGAGTAGATTCAAATGGTTCGTGAGATACTAATAAAAGCCCATAAGAGTTATATATAAGAGTATACCCTGCTATTCCTGTTTCAGCTTGGTAAGCTCTTGAAAATCCTCCATCTATGACTATAAGTTTTCCATTTGCCTTTATAGGACTTTCACCTTTTTTTATTTTAACTGGTACATGCCCATTAATTATATGAGATACCTTTGGATCTAACCCAAACTCCTGAAAAATCATATTACAAGCCTTTTCATTATCTTCTAGCTCAAAGTAATAATTTTTCTTTTCAACATGAGTCACCTTATCCTCTATAAAATATCTTTCAAAAGTAGTCATTTTATCTTTTCCAAAAAGAGGTGAATCAACCCCATTCCATAAATACCAAATTATATCCATACCGTATAATTTAGCTTTAGGATTATTTTTATAGAAATAGCCTTCTCGAACTAAAATATCTAATCTATCTAAATAAGCTTTTCCGCTATATTCTTGTCCGGAAGCTCCTATACTCACCTTCTTAAAACTTCCATCTTCATTTAAAGGGATGCATCCATGATAAAGCAAATTGGAATTATGTTTTAAGTACATACTTCCCTTAGCAAAAAGAAAACTAACATGTTTTTGGAGCTTTTCACTGTTTAAAAATGAAGATTTAAGCTTTTCTATTAGTTCTTTTTCTTCTGGAATTAGTTCATATGGATCCTCGGGATTTATTGTTGGAAAATTACAATCCTTTAATTTATATGTCTGTTCTACTAACTTAATTGTTCCTTCTTTATAATCTATCTTATTTAATAAAAGCCTGTCCTCCATTCTAAAATATGGACGCCTTTTAATTATTTCCCCTTCCAATTTAAATTGTATTATTGATATAGCCTTATGCATTCTGGCCATAAGATTTAAATCTTTATCAGTATAGTCCTTTTCATTTTCAATCTTTGGCTTAAAAGCTAAGCATTCATCATTACCATAAAAATCAATTGCAAAAGTTGCAAGTGGAAGAAGATTTATTCCGTATCCATCTTCTATGGTATTTAAATTCGCATATCTTGCACATGTTCTAATAACTGTTGCAATGCAGGCTTCACTCCCTGCTGCTGCCCCCATCCAAACTATATCATGATTTCCCCATTGAATATCTACAGAGTGATAATTTGTAAGCGTATCCATTATAATATCAGGACCAGGACCTCTATCGAATATATCTCCTATAATATGAAGTCTGTCTATTACTAGATTTTGAATTAACTTTGATATTGCCACAATAAATTCATTGGCTCTACCAACTCTAATTATGGTTTTTATTATTTCATTATAATATTCTTCTTTATCCAATCTATCTGGCTGTTCATGTAAAAGTTCTTCAATAATATATGCAAAATCTTTTGGAAGAGCTTTTCTCACCTTAGATCTGGTATATTTTAAAGATACATATCTACAAATCTCAATCAACCTATATAATGTAATTTTATACCAATCATCAATATTAGATTCACTTTTTTGTGCATATTCTAACTTTTGCTCTGGATAATAAATAAGGGTCGCAAGGCTTTTTCTACCTCTCTGACTTAATGAGTTTCCAAAAATATCATCTATTTTACGCTTTATAACTCCAGATGCATTTTTTAATACATGAATAAAAGGTTCATATTCTCCATGTATATCAGATAAGAAATGTTCCGTTCCTTTAGGAAGGTTTAAAATTGCTTGCAAGTTTATTATTTCTGTACATGCATCAGCTATTGTTGGATATTGATTTGATAAAAGTTTAAGGTATCTTAAGTTATCTTCAAATTCTTGGCTAAAATTATCTTCAATACAAGGCATTATAGTTCCCCCTCAAGTTTTCTATATCTAACAAAATCAATAATTACATTTCAAGTTAACACATATATTGTACACTATTGAAAGATTTTTCTCAGCAGTATGTTACACTTATTCTCTAAAAGTATAACATATATTTTTTAGTACTACTACACTATTATATTTACCCCAAGTATATTCTTAATACTAAAACCTTCAATAAGATTTGATTTTATAACAATTTCCTATTTAAATATAAATTATTGTTAAGATATATATATCAAATAATCCTTCAGCTATAACTTTATGAGATATAAATACATATTCTCTTAAGATATATCAATCAATTGTTAATAATTAAATTCGTAGCATCATGACCCAGTTCCAGAATATCGATTTGCACAAGCAATCCATATTCTGCACGAAATATAGAAAAATTACAAAAAAGCTATGTATTTATAGTAAAATGAAGTACTAGTAATTTATCCTGTACTAAAACTTCATTTTACTATATTCTCATAGCTTTCAGTTCTGTGTAAATTTTTAGTTAATTTCATTATGTATTACATTCAAATAACTGCTTGTTAAATATTGCTGTAATCTCTTACTTCTGTGACCAGCAATCAATTAATTTAGCCTTTTCAATTGGTTTTTCTATCGTTCCTGAAAAGTTGATCTGTATATCCTTATCAGAATTATTTTCTTTTATATCTTTAGTTCCGTTTTCACTTTTATCTGTATTCGTATTTGCGCTTGTTTGCGTTGTTTTCCCACTACATGAAATTAAGACTAAGCTAAATAGCAAAACAAAAAAAATCATCACGATTTTTTTCATATTCTTCACCTTCCTTATCTTAAGTCGTTTGATATTAATTTATTATACCATAATTCTTTATTAATTTCTTAGGCAAACAACTTAAAATCCCTATCCACTAAAAAATTGCTATATTAACACACAAATTAAATCCCTTCTTATTCTTTAAATAATAAAAAGGGATTTAATTTATAGATTTACATAGTTATTTATAAAATTTAAGTTAGCTCATATACTTATTTACGTTTTCCTTGCTTACTTTTTCAAAAGGTACCCATATATGTTTTCCATCCTCAGCTAGATTTTCTATATTAGATAAAGTCCTTCCTGAGCCTAATTGAATAGCAGCATCTACCGAACTTTTACTTTGTCCTTTTGCAGATTGATATACTGTAAGTTTCATGCTTCCATCAACGACAGCTTTGCATCCCTCAGGTGTTGCATCAATTCCGACAATAGGCACTGATGAAGGATCAATATTATTCTCCTTAAACGAATCAATTACTCCAAGTGCCATTTCATCATTATTAGCAATTACACAATCAAATTTTTGACCTGTAGATAAAAATACATTAAACATGTCTTTTGCCTCTTGTCTACTCCAGTTTGCATTATCTTCAAAAACATACTGTGCATTTATTCCTTTTTCTTTAAGTGTATCTTTCACTGCAATTGTGCGTCCCTTGGTAGCTGAATGTCCCTTTTCTCCCTTAAGTAAAACCACTTTTAAATCATTTTTATTTTTTAGATAATTTGCAATATACTCTGCTTGATATTGACCTGCCACCTTTTCATCCGAAGCTACATAGATATATTTATCTTTTTCCAACAAACTATCATCTGGACTACTATTCATAAATACTATAGGTAGCCCTTCTGCTGCTCTTTTGAGTTGAAGTGCTGTAGCTGGGTTTACTGGTGCACATATTATAGCATCATATCCTCCTGAAACCGCCTCCTTCATATGGGATACTTGAGTTTCTATTGATCCTGCTGCATCCATTATATTTAATTCAACATTTTGACTATCAGCATAGTTTTTGGCACTTGTTGCCAAAAGCTTACGATAATTATCTGAAACATCTGAAACTGAAAATAAAACTTTTACTTTTTTATTTGAAGATGAACTTCTCTTTGTGCTGCAGCCTGAAATCATAACGAACATCATAATTATAGTTAAAATTATAGCTATTTTTTTCTTCATTTATACTCCTCCTTAGAACTTTCTACGTAGCTTTTGCAAAGCTTTAATATAAAAATACTTATATTTTAAACATTTGAATATGCTTACTAAGTTCATCAGACGTATTGAACAAATTCTCAGCATCAATAGCCACCTTTTCGCTGTTTTTAGTAATATTATTTGATTGTGTAACCATAACTTCTGAAGTTGCTAATATTTCTTGAGAACTTGCAGCTTGTTCCTCTGATATAGCTGCTACTGTTGTTGCAACATCATCTAAATGTCCAACCTTTTCAATCATACTTTGAATTAAATCATTAGTAGAATTAATCTTGCCAAATATACTGTCAAATGTATTCACAGTTTCGCTTATTAAATAACTGCTCTCATTTATATACTCTGCACTTTCATGGGACTGCTTTACAGTACCAGTAACAAGTTTATTTATTTCACTTACAAGAGATGAAATGTTTTTAACTGATTCAGAACTTGTATTTGCTAATTTTCCTATTTCACTTGCCACAACTGCAAACCCTTTTCCTGCCTCTCCTGCCCTTGCGGCTTCTATTGATGCATTTAATGATAAAAGGTTAGTCTGTTCTGCAATTCCTCCTATGACATTTATTATACTAGTGATTTCTGATGAAGATTTTCCAACATTATTTATAGCTAATTCAAGAGCAGTAATTGAATTTCTTATATTCTCCATAGCTGCATTTACTTTTTCCATATCTTGTCGGCCTTTTTCTGAAATACTAATGGTTTCCTTCATCTTTTCATTTACATTGTTACCATCATCTCTTGTATTAGAAACAACATTTGCTAAAGTAGTTGTGTTATCTGCTATTTCACTTACTGAACTTGATAATTGTTCAACTGTAATGTTCAAATTTTGCATAGATTCAGTTTGAAGTTTAGATGAATCATAAAGTTCTTTGGAAATCACTGTACTTCCATCAATCAGCTTGTTCATTCATTTTATTTGATACACTTCTAATGTTATCTATCATACTGCGCATTACCCCTATAAAGTCCTTCACACTTTGTAGCATAATAGAAATTTCATCATTTCCCTTTACATGCACATCAACTGTAAAATCCCCCTCAGTCATTGAAATTATTGTTTTAGTAAGTTTTCTTATTGGCTTAATAACAACTTGTACAACTCTTTCTACTAGTGCAGCCAAGATAATGATAGAAATTACTCCAATTACAATCATAAAAGTACGAAGTTTCATAAGTTCTGATAAGATAGATTTTGTTGGCACATATGATACAAGAATCCAATTAGTTCCTTCTACTTCTTTAAATACAACCATGTTATTTTCTAATTCGCATGAATTGTATTCTTTATTATCAAGTTTTACAGCTATTTCTTTAAGAAATTTATCATTATTGCTTGAATCAAGCTTAGTTGAAATTAATGAGCTATCCCTATTAGCTACAATTGTTTTATCAGTTTTATCTATGAGAAAAGCTTCTGCATTATCCATATCAATCATCGAGTTTACTATAATTGATACTTTATCCAGAGAAAGATCCACAGAAATAACCTTTATTTTCCCCGACTTATCATTTAATATTGAAGAAGCACTAACAACATTCTTACCTTCTTCATTTTTATACGGAGTACCAAATGCCATATTAATACGTGTAAGTCCCTCTTTATACCATACAGAGTTTAATATGTTTTTATCTGACTTATTAGATTTATCTGCTTTAAATAATTTTCCACTTTCATCAGCTATATAAAATCCTTCTTTATAATTATCATCATACCTATAATATTTATTTAGCAAATTTTGCAGTTGACTATCACTTAGGTTTGTCCCCTCTAATGAAGTCTTTAACGCCTTGAATGATGCTAAATTTTCATTTAACAATGATTCAATTTGGTCAACCTGTTTTTTACTTGAAGTTTCTAATAAATTATTGGCTGAATTAGTTATTATTTCTTTAGACTTACTATAAGAAATAAAAATAAGAGATGAAACTATTATAGCCATCATTGGAATAATAATTCCAAGTAATTTTGTTTTGATTGAAATCTTATATTTCAATTCTCCATTTTTCATGAAAATCCCCCCAATTGTCGTATTTTGTAATCCCATGTATTAATATCAAGCACAAATCTATAATACAACTTTTTTGCCTTTACGTAAACGTTCTTCTACAATTTTCTATCTTTGTATTGTTTTTTTCACACAATTTATATATTAATATAAATATTTTTCAAAAAAAAAAGGCCGCAAATGAATTTTTATTCACTTGAAGCTTTTAACCATATATTAAAATATATAGTATTTCAATATATGAAATATAAAACTATATCTATTAACATATAAACTAAACCAATACCAGCTAGAATTCCTGTTATTAACCTTCTAAAATTAGTTGATTTTTTAACTTTTAATAACTGCACTAAACCATCAAATGACATGATTAAAATTAATGCTCCACATATCTTTAAATTAATTCTAACCTTCAAAATAAATAAAAGTATAGAAACTATGTGCCCTATATAAATTCCAGTACACCTTGCACATACTGGAAATTGATATCCTTTAAAAGAAAAACTTCGTTCATGCATTTGATGACAACCACTTACAGCTCCAATTTTCATTAAATATATCCATATTCTTGTTTTTCTATCGACCTTTTCATTTAAATCTTGCACCACAATTTGCACACACCCTATATGTATTTGTTTTAGCTTTACTCTTTCCCATACCAAGTAATCCACATATCAATCCTATAGGTCCAAAACATATATACCCCAAACAGCCTTTTCCTACACCAAAACCTTTTGTAGTTTCTGTTACATCACTTACTACTTGAACATTAAGACTTCCGCATTTAGGACATCCAACATTCACATTACTCATAATTATAATCCTCCATAATAATAAAAACTATTATAATTATACTATCAAAGAATGATATGTTACAATACTTTGCTTTATATTCCATAATATTACTTGCTCTGACTAGTAAAGTTAGAAAAGCTGCTCAAATCCAATCAGAATTAGCAGAAAAACTTAACAATCTAATCAATAAATTTCAAATTTAAATATACTTACTGGAATTCTTTTATACATATAAAAGGGATATCTCCAAATGATATTTCATCATTTGGAGATATCCCTTAATAATGTCATTTATGATAACTCAAAGGCTCCTGTATATAATTGGTAGTACTTACCTCTTTGCTCAATTAAGTCATCATGATTTCCTCTTTCAATAATTTTACCTTGATCTAATACCATGATTACATCAGAGTTCTTAATTGTAGATAGTCTATGTGCAATTACAAAAACAGTTCTTCCTTTCATAAGTTTATCCATACCATCTTGGACAATCTTTTCTGTTCTTGTATCTATACTTGAAGTTGCTTCATCTAATATTAAAACAGGTGGATCTGCAATAGCTGCTCTAGCAATTGTCAGAAGCTGTCTTTGCCCTTGCGATAGGCTTCCACCATCCCCTGTAAGCACGGTATCATATCCTTTTGGAAGATGCCTTATGAATGTATCTGCATTTGCAAGTTTTGCTGCTGCACGTACTTCTTCATCTGTTGCATCTAACTTTCCATATCTAATATTATCTGAAACTGTTCCTGTAAATAGGTGTGCATCTTGAAGTACTATTCCAAGAGAACTTCTTAAATCGTCCTTTTTGATTTTATTAATATTAATTCCATCGTACCTTATTTTACCGTCTTGAATATCATAGAAACGGTTAATTAAGTTTGTGATAGTTGTCTTTCCAGCTCCTGTTGCACCAACAAAAGCAATTTTTTGCCCTGGCTTTGCAAAAAGTTTTATATTATGAAGTATTATCTTTTCATCATTATATCCAAAATCAACATCATCAAATACTACCTCGCCAAGAAGTTTTGTATAAGTAGTTGTCCCATCTTCATGAGGATGCTTCCATGCCCAGATTCCAGTACGTTTTTTAGCTTCAGTTAGTTTTCGATTTTCATCTTCAATTGCATTAACTAAAGTTACATAACCTTCGTCAGTTTCTTTTTCTTCATCAAGAAGCTTGAAGATACGCTCTGCTCCAGCAAGTGCCATAATTACAAAGTTAAATTGTTGAGCCATTTGGTTTACTGTTTGGCTGAAAGTTCTTGTTAACTGTAGGAAGGATGCGAGAGCTCCAATAGTAAATCCAGCAAACTCTCCAATAGCAATAACAGATCCAAAAATAGCAACAGTTACATAATTTATATAACCAATGTTGTTCACAACTGGCATTAAAGCATTGGCATATTTATTTGCGTTATTTGCACTGTTACAAAGAGCATCATTTAATTTATCGAAGTTAATTCTTGCTTCTTCTTCATGGCAAAAGACCTTTACAACCTTTTGACCTTCCATCATCTCTTCAATATAACCATTTACTGCACCTAAATCTCTTTGCTGAGCTCCAAAATATTTTCCACTTTTCGCTCCAATAAACTTGGTTACATTCACCATTAAAAAAATAATTACAATTTGAACTATTGTTAATGGAATACTTAAAAAAATCATTGAAATAAATACACTAACAACTGTAATAATCGCTGATAACAATTGCGGTATACCTTGGCTGATCATTTGCCTTAATGCATCAGTATCATTTGTGTAAAGACTCATCACATCCCCATGAGCATGTGTATCAAAAAATTTAATCGGCAAAGTCTCCATATGAGCAAACATATCATCTCTTATTTTCTTAAGAGATCCTTGAGAGATTATAATCATTATACGGCTGTATATATAAGTTGCTAAAACTCCAACAAGATAAATTGTTGCTAATGTAATAATCATTTTAAGCAGGGGGCCAAAATCTGGAGCTCCAGATGCCTTTAAAAGTGGTGCTATATAATCGTCAATTAAGTTTCTTAAAAACAATGTACCTATAACATTAGCAAGGGAGCTTATAATAATTGTTACTAATACAATGATAAATAGCACCTTGTATTCTTTAAGAACATAAGCTAGTAATCTTTTCAATGTTTTTAAAGAATCTTTACTAACTTTTGCATGCCCTCGAGGTCCACCCGGTCCACGCATTGCTCTAGGTGCTTTAGCATTATTTTGACTCATTATTATCAGCTCCCTTCACTTGTGATTCATATACTTCACGGTATATATCATTTGATTCTAGTAATTCTTCATGATTACCAAATCCATCTATTTTTCCATCGTTTAATACCATAATTTTATCTGCATCCTGCACCGAAGAAATACGTTGAGCAATAATAATCTTTGTTGTATGTGGTATTGTCTCAATAAATGCTCTTCTAATAAGCGCATCAGTTTTAGTATCTACAGCACTAGTAGAATCATCCAAAATTAATATTTTAGGTTTCTTAAGTAATGCCCTCGCAATACAAAGTCTTTGCTTTTGTCCTCCTGATACATTTGTTCCACCTTGTTCGATAAATGTATCATACTTGTTAGGTAGGTTTTCTATAAATTCCTCTGCTTGAGCTTGTCTACATGCATTAATTATTTCCTCATCAGTTGCATTCTTATTTCCCCATCTAAGGTTTTCTTTAATTGTTCCTGAGAATAAAACATTTTTCTGTAATACCATAGAAACTTCATCTCTAAGAGTCTCTATATCGTAATTTCTAACGTCAACTCCACCAACTTCTACAGTCCCGTTAGTAACATCATGTAATCTTGGGATAAGCTGAACAAGGGTTGATTTTGCACTACCTGTACCTCCTATAATACCTATAGTTTCCCCAGAATTAATCTTTATGTTAATGTCTTCCAAAACTAAATTTTCCTTATCTTTGCTATAACTAAAGTCAACATTCTTAAAGCTTATAGATCCATCCTTAACCTCATAGATAGGATTTTCTATATTTGTTAAGTCACTTTTTTCTTCTAGAACTTCTATAATTCTTTCGGCAGATGACTTAGACATAATTACCATAACAAATACCATTGAAAGCATCATAAGACTGATTAGTATATTCATTGTGTAAGCAAATAAGCTCATCAATTCCCCAGTTGTTAACGAGTTTGAAACAATCATTTTCGCTCCAAGCCAAGATAAAAGCAGAATACAAACATAGACAGTAAACTGCATAGCTGGTGCATTGATTATTATTAATTTTTCAGCTCTCATAAAATATTTATATAGTATTTCAGAAGCTTTATAGAATTTATTTGTTTCATGTTCCTCTCTTACATAAGCCTTAACCGCACGAATTCCAGTCAAATTTTCTTGAACACTCGCATTTAAATCATCGTATTTCTTAAATACTTCTACGAAATATGGATGTACTGTTGTCATAATAAAGTATAATACAACTCCTAGAAATACTATGGCACCTAAGAATATTAAAGCTAATCTGGCATTAATATAGAAACTCATAATCATGGCAGAGACTAACATAAATGGTGATCTAACAGACATTCTTGTTATCATTTGAAATGCATTCTGAACATTTGTTACATCTGTAGTTAATCTAGTTATAAGTCCTGCTGTTGAATACTTGTCTATATTAGAAAATGAATAATTTTGTATATTATAATACATTGCTTTTCTTAGATTTCTTGCAAAACCAGTTGATGAACTAGCTGCGTATTTACCTGATAACACTCCGAAAGTAAGAGATAAAAAGGCTGCTACAAGCATTGCTGCCCCAATAATAATTACATATTTCATATCTCTTTTTTGTACCCCATTATCAATAATCAGTGCCATTAAAAATGGAATAATTGTCTCCATAATCGCCTCTAAAGCAACATATGTTGGGGTGAGAATCGTATCTCTTTTAAATTCTGCTATGTAATTTGCTAATTTTCTTATCATAATTTTCCTCCCTTTTGTTAGGTTTCTAACAACTATTTTAAAAAAAATTGCATTAATCAGCAATTTTTTTACTTAATCTATCAATTAAAGCAACTAATATATTAAATTCATCTTCACTTAATTCGTCTCTTAAGGATTTTTCGAATTTTAGAATAAACTCATATACATTTCTTTGGATCTCTAAGCCTTTTTCGGTAAGGACTATCTTTTTAAGTCTTGCATCTTCAGAAACACTTACTCTTTTAACCAAGCCATTCTTTTCCATTAATTGAAGTACACTGGTTACTGAAGAACGTCTAATTGCAAATTCTTCTTCTATATCTCTTTGGAATATATCTCTTTTATCAGAATTAAATCGTATAAAAGCAAGTATTTTGGCTTGAACATCTGTTAAACCGTATTGTACAGCCTCTTTGCTTATTGTTCTATGAATTCTCTTTGATAGTATACTTATTTTTTTGCCTATATGTATTTCATTATCCATATTTATATACTCCTATCAACTTGTTAGATTTCTAACTATTATTAGTCTAAATTAATTTTTAATCTTTGTCAACACAGTTTTTATAACTATATTATATTTCTTTGTGGAGAATTATTAAATTTAATAACTTCATATAAATAATTTTAGCTGACCACAATTTTGTGATCAGCCAATTATTCAAATATCTTTAAAAATTCTCTTATTTATTTCCCTTCAATTTTATTGGATACAATAAATCGAGCTGAAGTTCATCAGTTTCTTGCCAATTAAAACTTGCATTATAAACATAATTAATATGTTCTTCAAGTAATCCACACATAAATTCACCATTATCTTCAGCACTGTTAGATTCATATTTTTCATTTTCAACTGTAACCCAATTTTGTAGTAATTGCCACTCATGAAAATTCGGAAAAACAATTGTATGAGCTGCATATAGCCCTCCATTAAAATGCTTTTTCTTAAGCGGCTTAGGTACTTCCATATCTTCCTGAATTGTTACCCATAGTTCATATCCGTATATTGATTTTTCCGGCGATGGGTTTGGATGATTGAACCCAAAGACACGCGCATCCGGTTTTATTTTATACAATTTGCTTTCTTGTATAAAATTCTTAAGCTGCTTCCCAGCATTATCTTCAGGGTTTTCTCCAATACAGTGACTTGCTGCAATTGTACATGGAGGCAAATGAATAATCCTAACATTTTTTAATAATGACAGACTTTCTGTTGCCTTATTTAAATCTTCCATCGACTTTTCCTCCTTCAACTTTGTTTTTTGTAAGGATAAGGAGTCAATAATATCAGCTATGGAATCATCACTCAATAAATTAAGTTTACCTTGCTTTTGCAACTTATTTATAAGACTATCTAATATTTCTTTGATTGTAGATAATGCATTTACTTCTTCTGTAATTTCAATTACATTTTTCTTAAAAACTTTAATTGCAAGAGCAGCCTCATTCCCACTAAGGATCTCATTAATTTCCTTTAATGGTATACGAAGCTTTCTTAAAATAATTATTTGTTGTAAGCATAAAATGGAATTTTCATCATAAACTCTATATGCATATCCATCTTTTCTAGTACTTACCACAAGACCTATTTGCTCATAGTAACGTAGAGTTCTAGTAGAAATTCCAAATATTCTTGAAACTTCACTTATTGTCTTCAGTTCCATACCTTCATTTCCCCCCTTTTCCTTAATGAAAGTATAAAGTACGACGCGACGTCAGAGTCAATAGAAATACCAAAAGTTACCTTTATGGTAACTTTTAACAAATTCGATATTAAATCTGGATTTCTTTAACCTGTTTTCTATACCTTAAATAAGGTACAAAAAATGTTAATTTTATAATACCTGCTACAAATAGCACTATAGGTATTAAAACTATCAACACACCAAAATCTGGTACAAATAGTATAAATGTTCTTATTGGCGTTTGAAGGCTACTAGCAAAGATATCTGGTACAAAAAAAGCAATTAATAACGGTATTAATAAATTAAATATAACTAATATTAATATATTTAATTTGCTGAGTTTTAATTTATTCTTCCATTTAAAAGCTCTAACTAGCACCATAAAAAGCAATAATATAATTATCACTCCAGCTGCATTAATTACTGTACGAATAAATGAAGTATCAAACGTGCTTTTTTCAACTGAAGGCTCTTTTCCATGCAATATATCTATAACTCCACTTGGAATATCTGCATAAGCTTCACCATTTGATAAGGTCGCAGAAATAGTATCATTTGAATTAAAAAGCATTGCTATTCCTAAATTTTCATTTGTGTATATTCTTACATCTGTGTGAAAATTTTCTGTATCTCCAAAATGATTGATATATGAGTTAGAAATAAACCAGCCAGCTCCATATGGCACATTAGAATTGCCTAAATTACTATGAGTATTCGACATGCCTTCCCTAGAGATAATAGAATTATTTTTATACTCACCACTATTCATTTCTGCCATCAAATAATGAGACATATCTTCAGAACATGAAATCAAATATCCAGCTGGTACTGAAGCCTCATGTTCTGGCTTATTAATTGGTAACATAAAACCAAAACAGGAGTTATATCCATTAGTAAGTCCATTTTTCAACCCATCATTTTTATTTGTATAACTATGCTTCATCTCAAGTGGTTTAAATATATTTTCTTGTATATATTGTTCATACGATATCCCTGAAACAGCTTGTATTACTGCACCAAGAATAATATAGTTGGAGTTTGAGTATTGAAACATTTCTCCTGGAAATTTGCTTAATTTTAAATATTGTTGATTGCGAACAAATTGTTCAATATTAGTATTATCACTCTGCAAAGCTTTACGCCCATCATATACTGAAAATCCACTTGTTTGACTTAAAAGATGTTTTATTGTAATCTGTTTTGATAATTCACTATCTGCTAAATTAAACCATGGTAAATATTTTTGAACTGGCGCATCTAAATCAATTTTACCTTCATCAACTAGCTGCATTACTGCTAGTCCAGTAAACGATTTACTTATTGAACCCAAAATAAATGGAGTTTCCTCTGTTACAGGTTTATTTTTTCCATCTATACCATAACCTTTTAAGTAAATTATTCTATCATCTTTTACAACTGCAAGTGAACATCCAGGTATTTTTTCGCTTTTCATTTTTGTATTAATAAATTCATCAATTTTATTACTGTCAATATTATCAATGCTTATCTCTGATTGAGCTGAAACTGGAATAAAAAACATTGAAATCATTAAAAACAGAATAAATATTCTTTTAATTCTAGTTCTAATCCTTCTACTCATATTACACCCTACCCCTAATCAATTTATCATTATAATCAAAGTTTTTATGAAACATTTAGATATTTAAAATGTAAAAATGCTAATAACGTCACTTTCTCAAATACTAAACATATATTATTTAAAATCTTTATATCAAAAAAACAAGAAATTATAACTTTAATTCCACATCATGAATATTATATCACATTTTGAATAATATTGAATAAATTCAATATTATTATATTATTATTTAATTTAGATTAACGTTATTAATTCTTTCTTATTGTTGATAAACATTAATAGGATGTAATTAACGAAGTTTTTTAACATCATTAATAAATATAATTATTTACACAAAGTAAAAAAAATCCATCATCTTTCTTCTACTTCTGAAATGTCTTTTTCCAATTCTTCAAGACTCAAAATAGTACTTTTAATAAAAAGCCTTAAATATTCTATAGCTTGTCCATTGTTCTCACTTTCCGAAAGTACGCAATCTTTTAATACACTGACTAAAATATCCCTGTTATATGCATCTACTGCTGTAAATCTAATACAAACATCTGTTGCGTATCCTGCTAAGTATATATGTTCAATTTTGTTTTCATATAAGTAACTTTCAAGATTTGTATTATAAAAAGCAGTAAATCTACACTTGTTTATAATAAGATCCTCTTTTAACGGCAGCAATTCATCAACAAATTCACTTTCCCAACTTCCCTCTTCACACCACATTCTCTCTTGATGTAATCTTACTCTTGGCCAGTTGCTTTTATTTCTTCTATACAAAGTTCTTACATAAATAATTGGCACATTTTTATTTCTTGCTATGTTTAATGCCTTTGATATGTTGGGTATAAGGAGTCTTTCGAATTCTTCATATTTCAAATCTTTAAATATTTTCTGCATATCAATTATGAGTAATGCAGATTTCATAATATAACCTCCGATTCTTTTAAAAAATTCTAATAATAGCCTACATAATCACATCCTTGAAAACATTTAATCACTATTATAATATTCAAAAGCCTCTCTATTTATTGTAACGCCAATATTATTCCATAAAATTTCTACGTTTATTTAATAATCTTAGTTCACTTGTGTTTATAATCCTATAACATTTGAGGGTACATACAAACTTTCACGTATAAATAATTCATTTAATAGAAATTATATCTATAATATCTCAAATAGTATTTTGACAAAGAAAACTGTAAGCACAATTATAATTATTGGACGTACTATTTTTACTCCGCTTTTAGTAAAATAGCCAGAACCTATGTAATTTCCAGCTATACTAAATAAGCCTGCAATCAATCCTAACATCAAATACACTTTCCCGTTTATTATAAATGTTATGAGTCCCGCTATATTTGATGATAAATTAATAGCTTTCGTTATTCCTGCAGCAGCATTTAAACGTAAATTGGCAATACCTGTAAGCATCAATATTAAAAATGTCCCTGTTCCTGGACCATAAAAACCATCATAAATCCCTATAAGAAATGCAATCAAAATACATATTATATAAGTTTTATAATTTATTAATGTTTCTACATTCTCGTTCTCATTAAGATTACGTTTTCGCAAAACATAGAATGCAATAACCGGCAGAATTGCTAGCATTAAAATTTTAAAATATAAATCATCAATTTTTAATGAAATCATAGCTCCAATTGGTGATCCTATCAAAGCACAAATTGCACTACAAGCTGCCAATTTTAATTTTATGTACCCCTTTTTTGCATATCGGTATGTTGATATAACTGTTCCCATACTGGCGCTCATTTTGTTTGTTCCAATAGCAAAATGAACAGGTATACCTGCAAATATAAATGCCGGAAGTGATATGAGTCCACCCCCTCCTGCAATGGCATCTACAAAGCCAGCAAGAAAAACCAGCGGGCATACTATAATATATTGAATCATTTTAGGCCTCCTCATTAGTTTATGTATGAATTGATAATATCAACATTCATGCATATAATCAAATTTTTTTATTATGCAACTAGTTTAATTATTATATAAACGTCTTTAAGGGATACAATATTAAGCTAAATATTGTATCCCTTAACTATTGATTTTAAACATCAACTAAAAATAATCTGAGAAATAAGGCTTTTCAACAGGTATTAACTGTTCTAAAATTTTTAACATATAATATTCAGTCTGAATTCTTCCACACTCATATAAAAATGTAGGCCGCTTATATCCCATAAGCATAGTTGTTAACGTCTGAATATCCATTTCAACTAAGTTAGCTGCGTGAGTATCATCAGTTTTCTCACAAAATGTTTCTCCACTTTTCCAGTAAATACTGAAAACTCCATTATTCCACTTTGCTAAAGGATCACTAATTTTAAAATTTAGTTTTAATTTCTGTAATTTAACTAAAAAAGGATACTTTAAAATAAAATCTTGTACATTTATAATTCTTGCCATGAAATAAGGTTCTATAGTCTCAACTATCTCACTATCTTCAAATAGAAAAGCCATGGGTTCCCCAGAGTAATTATTACCTTTCACCTCATTTACCATGGAATAATGTGCACTTATATAATTCCAAATCCCATGATGCGCTTCAGTATTTAAATAAACCATTTCTTTAATGTAAAAAGTATCATTTCTAATATAATAAATCAGATAACCAAGAGGCTTATGGTTTTTACTATAATAAATCGCTGCAATAATATCATCGCTATCCCAACGCCAATATTCGTCCCAAGCTAGTTTATCACGAATCATTGCACCATGACGCTGCATTGAAAAATAGTCATGTACGTTTAAAAGATCTTCACATTCCAATTCCACACGCTCCATCATTCCTTCTACTGGCCTCTTTTTAGGTAGCTGAGAATCCTTTATTGTGAATGTAATCTTATCTGAAATTATTTCCCATCCGTGTTTTCTATAAAGAGGAATTGAATAAGGATATAAAAAAGAGATAGATTGTCCTTCTTTATACATATGCATAATAGCCTGCTTAATTAGCGATTGAATTAACCCTTTTCCTGTATATTCAGGATAGGTAGCAACTCCAGTAACTCCCCCCATTTTACATATATTATCATGAATATTTACCTGCATAGAGTATACTACTATCATTGAAGCTAGTTTATCATGGTAGAACCAACCAAGAACATAAGCGTTTTTAAGAATAGGCATTTTTGCATGCATAATTTGCTCTTCTGTCCACCCAGTATGAAGTAAATCTTCCATTGTTATTTGAAAAGCATATCGTAAAAGTCCATTAAATTGTTCTAAATCATTTTCTGCTAATTTTCTCATCTTAAAATCGCCATTTACTTCAATAAAATTTTCCGTGTCTTCCATAACTCCTCCTTGTTTTATACCGTCAAACTTATTATTAATAAAAATTAAGAACAATATGCCTTTATAGCATAAATTTAATTAACTATAACTCTCTAAAAAATAATACTCGTAAAAATACATTGTTACTATGATTATATTATAATTGTTTGGTTATATATAGTCAATTTTACAACGTTTACCTAAAGGTAGTAAGTTAACTTCTATTTCTTAATAAATTTATTCAAAAAACAAATTGTCAATTACAAATTTATCTAAAACATATTATGATAGAATGCGCTTTTATATTCCACATTTATTTTGTTCTGTTTTCTATGTAAATTTTTTGATAATTAGAGTATTAATTAAAAAATCGTCTTATGTACTATATTTTCATATAAATAGGATAAGCTATAATTATACTTTTCTTTAGTATTCTAAAAAAGGAGTAGATTTAATGAAAAATAAAAATAGCAAACTAGCCATTGGACTTGCAATATTGTTTCAGATAATAGCCATAAGTACCCTTATTTTTAAGATTATATCTAAGCAATGGAATGACTTGTACTTATTATTACTTGTTGTTATCTGCATTCTTATTCCTTTTACAATTACATATATTGCCAACAAAAAAAACTTATTATTGCCTTCAAGCTTTCAAATAGTCTCCTTAATATTTATTCTTCTTGCACAGTATTTTGGTGAATTTCTTCAATTTTATACTAAATTTTCATGGTGGGATTTATTTCTTCACGGAAGTTTTGGATGCTATGCAGTTATTACTATACTACATTTAATACAAGGAATTATTACAAATGAGAAAGGAGTAACTAAAAAGCGCTTCATTATATTTTCTGGAATTTTAGCTTTTTGCTTTGCTATTACTTTAGGAACCTTATGGGAAATTTTCGAGTTTCTAGGTGATTATTTTTTAAAAACAGATATGACAAATGGAAGCCTGCAGGATACAATTACCGACCTTATGGTTAAAGCCGTATTAGCACTTACTACCTCTTCAATTTACTGTTATATAAAATTAAAAAAATCAAAATTTCAATAACCAAAATGTGTTGAAAATATTTTTAACAAAATTCACATAATAAAAAAAATCTCCATCAGGTGAAAAAGAAGGGACCCACACTTTTTATCTGTGGACTTCCTTCTTTATTTTTTTAAATGTACCTTTATTTTAAATTATAAATTTATGCACCATTTCATTAAGCTTTTCTGCTAGCTCCGCTTGATGTTGTGCAGTTTTCGCAACTTCTCCAATAGCCTTTGTTGTTTCATTAATACTTTCTTTTATTGTTTCAGCATTTTCAGAGGATTTTTGCGCAGTTACAGCAGTATTTTGTATTGCTTCACTTACTTGATTTATTGTAGCTGTAAGTTCTTCTGACATGGAAGCTATCTCTTCTGACATATTAGTTACAAACTCTGCATCATTATGATACTGATTACCCATTTCTTTCATTGACTCAAATTGTGGATCTACAGTATCCTTTATAAAGTCCAACACGTCTTTACTATTATCAGATAGGTTTTTAAATGCTGTCTGTACTTTTGCAATTGTATCTTTTATATTAGTGACTGCTTCCGATGATTGTTCCGCTAAACTCCTTACTTCTTCTGCTACTACTGCAAAGCCCTTTCCTTGTTCTCCTGCTCTTGCCGCTTCAATTGCTGCATTAAGGGCAAGCAAATTTGTTTGTTCAGATATCTCTGCAATTGTATCTGCCATTACTTTAATAGTCTCAACAACTTGTCCATCCTTTATTGCTTTTAATCCTTTTTCCTTCTTTTCTTCATATAATTTTCGCACTTCTTCTACAGACGATTTACCTTTTCTTTGAACCTCCAATGCTCTCTCTTTTGATTCATTAGCATTGTTGCTTCCTTCCATTGCTCTATTTGATAATATGTTAACACTAGAATCTACTTCTTGAACCGATGCACTTATTTCTTCTGCTGACGCACTTGTTTCTTGTACATCATTTGTAATATCATTTATGGATGCATTTATGTTTTCTGCAGTTAATGTTAGTTCTTCTGCTGTAGCAGAAAGTTCTTGACTTGCTGCATTCATATCCAAGGATTTTTCCATTATTTCCTTTATTAACAAACGTATATCCTTTTGCATTAAAGATAATGAATTTGCCAATTCACCTATTTCATCTTTACGCTTTAAAACCTTCTCTGGTATATTTCCAGTAAAATCGTGCTTAGCTAAAATCTTAATATAATCAACAATTGAATTTAGCGGATTAGCAATTGTTTTTGAAATGATTGCAGCTAAAATAGTAGCTATAATTATCGATAATATAACTAAGACTATAAACATATTAACAGAATTCTTAAGATTAACTATGTTTTGAGAATTCATATCTTCAGCTTCCTTAGTATTATATTTGGCAAGCTCAATTAATTTATTTTGAAATTCATCTGCCTTACTAAGAGATGCCTTATATTTTGCTAATGCTTCCTCTGGTTTACCATCCATTGCTAACTTTATGCTGGCGGCTCTCGCTGTCCTATATTCTGCTAGATCAGCTTCAACAATTGAACTTGTATCTAATTCATATTGATCAAGTTTGGTTTCTTTATATTTTTTCCAATTCTCATCATATGTTTTTACCCTTGTATCAATATCATTTAGTTTTCTCTTTTGCTCTTCAGTGTCATTAGTATTTAAAATTATATAATACATATCTGCTTCTATAGCTCTAGCTTGAGCTCTATTATCATTTAACCATTCAACTGATAGTAAATTTTGATTATACATTTCCGTCGCAGTGTTACTCGCTTTCAGTGTATAGAAATACCCGCTTCCTCCTATAAAAATGAGCAATAAAATCATTACTGTTGAGAATAAAAAAATCTTCCTTTTAACCTTCATGTTGTTCATCTGTATTATTCCTCCTTTTTGTTGTGCATATCTTATATAATGTAAACAAAATTAAATCATAATTATATCGCTTATATCAAATAATTAATTTTATAGAATAATCATTATTTAATAATATCACAAATACAACTCTAGAACAATACATTAATGTTAAAGAATGGTTAACTGCATGTCATATTTCATCTTACTGCCCTTTTATTTATTATTTTAAATTTTAAATTTATGTACCATTTCATTAAGTTTTTCTGCCAGTTCCGCTTGATGCTGCGCCGTTTGAGCAACTTCCTCTATAGCTTTTGTTGTTTCACTAATGCTTTCTTGTATTGTTTCAGCATTTTCAGCTGATTTTTGTGCTACCCCCGCTGTACTTTGTATTGCTTCACTTACTTGAGTTATTGTTTTTGTAAGTTCTTCAGACATAGAAGCTATCTCTATAGACATATTAGTTACAAAGTCTGCATCGCTATGATACTGATTACCCATTTCTTTCATTGACTCAAATTGAGGGTCAACTGTATCTTTTATGAAATTTAATATGTCTTTGCTATTATCTGAAAGATTTTTGAATGCAGCCTGTACTTTTACAATGGTATTGTGTATATCATTTACTCCCTGAGATGATTGTTCAGCTAATTTTCTTACTTCGTCTGCTACTATTGCAAAGCCTTTTCCTTGTTCACCAGCCCTTGCCGCTTCAATCGCTGCATTTAATGCAAGTAAATTTGTTTGTTCTGATATACCTGCAATTGTATCTGCCATTACTTTTATATTTTCGACAACTTGTCCATCCTTAATGGCCTTTAAACTTTTTTCCTTCTTTTCTTTGTATAATTTTCTTGCTTCTTCTACTGAGGCTTCACCTTTTCTTTGAACCTCTAATGCCCTCCCCTTAGATTCATTAGCATTGTTACTTCCTTCTATTGCTTTGCTTGATAAAATATTAATATTAGAATCTACTCCTTGAATAGATGCACTTATTTCCTCTGCTGACGCCCCTGTTTCCTGCACATCATTTGATATACTTTTTATTGCAGTATTTATATGCTCTGCTATTGCTGTTAATTCTTCTACAGTTGATGAAAGCTCTTGACTAGATGCATTCATATCCATTGATTTTTTCATTATTTCTTCTATTAATGTACTTATGTCTTTCTTCATTATTAATATTGAGTTTACAAGATCACCTATTTCATCTTTTCTTCTTAAATCATTTTCAGAAATAACTCCGGTAAAATCTCTTTCAGCCAAGACATTAATATACTCTATTGCTTTATGTAGTGGCGTAGTAATTGATCTTGAAATAATAATTGACAATGCTATTGCTATAGTAATAGAGGATAGTCCTAATATTACAAAAATTGTTATTGAATGATGGGAATCTATAATGTTTTGAGCATTTATTTCATCTGCTTTCTCAGTATTATATTTTGTTAGTTCCTTTAGATTATTTTGAAAATCATTTGCTTTCCTGATGCAAGTACTATATTTTTCTAATGCTTCCTTTTGTTTTCCCTGCATAGCTAACTTTATACATTCATCTCTTATTTCTGTATATGCTTTTAAGTCATTTTCAATAACTGGAACTGTATCACTCTCATATGTATCAAGATCACTTTCTTTATATTTTTCCCAGTTATCATTATATAATTTTTCCCTATCTTTAATATCGTTATACTTAATTCTTTGCTCTGCCTCATCTTTAGCATTCAATATTATGTAATATACATCGGCTTCAATAGCTTTTGCATGAGTTCTATTATCATTAAGCCAGACTACTGGTAACAATTTTTCTTCATACAAGGATGTTACTTTGTCGTTTTCTATTGATATATAGTAATATCCAACTCCTCCTATAAAAGCCATCAAAAGAATCATTATAGCTGATAATAAGAAAACCTTTTTCTTAACCCTTAAGTTGTTCATTAACACAATTATGCCTCCTTTGCAAGTATTGCATTTTATAAAATTCATTTCCTAAAGTTACGAAGATTTATAAAAGTATACTTCTTCTAAGAATAGATAAGTTATCCTAACAAAGAATTAATATTTATATAATGTTAGCATGCAAATATTGGATTATCATTACTGGCATGTTAAATTAAGGTTATTTAATCCGCCTCCTATTTACAGCTTTAGGTGAATGAATAATTTTATCTTTATTTTTTTTCTATATTAGATTAAAATTATTATTAAGTAAAAATAACAATATTGCTAAAGGAGAATACTATTTTTATATAATGTATTCTTTTCTTAATTTAAATACAGTTATAAGTGAGGTAAAATAATGTCAAATGAAATTAATTCTTCTAATTTTATAAGAAACATAGTTGTTGAAGATTTAGAGAGTGGAAAACATAAAGAAATAGTTACTCGTTTTCCTCCTGAACCTAACGGTTACTTACATATAGGTCATGCTAAATCTATTCTTTTAAATTTTGGTTTAGCTGATGAATTTAAAGGAAAAACTCATTTAAGGTTTGATGATACAAATCCAGTTAAAGAAGACACCGAATATGTTGAATCAATTAAAGAAGATGTGAAATGGCTTGGTGGAAACTGGGATGATCTTTTCTTTGCATCTGATTATTTTAATGAAATGTACAATAGAGCTGTTTTATTAATAAAAAAAGGTAAGGCTTATGTTTGTGATTTATCACCTGAAGAAGCTAAAGAATATAGAGGTACATTAACTGAACCAGGTAAGGAAAGTCCTTATAGAAATAGATCTATCGAAGAAAACTTGGATTTATTTGAAAGAATGAAAAATGGTGAATTTGCTGATGGGGAAAAAGTTCTTAGAGCTAAAATCGATATGGCTTCACCTAATATTAATATGAGAGATCCTATTATATATAGAATATCTCACTCTACTCACCACAATACAGGTGATAAATGGTGTATCTATCCTATGTATGACTTTGCTCATCCATTAGAAGACGCTATCGAACATATTACTCACTCTATCTGTACTTTAGAATTCGAAGATCACAGACCACTTTATGACTGGGTAGTAGAAGAATGTGAAATGGACTCTACTCCAAGACAAATTGAATTTGCAAGGTTAAACATGACTAATACAGTTATGAGTAAAAGAAAGCTTAAACAATTAGTTGATGAAAAAGTTGTTGACGGCTGGGATGATCCAAGAATGCCTACTATTTGCGGACTCCGTAGAAAAGGCTGTACTCCTGAAGCATTAAGAAATTTCTGTAACGCAATTGGGGTTGCTAAAGCTAATTCAATTGTTGATTCACAAATGTTAGATTACTTTATAAGAGAAGATTTGCAACTAAAGGCACCTCTAGCTATGGCTGTATTAAACCCTTTAAAACTTATAATAACTAATTATCCTGAAAGTGAATGTGAGATGCTTTCTATAGAAAATAATGCCAAGGATGAATCTCAAGGTACAAGACTTGTGCCCTTCTCTAGAGAATTATATATTGAAAGAGAAGACTTTATGGAAGAACCACCTAAGAAGTACTTTAGATTGTTTCCTGGAAATGAAGTTAGATTAAAGGGAGCATACTTTGTTAAGTGTACAGATGTAATTAAAGATGAAAATGGCAACGTTACAGAGATTCACTGTACTTATGACCCTGAAACTAAGAGTGGTTCTGGTTTCACAGGTAGAAAAGTTAAAGGAACTATCCACTGGGTAGATGCAAAAACTTGCCTTCCTGCTGAATTTAGATTATACGAACCTCTAATATTAGATGATGAAGAAGAAAATGAAGGAAAGCACTTCCTAGAACAAATAAATCCAAATTCATTAGAAATATTACAAGGCTTTATTGAACCAACTGCATTTAAGGATGCAAAACCCCACGACAAATTCCAAATAGTTAGAAATGGTTTCTTTAACGTGGACACTAAATATACAACTAAGGATAAGCTAGTATTTAACAGAATAGTACCATTAAAATCATCATTTAAGCTAAGCTAACGCAGATAACAAAAATTTATGTTAAGAACAAAAGTGGCTGTGCCACGTTTTATTAGTCAGAATAATGAATGGTGAATAATTAATGATTAAGGTTGAAATTACTTCGTAATTTCTT
>NZ_AUUU01000076.1 GCF_002760435.1 Clostridium sp. LS
TGGATTTACAGTAGAAAATGTAGTAGAAAAAGCAGTTAAAGTTGTAGGAAAGTAATCTAAATAAAATATACTAGTAAATATAGCGAAGCGGATAAAATTAATGATTTAAATTAAGAAAAAGTGTGCACATATAAAAAGAGCAGCTATGCTGCAATTCGGAACTTTATTAGTTAAACAAGATTGTATTAAAAATGTGTGAAATAGGAAAAAGTGTGTATAATAATAAAATAGCATAATTATGAAGGCAAGTTTTGCATTTAGAAAATCATTTGCATGGCTTGCTTTCATTAAAAAATAGGTTAATTTATTATATAGTAAGTAAACGATTAAGAAATAATAGATATATATGGAGGTTTTTTATGAGCGTAGATATAAATAATGTAAAAGATGCCATTGCAAATGGCAGGACAGTACTTGGTATTGAACTAGGTTCAACAAGAATTAAAGCAGTTTTAATTGATGAGAATAATACACCGATTGCTTCAGGCAGTCATGATTGGGAAAACAAATATATTAATAATATTTGGACTTACAGTTTAGAAGATATATGGACTGGGGTTCAAGACAGTTATGCGAAGATGGCTGAGGATGCTAAAGAAAAATATGGAGTTACTATTGAAACAATAGGCGCGATTGGATTCAGTGCTATGATGCATGGATATATGGCTTTTAATAAAGATGGAGAGCTTTTAGTACCATTCCGTACGTGGCGTAACACTATTACTGAAAAAGCTTCAGAGGAATTGACAAAATTGTTTAACTACCATATTCCTCAAAGGTGGAGTATTGCCCATCTTTACCAAGCAATATTAAACGGTGAAGAGCATGTAACTGATATATCATTCCAAACAACTTTAGAAGGATATATACATTGGAAATTGACAGGTGAAAAGGTTATAGGTGTTGGTGAAGCATCAGGAATGTTCCCTATTGATATAGATGCAAAGAATTATAATGCACGTATGATTGAGCAGTTCGATGAATTAGTCGCTTCTAAGAATTTTTCATGGAAACTTGGAGATATTTTACCAAAGGTATTGTTAGCTGGAGAAAACGCTGGTGCACTTACAGAAGAAGGTGCAAAACTTTTAGATGTTACAGGACAATTAAAACCAGGTATCCCATTCTGTCCTCCAGAAGGTGATGCAGGAACAGGAATGGTTGCAACTAATAGTATTGCAAAGCGTACTGGTAATGTATCAGCAGGAACATCTGTCTTTGCAATGATCGTACTTGAAAAAGACTTATCAAAAGCATATGAAGAAATAGACCTAGTTACAACTCCTACTGGTAACCTAGTAGCGATGGTTCACTGTAATAATTGTACTTCGGACCTTAATGCTTGGGTTGGATTATTTAAGGAATTTTCAGAGGCATTTGGTATAGAGGTTGATATGAATAAGTTATTTGCAACTTTATATAATAAGGCACTTGAAGGAGATTCAGATTGTGGCGGCTTATTAGCTTATAATTACTTCTCAGGTGAGCATATAACAGGTTTTGAAGAAGGACGTCCGCTATTTGTACGTACACCAGAAAGCAAGTTCAATTTAGCTAACTTCATGCGTGTACATTTATTTACATCACTAGGTGCACTAAAAACAGGTTTAGACCTTCTTCTTAAAGAGGAAGGAGTTAAGGTTGACGAAATGTTAGGGCACGGAGGTTTATTTAAAACTAAGGGTGTAGGACAAAAAATTATGGCAGCAGCTATAGATGCGCCAGTTTCTGTTATGGAAACAGCAGGAGAAGGTGGAGCTTGGGGGATTGCCGTACTTGCATCTTATATGATAAACAAAGCTGAAAATGAAACTTTAGATGATTATCTTACAAATAAAGTATTTGCAGGGCAAATTGGCACAAAGATAAATCCAGATCCTAAGGATGTTGAAGGATTTAATGAATTTATTGAACGTTATGCTAAAGGTCTTGCTATCGAAAGAGCAGCAGTGGATAACTTTTAGGTAGATAGTGTACCCAAGAAGATTGAGTCCGATAAAAAGGACTCAATTTTAGTATTTATTTTCTATGAATAATGATATTATAATGGTTTTAATTAATATAAATACAAATTAACTATAGATGTATGCACAATTATGATATAATGTAACAATATTGTACATACAATATAAAAAAAAAAAGCGAAAAACTATTGATATTATCATGAAAACGATATATAATAAAAACATGAAGTACGTACAACAAATTAACAAGTGCTATCTTCTAAAATTATAATACATAAAGAGTTTAAATGATGTTTATAAGATGCCAATTAAAAAACAAGTTATTACTTAATTTGTACAAGCAAACTAGATATACAAAGAAGGGGTGATGGGAGGCAGCAGTAAGAAAGAAGAATGTTGTTGTACTTACAAGATATATATCATAGAGCATATATAGGAAGATGTATCTTCCATGATATATATTCAAATTATATGAATGATATCAATTAAATATTAAACAATAATATTTACTAGGATAAGGGAGGAATTTTATGAACGAAAAGCACATTACTTTATGTAACAAATTAGTATATTATTTTGTAGCTCCTTGCTTATTGTTATATTTCATTTCCATTGATTCTGGAATAATTACTTGTTCTTTTAGTGTACTAGCTGTGTTTGGATTAGCCATTTTGCTAGGGGTAGGAATACCAGCTATTTATAAAAAGAGAAATCCGGATTATAAATTTAATATTAGTAGTAAATATGCTAATGCTATGGCTATATTAGTTATTCTTGAGCTAACTTATAATATGTCAAAATAAATAAGAATATGATTGAATTTAATGAAAACGTATTGTTGAGTTTGGATTTTCTGTGATAAGTATATACACAAAGTTATATTGTCTTTAGTAATTTAGAATATTAACTTTTAATCGAATTTAATTTATCAGAAGCGATAATTATTTAGTAGGTTAAAAGAAAATATAAATTTATTAAATGGGAAGTTGAAGGGAGAAAATATTATGAAGAAAAAATTAATGGCAATGTTATTATCAATGGCATTATTAGGTTCCATAGGTGGATGTAGTGTATCAACTAGTGCTCCAGGTGGAGATTCAGATGCTACTAAAACAGAGTCACAAGCAAAAACTGATGGGGGTAGTGGAAAAACAATTGGTATTTTAATGCCAACTAAATCTTCAGAACGTTGGATAAATGATGGAAATGCTATGGTAAAACAGTTAAAAGACCTTGGATACAATACGGATCTTCAATACGCAGAAGACGTTGTAGAAACTCAAGTATCACAAGCTGAAAACCTAATTACAAAAGGTGTTAGCGGTTTAGTAATTGCAAATATCGATGGTGAATCTTTAACTGATGTTTGTCAAAAAGCTAAAGATGCAGGAATTCCTGTTATAGCTTATGACCGTCTAATTAAAAATACTGCAAATGTAGATTATTATATCTCTTTTGATAATAAGCTTGTAGGAAATCAAATGGGTCAATATATCGAAAAGAAATTAGATCTTAAAAATGCACAAAAATCATTTAACATAGAATTATTTGCTGGGTCTCCAGATGATAATAATGCTCATATGTTCTTTGAAGGTGCAATGGAAGTACTTCAACCTTATATAGATTCTAAAAAGTTAAATGTAGTTTCAGGTCAAACTAAATTTGATGAAATCTGTACATTAAGATGGGATGGAGCTTTAGCACAATCAAGAATGGAAAATATATTAACTGCTAACTACTCAGGTGGTAAAAAAGTTGATGCTGTATTATCTCCATATGATGGTATAAGCCGTGGTATTGTAGAGGCATTAAGAAGTGTTGGATATGGTTCAGGGGATCTTCCATGGCCAGTAATTACAGGTCAAGATGCAGAAACAGCTTCTGTTAAATCAATAATTGCTGGTGAGCAAACATCAACAATCTTTAAAGATACAAGAAAATTATCAGCTCAAGCTGTTAAAACAATTGATGCAGTTCTTAAAGGTCAAAAACCTGAAGTTAATGATGAGAAAACTTACAACAATGGAGTAAAAGTTGTACCAGCTTACTTATGTCAACCTGTACCTGTAGATAAATCAAACTACAAGGAAGTTTTAGTTGACTCAGGATATATAAAAGAAGCAGATCTTTCTAAATAAGACAAATTACAGTGATGATAGTGGACATGTTGTCCGCTATCATTCAAATAAGGAGGGGCGTGACGTATGTTTAAAGACAATGACATTATTCTTGAAATGATAAATATAACGAAGACATTTCCTGGTGTAAAAGCATTAAATAATGTTAATTTAAGAGTGCAAGCAGGAGAAATTCATTCTCTTTGTGGAGAAAATGGAGCAGGTAAATCTACATTAATGAAGGTATTAAGTGGAATATATCCTCATGGAACATATGAAGGTGCGATTTTATATAATGGAAAAGCATGTAAATATAAAGGTATAAAAGATAGTGAAGCTGATGGAATAGTTATTATACATCAAGAATTAGCTTTAAGTCCATATCTTAGCATAGGTGAAAATATATTTATAGGAAATGAAATTGCTAGTCATGGAGTAATCGATTGGCAAGAGGTAAAAATTAGAACTAAAGAATTACTTAAAAAAGTTGGATTAGATGAAGATCCAGACACTATTGTTAACACACTTGGTGTTGGTAAACAACAATTAATTGAAATTGCAAAGGCATTATCAAAGAACGTAAAATTATTAATTCTAGATGAACCGACTGCCTCATTAAATGAGGATGATAGTGAGAATTTATTAAAATTAATGTTAGAACTGAAATCACAAGGAATTACATGTATTTTGATTTCGCATAAATTAAATGAGGTTTCAAGAGTATGTGACTCTATAACAGTATTACGTGATGGAGCTACTATTGAAACACTAGATGCCTCAGGAGGACAAATCTCAGAGGATAGAATTGTAAAAGGGATGGTTGGTCGTGAACTTACAGATCGTTATCCAAAAAGAACTCCTAAAATTGGAGATGTAATGTTTGAAGTAAAGGATTGGAATGTATATCATCCAGATTATCCAGATAGAAAAATGGTTGATAATGTAAATATAAAAGTTAGAAAAGGCGAAGTTCTTGGAATTGCTGGACTTATGGGTGCAGGAAGAACTGAACTTGCAATGAGCATTTTTGGTAGAACATATGGACAAAAAATTTCTGGTACACTTTTAAAAGAAGGTAAAGAAATTAATATTAAAACAGTTAAAGATGCAATTAATGAAGGTATTGCTTATGTAACTGAAGATAGAAAAGAAGCAGGCTTAAACCTAATTGATGATATTCGACATAATATTTCAATAGCTTCATTAGGCAAAATTTCTAAAAATGGTGTTATTAATGAACAAGTTGAGATTTTAGCAGCAGAAGAATTCAGAAAATCAATGAAGATAAAAACTCCAAGCATATTACAGCTTACAGGAAACTTAAGTGGTGGTAATCAACAAAAAGTAATATTATCAAGATGGGTTTATGCAGAACCAGATTTACTAATTCTTGATGAACCTACTAGAGGAATTGACGTAGGAGCAAAATATGAAATATATACAATTATAAATGATTTGGTAGCTCAAGGAAAAGCTGTTATTGTAATTTCATCTGAATTACCAGAAGTTCTTGGATTAAGTGATAGAGTTTATATCATGAATGAAGGGAAGATTATAGGAGAACTAGATAAGGAAGAAGCAACTCAAGAAGTTATCATGAGTAAAATTGTTGCGTCAAAATAGGGAGGTAGTAAAATGAGTGAAGCAAAAGTTGAAGAAAAAAAGGTTGCAAAAAGTGCATTTAGTAAATTTATGAAAGACAATGGTATGCTTGTTGCATTATTGGTAGTAGTAGTTATATTTTCAATATTAACTAAAGGGGTTATGTTAAAACCGCTTAATATAACAAATTTAATTCAGCAAAATGGTTATGAACTTATTCTTGCAGTAGGAATGCTTTTAGTAGTTATTGTAGGTACTGTTGATCTTGCAGTTGGTTCAGTCTGTGCTTTTCTTGGAGCAATAGCTGGTGTTCTTATGGTTAATAAAGGAATGAATTCAGTTGTATCTGTTATTATAACACTTTTAATTGGTGTAGCAGTTGGAGCAATACAAGGATATTGGATTTCATATAGAGCAATTCCAGGATTTGTTGTAACATTAGCAGGACAATTAATCTTTAGAGGGTTTGCAATGATAATACTAAATGGTAAGACAATTGCACCATTCCCAAATGAATTCGCAAATTTAGGATCTGGTTTTATACCACCACTATTTTATCTAAAAGTGGGCAGTGTAGATTTAGTTGGATCATCAATAATCGCTGGTGTTGTATTTTCACTCGCACTAATATTATTTAATATACAAGGTAGAAAGAAACTTCAAAAATATAATTTTAAAGTTGAAAGTCAAACAATGTTTCTTGCTAAAAATATAATATGTGTTGCAATAATAATGGCAGCAACTTTTATATTAGGATCTTATAAAGGAATACCTAATATACTAATAATCGCAGGAGTATTAATAGCAATTTACTCATTTATTACTAATAAAACAGTGTTTGGTAGACAAGTGTATGCAGTTGGAGGTAATAGGAAAGCAGCAGCTTTATCAGGTGTAAATGTTGAGAAGATTACATTCATAGTATTTGTAAATATGGGATTAATGGCAGCATTAGCTGGACTTGCTTATGCAGCTCGTGTTAACTCAGCACAACCTAAAGCGGGTATTAACTTTGAATTAGATGCTTTAGCAGCGTGTTACATAGGTGGAGCATCTACAGCAGGTGGTACTGGAAGAATCTTAGGAGCTGTTGTTGGTGGACTTGTAATGGGAGTACTTAATAATGGTATGTCTTTACTAGGAGTTGATAATAACTGGCAACAAGCTATTAAAGGATTTGTATTATTATTCGCTGTAGTATTTGATTTATACTCAAAGAAAAAGAAATAACTCATAGTTTAGTCATTACTGGTCACATACATTTATAAGCTAAGAGTAAAATTAAAACATAATATTTTGAGTGATATTAATAAGGTAATGGTATCACAAGATTACTTAAAGATTAATATGTAAATGATTAATATTAAAGGTAATAATAAATATCTTCTGAACTGAATTTTTTAATAAATATAGCGCATAATATAAGAAAAAGTTTGTTTAAACAATAAAATATAGTGTATGAAATAAGAAAAAGAACTGTATATGATTAAGGAGCTGTCGCTAATTGCGATAGCTCCTGTTTTTTAGATTTTTGGTATTAAAAATAAGGCTTTGGAGGTGATTATCTAAAGTGGAAGATAGATGCTAATAAAAAATATTAATATTTAAATGGTATGTTGTGTTTTGTATTCCAGTAATTCATCATTGAATAACTTTTATAATTTATCTACAATGTGTTTAAAAGATTAAACCATTAAACATGACTTGGAGGTGATTGCTTTGGATAGAGATGAAAAGGTGGAACTTGCACTAAAAGAATTTAAAGATTGTATACCTCTTTTAGGAGTACTAGCAGATGAGCATAGACAAAAGATAATAATGATTCTTGCAAAAAATAGAGATGGTATCAGTGTTAATACTATAACTGAAATGATGCCTCTTTCTAGACCGGCTATTTCTCACCATTTAAAGGTATTAAAGCAAGTGGGGTTAGTTAATATGAGGAAAGAAGGTACAGAAAATATTTATTATCTAACATCAAAACAAGTTATAGAAAAATTAAAGCATTTTGTAAATACGATTGAAGAGTTATATTAATTATAAAAGTTTTGGCCAATTGGTTTAAATGATTAAACATACAAGCGCATTAAGTGCAACATTAATAGTGAACCACATTTGATAAATTTACAAAAGATAGATAGAAGGAGATAAACAAATGAAAAGAAAGGATAAAAAACATAATAAAAAGTTTTTGGTTACAATATTAGCTGTTTCAATTGCAGCTGTAATATTTATACCAATGCTTTACTCGTCAATTTATTTAGGAGCATTTTGGGATCCATATAATAATTTAAGTAATGTACCTGTGGCCTTTGTAAATTTAGATAAGCCAGTTACAAAGGCTGGAAAGGAATATGCTGTAGGTAAAGAACTTGAAAATAAGCTTAAGGATAATGATAAAGTTGCATGGAAGTTTGTTAGCTTAGAAGAGGCACAAAAGGGAGTAAGTGGAACAGATTACTATGCGATGATAGAAATACCTGAAGATTTCTCGGAAAAAATTGCAGATTCTAAGGATGGAGAAATGAAAAATCCTGAGGTGATTTATGAAGCCAATAAGGGGAAAAATTTTATTTTTTCTCAAATCTCTGAAAAAGTTGCTGAGAGTTTAAAAACAGAGGTTAGTTCAAATATCCAAAAGGAAATATCTAAAGCATTAGTTGATAGCTTATATGATGTTAAAGTATCTATTAAGGATGCGGGTAATGGAGCAGACCAGCTTCAAGCTGGTACACAAAAACTTCTTGCCGGCAGCAGCAAATTGACAAATGGTTTAGGGCAAGCTGCTGATGGATCAGTTCAATTAACAAACGGATTAATGCAGGCTAATAATGGAACTGCAAGCCTAGAAAACGGAACACAAAAATTATTGGATGGAAGTATTAATTTATCTAATGGAATGAGCACAGCAGCAAATGGTACAAAGCAACTTCAATTAGGTTTAAATTCACTTAGTGAAGGGGAGAATCAGATTGCCAATGGTTCTGTAACATTAGTAAATGGATTAACTAGTTTTAAAAGTAGTTTAAATCAGCCTAATGACAAAATATCTGCCTTGGTAAAAGGGGCATCAGATATTAGCAGTAGTGCTGAACTAATTGAACAAGGTGCAGAAAAATTAGATAATAGTCTTTCTGGGCTTAATTCATTGGGGGATGGTGTAAAACAAGCAAGCGATGGTATAAGTCAAGCAAGCTCAGTATTCAATGAAGAACTGTCAAATATTGATAATTCTAATTTGAGTCAGGCTGATAAGGATAAGCTTAAAGCAGCAATATCAGTTGTTAATAAAGTTAATAATGCAAATATGAGTTCTAGCATTGAAGTACCATTAAGAGCAGCAGCTGATTCAGCGAAACCATTAGTCAGCAGTTTAAAGCAGTTAAAAGATGGCACAAAACAAGTTTCTGATGGTGTAGGACAGTTGTCCAGCAGTATAGCTGATAACCAAACAAAAGCAGCTTCTAGTTTAGATCAACTTATTAATGGGGCACTGTCAATACAAAATGGGAGCAAGAATATAATGACTGGACTTAACACAGTTACTCAAAAGAGCGGAGAACTCTGGAATGGGTTAAGCAGTCTTAGCAATGGTTCAATTTCACTAGAGGATGGATTAAAGAGTGTAAATGAGGGTACAGTTAGTTTAGCAAATGGTATTAATACTGCGGCTACAAAAACAGGTGAATTGTCAAATGGTTTAAAACAGCTAAGTGATGGTTCGAGTTCATTAAATAGCGGGTTAATGGATGCAAATAATGGAGTAAACAAATTGAGCAATGGATTAAATAGTGGTTATGATAAAATGAACGAAAACCTTAAATTTAATTCTGAAAATATGTCAGAGTTTGTATCAAATCCAGTAACGTTAAAAGATAATTCGATAAATGATGTTAAACATTACGGGGAAGGTCTTGCACCATATTTTATTTCTTTATCATTGTGGCTTGGAGCCATGTTTGTAAACTTAATATTATCAATTGCAAAATCATTAAAGCTAGTGGAAAATAGAGTCTTAAAGAGTTTCACTGGAAAATTGCTAGTAGGATCAGGTTTATCAGTTATTCAAGCTATGATTTTAAGTTTTGTACTTGTTAAAGGACTAAATATTGATGTAACAAGCGTAAGTAATTTTTATATAAGTAACATGTTTATAGCTGTTGTATTCTTCTGTGTAATGTATGGGTTATCGCATGCCATAGGAATTATTTCAGCACCAATTATGTTTATTGTATTTTTATTGCAGCTGTCATCTGCAGGAGGAACATTCCCAATAGAAACAGCACCAGAGTTTTATAGAGTTGTTGGAGAAGTTTTTCCTATGACTTATGCAATAAGCACATTGAGAATGATTATTTCTGGAACAAATTCCTCAGTACTTAATAATAACGTTAAAATAATGTTAACTTTTATTGGTGTATTTTTAGGTGGAGGAGTATTAATTAAATCTATATTTAGCCAAATGAAGAAGAAGAAACAAGATATAAACTTCTTGAAGACAGTGTAGAAAAATAAAATTTGAGTATGAGATTTAAGTACCATGGTCAGAAAAACTATGGTACTTAAATTTAACATAGCATTATCCATATTATGTTAAAATAAACTATTATGTGTAAAAAAAATTTGATATAATAAAATAGAAATAGGGAGAAGTTTGTCACTTTAAGATAAAAAGTTCCGAACTAAATCAAAGAATATTATATGATAAGTATTAATTATGGTATGGGAGTATAATTTAAGAAGGGGTTGTTTAATATGATTTCTATGAATGGCGTAGGGTACCTTAAGGCTATGTCTGAATTACAAGCAGACATGATATCAGGAGGAGTCATTTATCTAATTAGCGAAGAAGGTACAATTACCTGGAAGAAGCCATCGAAGGTTTTTGATTTAGATATATTTAGTGTTGGTCAAAAACTAGGCAGTAATAGTATAGCAGTTAAGGCATTAAGAGAAAAAAGAACATTAATAGAAAATGTCCCAAGATCACTCTATGGAATGAGGTTAAAAACTATAGCGGAACCACTAGTCAATGAAAATGGGGAGGCAGTTGGAGTATTTTCTATAGTTTTTCCTAGATTACATCCTGTTGCAAAGGCATTTGGTGACTTTGCACCAATATTAGTAGAGATGTTTCCAGAAGGTGCATTTATATATATGACTGATTTGCAAAAAGTTGCATATAGACAGACTTCTAAAAAATTTGATATGACATCTATGGAGACAGGGTATGAATTAAAAGATGATGATATTGCATTTAAAGCAATAAAATCTAAGCAAATTGTTACAATGGAAATCGATAGTTCAAAATATGGTGTACCAGTTTTAGCTACTAGTTACCCATTATTTGATGAAGATAATCCAAGTGAGGTGGTTGCAACCTTAGGATTAATTATACCGAAGGTAGTTGCAGCTAATTTAAAAGAAGCGTCAGAAAATCTTGAAAATGGTATTTCAGGAGTTGCATCTGCTATAGAAGAATTGGCAGCATCAGCATCTCAAATACATTTAAATGAGCAGGAACTAAATAAGGAAATTAAAGAAGTAATTAATATGTCTGAAGAGATTAATGAAATATCTTCCTTTATTAAAAAAATTGCAGATGAAACTAAAATGCTTGGTTTAAATGCAGCTATTGAAGCAGCCAGAGCAGGAGAAGCTGGTAAAGGATTTGGTGTTGTTGCAGGACAAATAAGGAAATTATCTGAGCAATCTAAGAGTACAGTACCACAAATTCAAAAATTAACTGATAGTATCAAAATTAAGGTTGAGGAAGCAAGTGAAATGAGCAAAAGTTCATTAGCTTCAAGCCAAGAACAAGCTGCTGCATCAGAGCAAATTACCGCAACTGTAGAAGAATTATCTGCAACGGCGGCCGAATTAAATAGAATAGCTAAAAAATTATAATAAAATAGGAAAGCCTTGCATTAAGGCACATGAAAATAAAAAACAAGTCCAAAGTTGTCATGAAATGTTCTGTATATGCAGCATAGCTACTTTTTACTAAGGTGTATATTTTTCATCAGGCAAGGAGGCAAGTTGCCCTCATAGC
>NZ_AUUU01000077.1 GCF_002760435.1 Clostridium sp. LS
CACGACAACCAGTGCCACAAACTGGCGCTCTACCAACTGAACTACGTTCACCATATTTTTACGTTTAAGCAATTCAAACTACCTTCTAAAATTAAAAATAAAACGTAATTATATAGGTTTAAAAATTTGATTTGCTTGTTTATTATAAGTTACATATTATAGATTGTCAACTATTCATATATATAAAATATTAATTTTTGAATAAATACTATATCTTGCATCTTTTAAATAGTTACTTTTATCATATAAATATTAATTAATAGAAATAGAAGCTGTTCATAGCAAACATTAAGCACAATATTTTGTACTTAATATCCATTCTGATGCAGCCTCAAGTTTTATATTATTCTTTGTCATGCAGTATGTATTTTAAATATGGATTTCTATTTTCTAAATATGCAATCACTGAATCCATTAATAATCCAACTATTGCTATAACAATAACTATTCCTATTACCCAATCTATTCTATACATGTTCTGAGATGATTTAATTAAAAATCCAAGACCAGAACTCCCTCCCATCATCTCTGCCGCTATTAACATAAATAACGAATAATTAAGGCTCAACTTAACACCACACATAATCTGAGGTAAGGCACCGGGTAACAATATTTTTGTTATAAGCTCCCATTTATTAAGTGCAAAAGATTTTCCATGCTTAATATAAGAATCATCTACATTGAGTATTCCAGTTATTGAATTAAATAATATCGGCCATATACAGGTCCAAGTAATAACTATTATCTGTGTAATTTCCCCAACGCCTAAAATAATTATAATTAAATGATAAACAATAAATGGGTTCATCTGTGAACAAGCATCTAAAACAAGTTCTACTGATTCCTGAATTGGTTTAACTAAAATACTAATCACAATAGCTGCCGGTACTGCAATAAAAATTGCAAGCAAAAATCCCAAAGAAGAGCGATAAAAACTAAGCCCTATATGATATAGAAGTTTTTCTTTTGAAAACAATTCAGTAATTCCAATTATAACTTTTGAAAAGGACGGAATAAGTATAGGATTTAATATTTTAAGCCTGCACAAAAATTCCCAGACAGATAATAAAATTATTATTGTAATATAACCTTTTATATTTAAATTATTTGATTTCATATAGTGCAGCTCCTTTCTTTTAACACTTCAAAATTTAAGGCATTAATTAAATCATCCTTCAACTTACTCTTTAAAAAATTCAATCGGATGCTCTGCTTTATAGGTCGCCCACTTTAATTGCCCTTCTCCTAGAATCAATATTCCTACTAAAACAATAGCTAATATAATGAAAATAAAATTATCTATTTTTTTATATGTTTTATGGTTTTTAAAAAGCGATATTGGTTCTTCCCAAAAAAATATTCCATTTTGCATATATCTAAAAAATCTATTTATAACAACACCTAAGGTTATTATAATTATACAACTTGCATATACTTTGGGTGCATCAAAATAATGATGCGCTCCATTATGAAGAAGATATCCAAGTCCTGAATTAACTCCCATCATTTCTCCAACAATTATAACAAAGAATGTCATTTGAACACTTATTCTAATTCCAGCAAAAATGCTATGTGCAGATGCCTGAATATATACTTTCAATATTAAATCTAATAGTGAAACATCCATAGATTGAACATATTTTATCAAATCTTTGTCAATCTGTTTTATTCCTTGAACTGTTCCAAGTAATATTGGGAATACACCTACCCATATAATTGCTGCGAGTCTTACCATTTCACCTGTTCCAAAAAATGCAATAAATACAGGAATTAAAGAAAATGGATTAACTTTTGCAAAAATTCTGATTAAAGGTTCAAACATTAAATAAATATCATTATATTTGGAAAGAATAGCACCTGCTGTTACTCCTATTAAAACAGATGATAAAAGTCCAAATGTAAATCTCCACAATGTTGACATTATATGCATGTACAAATCTTCATTTACCCATAAATAACTCATTTCTTTTATAGTTGCTGTAAAGCTCGGAAATACCTCGCTATTTATAATTTTTGATCTAGCTATAAACTCCCAAAGTATAATCAAAATAATCAAGCCTGATATTTCTATTAGTTTATCTTTAAACTTTAAAAAAACATGTGTATTTTTTTTCATTATTGCGCTTCAAATTTATGTGTTATAATATCATCTACTTTGATAGTTCCTTTAGGAATTGCTCCTGTATTCTCTAGATCTTCAATCCATGGCTTTATAGTCTGTTCATCAATTTTTGTAGTTTCAGAATAAAAGTGATTTCCTTTTACTTCTGTTCCTATAAATTCACTAGTTAATTTTGCTGTTTCTTCAACATTTGCATTTGCCCATTTTTGAGCTTTAGTCATAGCTCTAACAAATGCTGCTACTTTATCCGGATTTTTTTCTATAAAACTATCTGAGAAATAATATAAATAAACCCCTGTTGCTTCGCCAAGTCCTGCTTCTGATGAATCTGAAATTTGAGTAAGTCCTGCTTCTTGTGCCGCATCAAAAAATGGTGGATGAACACCTATAATATCAACTTGTCCAAGTTTTAAAGCTTCAATTTTTTGAAGATCCGATTCAAATGTAATCCATTCAAATTTATCTCTTGAAACACCTTTAGAATCTGAAATTTTATTAGGGATGAAATCTTCACAAGTATTAGTATAACCAGCAGATTTAAGTTTCTCACTACCTTTATACTTTGTTAAGTCACTCCATGTTTTAACTCCAGCAGCTACTGCATCTTTATTTACATAGAATCTCATATGTCTCAATTTAGGATCCACATCTGGCCCTGGTTCAATGATTGAACGACCTACTGCTTTAATTTTTGATCCCCCATATACCTTAAGAGCTAATGAATTCGGATGTGTATCCGCTACATCATTATCACCGGATAAAATTGAAGGGGTAACTGCATCATTGCTTAGTTCACCAGTGAATACCAATTTTAATCCTTCTTCTTTAAAAAATCCTTTTTTATCTGCCACTAAAAAAGGTGCTAATGTACAATCCTTTCTTGTTGCTGTTTTTATTGGAAACAAATTATCGTCATTAGTGTTATTATCCTTGCTGCCACTAGTTTTTAGAGAATCCGCTGGAGATGAATATTTTGTCTTACCATACTGCGCTCCTACAATAATACCTCCTACAACAAAAACTGCTATTACTACTTGAATAATTCTTTTTACTTTATTATCTTTTTCTTTTGACATTTAATTTACCTTCCTTTCTATACTTTAATTTTCTCCATTAACATATTAAAAAGTTTTTTCTTTCCATACAAATAATTTAGTTTCCAAAGTGGTTAATATTTTATTTATAATTATCCCAAGCACTGCAACAAATATGGTTCCTCCATATAAGTTAGGAAGATTATATTGTGTTTTGGCTATGCTTATAAACCATCCCAATCCAGCTGATGAACTCAACATTTCCGCTGAAATAACTAGTGTAAAAGCTATTTGTGCACTAAATTTAATACCAGTAATAATATCTGGCAATGCAGCTGGCAATATTACTTTAAAAAATTCTGTTTTGGGCGATACTCCCATTGCTCTTGCTGACTTCCTTAATAACAAATCTACACCATCTACTCCTGCTATCGTATGAAAAATAATTGGCCAAATCGAAACCCAAAAGATTATTATAACTTTGCTAAATTCGCCTATTCCAAAAAATAACATAAATAAAGGAAAAAGCGCAAAAGGATTTAGCTTCTCAAAAAATTGTAAAATAGGAGTTACATAGCTTCTTAACTTCTTTGAAATAGCAGCTAATAGAAAACCTATTAATAATCCAGCTACTAAGGCTACAAGAAAACCTAGCATAGCTCGTTTAAATGTCAGCAATGTATGACTCAGCAAATCACCTTTGATTATATTTGTAAGTAATTGGCGAAACACTTTTAATGGTTCAGGAATAATACCAGTATCTAAAATTCCTGTCACAGTTGCTAAATGCCAAATTATAAGGAATAATATTGTTGATAAACTACCAAAAATCAACTTTCCTATTTTAGAAATTACTTTGTTCTTTTCCTTCATACTATCCACCTCCTTATCCGCTTAAATATATTATTCTTCTTTTAAACTATCTTCCCATACAATTATTGATTCTTTTAATTTATCAGTTAATATTGATATTAATGCACCTACTATTGCTATAGTTAAAATTCCAACATATAATTTAGGTATATCATAATTTTTCTGTGAATTAGAAATAATCCATCCGATTCCCGCTTCAGCACCAACCATTTCTGTACCAATAAGCATAGTAAATCCTACTGTTAATGCTGTCTTTATACCAGTAAATATCCTATTTATACTTCCTGGGAGAATAACTTTAAAAAATATTTGTGCTCCATTTGCTCCCATTGATCGTGCTCCTTTAATAAGAATTGGTTCTATCTGATTAATTCCAGCCATAGTAGTAAAAAGTATTGGCCATAATATAACCCAAAAAATAATACTTATCTTTCCAGACTCGCCAATTCCAAATAAAATTATAAACAATGGAATTAATGTAAATGGATTAACCTGAGAAAAATTTGTAAACAGCGGATTAAAAAATTCTGCTACTTTAGGAACCCATCCTCCTAAGATAAACCCTGCAGGCACAGCTACAATTGTAGCTAATATGAATCCAATTGCCATTCTTTGAATACTTATGGAAATATGTATAAATAATTCTCCACTTAGCATCATTTTGAACATTCTTAGCGCTACAGTTGAAAATGCCGGTATAAATTGAGTATCTAATATTCCAGCTCTAGCTGCTAATTCCCATATTAAAAAGAAAATAGCTATAACAATAATATTTATATATCTTTGCTTCATTCTCTCCTTTCCACCTTTCTACATAATATAAAATCATGAAAAAATCTCATCTATGTTTTATTTTTATAAGAATTTTTATGATGTTATTATCTTTGTATCTGTTCCTGTAACAATTGTGTAAAGTCTTTCCAAGAACGTCAATGCCCCTCTATACCCCACATAACTTCGGTCAATAACAATTTCATTAGATACTGGAAGAGCAATTTCCATAATATATCCTTTTAATTCTTTTGCTAAGTCTCTATCCCATGATGTACCGAAAATTATTGGTGATCTTTTCTTGAAATCAGTATTTCTAATTATCTCGTCTATTGTATATCCATCTTCAGCATATTCAACTTCAGTAGATACACCTTCCGAAAGATTTTTAAATTCATCACTTATCTGCTTCCTGTATTTTTCCGGTGGATTATCTGTAATAACCTGTATAGCTGGAACTAAGCCTAACTGGTCTGCCAAAAATCTATTAAGTGCTAAACCATATGTTGAATCACTAATTACTGCATACATTGAGGTTACACTCCATCCATACTCTGCATAGAATTCCGAAAAAGTATCTAAATAATAATAATATCTTTTTTCTTCCTTTTTTATGAAGCTTTCAACTTTTCTCTTATTCTTACCTGAAAATTGCGCTACTTTTCTAAGAAAATCCGATGTTTCCTTTGCTCCTATTGGTACAGTAGAAATATGCAAAAATGGTTGTCCATATTTCTTTTCAAGGTGTTTCGCTATTTCAATTCCAACCCACGGTGAAAGTACAAGATTAAACTGAGCCTTAGGAATGTTCTTCCATTCTTCTACTCCCTTACTCTCTGGACCAAAGAAGACATTAACTTTAAAGCCTGAACCTTCTAATACTCTTTTTATTTCTTCTAAATCTCCACGCCAAAAAGTATTCTGATAAGGTACTTCTGACCATAAGTTAATAAGTTTCTCTTCTTTTTTTCCAGTATAATCACCCACAAATTGATCAATTATAGCTTTTGTAACTATTTCATGACCAATTAAATTATTTCCTTTAAATCCACCTGTATCTGCATGTACAACTGGGAATCCTAAATTTTGAAATTCCTTTACAACTGCACCTATATCATCACCTACTAATTCCCCTATACATCCATTTAATACTACATATAAGTCCGCCTTAACTATAAGTAAAGTCCCTTTAATTAACTCTCTTAACTTTTTTTCTCCACCGAATACAACTTCTTTTTCTGTTGCATTTACAGATGGGATTACAGGACCGGCACTGTATCCACCACCTTGGGCGCCACTACTCATTAATACACCAGACTGTTTTGATGTACACCCTGGACCGCAATGTGTAATTGGCATAGCATGTGGAATTGCTGATACTGATGCAAGTGATCCTATTGCACATCCATAACGCACTTGCTCTATAGAATTTGTTCTCCCTATCTCTTTGACCTTTTTGCTCATCTTTCTTCTTAACTCCTTCTAAATGTCTGCTGCTCTTCTTGATTCAAGTAATTCATTAAATTTCTCATCTAAAAGTTTAGGATTTTTAGCTAATATGTATGGATCAGGTTGTTCTAACCACCAGTCTGTATACTGTATTTCAGCATGTTCTTTCAAAATATTATGAAATTTCTTTTTTGCTAAAATATCTAATATTTTGTTTCCTAAATATATCATTCCTTGATAACCTATTGTTAAACTTTCATCACTTAGAGGTGCAGCTGAAATTCCTAATTTTGATGCAAGTGGTGATAATCCTCCATGTTTTATTAGAATAAAATCTGGGTTAACTCTCTTTAATAAGCTATAAAATTGATATTGTTGTCTATTACTAACACTAAAGTTTTTAACATCTCCATAATTATCAACTAAATGTTTCAATGAATCTTCCTCTGCATTTCCACTATCATATACTGGATCGTGATGAAATACGAGGGAACCATCTACTGATATTCCTAATTCTCTGAGTACTGTAATAAGACCATGAGAATATCCAGAACCAGTTGAAGTAAATCCTTTTACTCCCTTTAATTTCTTTCTTAATTCCTTAATAATAGGTTCAACTCTCTTATGTTCTTTAGCAATATACTTTTCAACTAATTCTTCCCTATGAGTTACTCTTCCTATTTCTCTAAGCCATGCATCAGTTCCCTTAAATCCATAAGGTTGCGGAGCTTTTATCTCCGGTACTCCAAAATGCTGCTCTAAACCAGCTGAAAGATATGAAGATAATGTATAACAGAAACTTACTGTACCTGCTGCTTCTGATAGCCTTTTCAAATCTTCAACACTTGCCAAGTCAACTACAAAATTAACCCTAAGCCCAAGTTCTTTAAACATTGGAGTATATACATCTGATCCCCAAAGAGTAATTATATTAATTAGGTCTTCCTGCTTTCTAGGATTTTTGTTTACTATTTGCCTTAAGATACCGTGTTGCGTTGCATCAAAACCTGTAGTCCAGTGCTTTGACTTAAACCCTTCACAAATCAATGGTACTACTGGAATCCCAAGTTTTTCTTCATATTCAGTTGCTACACTTTCAATGTCTTCCCCAATTATTCCAGTAGCGCATGCTGATACTATAAAGATAGTCTTTGGTTTATATCTCTTATATGCATCTTCGACTGTCTGCTTTAACTTGGCTGTTGCTCCAAAAACCATATCCTCTTCAAGTAAATTTGTACTTATTATTCTCACATTTTCAATTGGAAGATTTCTTGTAGCAAGTCCAAAGCGAAATAATCGATTATTTCCAACTTGTCCAGCTCCACACCCTATTGGAGAATGTTGTATTAATACTGCATCTCTAACCTGTCCCGCCTGACATTCTACCATTTCATCAGAACATCCAGAGCCTTGTGCAAACGGTCCTTCTATTTCACATAACCTGCAGCCACCATTTCTATTACCACACCCTCTTCCTTGATAATCAGATTGTTTTACAAGTTCTTTAGCATTGCCATCCCAAGCTATAATGGTTCCCAATCTTGTTTCACGTTTTTCCACTTCAGCAACATCTAAATTTATTTTTTTCATGTTTCTCTACCTTTCTTAATTTTGCTATTAATTTTAAATTGTATTATAAGAAATTTATTATGAAACAATTCGTTTAATTTTCTAATCAAATTCAATTTAAAGCAATTGCTAGTTTAATTACTTTAACTTGAATCTTTTATAACAATTCAATATTGTGTAAAACGGTAACTAAAGAGAAAACTGGAAGATTTATATTCTATCTTTATTAATAAAATATACATCCTCCAGCTTTCTAGTCAGACACATTATTGTAAGCCACAATATATAGTTATTTCTATAATCAAAAGTTACCTAAAGTATAATTTGTAAACATATTTTTGTATTTTTACAAATTTTGTTTATTCAAGATACTAATTAATCTTAAGCTCCAAGAGCTTGAGACAAATCATAAATTATATCATCAATATGCTCTGTTCCTATTGATAGTCTTATTGTATTTGGTTTAATTCCCTGATCTAATAATTCTTCTTCACTTAATTGTGAATGTGTTGTACTTGCTGGATGTATTACAAGGGATTTAACATCTGCTACATTTGCAAGTAATGAGAATATTTGTAATCTATCTATGAAATCTTGTGCTTCCTTTGCTCCACCTTTAATTTCAAATGTAAATATTGAACCCGCACCATTTGGAAAATACTTTTTATATAAATCATTATATTTACTTTCTGTTAATGATGGGTGATTTACACTTTCAACTTGTGGATGATTCTTTAAGAATTCTACAACTTTTACTGTATTTTCAACATGCCTCTCAACTCTTAATGACAATGTTTCTAAACCTTGTAGTAAAATGAATGCATTAAATGGACTTATACTAGCTCCAGTATCTCTTAATAAAATAGTACGTGCCCTAATTATATACGCTGCTTGTCCAGCCGCTTCTATAAATTTAATTCCATGATAACTTGGATCTGCTTCCGTTAATTGTGGGAATTTTCCTGAACCTATCCAGTCAAATTTTCCCGAATCAACTATTATGCCACCTAATGATGTGCCATGTCCACCTATGAACTTAGTTGCTGAATGTACCACAATATCTGCACCATGCTCTATTGGTCTAAAAAGATATGGTGTTCCAAATGTATTATCTACAATTAATGGAATCTTATATTTATGTGCAATTTCTGCTACTGCATCTACATCTATAACGTTTGAATTTGGGTTTCCAAGTGTTTCTATAAACAATGCTTTTGTATTGTCTTGAATCGCATTTTCAAAATTAGATAAATCGTCTGGATCTACAAATGTTGTTGAAACTCCATATGTAGGCAATGTGTGTGCTAATAAATTATAAGAACCTCCATATATAGTTTTTGCAGCAACTATATGATCTCCTGCATGTGTTATATTTTGAATAGCATAAGTAATTGCTGCTGCTCCCGATGCTACTGCAAGACCTGCTATTCCACCTTCTAGAGCTGCAACACGGCTTTCTAAAACATCTTGTGTAGAATTTGTTACACGTCCGTATATATTACCCGCATCTGCTAGTCCAAATCTTGCGGCTGCATGTGCTGAATTTCTAAATACATACGAAGTTGTTTGATAGATAGGTACTGCTCTTGCATCTGTTGCTGAATCAGGTTTTTCCTGTCCCACATGTAATTGTAATGTTTCGAATTTTAATTTTCTTTCTTGATTGCTCATAATTTTTCCTCCATCTTATATAATTTTTTTGTAATTGATATCTGTCCTAAGTTTCTTAGTAAATATTTTTAGTTTATAGTTGTTCTCCTAATTTACTATTACTTATAGAAATTAAAAAGAGACTAATTTATCTCCTAAAATCTTAGAAAATAAATTTAGTCTCCAGTTTTCTGGTTAACTTTCACAAAATGACAGATAACTCAATTATTCCGATAGGCATTGTAAGAATATGTTTTTATTATATTATTATATTTGCATAACTTTGTCAAGAGATGATTATAAATATTATTTTAAATTCCTGCATATAAATTATTAATTTTTCAACAAATGCTGTATCCTGAATTTTATAAATTCTAATAATTTTAATCATTTTCTGTAATATAATCTTTAAATTATGCTATAATTCCAATATAATTTAAAAGCGAAAAGAAGGTATACTATGGCAAACGAAATATTATTGATAGATAATGTGCATAAATCTATAAAAAATAAAGAAATTGTTAAAGGTATAAGTTTTTCAATAAATGAAGGTGAAGTTTTAGGTTTTCTCGGTCCAAATGGTGCTGGGAAATCAACCACTTTAAGAATGATTGTAGGTCTTTCCTCTCCCACTAGCGGAAAAATCTTAATCGATGGTTATTCCATTACTAAAGATTATGTAAAAGCCATGTCTAAAGTTGGCTGTATTATTGAGGGTCCAGATATGTACAATTATTTAAGCGGGTTAGAAAATTTAAATATGCTGGCTTCAATGAATAAAAATGTTTCTAAAGATGATATTATTAAAGCTATAAAACTCGTAGATATGCAAAATAGAATAAACGACAAGGTTTCCACTTATTCTTTAGGTATGAAGCAAAGGTTAGGACTTGCGCAAGCCCTAATACACAAGCCAAAACTGCTAATATTAGATGAGCCTACAAACGGCCTTGATCCTTCAGGTATTAACGAGTTTAGACATATTATTAAAGACTTGGCAAAAAAAGAAAATATTGCAGTTCTTATTTCAAGTCATTTAATATCTGAGGTTGAATTAATGTGTGATACAGTTGCCATAATAAAAAGTGGTACTTTACTTAAATATTCATCAGTATCTGAACTTGTAAATGATAAGGAAGTCTTCTTTGTGTTAAGTGATAATAGAAAAGGCATGGAAATACTAAAAAACAAGTGGAATATTGATAGCTTACTTAAAGATGATAAAATTGTAGCAAAAATTGATATTTCTAAGCTTGAAGAAATAAATTTATCCTTTATTCAAGAAGGGTTAATGATAAAATTCGTAAATTCTAATCAAAGAACTTTAGAAGATTTATTTTTATCTCTTACTGAAGGAAACATTAATACCAATTAAGGAGGTGGAAATTTTGTTAGTGCTAGTAAAAAATGAAGTAAATAAAATCCTATCAAAAAGAAAAATGTTACTTATTTCTTTTATTATGTTAATTTTAGTTTTTTTATTTGCGTATGGACAAAATTATCAATATAAAAATACCCTAAATAAATATTTAAAATCAACAACAGCTGAAGATGGAGATATACAGTGGCAATCGCTGCAAAAACAACAAATACAAGATTTAAAGAATAGGCTTAATAGGCCTGATACTCCTGAAGCAAGCAAAGCCTCTATTACTATTCAAATTCAGCAAAATCAATATTATTTAGATAATAATATAAATCCAATTACCCCAAGTGCAGCAAAATTTTCAGTAAAATTGATGGAGCAATCTATATCTGTTTTGCTTCCTTTATTAATAATTATTTTAGCTGGTGATATTGTATGTGGAGAATTTTCAGCAAAGACTATTAAAATACTCTTAACAAGAGCTGTTCCAAGATGGAAAATACTACTTAGCAAATATTTAGCACTATTGATCCTATTTTCAATAGTGATTTTAGAGATGGCAATATTATCAATCATAATTTCAGGATTATTTTTTAACAATTTGGGATTTAATGAACCTGTAGCCACAGGCTTTAGCTCTGTTTCAGGAAGCTTAGATGTTTCAAATGTAATTAAAGTAACAGAGTTGCAATACTTAATTCTAGTGTATTCACTTGGATGGTTTGTTTCGATTATAATTGGAACAATTTCGTTTATGATTTCTGTTTTAGTAAGAAATACAGCTACCTCTATTGGAGTAATGATGGCAACATTAATAGGAGGTGGCTTCCTTAGATTATTTTTAGCGGATTGGCCTACAGTAAAATATTTCTTTCCTATTAATCTTAACTTAACACAATATCTTACAGGCTCATATACACCTATAAGTGGTATGTCCCTAACCTTTAGTACTTTAGTTCTTTTAACCTGGGGCATAGGTGCTTTTATTATTAGTTTTCTTGTATTTACAAAACAAGATGTTTTAGTTTAATAGGGAGGTTTTAAAATGCTTAAAAATCTAAAATGGAAATTAATTTTATTTTTATCTATAATTTCTACTATAACCTTAATTGCTGGTTTTGCATCAGCATTATCAATTAGTTCTAAACCTCCTAAAGAAATAATAAATAATAACAAAGATTCTGAAGAAACTAAATCCTCAGAATCAGACCAAAATTATTATAATATATTAGTTCTTGGAGATTCTCTAGCAAAAGGAACTGGAGATGAAAAAGGTCTTGGTTTTCCAGGATACTTCTCAAATTATTGGAAGAATAAAACTTCAAAAGAAATTAAGATAAATAACCTCGGGATAAACGGAGATGTATCTAGTGGGCTTTTAAGGGTAGTTCAAGAATCACAAACAGCATCAGATATTAAAAATTCAGATATAATTTTTATATCTATAGGAGCTAATGAAATAAGCAAACTTAAAAATATGGATATAGCTTCATCAACAACCAAAATAAAGGAAATTGAGGATACTTATTTAACTAACTTAAAATCTATATTTAAAATAATTAGGACTAACAATTCATCATCTATGGTAATTTTCATTGGATTATATAATCCTTTTGGAAAAAATCTTGCATCTGATAAAGTAAGTATTTTAAACGAATGGAATTATGCAAGCCAACAGCTTGTGTCACTGGATTCAAATGCTCTTTTTATTCCAACTTACGACCTATTTAAATATAATACGGATAATTACTTAGCTGCAGATGATTTTCATCCAAACAGTACTGGATATGAAGCTATTTCTAATAGAGTAATTGAAGCTTTAAAGAATTATAAGTAATAATTAACTTAATCTGAATTCCATTTATTTTTCTAATGAATAATTAAAAATGGGGATAGCTGACTAACTATCCCCTAAAATTACATATTAACTTAACTTTGTTGCAACTCCGTTACTGTCAAATCTATATCCATACAAATCAATATCGTGAATCATTGAGCCATCTGAATACAAACAATAATCCTTGCCATTATATTTTATCCATCCAGTTTGCATTGCTCCGCTTGAATTAAAGTAATACCATTTACCATCTATCTGCTGCCATCCCGTCTTCATGGAACCATCATTGGAATCTCCGAGATAATACCATTTATTATCTTGCAACAACCATCCAGATTTCATAGACCCATCATCCGAACGACCTAAATAATACCAGTTACTGCCGCTTTTCTTCCAATCATAAAGCATCCAGCCTTCTGAATCAAATAAATACCATTTGCCATTTATTTTTTCCCATCCATTAGTTGTATAACTTCCATCAATATGCCTGTACCACCACTTACCATCTTTTAAAATCCACTCACCTGGTTTTGTTGCATTGTCAAGTAATGCACCTTCAGTAAATGAGTCAACATCGCATCCTTCGCTTATTCCGCTAATTGAACCACTTTCTGTATATTGATGTCCTACTCTATTTGTAAAAAATGTCTCTGATAAATTCCATGGATCATTATTATAATTTGCTTCCCAAAAAGGCATATTCTTTATAGTTGCTTCAGCGTCACTTAAATTATCTATAAAACTAGTATAGGTATATATACCTAATGTTAATGAACTTAACTTATTGAATGCAGTGATAAATCTAATGACATAGTCTGAAAGCCCACTAAAATTTGTCTCTACGTCCATCATAGGAACTAAATCCCATTCATAATCTTTTATTTTATTATAAAAATTCTGAGCTTGTGTTTCTGGGGTGCTTGCCCCAACTAAAAAGTGATAAGCCCCAACCTTTAATCCATTATTTTTACTATCGCTATAGAATTTCTCCATAGTACTATCTTTAAAAGTTGCTCCTTCTGTTGCTTTTACATATACATACTTAACACCATCAGCTGCTACTTTACTAAAATCTATACTTCCATTATTATTTGAAACATCTATTCCTTTAATATATGACATATTCTCAGTCCTTTCAACTTTATTATTTATTAAAAGTAACCTTGTCTGTCGTTCATTTTTCCTTATTTTAATGTTTTGCTATCTGCATTTGTTACGATTTGATCACTTATACCTGTTGTACTAGTATCCACAACTATCCCTAACATTGTTAATATAGTTAGGACGGTATTAATAATTTCTGAATAATTACTAGGAATAATATTTAATCCTAGTTGTTGAACTAATAATGCTATTGCACTAGCCATGGCAACCCAAAAAGCTTTATTACTTAGCCTTGCTTTTAAGTCTATACCTAACATTACTTATTCACCTCTCTTCTTTCGTAATACATAATATGAAAAAGTAATAGTAGTGGCTACACAAAATTAAGCTTACCTAACATTTGCCGCAAATCAATTACATATTATAACTATTATGGTAAGATTATATTATCTAATAATTAGGGGGAGGAATATAAATTGGTAAAAATTAAATTAATTAAAGGAATAACTTACTCATTAATTACAACTTCATTATTAATGATTAATCCAATCGGTGCAAATGCTTCATGGAAACAAAATAATATAGGCTGGTGGTATACAAATGATAATTCGTGGGTTACAGGATGGAATAAAATTAATGGAAAATGGTATTATTTTTACTCTGATGGCTATATGGCAAATAACACATCAATCGATGGTTATATATTAGATTCCAATGGTGCTTGGATTAACAATGAACCTACAGCATCAAATACCTCTTCCAATGAAAAAATTGTTGATATTACTGTTGGAACTGCTCAAGAATTTGTAAATGCCATAGGTTCTAATAAAAGGATTATATTAAAACCAGGAGTATATAATCTGTCAGATATTAACCAAATTAACAATTCAGATAATTCAGTATCCTGGGTAACTGTGGAAGATGGAAAAGAATTAAATATTAAAGGTATTCACAATCTTACTATTGAAGGTATGGATTCTGGAAAAGTTGAAATAAAGGTTTCTCCACGTTACGCTAACATAGTGAATTTTACTAATGTCAACAATATCACTATAAAAAATATTGTTGCTGGTCATACACCTTCACCTTATGAATGTAATGCAGGAGTACTAAAGTTTACTGCCAGCAATGATATATCAATAATTAATTCGGAACTATATGGATGTGGAAGTATAGGAATAAACCTATATAGTGTAAAAAATCTTGAAGTATCAAACAGTACAATCGATCATTGTTCTTTGAGAGCAGTGCAGATTAGCAATTCTGAAGCTATTAAGTTTACAGAAAGCAAGCTAGTTAATCACGAAGCTTTTAGCAATATAATTATGGTAAACAGCTCAAAAAATATTGTATTTGAAAAATGCGAAATGACTAATAACAACAACTTTGGCTGGAGTTATATTGAAGCATTGGATAAATCAAATATATTACTAGATAAGTGTGTAATAAAAAATAACTCTCAAGCAGTAAATTCAGATATGAAATTTGATAAAACCTATTTCTTTAATACTGTAGATTATACCGGAATCAGTAATAGTACAATAACAATAAAAGATTCATATATCAGTAATAATAAATGTGATTATTTTACTGATAATAAAGAAAGTATAAAATTCGAAAATTGCACTATTAATAATAATGATTGGAAATAAAATAATAATTAGCCCTAGGCTTAAAATAGTCTAGGGCTTAATAATAATATAGCAACATTATGAAACATCTAAAATTTCACAGCTGTGCTTTCTATTTAACTTCAAAATTTCTAGTTGCTTTTACTATGGATCCTTTATCATCAATTTCAGCAAATATTAATACATTTACACATGCAATAGATACAATTCCTTGTGTCTTATCTTTACTATTTATCAATGTATAATATCTATATCCAGAATCCTTAATTTTATCTTTGTAAAAATTACTTAAGGATTCATCTGTTATTTTATCAGGATTATATGTCACGCTACATCTTTGACCTATTTCTTCTCCGGAACTATTATAAGCTTTATCTTCTTTTATTTCCTTCATATTTATTCCTGCATATTTAACACTATCATTATAAGCATTTAAAATTCCCTTTGTAAAACTACTATATCCTACTAATGAAAATAATATCAATAAAGAAATTAGACTAATAATTATCTTTTTCATACGCCGCCCCCTAGTTATTAATAAGATAATTGTATAGTATTTAATTATTTTGTCAATTGACCTACAAATAATTTCGACTATCTCCCCATAGATTTTTCCCGCTAACTAGAGATAACAACATAAATTAAACAATTAACTTATATGTTTTTAATTAATAATTATTATTGACTAATAACCAGAATTGAATTATAATAATTACAAAGATTAATTTCTCATTTTTCGAAATTAATTCCAGATTGATTCTCACCAGTAAATCTATCACTTTCTTAAAATACCTAAATTGCCTAAGTTTATTATTCTAATCTTTTTAGATATAAAATAGTATATAAAGGTATGAGTGATTTTAATTCAAATAAACTACTGGTTATAAATACAATAGTAAAAAGGGTGTGGTAATATGAGTTCAAAAGAAATCTTTGAAGAAAGAAGATCTATTAATTTCTTTGATCCAGAAAAAAATTTAGATGATGCGCTATTAAAAGATATTATAAATCTTGCTGTATTAGCGCCATCAGCTTTTAATCTTCAACCTTGGGAGATAATAGCTGTTAAATCAAAAGAAGCAAAAGAAAAATTGTACAAGCTTTCGAGTAATCAGCCAAAGGTTCTTGAAGCTCCAGTAACATTAATCATCGTTGGAGATAAGAATGGATATGATACATCAAATCCTATATGGGATGTTTTTCTTAAAATGTTTAATGGTGATAAAGAAAAACTAGCTAATACTCAAGGTTATGCTTATAGTTTATATGGTACATCTGAGGAAAGAAAAATAAAATTTGCAGAAAGTAATGCAGCTCTTTTGGCTATGTCAATTATGTATGCTGCAAAAGCCTTTGGAGTAGACTCGCATCCTATGAGTGGCATTGATTTTGATGGAATAAAAGAAGAGTTTGGCCTTGATGATAATAAAACAATTGTAATGACTATTGCACTTGGTTATTTAGACGAAAATAAAACTCTTTATCCAAGAGCATATAGAAAAAAATATGAAGAAATAGTTAAAGAAGTATAATTTATTTTAGGGAGGTAATGTAAAATGACTGAAGTAAAACAAGTTTATAAATGTGAAATTTGTGGTAACATCGTAGAGGTTCTGCATAGTGCTGGAGGTACATTAACATGCTGTAATCAACCAATGAAGCTTAAAGCAGAAAATACTACTGATGGAGCTACTGAAAAACATATTCCTGTAATTGAAAAGGTTGAAGGCGGAGTTTTAGTTAAAGTTGGATCTATAGAACATCCTATGCTTGATAATCACTATATTGAATGGATTGAAGTTCACACTGAAAATAAAGTGTATAGAAAATATTTAAAGCCAGGAGAAAAACCAGAAGCTTTCTTTAAAGTTGACGAAGAAGTTCTATTTGCAAGAGAATATTGTAATTTACATGGCTTATGGACTGAAAAGAATTCTTAATATAAGTATAATAAAGCAGGGAATCTTATAATGAAAGATTCCCTGCTTTAGTGTAATTATTTGGCTATTGATTAATTAATTTTATGAAGTTTTTATTTTTCATTAATATTGAAATATATATACTAGAAACCGTAAAGAATATGTTTATAACTGGTATCATGCAAACAATTAGTAAAGTTAATAACTGTTTCCACTTTTCTTTATTGCCTATAAGGTTTAAATTATTTTTATTTATAAATATTCTGAACAAAAATAATATTAAGGCCAAGAAACTTAATCTTACGGATATTGAATATATATATAACATAACATTCACCTCTTTTAATTGTAAACTTTATCCATACTAATCTCTATTCTTATTTTATAATATTCTAACACAACAATCTACATAATATTATCTGCTTTTTTCCTGCGTTTAAGACATTCTTGTATTTTTCTAGCTAATGATTGGTAGAAAAATTCAATTTTTATGCAAATAATTTTAAGAAATTAAATATAACACTATCATAAATTGAAATATGTAATTTTACTTTCTTGACATTAGCTGATATATAATTTGGAATAAAAAAAAGAATGATTTACTAGGGTGAAATAAATCATTCAAAATTTCTGGTTAGTAACTATATTTAAAAAGGGGTAAATAATGTTTTAACTTCTTTACAATACTTATATTACACTAGAATTATGTCAATCATATGTCATTATATTATTTTTTCAAATTAATTGCTAAGTAATGTTTCTATTTGACTATCTAATTCGTCTTTGCTTATTTCACCAGTATGATCTTCCACTATAAATCCATTTTTATCAATAAATAAAGTTCTTGGTATAGATAAAATATTATAATTAATTGCAGCCATACTATCATTATCAAATAATACTTTCATATTATAGCTATTGTCTTTTAAAAACTTTTTAGCAGTATCCATTGTTTCTCTTTGCCCATCAGTTAAATTTACCATCAATACTACTAATTTATCTTGATTGTATTTGCTTGAAGCTTCGTTAAAAGCAGGCATCTCTTCTCTACAAGGCGGACACCAGCTTGCCCAAAAATTTACCACGACTGGTTTGCCTATATAATCTGACAACTTCACTTTCTTAAGATTTTCATCATCTACAACAAAATCTTTTTCCATGCTTTTTTCTTGCTTTATTAAATTCTTGAAATCTTTATTTTGAGTAATTTCAGTTTTACTTTTTATATTTTTCCCATTATATTTTGAGTTCAAATAACCATATCCAAAATAAGAAATTGTCAAAAATCCTGCAAAACCTATTGCTGCTGTTGCTAACGCTAATTTTTTATTCTTCATAAAATCCTCCTAAAATGTCAACAAAGAAAGTACTTTATTTAAGAAACCTGTCATAATACAAATACCTATAAGCACTAGAATTGCTCCAGATATTATATTGATAATTTTATAATTTCTTTTTATAAAATTAAAGGTCTCTTTTATCTTATCTATTAAAATAGCGCATACTATGAATGGAATTCCAAGTCCAATACTATAAACTAAAAGCATAATAGTTCCCTTTATAATATCCTTTGAATTAACTGCAATCATTAAAGCTGCTCCTAAAAATGTACCTACACATGGTGTCCATCCTATTGCAAAAATCATTCCAAATAAAATGGAAGATATGAACTTGAAGTTTTTTATTTCTACATTAAGCTTTAAACTTCTTTCTAAAATTGAAATTTTAAATATCCCTATATAATTAAGGCCAAATATCACTATAATTAAACCACTTATAATATTAATAATAGTACTCTCATGTTTTATAAAATTTCCAAAGGTGCCCGCTAAGGTTCCTAATAGCGTGAAGATTATTGTAAAACCTAATACGAATCCTAAAGAATTAATTATTGAATTATACCTGCTTTTGCTTCCACTTTCTCCTGCAAAATACGATATATAAAGCGGCAGCATAGGTAAAATACATGGTGATATGAAGGTTATTATTCCCTCTAAAAATAATAGAAAATACTCCATTTTATACTCCTTAAATACCAGCTAAAGATGATTTTTATTTTTGTTCCAAAATATATACCGTTAGATATTTATTATAAACGATTTTTTCCTATTTTTCAGTGATTAAATCACAAATATGGCACCTAATAGAATTAACTTACAACTTTTAATTTTTAACTAGCCTTATTTTCCTTTGGTCTGATTAAGTAACGTTGATATTCCAGACTGCTCCCATACATCCACTTGACTAACAGCCTCTTCTGGAGTTCTCCCCTGTCCTATAAGCACACCAGCTAAAATATATTTTTGAAATAAATGTTCTAAATTAACCCCTGCGTTAGCTTCTTCTAATGCATCATTTACTGCTGGAGTAATATATCTTACCCAATCATTAGGACTAAACTCATACGTTGCCTCTATTTCAGTTCTAGTTAACTGCTTATTACTTCCTCCAACCACCCCAACCTTTGGAAGATTTTTAAGGATCTTATCCATTCCATGACATGAGTTAAATTCCTCAGTTAAATCTTTACCCGCTACAAGACCAAAATGTGCACCTCCAGCCCAAGCTGCTTCATTGCTCAAATCATAAATTATGCCTTTAACTGCAGCATAAGCTGGTTTTCCATAGTGTCCATTATATTGTGCCAATTCCTCTAATGTAAATAGTTTCTGTTCCCTATAATAATCATCTCCTATAAGACTTTTAATTGTTTCAAAATCAAAATAAATTGACATATATACCTCTAAAATATTTTTATCAATTAATTGTATTATTATTGTTATTCAAAAATGTTACTTAATTTTTTCTCTTTGAATTATATTTAACGAATTATAAATTTATAAATAATCATACCTGCTGCCGCTGCTAAAATTGAAGAGATCATAATACTTATTTTGACTATTGATAAAACACCAGCATCTGAAAATGATAAAGATGAAACAAATAGTGACATAGTGAATCCAATTCCTCCAAGAACACTAGCTCCATACAGATGCCTTTTAGTCACTTTAGAAGGAAGCTTAGCAACTTTCAATTTTACTAAGATATATGAAACTCCAAATATGCCTATTTGCTTACCAATAAAGAGACCAAATATTATCCCTAAGCTGACAGGAGTAAAAAAACTTCTCTGCAAGCTACTAAAGTCAATGGTTATACCTGAATTCGCAAGTGCAAACATTGGCATAATTACAAAAGATGACCATGGTGATAATGCATGCTCAAATTTATGCAGCATTGATTTTTTAGACTCATTCGCGTCTTTCCCAAGAGGCAAAACCATTCCTAAGAGCACTCCAGCTACTGTTGCATGTATACCTGATTTTAATATGCAAATCCATAAAAATATACCGCCAATGATATAAGCAGATTTAAATTTAACTTTAAATTTATTAGCTAATATTAGAAGAATAAAAATAACTACCCCAACTATAAGTGCGCTAAATGAAATTTGACTAGTATAAAATATAGCAATTACTATAATAGCTCCCAAATCATCAACTATAGCTAAGGCTGTAAGAAATATTACTATTCCCTTAGGTGCATTTTTTCCTACTAATGAAAGTATTCCTAAAGCAAATGCAATATCCGTTGCCATTGGAATTCCCCATCCGCCTACAGTAGGTTGATTATAATTAGATATTAAATAAATGACTGCTGGCATAACCATGCCTCCAATTGCCGCCGATATAGGAAGTATGGCCTTTTTTATAGATTTAAGTTCACCTATAACCAATTCACGCTTTATTTCCATACCTACCACAAGAAAGAATATTGCCATAAGCCCATCGTTAATCCAATGAAGAATTGACATAGATAGAGAAAAATCTTTATACCCAATTGTTATATTCTTATGAAGCAGATGCTCGTATGCTCCAGCAATGCTTGAATTGGCAATGATCATTGCAATAATAGCACAAAATATTAATACTAAACCACTACTGGATTCATCTTTAAAAAAGTATGAAAGTTGATTAAATACTTTGATTTTAAATTTTTTATTCATATCTCATATCCTTTCCATAAATTAATTATTTCCAAAAATATCATTAAAATAATTCAATAAAAAAGGAGTGGGAATACTCAAAAAGAGTTTCCCACCCCAGAAACTAAAATTGCTTGAAAGCAAACAATAAAATTTGCCCAACCGAATCTAGATATATTCATTTATTCTTCACTAATAATTATATTATATAATTTATAAATATTCAAATTAAATATAAGTTTTACCTTATAGATACGTATTTACTTTATTTTTTATATTTTCTTTAGGCATAAAACCAGCTAAATTTTCTACTGGAACTCCATCCTTGAATATAATCATAGTTGGAACTGCAGCTATTCTATATTTTTGAGCTATTTTACTATTTTGATCTACATCTAATTTAAAAAATTTAGCTTTGTCCTTCAGTTCACTACTAACACCTTCAAATACTGGAGCTAACATTTTACATGGTCCACACCAAGTTGCAAAAAAGTCTACAACTACAACTCCCCTAGTATTTTCAACTTCTTCTATAAATTCGCTACTATTTATTATCTTAGCCATATTAAAATCCTCCAAATTATAATTAAATTATTTATGTTTTAATTATAATTTTATATTATCTTTATATCTGTGACTTAATCACATTAATAGGTCTATGCAAGACTATATTCTTTTTTCCATTAAAGTCTTCCTATTTGTAAATTCTAAATAAATATTTGCGGAGTTCTTTTAATCTTATTTTTTTCTCTTAACATTTTAGATACAATAAACTTTGGCCTATATATAATTTTCCTTGCATTCTTAGAACACTTTTTTACACAACAAAAACATCGAATACATTTTTCATTATCTATATTCAACGTGTCTTTATTAATTGCATTCATTGGACATAATTTCACACATGCACCACAATGATTGCAAATATTCATATCTGCAGATGGTGTTTTGGTAAATATCCTAGCACTATTTTTAGGTAAAACTTTAGCCATTAATGGTAGTTTTCCTTTTGGGATATATAATCTTACATCATCTATGTTTTCAAGTTTTTTCATTTTCTCTATTATATTTCTTCCAAACGATTCTGCTGTCATTAAATCATAGTAATCAGGACGCCCTTCTTGGACTGGTGCTTCTTTTGTAGAAAATGAATGTTCTCCAATAAATGAGGCCGCTGCTACTACTTTAAAACCTGAATTAATAGCCATTGTATTAAGTTCATTTAAAGCTATACCTTCGCCAAAATTACCGTAAACTGCAACAAGTACAACTGTTTTTCCATTCCCTTTTAGGTTAATTAAGAATTCACTCAACATTTCTGGAACTTTCTCCTCATAAACTGGTACACCTATTAGAACTATATCACTATCTATAACTGGGTTAAGGTTACTTCGTACATTCAAATTCGTTAAGTTAATTATTGTATTATTAACTTTGCCCATGCCTTTTGTAATGGAATTTATAACCTTTTTGGTTGTTCCTGTCGGTGAAAAATATATACTTGTAACAGAACTAATTATCATATTTATTTATCTCCTTGCCACCATTATAAATAGTGAATAATTAATTTTTTCATTATCAATGATTTTTTCATCTTGATAAAAAGTTTTTGATTCTATATGATAAAAACCACTACTAGCTAATATTCTTTTTAATTTCTCTTGATTAAATCCATTATGTCCATCAAAATCTGGATATTCTTTATGAAAACTTCCATCCTCCTCGTTCAAATCAACTATACATAAATACCCACCTTCGTTAAGCAAATTATAAAATTTATTTGTTATTAATTTAATATCGTGAATATGATGAAGCACCATGGAGTTGTATATAACATCAAATTTTTCGTTCAATTCATCCCCATTTACTATATCTAAATGTTGCCCAACCATATTGTCTATTTTGTATGTATTAATTTTGCTGTTCAATATATCTATCATCCCTTGTGATGAATCAATAAGTGTAACTTTATTAAATTTGTCATAAATATTAAAACTTACAAGGCCAGTCCCACATCCAAATTCCATTGCTGACTTATTTTCATTATCACTAATTGATTTTATTATTTCTTCTGCTACTACTTTTGCTCTCTTAATTCTTTTTTCCGTATCCCAGTTCTTTGCATATTCATCAAAACTCATTTTTCCTTACTCCTTAAAAATATATTTTTATCGTATAGTAATCTCCTCCATAACCAAATTATATCATATTATGTAAATATATCATTGTATGTTTTTATCCAATCGCTCTTATAAAATAATATTGACATTATAATTTTTCCATATTATGATAATAAAGAACGGAGGTTCTTTATTATGCAAATACTAAAAGATGAAATTAGAAATAAAATATTATCCATAGCCGAAAATATGTTTTACCAAAAAGGTTTTAAAGAAACTACTACTCGTAGTATTGCTAACGAAGCAGGAATAAGTGTTAGCAATTTATATTTATACTATGAAAACAAGGAAGCTATTTTTTATGGGGTAATAGACAATTTCTATGAATTCTTTATGAATGATTTTGAAAAATTTTTTAACCATAATGATAAGAATACTGAAATGAATACTACTATTAGCAATCTTATTAAAAGGATTATTGTAACCTCACACAAAAAGTTTGTAATTATTACAGATAAAAGTCAGAGTACTAAATATGAAGGATTTAAGCAGCAAATCATTACTATTTTAAATGATCATATGAAAGTACAGATAAATAAAAATCTAGTGCAGGATGAGTTAATTCTATCAATCTTATCTAAAAATTTCATAGAAGGAATTATTGAGATAGCTAAGCATTATGAAGATGAACTATGGCTGGAAAAAAGCATCAGAACATTAGTAAAATACCACATGGAAGGTATGAAGCATTTAATGTAAATATTTTTACTCAAATATATGTTTTTTATTTGAGTAAAAAATTTTTCTTATAATAAGGAACAATCGCTCCTTATTACATTCTATAAACAAAAAATAATTAATTTGGAGGTTTGAATATGAAAGCTGCAATTATTGAATTTAGTCCATCAGGTAATACAAATCAGATAAGTGGATTGTTAAAAGATATCCTTGAAAGAAATAATATAAGTACTCAATTAATAAGTATTGCCGGAAGTAAAGAATATTTTTTAACTAATAATAAACAAAGGTATTTACAAGCTACAATTAAAAAACATGATATTCTATTTATAGGTTCTCCTGTATATGCTCATCATCTTCAATATCACGTCAAAGAGTTAATTAAAATTCTGCCACAGCCAGTTAATGGATGGAGTAAAATAGCAGTGCCCTTTGTTACTTATGGTGGAATTTCTTCAGGTATTTCTCTAGATGAAGCAGGAAAATTATTAAGAAAAAGTGGAAGAATAGTTTTAGCTGGTATGAAAATATCTAGTTCACATCGCATGACTAGAGCTTTTATGAAAGATGAATATAATAAAGAACGAGCAGAAGATAAAATAATCAGCACAATCCAAGAACTAGTAAACAAAATTAAATCAGTTGATTTGAATTCTGTAAAAGATAATTCTAAATACCTTAAATATCAAAGCTTAGGAACATATATAAAATCAAATCTGGTATTTAAAGAAAAAGAATGGCATAAAAAAAGATACCCTAATATATTAATTGACACTGATCAATGTATAAAATGTGGAAAATGTACAGTTATATGTCCTGTATGCCATCTACAACAAAATACCGAAAAATCTATAATAAAAAATGAAAACTCTCAATGTATTCACTGTTTTAATTGTATAATAGAATGTCCCAAAAAAGCAATCTCATTACTTGGTGATCTTGATAAAGCAAAAAACTTTTTTGAAAAAATCATAAAAAAAGGTAAAGAAAATCCTGATACTTGTTTATATCCAAAATAATAAATTTTAATATAATAAAAGCAAAATAAAGCCTTAAAAAAGGCTTTACTCTATTTACAGATTCAAATTTAGAAACTCTTAGTTAATTAATATCCTTAACTTTATGTGATTTATCACTGAAGATTGCAAATACAAGGCCAAATATCAAAATAAAGCTAAATGTCTTAAATGTATTGTCATAGCTAACATAATTATTTAAAGATGTGTAATTTATATTATTACTTAGCAATGTAGCTAATATAGCAACTCCAAGAACCATACCAAAGGTACGCGAAACATTTGCAACTCCTGATGCTATACCTACTTTATCCCTTGGAGCATTTCTTACAGTAGATGCCATTAAAGGAGACATAGTCATTCCTATACCTGCTCCAGATATTAATAACCTCCACATTACATCAAATCGTGATGAATCAGCATTAAGAGTGCCAAATAAGTATACTGAAATTGATGTCAGTATTATTCCAGCTACAGCAAATGGCCTAGCACCGATTTTATTAGATATAGGTCCTGCTATAAGAGAAAATATGATCATAGCAATTGGCATAGCAATTATAGTTAATCCCGCATCAAGCACTGATAATTTCATAATACGTGTTAAAAAGAATGAAACCAAGAATGACCCTGCCATCATTCCGGCAGTCATAAAGATTAAAGTTATAGAAGCACTTGAGAAATATTTTGATTGTAAGAGCTGCATTGGCAGCATTGGCTCTTCAGAATTTAATTCAATAAATATAAATGCTGCCATTGAAATTGCAGAGGCTGAGAATAACATTAATATATTTACTGATGTCCAACCTTTATCAGGTGCTTGAACTAGTCCAAGTATTAAAGTTAACATTGAGATACTAACTGTTGTAATACCTAAGAAATCTATCTTTTTAGATGCAGTTTCGTCAAAAGACTCTTTTAAGAGAATTGCTGATAATATAAATGAAATAATTCCAAATGGCACATTTACAAAGAAAACTGCCTGCCAATTAAAAGCATTTGTTAGTATACCTCCCAAAGCAGGTCCACATGCTGATGCACAACCTCCAACTGCACCCCAAATCCCTACTATAGCACCAAACTTTTCTACTGAAAAAATTTCAACTGATAATGGAATTGTTAATGGGACTATGATACCCGCCGATAAACCTTGTATTACCCTTAAGCTAATAAGCATTTCAAGTGAAGTAGAAAATCCTTCTAAAAAAGATGCTATTGTAAATACAAACAATCCAAATAAAAATAACTTTTTACGACCAAATTGATCTCCAATTCTCGAAGCAGTTAAAATTATTACAGAAAGAGCTATATTAAAACCGTTAGATACCCATGTTATATCCTGTACACTTCTATTGAAGGACTCTGCTATTTTAGGTAATGCAATATTAACTATTGTTGTATCAAGCAATGTCATAAAAAAACCTATTACTATAGCAATAAAAGGCAGCACTTTAGCATTTTTAGTTTTATTTTTTTCATTAATCATATTTCCTTCTCCTTTACTATTAACAATCAGTGATATAAATTTACATTCTTAATAGCATGTCATTTTAAAATTAAAATAATTATTCCTATAGAAATATTAACTATCACGAAAGATTTCTTGCAATATTTTTTAGCTACTAAAAAATATCTTTAAAAAAATGTCCCATTATTCAATGGGCCAATTTTCTATTAGGCTATCTAAAAACATATTTATAGTTTTAATCTCATCTTTAGATGAATTATTCAAATATTGTACTATCTTTTCGTATACTTCCTTATGATAGTTACTGTGTCCTAGATTTGCTTTTTCTCCTAAATCCGTCAATCTATAAAAGACTTCTTTGTTATTATCATTTAATTTGTATTGTTCTATAAGCCCTTTTTTTATAAGTTTATTTGTTACTTGATTAACAGCGCCATTTGTAATACCTAATATTTTTGATAATTCGCTGGCATTTACATTAGAATGATTATTTATTGCTTCTATTGTATGAATTTCTGAATGGTATAAATTATGACCACTTCCATAATCTTGGGGCTTTTTATTTGTTTGGTTAATTTTATTTGACAAACGGACAACTTTTTCAATAACTTCTATTTCTTTATTCATTTACATCACCTAAGAATATTTTATAGTAGCTAAAAAATAATGTCAATATTTTTTAGTTACTATAAAATACTTTTTATCAATTATTTATTTAATATGGCAAATTAATATTATACCTCACATAATTACCGTTAATCTAGTAAACGTATAAATCTAATCCTCATTACAAAAGCTAATTTATATTCATGTTTTGTAAGCTATGGAGGATTCTATGGAAAAAGATACGCTTTCGCAATATTATATTTTTTTAATATTAATACCAGTATTATGTGGAACTGTAGCCAGATACATCACTCTTGTAGTAGATTATAGGCAATACCCTACTTATCCAAATGGATATCTTATTCACTTAGTAACTGGTTTTATATCTTCAGGAATAGGTGCTATTGCAATTCCTGCTTTGCTTGAGAAAAACTTTGAGGCTGTCACATTTCTTCTACTTGCTACTGAGCAATTTCGTGAAGTAAGACGAATAGAAAAAGAGAGCCTTCAATCACTTGATGATGTTGAACATGTTTTTAGAGGAGAAGCTTACATAGATGGCATTGCTAAAACTTTTGAAGCAAGGAACTATTTTTCGCTTCTTGTAGCTTTTATTACTAGTTTAATAATGCATATTATTCCAAATAAATCCTTTGTTATAAATATATTATTTGGAATTTTATCTGGAACTATTTCTCTTTACATACTTAAAACTTTTTCAAAAGGCAGAGCTGTTAAAGATATTGCTGATATTAAACTTGCAAATATAACAGTAAAGAACTCTGAATTATATGTAGATGATATCTTTGTTACAAATCATTTGGGAACAGATAACTCTAGAAAATTAGTTGAGAGTGAGGGTATTGCTGCTATAATCTCTCCCAAAGAGAAACATTTTAGCAGGATACTTAATCATAATGGTCAAAGGCAGGCTATAATATTTGAAGCCTGTAGAATGCTAGGACTCAAAAGATATCACTATACTCGGTGCGATTATGAAACAGGAAGAATCGCAGTTGTAATGGTTCCAATTATTTATGATGAAGGAGCATTTATTGAAACCATAAAAAAAACTCCTCTTTTAGAAAGTATAAGAAAAAGTTATAAAATAATGGGGACTAATTCTAAAAAATAGAAAGGATTGATGTTATGGGTGCTGATTCTTATAATACAGGTTATGAAATAATTGCTTATATATCTCTATCAAAAGATAGGGCACAAAATGGTAATCCATTAATTTTATTTGCTAATAGTCAAGAAGAACAAAAGCAATTAACAGAAGATATTGCAAAAGCTATACGAGGTGAAGTAGTTCAGCTTACATGTGGAGACTATATGGTTATTAGTAAATCTTAGACAAAAGCTTGTACTTAAAGCCTTTATGTAGTATCTATAGGCTTCTTGATAACTTAGAAATATATTTTACAGTAATATTTTAATAAGACTAATTCCAAACATAATCTGAATTAAAGCAACTCCACAAGCATAAATGGAAGCTTTTTTTCCCAGTTTAATAAGTTCACTAAATTTCACTCTCATTCCTATGCCCGCAAGAGCAATTATTTCAAAGTTACTACTTATTAGTTTAAACCAATTAGAAATTTGTGTTCCAAATATACCGATTGTATATAATGAACACATAACTAAGAAACCTAATACGTACCAAGGTACTTTTATCTTCGCATTTGAACTTTTATAAGCATCTTTGCATTGTCTCTTTTTCATCGCTCCAAAGCTTAATAAAACGAAAATCAAAAATACTATGCGAACTATTTTAAATATAGTTGCTAAATCTTTAACCTGTCCATTTACTAAACTACCACTTGCGACAACCTGTCCAACCGATTGAAGTATTCCTCCTATTAATGCAGAGGTTTTTACTGTTTCTGATGAATACATGATGTTAGCTATAAGTGGTAGAATCAGCATTAATACCGTGCCTGTCACATTTACGATGGTTATTGCTATAACTTTATCATTATCATCTGCCTCAATAACTGGTACTGTAGCTGCTATAGCTGAAGAACCACAAACTGCATTTCCACTTGCCATCAAAAAGGAGAAGTTATCTGAAAATCCAAGTTTTTTTCCTATTGATATTACACATATTATTGTTATTAACATTTGCAAAACTATAAACGTTATTCCCGATACTCCTAATTTAAAAATGGTTTGTGCACTTAAGGTTCCTCCGAGCAAAACTATTGAGTAAGATAATAATTCACTTTCAGCAAATTTAGTGCCTTTGTCATAAATCTGATTATTACAAAATGTATTTCCAACTGCCATACCAATAAATATTGCTAAAGATGCCCCTCCTAAACTAGGAATATAATTTCCAATATACTTTCCTATCATTGCTATGATCACACATACAATAATACCCGGTAAAATTCTAAAAATGGTATTTACTTTTTTTGAATTTAAAATCATTTAACCTCATCTCCTAAAAATGTAATCTCCACATGAAGTAATTTCTTTTCTATTTTGAGTATAATTAGTATATAATCATAAGTAAAATATATATATTTTATAATAACCATTAATTTTTTTAATAATTAAAAAAGGATTGATCTTATATGATAGATGAACTAAAAACTTTTATAGCTGTTGTTGAATACAAAAATTTTACTAAAGCTGCTGAAGCTATTAATTTATCGCAACCAAGTGTAAGTCTACATATTAAACATCTTGAGGCGTATTTTTGTACAACGTTAATTCAACGTTCAATTAAACAAAAAAACATAAATATAACACAATCCGGGTATTTTTTATATGAACGTGCAAAACAAATTATTAAATTATTAGATGAAACTAAAAATGACATTCTAGACTATGGTAATGTAGTAAAAGGACGATTACATATAGGTGCCAGCCTTACTATAGGCGAGTATTTTTTGCCAGCTTTTTTAGGAGAGTTTGCAAAAGTCTACCCAGAACTGGAACTAGAAGTTACAATTGAAAATACCCATAATATATGTGACAAAGTAAAAAACTTTCAAGTTGATTTGGCTTTAGTTGAAGGTACAGTTCCATCTTCTAATTTTATTATTAATAATTTTTATACTGATACTATGAAAGTTGCTGTTCCTTATAATCATTCTTTACTAAATAAAGAACTTACTATAGAAGATTTGCAAAATCAAACATGGATTAGCAGGGAGGCAGGCTCTGGAACACGAGAATATTTAAACCTCTTTTTAACTAATAATCACATTAACCCTAAAAATATAATTGTATTTGGAAGTAACTATTCTATAAAAGAGGCTGTAAAAAATAGTTTAGGTATTACTTTTATATCTTCTCTTGTCATTAAAGATTCATTAAGAAATAAAGAACTTTCTATTTTAAAGACAAAACATAATTATACTCGTGAATTTTCATATGTAATGCAGAAAGGAATCACTCCATCAAAAGCCGTACTAGTATTTATTGATATGCTCAAAAATTACATAAAAAAATGAGGAACTAAATCTCCTCATTTTATTATGTATATCCGTTTTGAAAATAAAAAGCATTGAATTTAATATTTATTCAATGCTTTTAAATTTTAAAAACTGAACAAAAATAAATAGACAGTATATTGACCATACTGGAATAATATGCTAATATATTTTTAGACAGTATATTGTCCAACTAAAGAGGAGGTATCTTATGGATAATTATAAAGCACTATTTTTAATACAACAAATATATGCAACCCTATTTTCTCTCACTAATAAACTTCAAGTTAAAGGTGATGAATTTTGCGACCAAATTACCAGCAGACAATTTATGGCATTAGTGGCTATTATTCATCTGCCAGAAAATGAAACTACCATTAATAATATTGCCAGAAAACTTGGCACAACAAAACAAAGTGTAAAACAAATGATTAATTCACTGGAAAATAAAGGAATCATCCTTACTCTACCAAGTCAATATGATAAGCGTGCAGTTAATGTGAAGATTACTGAAACTGGAGTTAATGCCATGAAGTTATGTGCTGAAAAATCAATGAGCTTTTTCGGAAATCTTTCTAAGAATTTTTCTATAGAAGAAATGGAAATCTTGTGGACATTATTGAAAAAATTATATAGATTTGATGGCGAAGAACAGGATGGTTTTGAGGAAAATGCTGACTTTCATATGGGTGAAGACACAGCTGAAATACAAGAAAGAGCATTAAAAGAATTTGAAAGAATAAGGAATGAGCAAAATAAAAAATAAAGGTGGAATAATATTATGAAAAATAGTACATCTAATTACAGTGAAGTTTTTAATGACCTATTATCAGAAAAAATGACTGAGTGGAAAGTTCCTGGAATGGCTGTAGGTATTATTAAAGATAATGAAATAATATATTGCGGTGAATTAGGTCTTCGAGATGTTAGCAAAAATCTAAATGTAACTAAAGACACTTTATTTGCTATAGGCTCTGCTAGTAAATCTTTTGCTACATTGGCAATAGGTATATTGGTAGATGAAGGCAAAATTGACTTTGATACTCCAATAAAAAAATATATGCCTAGTTTTGAAATGTATAATAAGTATGCTGAAGAACATATTACATTAAGAGATATGCTTTGTCATCGTTCTGGACTACCTAGACACGATGCCTTATGGTATAACTCTTCCTTAAGCAGAAAAGAATTAGTAGCTAGAATTAAATATCTAGAGCCTAATAAAGATTTTAGAGAAACATGGCAATATAACAATTTAATGTATGCTACAGCTGGCTATATTATCGAGCTAGTTACTGGAATGACCTGGGAGGAGTTTGTGAAGCTAAGGATTTTTGAACCTCTTGGTATGAACAGCACAAATTTTTCAGTGGATGTTTCTAAAAAATCTGATAATTACAGCCAGCCTTATTCAGAAAAAGTAAGTGAAGTTCATCAAACAAACTTTAGAAACCTTGATGAAATAGGACCTGCTGGTTCTATAAATTCAAATTTAACTGATATGCTAAAATGGCTTAAACTTCATTTAAATAAAGGTAAAGTAAATGGGCTGCAGCTTATATCGGAGAAAACCTTAGCAGAATTGCATTCACCACAAATTCCTTGTGAATTATTTCCTTTCAAACTTGATGAAATTCAATTTTCCTCTTATGGATTAGGTTGGTTTATTGAATCCTTTAGAGGAAGAAAACATGTTAATCACGGTGGAGGTATAGATGGATTTTGTTCCTATACAAGTTTTCTTCCTGATGAGAATATTGGTATAGTTATTCTTAGTAATTTAGATAATCCTTTCTGCACCATGCCTACAGCTTACTATATATATGACAAACTATTAGGCTATGACGGAGCTAGCTTCAATGAAAGACTAAAAATTGAAGGTGAAAAAATGTTTAAAGGAATCGTGGACGCTAATAATGCAGTTAGAGAATCTAAAAAAGAAAACTCAACTCCTTTTCGTTCATTAGAGGAATATAAAGGTGTATATGAAAATCCAGGATACGGAGCTGTAAAAGTTGAAACAAAAGATAATTGCTTAAAAATATCTTATAATAATATAGACTATATACTTAATCACAAATGCTATGATATTTTTACTATGACAATAATGGATTATTACTTGATTCATGTCACCTTTAATTACGATGTCAATGGAAATATTAAAGGTGTGTCAATTCCTTTTGAGCAAAGTGTAAAAGAAATTATATTTACTAAGTGTAAATAAGAATACTATAGAATTACATGTGATTTTAATGGCTGCTATATTTTTTTATTAAAGTTGCATGTAATCTTAGTTATTAGAATTTCTTCTTTGTCATTACATGCACAAAAGCAGCAATAACCTGAGTTATTATACCTATAGTACAAAAACCGTACCATCCAAAGTTATTATACATAAGTGCACCTAAGTATGATCCAACCGCTCCTCCTAAGAAGAGGGAAACCATATAAATTGAAGTAATTCTATTTCTCGCTTCTTCGCTTAACCTCTGAATTCTAGTTTGATTTGCAACATTACAAGAATTTACTCCCATATCAAGTAATATCACTCCTAGTATCAATCCCCATACTTGAAATCCAAATGCAATAAAACATAGATAAGAAACAAAGATAACTGCAATATTAACACCTACTGTGAATTTTGCACCTTTTTTATCAGAAAGCTTTCCTGCCAAAGGTGCTAACATAGCTCCAGTTACACCAAGCAATCCAAACATTCCAACTATATTTGTATCGAAATTAAAGGCAGAACTTTGTAACTGAAACGTAAGCGTTGTCCATAATGCACTAAATGCACCTAAAATCATTGCTCCATTTATTGCCGCTTCCTTTATTACAGGAAATTTTTTTGGCAAGGCATTCATTGACTTTAAAGACGAAATATAATTCATATTAGTATTTACATTAGCTTCACATATTGGAAGCATAACTTTTAATACTACAAAAAGACCTATCATAAAAAAGACAGCAATAATATACATAGTTCTCCAATCAAAATATTTTCCGATTATTCCACTTATAACTCTAGATAAAAGCACACCTATTAAAAGTCCACTCATTATATGTCCAATATTCTTTCCTCTTTCTGTTTCATTTGAAAGTTTTGCACATAACGGAAGTAAAAGCTGTGGAATTACAGATGTTGTTCCAATTGCCAAACAAGCTACCGCAGTAAGTTCGAAATTGGAAGAAAAATACATAACCAAAAGAGACAATGCAGATAAAAAAAGCATGATTAATATTAATTTCTTTCGTTCTATAAGATCTGCAAGTGGCAAAATCAGAAATAATCCTAATGCATATCCTGTTTGTGTAAGAGTTGCAAGTAATCCTGCACTAGCCTGTGTAATGTGATAATAATCAGCTATCTTATCCAATAACGGTTGAATATAATAAATATTAGCTACTGCTATCCCACTTGCTGCTGCCATAAGTGCAATCAGCCTGCCATTTAACTGTGGTAATTCATTAGTTATATTTTTATTTGCAACTTCCATAGTTTTCTCCTCTTTTCTTAATTTACATTTTTTATACTAGCTACAATTTCTTTCATCATAAGTGATAATTTTTCCTCAATTTCTTTATCTGTTATCAGGCGATTAACTAAAATGTCATGCAACATGTAATCTTCCATAAGATAAATGTGAGTTGTATCTTCTGTATAAAATGCGTCTCTATCTACCTCAGCAGAATAGCCATACAGTAGTTTTTTGCTATCTACTGAAAGAACAAACCATGGTATATTTTCTATAGTATTATGTGTTTTATTTCTTGAGTGCTTCTCAATACCTTCAATAGGATTGTCAATCTCATGACTGCTTCCTAAAACTTTGCACCCTCGTTTTTTACACTCCTCTAGCTCTGGAAGTAACAGTTCGTACATATGACTCCACACAGAAACTATTACATGATGTTTTGCTTCTTTTAGTAACTGCCTACAGTAAGCTGATATATTTTCCATCCCTTTTACTGTGAAAACGTAGATATCCTGTTTTTTACCTTCCTCTTCTAAATCTCCTAGGTCAGCTTTTACTTCTTCATAATCATTTTCCCATTCTTTTTTTATTCTCTCTAAAAAAATCTTACTAGGTACTGGTGTGTAAATCTTTATATTTTCACTACTTTCTTCAACCATTGCCAGTCCACGGTTAGTTATTGATTCCAAAATATCATAAATTCTAGCTCTTGGTATGCCAGATTCTTTACTGATTCTGTAGGCATTGGCTGTTCCTGTTTTTAATAAACCTATATACGCTTTAGCTTCATAAAGATTCAGACCAAATTTTTGTAATTTATCAAATAAGGACTCTTTCATCTTTCTTTAACTTCTCCTTTCTATGGCGACTATATTACAGAAGGTACTATGGCATAATTTAGTAACTACTATAATAGTTACTATACTACTGCTATATATATTTGTCAATTTGCATTTTAACAAAAATATAAAGGATACCTTTTACGATATCCTTTAACATTTACCTAATGCTTTTCCCAGCAATTTATACCGAGCTAGAGAGAATCTTTAATACTATTAGATTAATCCTCTTTGTTGAAGACTACTATATGTTGCATGTTCTTTTCCTTCCTTATGTTTTGAAATAAAATTTTTAAAAATAGGTTTTAAGTATAGTGCAATCACCAATCTCATAATTATATTTTGTAATGGATATCTATTATTAAGTTTTATATCTCTTGCAATTTTTCTTCCAAGTTCATTTGCTTTCTTTAAATCATTAGTACTTTCACAAACTTTCTTTTCAACTCCATTAACCATAGTATGAATTCCTAAAGTTCCTGAAACATAACTCCTCTCAAATATTCCAAATTTAAATATGCTGGTAAGTTTCTTCGCTACTTTTTTTGCTCCATTTCTGTTATATGACGTAGATATTCCAACACCATACTTCCCTCCAAGCCTAGAAGCATATAAGGTGTAAGTTCCCAAACGCTCAAAAAAACATTTCATTAATGCATTATACTCTAAAGCATAGGTTGGAGAGCCCAATACAATCCCATCTGCTTCATAAATAAGTTTTCTAACTTCTTCAAAATTATCAGGAATAGGACATTCTCCTTTTACATTACAAATTAAGCATCCTTTGCAAAACTCAATCTTGTAATCTGCAAGAAATATTTCCGTTACAGATGCCCCTTCTTCCTTGGCTCCATTAAGCGCTTCTCTTACTAGTGAGGCAGTATTTCCATTAAAATTCGGACTACTTATCACTCCAACAATTTTAATATTTTTTTTCATATCTTTCATCATCCTCCATTACCATACCAATTTTCTTTACAGATTTGAAATAATATAATATACTTCAAGTATACACGTCGTGCATTTGGGTTACATATTGTAACCTACGGATACACCTTGTACATCAACTTTGTCAAGTAGGAGGAAAAAATTTCATGGATACAATATCTAGAAAAGAAAAAGAGAGATTAGCAAGAGAACAAGACATTATAAATGCTGCAGAAAAAGTCTTTACTGTAATGAGCTATAATGGAGCATCAATGGAGGAAATAGCCAAAGAAGCGCAATTTAGCAGAAAAACTATTTATCAATATTTTACTGATAAAGAAGATTTGCTGTTTGTAGTTATAATTAGAGGATTTGAGAGACTTTTAAATACTTTTAAGAAGGCAGTTGAAAATGGGGACAATGGATATGAAAAGCTTAAACGCTTAGCAAATGCTTATTATAAGTTTTATAAGGATTCTCCTAATACGTTAAGTTTAATGAATTATATTGGATATATTAAGCCTACACCAGAAAATGCAGAGAAGCGAGTTGAATTTAATAGAATTAGCGAGCAATTAGCTCAAGAAATTGCAAAAGTAATTGACGAAGGAAAAGCAGACGGAAGTATAAGAAAAGATGTTGATACAAAAAGTTTAACTCATTCTGCTGAATTTATGATAACAGGCTTCTTTCATATGCTGTCTATATCAGGTAAAACTTTCGTAGATCATTTTTCTCTTAATCAGGAAGATTTCGTAACTCTTAATATGAATTTATTATGTGACATATTTCGCGCAAGAAAATAAGAATTGTAATTTACAACACCCTCACTGTTAGAAATATAAAAAGGAATACTCAAAGGACTTGTTGCTTAATGAGTATTCCTTTCTATATCAAATTATTTTTATTTACTAAAAAAATATAATACTTCTAAAAAACACTTGCGATAACTAATACCATTAGTTATAATAATATTATAATTAGTTTATAAATTAATAATTATAAATAAAAGGGGTGTGTTACGATGAAAGTTATTCATGAAAAAACAATATATCAATTAATATTTTTACCTCTACTTTTTCCCGTTAACTGTTATCTAGTAGAAGAGGCTGATAGCTTGACTTTAATTGATGCTGCATTACCCTTTAGCTATAAAGGAATCTTACGTATGTCAAATAAGCTTAAAAAACCCATTACACGCATATTACTCACCCATGTCCATGAAGATCACGTAGGTGCTCTTGATTCTCTAAAAGGATTACTTCCTAATGCAACTATTTATGTTTCTGAAAGAGATTCAAGATTAATGGCTGGAGATATTACTTTAGATAAAGATGAACCTGATATGCCAATACGAGGGAGTATCCCTAAAAAACTAAATACCAGGGCAGACGTACTTCTTAAAGAAGGAGACCAAATTGGCTCATTAGTTGCTGTGTCCACGCCAGGACATACTCCAGGTTCTTTTTCCTACCTTGATACCCGTAATAATGTATTAATTGTTGGCGATGCATTTCAAACAAGAGGTGGAATTGCAGTAGGAGGTCAGATAAGACCGCTATTCCCATTCCCAGCAATGGCCACATGGAATCAAGAACTAGCATTGATAAGTGCCAAAAAGCTTAGGAAATGTGAGCCTACTTTACTTGCTGCAGGTCACGGAAAGATGATAGAAGAACCCCAATCAGCAATGGATCTTGCCATTGCCGCAGCAGAACGAAACTTAATATGTGCTTTACAGAAAAGGAGTAAATAGAATGTCAAGAGGAGTTGGAATTACACAAGAAAATATTTTACAAGCAGCTGCAGAGATTGCAGATGCAAATGGACTAAATGAAGTAACCTTAGCTGAACTTGCAAAAAAGCTTCAAATTCGCACACCATCTTTATATAACCATATAGATGGGCTGCAGCAGTTACGAAAAAAGCTTTCTATATATAGCATGGAGCAGTTATATAATGATTTAGTACAATCAAGTATAGGTATATCTGGAGATGATGCAATTCGTGCATTAAGTAAAGCATATTTATCCTTTGCCCGTATTCATCCCGGTTTATATGAGTCCACCTTTTCATTATCTGATTCTAATGATATTGAAGTTCAAAAAGCCGCAAATAAAATTGTAGATCTTGTTGTCCGTATACTAAATGCCTATGAATTAGATGAAGAATCTGCACTTCATGTAACCAGAGGGCTGAGAAGTATTCTTCATGGCTTTTCTTCTCTAGAACAGAAAGGTGGTTTCGAACTATCATTAAATATAGATATAAGTTTTCAATTGCTAATGGACACCTACCTTGAAGGGCTCCATATTATGAAACAAAACAGTAGTAAAAAGAGTTAGTAAATGCATATTGAAATATTCTAATTTAACTATCTCTTCTTCTAGAAGAACCGATGGAAAAGATCTCATTTTCTTTATTAATTAAAGGCTCTTGCTTAATCTGCTAGAGCCTTTAATTATTCCAGTATTATACATCTGATAAAATAGATAAAGTAACTTTCGTCATTTATGATATGGTTCACCCTTTATTATCCTGAACTTCTTTCTAAAATAGGTCTACAAATTCACCTTGTATACTCTTTCAAAATATCATAGGTGTATTTTATTATTTCATCGCAAGTCACACCTTTTTTCTTTAATTCAATACATTCGAGAGTACCGTACTTTTCTTTAACCTTACTTACTATGTCTTTTGTAAGTATTCTTGAATTATTTTTTTCGTCACTTGTATTTCTACCTTTTAGAGCTCCCACAGCCATAAGAGTTCCCGTAATTGCTCCGCAAGTGCTTCCTACAGCCATACCACCTCCGAAAGGACTTGCCATTGATACAGGAATATCCAAATTTGTATCTTCATTAAACGCCTTAATAATCGATTCTGCGCAGTTGTAACCTTCTTTATGAAATTCTAATACTTTTTCCATTTATATTCTCCCCCACAAATTATATTTTTTATCTAAAATTATATTTAGTAACAATACTTTCTCTATTCTTAGTTTTATCATTAAAGTATTCATAAAATGATAATGCCAAAAAACTTCCTGTTATATTATAAACATTATTGAATCCTAAATTTTGTAGTGCTAAAGTAGCATTGTAGCTTCTTTGACCAGTTCTACAATGTAAATATACTGGTTTATCCCTTGGTATTTCATTTACTCTATTTCTGATCTCACTCAATGGAATATTAATTGCATTTTTAATATGCCCATTATCATATTCTCCTCTTTCTCTAACATCTATTATATAAGCCTTGCGTTCAACAAGCCCTCTAACTAAATCTACATTGACTTGTTTAAAGTCACCATTCAAAAGATTTGATCCAACATATCCTGCATAATTAACAACATCTTTTGCTGTTGCAAATGGTGGTGCATAACATAATTCTAAATCTTTTAAATCTTCTAC
>NZ_AUUU01000078.1 GCF_002760435.1 Clostridium sp. LS
ATCTAAAAAATGAGCCGCTACAAAACTAACTATGTTAGTTTTGCAACAGCCCCTTTAATTATTTTATGTAAGTTTATGCTACGAGCATAAAAATGGAAAAAAGAAGACTATTCTAATTTTGGTACAAATCGCATATATGTAAGAATCAGTATTATTTAGAACATAACTGTTTTGTGCTAATATTATGGAAAATATTTTCTAGACTGCTATATAATGATATACTAAGAATGAGTAGGATAATGAGTAAAAATTTATCCGATAGCTAGCATCCGTAACACTCCCCCTTCGTCAAGTGGGAGATAACGGCTGCACGCTCCTGGATAAGTTCAACTAAATTCAGCTGGAGTTTACCCTCAAGGGGCACTAAGGAAACTCCATCTGAAAAGTTTCACTTTATGAACATAGAGTTAGGGGGAAAGAAATGAGTATAACTGAAATATCAGTAAAAAGACCAGCAGCCATGTGGATGGCGGTGATCTTATTCATTGTACTCGGAATTATGGGGTATAAAAGCATGGGGGCAGACTTAATGCCATCTATGAACATTCCTGTTATATCAATAATGACAACTTATAACGGTGCCAGTGCAGAAGATACTAAAAAAGATATTGTAAAACCAATTGAAGATGCAGTTTCGGGAATAAGCGGTGTTGATGTTCTAAATTCAACTTGTGGAGAAGGCTATGGTACCGTTACAATAACCTTTAAAATGAGTGCAAATATAAATACCGCTTATTTAGATGTACAAAAGGCAGTTGAGCTTGCATCAGCAAAACTTCCCAAAGCTGCAGACAAGCCTATTTTATATAAAATGGACATGAGTTCTATACCAATGATGATAGTTTCAATAAATGGTGATGCCAGTTATGAGGAGCTTTACAATCAATCTGATATCTTAAAACAAAGATTAGAAAAAATACCTGGAGTAGGGAACATTTCATTGCTGGGTGCAGATAAGAAGCAATTGATGATTAAAATTGATAAAGCGACTATGGAGTATTACGGAGTTAACATTGATACTTTAATGGGAACCTTGCAAGCTTCAAACGTTAATATACCAGCTGGAGATATTAAACAAGACAACTTAGATCAATCAGTTAGAATTATTGGTCAGTTCAGTAATATTGATGCTGTAAGAAATCTGTTAATACCCGCTGGTAATGGAGTAAATATTCGTCTTGGTGATATTGCAAAAATTGATTTAGAAGTTCCAGATGCTACCGTATTAACAAGGTTTGGCGGTAACAAAACCATAGCAATGATGCTTGGAAAGCAAAGTGATTCAAATGTAGTAGAAGTGGCTGATTCTGTAAAAAAGGAATTAGAAGATATAAAAAAGACACTTCCAAAGGGAACGGAAGTAAATATTCTAATGGATACTACTACTTTTATTAACTCTTCACTTACTCAAATAAAACATAATCTTATAGAAGGAATTATAACTACTGCAATTGTACTTTATTTATTCTTCCGTAGTTTCCGTTCTTCACTAGTGGTTTTAATTGCAATTCCAACATCACTGGTTGCTACATTTTTCATGATGTATCAATTGCACTTTACCTTGAACATGCTGTCTTTGATGGGTTTATCTCTTGTTGTAGGTACTCTGGTGGATGATTCTATAGTTGTTATAGAAAATATACAGCGGCATATGGATATGGGAAAAAATCCTATAGCTGCAGCTATTGAAGGCCGTAGGGAAGTAGGAATGGCAGCAATAGCTATAACTTTATGCGATGTTGTTGTATTTGCTCCTGTTTCATTTGTATCAGGTTTAGTTGGGCAGATGTTTAGAGAATTTGGACTTACAATCGTTGCAGCTACTATGTTTTCTCTAATTGTATCTTTTACAATTACACCAATGCTTTCTTCAAGGCTATTAAAAAATAAAAGTATTAAGGAAAAGCTAGTAAAAAAAGAAAAATTTAATTTCTTAAATAGAGTGAAGCCTAAATTTATTACTAGAATAAATTCTAAATTCAGTAGAATAAGTTCTAATAGAGAATTGACTTTTGATAAGCTTGTAGAAACCTATAGAAAAGCTCTAATATGGTCTTTAGATAACAGGAAAAAGGTTTTAGCCATAGTTATTGCAGGGATTGTGTTTAGTGTGGCGCTTATTCCAATGGGAATGATAAAGTCAGAGTTTATACCTATGGCGGATCAAAGTTCCTTTACAATTAATTTGAAGCTTGCTCCAGGATCTACCTTAAAGCAAACCGATGAGAAAGTCTCCGAGGTAGAAAAATATTTACAGGGAGCAAAAGAAGTAAAAAATTATTTTTCATTGATTGGACATGATGGAGAAGCAACTGCAGATAAATCTATTGCTCAAATTTACGTTAACTTAGTTCCTAAGGGCGAGCGTAAAAAAAGCCAAAGCGAACTTGCAAGTGAAGTTCGTGCTTTTGGGAAAAATATGTCTGGAGTAGATTTAAATGTATCTGAGTCGTCTTCATCTGGTGGAAGTAGTAAGCCTGTATCAATTAAGATAAAAGGTAATGATTCAGATACTATAAGAGATTTATCAAATGAAGTTGAAAAGTTACTAAGTACGGTTCCTGGAATCACTGATATAAGTAACTCTACAAGTTCAAGAAGCAGCGAACTTAGGGTAAATATTGACAGCCTTGCAGCTACTCAGTACAATATTTCTACTTCAAATGTGGGAAGTGTTGTTAGAATGGCACTTGCAGGAACCAATGTGGGAGTGTACAGATCAAACAATGAGGAAAATGATATAACTCTTAAGTTTGAAAATGGGCAAATAAAGAGCGCCGAAGATCTCAAGTCCTTGAAAATTACGAATTCATCGGGACAACAAATTCCACTGAGTCAAGTTGCTTCCATTCAAAAAATAGATAGTGCCCCTTCTATATCTAGAGAAGATAAACAGGACATGGTTACTGTTGAGGCCAATCTTCAAGGAAGAGTTCTTGGAGAAGTTACCGATGATATTAATGCTAAACTAAAAGCTCTTTCGGTTCCGAGTGGATATAGCATAGACTTTGGGGGAAATCAAAAACAGATGGCAGAGAGTTTTTCTTCTCTCGGACTTGCTTTATGTGCATCTTTAGCTCTTGTTTATATGATTTTAGTAGTGCTTTATGAATCCTTTTTAACTCCATTTATAAGGATGATGGCATTGCCTTGTGCTATTATAGGATCCTTTGGTTTATTAGCTTTAACTGGACAAACTTTAAACTTAATGTCCATGATAGGATTAATTATGTTAGAAGGACTAGCATCTAAAAATGGTACATTACTTATAGATTATACCAATACCCTCATGAAGAGAGGAATGAATCTAAGAGATGCTCTTATAGAATCTGGTGCTACTAGACTAAGACCAATAATCATGACAAGTGCAACTATGATTGTTTCCATGTTACCAGTTGCCTTATCCATGGGTGAAGGAACCGAAATGAAAAAGGGTATGGCTATAGTAATAATTGGGGGGATGGTTGCATCAACAATCCTTTCGCCAATTGTATTACCAGTTATTTATACATTAATGGCTGATTTAAAGAGAGTAGTATCTTTTAAAAAGAAGAAAAGTCAGAAGATAGAAGGGGGTAGCACCTATGAAGTTTAATGGGTTAAAGAAAAAGAAAAAACTTTTAATAGGAGGGATAGTTTTAGCTGTTGTTGTGGTCATAATTATTTCTGCATTTGCTAAAAAGAAACCTGCAGAAGTAACACAAGAGGTTAAAAATGTAAAAACAGAAAAAATAACAACTGGAACAATTTCTACAGAGGTAGAATATGCAAGTAACCTGAAACCTGCAAAAGAGGTACAGGTTCTGCCAAAAACGGGAGGAAGAGTTGCGACTGTAGACGTAAATATTGGAGACAAAGTTAGTGTAGGTCAAACATTATTTACATTGGATACAAAAGATTATTCAGCACAACTACAGCAGGCTGAGGCAGGAGTGAGTGCAGCTAGTGCTAACTTAGAAAGAACCAGCGACTCAGGGTTTATACAGCAATTATTGCAAGCGGAACAGCTAGTAGGAAAGTTACAAATTCAATATAATACTGCAAAAGACAGTTATGATAGAACACAAACTTTATATTCGGCAGAAGCAGTAACTAAAAAGGATTTGGACGACGCAAAGGCTCAATATGATGCTATAACTATAGATCTGAAAAATGCGCAGGATAGCTTAGAATTATTAAAGAATAAGTCAGGACCACAAGCTACACAGGCTGCTGAAGCAGCGCTTGAACAAGCACAAGCAGGAGTGAGTGCGGTGCAAATTCAGATAAATAATGCTACCATTACTGCACCTATAGCTGGAGTTGTGTCAGAAAAAGCTGTAGAAGTAGGTGAGCTTGCAAGTGGGCAATCAGGTTCTGTTACAATTATAGATTCTAGTAGTTTAGAAGCAGAAATAAATATTCCTGATAAAATGCTTGAGAAAATTAAAGTTGGGCTGTCTGTACCAGTTACTATAAATGCATTACCAGATGCAAAAATAGTTGGAGTAATAGATAATATCAGCCCGAATACAAGTTCTAAAAACAATTTCTATGTTGTGAAGGTTAAAATTGATAATTCTAATGGTGACATAAAAGCAGGTATGTTTGCTAAAATATCTTTACCAGCTGAAAAGAAGGACAACATCTTAATGGTTCCAAATGAAACAATTAAAATGGAGAATGGTGTAAATTATCTCTATACAGTTGACAATGGCCAGGTTAAAAAGATATCGGTTGAAACTGGAATTTCAAATGAAAAATTTACAGAAGTAACAGGTAAGGTGCAAGAAGGCTTGGATGTCATTACTGAAGGTCAAAATTTATTAAGTGATGGAGAAAAAGTAAACTTAGTATAATAGTTAATAATTTCAAAATAAGCTGGGATTTTCTTATATTTAGAAAATCTCAGCTTTAATAAATTGTAAATTTAACTTATTAGGCAATATTTTTATAACTCTTTGAAACAAAAATATTTATGATTTCCGTAAGCTGCCACATAATTCTGGTTTATATGTTGTTTATCTATATGCTATAATTTTTTATAGGGAATAAATTGTATAATAGGAGGAAAAGATAATTTGTGGACTGTATTGGGAATTGATGAAACTAAGGATAAGAATGAGATAAAGGAAGCATATATGACAAAGCTTCAAGTAATTAATCCTGAGGACGATGCAGAAGGTTTTAAAAGGCTTAGAGCCGCTTATGAAGAAGCTTTGAAATTTGCCGATACTGAGGATATTTCTGAAGCTGAGGATAATACACCAATTGGAACTTGGATGAAAAAAGTTAAGATAACTTATAATAAATTTTCTTTAAGAATTGATGAAGATGCCTGGAGAGAATTATTAGAGGATGAGGTTTGCTTTGGTATAGATTCTAGAGAAGAAGCAAGCAATAAATTGTTGGAGTTTTTAATGGATTATTTCAGTTTACCTAAAAAGGTATGGCGTTTATTTGATGAATATTTTTCTTGGAGTGAAAAAATAGAGGAGTTATATAAAGATTATCCTGAGAATTTTATTAATTATGTTAGTGGGAGAATTAATCCAGATTATAGTGATAATTTAGATTATTATTCCTTTGATCCAATAGATGACAAGAAACCATATGACGAGTGGATATCTTTGTTCTTTAAAATTCAAAGGGAAATAAAAAGTAATAATCTTGAGGAAGCTAAACATGATCTTGAACAAATATATGAATATAATATAAATCATCCTTCTCTTGATTATTGGCATTTAAGATATTATTTAATAACAAAAGAGTTGGAAAATGCAAGGCAGCTTGGTGAAGCTTTAGTAAAGAAATGTCCAAATGAAATTTTTGCTTTATATGGAATAGCTGAAGTTGAGTGGTTATGTAAAAATTATGAGGAAGCAGCAGAATATTATAAGAAATGTCTTGAAATTAATCCAGAGGATTATAATTCAAAGGTTGGACTTGCTGATTGTTATTTTGAAACTGACAACCTTGATGAAGCTGAAAAGCTTTTTGAAGAAGCAGGTGAAATTAATCGTTATGACGACTATGTTAGGGAAAGGTTATTTGCCATAGGCGATAAACGTATAATAGAGCTTGAAAAGAAATATGAAGAGGAAAAAGACGACAAGAAACTTAAATTTAAGCTTGGCTGGTACTATTTTAACAATGGTAAAAATGATGAGCTTATAAAACTATGTCATAGCTTCACACCAGATAAAGAAGATGTAAATCAATATTATGATTTAATTAGCAGAGCTTATTTTAATAAACATAATTATGAAGAAGTTTTAAAATATCTTGATAAATGGCAGGCTAATTTAGAGGATGAGACAATAGAGAATGAATATAGGCAAGAAGAGCTGGAGATGGTTTATTATCAAAAGGGAAGAACCTTTTCAAATCAAGAAGCTTATGAAAGTGCTTTGGAATTTTATAAAAAGGCATTAGAGTTAAAAGAAGATAAAATATTTACCTTAAACAATATTGGGTTTGTTTTAAATAAGTTAAATAGATATGAAGAAAGTTTGGAAATTTTAAATAAAGGATTAGAGTTAAATAATGATGATGTATTTTTACATATGAATAAATGTGAGACATTATTTAATCTAAGATGCTATAAAGAAGCAGTAGAAGAAGGGGATATAGCTATAAGCATTTATCCTTACTACACTAAGCCCTATTTAATTAAGATGAAAATATATTATATTTATGAAGAATATGAGGAAGTACTTGCAATTGCTAAAGAGTTAGAGGAAAGGGACATAACCGATGAGGAAACTGATCTTTATAAGCTTAGAGCCTTAAGTAATACTAATAAAATTGAAGAGGCTGAAAACTTGGCTATAAACCTACTGAAAGAGAAAAAGACAAAAAATATAGCAGCTATACAATTTGAACTTGCAATTATGAAATATAACAGCAATTTATATGATAAGGCTTTAGTATATGTAAATAAAGCAATAAAAAATTCAGAATATGAAGAAGAATATTTATATTTTAGAGCAGCGACTTATAGGTATTTAAGGTCTTATGATTTAGCAATAAAAGACTACGAGACTATTATAGATAATAAAAAACATAACCCAAGCTACTTTCCATTTTTAAAATTAGGTCAAATTTACGGAGAAATTAAGAATTACACAGAAGCCCTTCATTATTATGAGGAGGTTTTAAGATTAGATCCAGAAAACCCGACTGTTAATAATGCTATGGGAGAAATATACGAAACTCTTAATGATTATGATAAGGCATTAGAGCATTTTACTAAACAGCTTGAAATTGAAAAAAGCGCTTATTATTATTTAAATAGAGGTCTTTTATATGCAAGAAATGAAAAGTTTGAGGAAGCGGAAAAAGACTATCGATGTGCTATTGAGTTAGAGCCTGAAAATCCTTATCCGTATAATAATTTGGCATATCTTTATGAACGAAAAAATGAACCTGAAAAAGCTATACCTTATTATAAAAAGGCTATAGAAGTAGATAATGTTAAAGACGATATGAGATTTTATAAAAATATAACTTCCTGTTACAAAAAAATAGGTGAAAATGAATTTGCCATTGAATATTACAATAAGGCAATAGAGGATTTTAAAGATGAAGACGAGCTATATTATAAAAAAGCTAAATTACTAAAAAATATGAAGTTATATAAGGAAGCAATTGAAACTTATTTAAAAGGAATAGAAGTTCATAAAGCTCAAAAAGAAACTAGTGCAAGTATTTTAGAAGATTTTTATGATGAAATTAGCAGTTCCTACAAACTAATGGAAGACTATGATAATGCCATTAAATGGGCGGAAATGGTACTAGAAATAAATCCGAAGACAAAATATGGCTTTGAAAACATGGGTAGAATTTATGATGATCTTAAGGATTATAATACTGCTATAAAGTATTATAAACAGCAGATTAACGTTGATAGTGAAAAAGGAGTAAATTATTTATTAATTGCTGGAGCTTATAAAGAACAAGGGAAAAAGTTAAGAGCTAGAAAATATTATAAGCTTGCACTGCAAAAGTTTCTTAAAGTTGAAAATAAAACACCTTATGAATACAGCATTATTGGAAACTGCTACAATGGTTTAGAAGATACTAATAAAGCCTTTGAGTATTTAAATTTAGCTCTTAATTCAAGGCTTTGTGAAAATTGTAATTATAAAATGTGTGCTGATGGTTTTTTTGGGCTTGGAGAAGTTTATGAAAGAGAAAAAGATTATGAGAAGGCATTAGAGTATTATAAAAAGGCTGTAGCTGCAGGCTATGAAAGTAAATCAACAAGAGAGGCATTAGAAAGAGTTGAAAAATTGTTAAATTAAAAGCATGAGGAGAGAGTTATGATAATAGGAATAGACTTAGGAACAACAAATAGTTTGGTTTCATATTTTTCGGAAAATGGTCCAGTTATTATACCAAATAGATTTGGAGAAAATTTAACCCCCTCAATTGTGAGCATAGATGAAAAGGATGAAATATTTGTTGGAAATATAGCAAAAGAAAGAAAAATATTATATCCAGATTCTAGTGCAGAAGTATTTAAGAGAAGCATGGGAACTCAAAAAAAATATAAATTAGGAAATAAGGAATTTTTAGCTGAGGAATTATCTTCTTTTGTCATTCGTTCCTTAAAGGAAGCAGCAGAAGAATTTTTAGGACAACCCGTAGAAGAAGCTATAATAAGTGTACCAGCGTATTTTAATGATTCACAGCGTAAAGCTACAGTTAGAGCGGGAAAACTAGCAGGGTTAAAGGTTGAAAGAATGATAAATGAGCCAACAGCAGCAGCCATTGCCTATGGCTTGCATAATAAAAAAGCCAGCACTAAGTTTTTAGTTTTTGATTTGGGTGGGGGAACCTTTGATATTTCTGTGCTAGAAGTTTATAAAAATATCATGGAAGTTAGAGCTGTAGCTGGTGATAATTTTTTAGGCGGTGAAGATTTTACTGATATTTTATTTAATATGTTTCTTAAAGAAAAAAATATAGATGAAGCATCGTTAGACAGAAAGACTTTAGCTTATATTAAAAAGCAGGCTGAAAGCTGCAAACTAGGCTTTTCAGCTTCAAAGGCTTCTACTATGAAGTGTAAAATTAATGATGAACTAATAGAATATGAAATTTCACTAGAGGAGTATGAAAAAGCTTGCCAATTGTTGTTATCAAAAATAAGAAAACCTATTGAAAGGGCTCTTAGTGATGCAGCAATAAAAGTAAAGGAAATTGATGAAATTATCTTAGTTGGAGGTGCGACAAAACTACCTATAGTGCGTAACTTTGTTGGGAAATTATTCGGAATGCTCCCAAACACTCACATTAATCCAGATGAAACTGTAGCCCTTGGTGCTGCAGTTCAAGGAGCCATGAAGGAAAGAAATGAGGCAATCAGGGAAATTGTTTTAACCGATGTATGTCCATATACCCTTGGTACTAACGTATCTGTTCAAAAGCAAGGAAAGTTTTATGAATCAGGTCATTTCTTCCCGATTATTGAAAGGAACACAGTAATTCCTGTAAGCAGAACTGAAAGACTTTATACAGTTTATGATAATCAAGCTGAAATTCAAGTTGAAATTTTACAAGGAGAAAGCAGGCTTGCTAAAAACAATTTATATCTTGGAGAAATTAATATTCCAGTTCCAAGGAATTCAGCTGGAAAGGAAGCAATAGATGTGACCTATACTTATGATATAAATTCAATCTTAGAAGTAGAAGTTACTGTTTTATCCACAAAGTTGAAAAAGAGAATAGTAATTCAAAGAAGCGATAGTAATATGTCAGAGGAAGAAATTGAACAAAGACTACAGGAACTTAAGGAATTAAAGATAATTCCTCGGGAAAGAGAAGAAAATAAATTGCTTTTATCTAGGGGAGAGAGATTGTACGAAGAAACCTTTGGGGATATTAGAAGACAAATAGACTTATATATTAGAGAATTTGAAGACATATTAGACAAGCAAGATAGGCTTCAGATTGAAAAAGCAGCAAAAGAATTTAAGGAGTTCCTTGATGAAATTGAAAATGCTGACCTGATTTAGTAATAAAATTTTATTATAGATTAGCTGAGATTTTCTTACATTTAGAAAGTCTCAGCTTTGGTTTTGTTTCACAGTATTAGCAGTTCCTTCTTTATCTAAGGTAACATTTGGAGAGTAGCGAAGAAGTTTAAAAAAGGCAGGGCAACAATAAGAGAATGCCTAGAAACCAATTATGAGATAACTTTAAGCTTCTATAATTTACAAGAGATTAATCTGGCGTTAAAATATACAGAGAAAGCTTTAGCTTTGAAATCAAATTTTCTAGAGAATAAAAGTTTGAAAATGAAATTGATAAGATTAATGATAACTAAGAGAACATAAGGAGTAATTATTTTGAACATTGAAAATATTATAATTTTTATAAATGATGAAGATAAAACAGAAGAAGTAGTAGACTGTTATCAAATAAAAGAGGATAAAATTGAAATAAAATTAAATAATGGTGAAAGTAAAATTTATAGTAACAGCCAAGTTAAGTGGAGTACAAAATATGCATATATTAAATTGGAAGATGTCGTGATATATGAAAACGGAATTGAAATATCTAACATTTTGAAGGTTATAACTTTCGATGAATTTGAGAAAATAAGAATTATATTTAAAAATGGAAGTAATAAATTGTATTCAAAAGGGCAATTATATATTAAGGATAATGGTCTTGATGAACCTGTTGTAGAGAATAATTTTATGTATTTGAGAGAAATTTCAAAGCAGCTGGATTTATATAATGGCTATGATGGGGTAGGTAAAATATTTGAAGACATATCTGTTATAAATCCTAACAGTGCACTTGTAAATTACTTAAATCCCAAATCAATTGAAACAGGAGAGGATTTTGATTTTGAAATATATCCCTTTGGGTTCAATTTAAATCAAAATGAAGCAGTAAAAAAAGCTCTAAATAGTAAAATAAACATTATACAGAGCTCATCAATAACAGAAAAAACTGAGGTTATTTTAAATGTTGCTGCAACTGCTGTTTTAGAGGGTAAAAATGTGGTAATAGTTACTAAGGATAATTTTTCTGCATTAAAATATTTAGAAATACTTAAAAAATCGGATATTGATTTTATTGTGAATGATTTAAAAGAGAATGAAACAAGCGATTTCCAAAATAATTGTGAACAGTGGCTTAGAAATTCTGACAGTAAGTTTATGAATGAAAATATACCTAAGATAAAAGCAGATTTGGTTAGCATTCAAAATGAGTTAGTTAAAAATTTGGAAAATCAAGCTAGAGTTGAAATTTTAGAAATGCATAAGTCTTATTTACTTTCTGAAAATTCGAGTCTTGAAAAATCTTTCGGAAAAAAGGAAGTTAAAATACCAGCTTTTCCATTGAGCTTCAGTCCGGAGAAGCTTTTAGATTTTAGGGAAGAATATAGCTCAATTATTAAAAAGCAAGGACAGATAAGCTTTTTGCAAAAAATAATATTTATATTTAAATATAGTATTTTGGATTTTGGTTTCTATAATATTAAACTTGAAATATTAGAAAGGGCCTTAAATGAAGTTTATAACAACTTGAAAATTGATGAGACAGATGAGGAAATAAAATTATTAAAGAGTAATTTAGATAAGAGTAAACTTAACAGTGAAATGGAAAAAATCAAAGAGAAATCAATGGAAGCATTAAAGTGTGGTCTATATGAAGCCTTTAAGAATAATGAAGCAATGAATACTTTAAATGAAGAAGGAGAAAAGGGTACGTTAAAGGAAAAAAGAAACCATCCTATACTAACTTCAGCAGTGGAATTCTTTATAAATTCAACTGATAATAATAGTATTTTTGATTATGTGATTCTTGATGAAGCATCAAATATGGACATAGTTACAGGCGCTTTAGCTTTTGCAAGAGGAAGAAACATTATTATTATTGATGATTTAAACGAGAGGCAAACAGAATTGGATAAGGCGTTAGTTGATGAATTGATGGTAATTTTTGATAAACATCAAGTAAATTCAGGATATAAATATCTAAACAATTCACTAATATCCTCACTTAACCAAGTATTTAAGCAAGTTCCAAAAACAGTGCTTTCAAAAAAGTATAAGGGGAATGAAAAGAACATAGGCTATAATACTAAAAAACTTAATAGTCAAAAATGAAGTTTTGAAGAGGAAGAAACAAAGCTCTACAATAAAGATTAAAAGCTGTCAATAAAATGGTGGCTTTTTTTATTTAAATTTATAGATGTTCATACAGAGGAGGTAAAAGAACTAAAGATGAAATTTATGCAATAAATTACATTTAATAATTTTAAATAATAAAAAAAGGATTTTCAGGAAAAATGTAGAAACAATTAAGAGTTAGGGGGAAAGATAATGAAAAAATTAATTATTTTATGTTTAAACTTTTGTTTATGTGTATCTATATTAACTGGATGCGGGATTTCTAAAGAAGTGAAAAAGCTTACAGATGAGGATATTAAAACATTTTCTTCACAGATGAATGCTGATCCATTAAGCGGTGATATTACGCTAAATGGGATAAAATATACGTTACCTGTTAAAGCTAAAAGCTTAGAAGATAATGGATGGAAATATAATGATTATGCTGATAAGGGAAAGCCTTTAAAGGATAATTATTATATAGATTCTATTCTTATGGATGATGGAAGTAAAAGTGAGGAAAGTCGAATTACAGTTACGATTTATAATACAAGTGGATCTGAAATGAAATTTGAAGATGCCATGATAGGCGGAATTAAAATTGATAAAGCTAATGATTCATATAAAAATACAGTGGTTTTACCAAAGGGAGTTACGTTAGCATCAACATATGAAGATATTATTAAGGCATATGGAGCCCCAACATTTGATTCTATGAAGCAAACAGGACTAGTCACTTATATATCACATGGTAATATTGCAAATTATGGTCAAAAACTTGAATTTCAATTTGATAAAGATAAAAATGTTATCAAATCCATATATTTAAAAAGTATACCAGAAAATAAGTAAAACAAAATAGGTAGACATTGTATTTGTAACATAATGTCTTTTTCTATTAAATAAATATTTTACATTAGAAGCTGAGATTTTCTTATATTTAGAAAGCCTCAGCTTTAATTAGGGTTGATTTAACTTTCTGAATATAGTAATTAAATAATATTATAACATAGATAAGTTAAGCTTTATAATAATGCGATTAGGACACAATTAGTAATTTGCATAATCATTAGTATTATTCCACATAGAATTAAATCCAGCAGAATATTCGTTAACTATGTCAGGTTTTTTAATAATTATTGAGTCATCATTTTTGCTTGTAGCATCTTCTAGGTAGTTATAGCTGCCGCCTAAAGCTTCCACATTATCTATTATAATAAAGTTTAGGTGCGTTGATCCTGTAGGAGTATTTATTTTTATGGGAATACCACTTTGCTTAAATTTATCCAAAATTTCTTTTTGAGTTTGAGACTTAGATGTTTCTGAATCTGTTATTACTTTAACATCAATTCCTTTCTTCTTTGCATCCAAAATGGCATTAGCTATGTCTTCTTTTGTAATTAAGTAAGTGGCAATATCTAAGCTCTTATGTGCTGAATTAATTTCTTTAATTAAAATATCATCTGAGCTTCCATCTTTTTGATTTGAATAAGCTTTTATTTGAGTGTTATCTTCTGTTCGTGTGGTTGGCTTTGTACTAGCAGTTTCACTGCACCCAGAAAGTAATAGAAAAACTGATAATGCCGAAATTAGTAATTTAGAAAGCTGTTTTTTATTCATAAAATGTCCTCCGTGGTCAAGATATCAATTTATAGTACAACATGGAAAATGAAATTAAATAGCGTCTCTTATTAATTTAAAATTGTTAGTATTTAGCTTGTATAAGTTCAATACCATTATATATTTTTTATATTTAAAGATAAAGCATTAAATCGTAAGTAACTTTAATAAAATATCCCTTTTATATGCCTTAATGAATAGTGTAAAGAAATCTATGAAAAAATAGAATCAAAATCTATCTATAGTATAGAGAAAAATGTAGTGAGGGTAAATATTTATGAGAAAATTTATGAGTATGGTCTTTGGAATGTTATTAATCTGTATTTTTATAGTACCTGGTTATTACTGTAATGGAGAAACTGAGACTACGAATGAAGCTGATGATAGTAAAATTTATGAACTGCAGCAGAACGCTTTTAAATATTATCAAGTCGAGCATAAAGGGGCACTTGGAATTCCTATTTCACATTCATGTGCTGAGTCTGAGGCAAGAGATATTAGAAAATATACAGTAGAGCCTAAGTACTTTGAATCCATTAAGGATAATAAGGTTGAAATAACTATTTCACAAGTTAATGTTACTGATTCAGCAGATAACTTTAGTTTAATTTTGAAAGATAATAAGTATATAAAGGACATAAAGCTAGATAAGCTTGATAATAATACAGTAAAAGTTTATATTGAGACTTCTGGAAAAATAAGTACTAAAGTAAATCCAGTGAAAAGAAGATATTCTTCACTCGGAGACGATAAATATGAATTTGCAACCTTTATAGCTGTTACCTTTGAAGAAAAAGTTAAAGATAATTCTAAAATAATAATTATTGATCCCGGCCATGGAGGCTCAGAGCTTGGAACAACAGCTAATTTCACTTATGAAAAGCAGTTAAATTTGGATATATCTAAAAGAATAAAAGAAAATCTTGAAAAAGCAGGATATCGTACATATATAACGAGAAATGATGATAATAATGTAGGATTACTGGATAGGACAGATCCTGCAAATCTTTTAAATGCAGATTTATTTTTCAGTGTGCATAATAATTCACTTCCGCTAGATGTAAGTATGCAATGCGTTCATATGTTTAGAGGAACTACGGTATTATATAATTCAACTGCGCCAAAACCAGGAAGAGAATTTGCTACTACACTTATGAGGGAAGTATCCAGCACTATAAAAACTAATACGTATCCACTTCAGGATAGACCCAATCTTGCAGTTTTATCATCAGCGTGGTGTCCAGCAGTACTTATGGAAACTACTACTCAGACTGATGATGGGGATACAAAAATGATGATGCATAGGATTAACAGCCAGAAAGTTGCAGATGCATCATTAAGAGCTGTAAATAAATATTTTAATGAAAAAACTGAGTAAGGGGTGTATATATATGAGATCGATAAAGGCTATTAATCGGTTTTTATCATTTACTGCTATTGCAGCATTAATTATTATATCATGTAGCATAAGTGCAAAAGCTGATACAGGCGGAACAGATTTTGCACATACAGATTTAGGCACTGTTTCAGGCTTAGCAGTTGAAAAACAAAATCCATATGTTGAATATGCAGGAGTTGACCATTATCCAGTTATAAGTGGTGACAGTGTTAAGATTAATATGACCTCTAAGTATGACGGAGGTTATTCAGATTATGATAACTATGATCCAGTGCAGTATAGAGTGTTTATAGCTAAGGATAATGACAAAGGATATACAGAATTAACTAATGGATATTCAAATGCCATGCCCGCATACGATGAGTTTGTTATAGAATATAATAAGCCGCTGACTGAAGGCAATTACAAAGTTATGATTTTTGTAAAGAAATCTTCATCTAATGGAATAGATAAAAATTCATATGGTGCTTATGACAATATATATAAATTTAATTTCACCTGTTATAGCAGTTCAAATACTCCTAAAAATGAGGATTCAAAGTTTTCTAATTCATCAGGGAATATTGTGAATGATGGAATGGCTGTAGAAGATGAGGATTATATATATTATATAAACAGAGTTGGAGATGTTTATGGAGCAGCGCCTGATTATTTATATAAAATAAAGAAAAATGATATCCCTAGGAAGGATTTTTGCGACCTAAGTTATAATACAAAAGTAATTCCAAATAGAGTGTGGAATCTTAATCTTGTAGATGACTGGATTTATTATAGCAATTGGAAGGACCCTTTTCACCATAGTATAAATAAAGTTAAAAAAAATGGAACAGAAGACACATGTATAGCCAATGAAGCAACAGGTAATATGTTTGTAGAGGGGAATTGGATATATTATGTTAAAAGAAGCAATTCTCATTCAATTGATTTAAATAATATATACAAGATATCCTTAGATGGTACTTGCAGAATAAAGCTTAATTCTACTGCTACAGAGGATATGACTGTTAGCAATGACTGGATTTACTATACCGATATATCTGATGGATATAAAATCTACAGAATGAAATTAGATGGCAGTGAGAATACAAAAATTTGCGATGATGAAACTTTATTTATGACTGTATGCGAAGATACTGTATTTTATAGTAATAAGTGCGACGATAATAAGCTATATAAAATAAATGGAGATGGGACTGGGAAGGCGAAGTTATCTAATAACAAAGCTACATTTATAAATGCAAGCAAAGATTACGTTTATTATGTAAATTATTCAGACAATGAAAATCTTTATAAAATTCCAGTTAGTGGAGGGAAATCTAAAAAAATTACAAGTGAGTATGGAACTAATATAACAATTCTTGAGGATAAAATATATTTTAATGGCATGTTTTATAAAAAATAGATAGAACCTAAGTATAATTTTAATACGTAATGACTATAACCATTTTTGTCACATTTAACTCTCATTGAATATTATTAATTATTAAGAGTTTTGAATGGAGTGAGATATGTGAAAACTATGGATAGATTTAAATTTTTTACAAGGTTTTCGGAATTAGATGGGTTGAAAAACGTAGATGTAAGTAATAAGATATTGAGAGATTTAGCTGGTCATGATGATGAGGTTTGCTTAGGACAAAGACAGGTAGGAGAGAGAAGTTATCATATTTTCTACTTAAATAAGAGTCAGTTTTGTGTTTACTATCATGGCGGTGGTGCAGATGCAGTATGTTGTTCAGAGAAATTAGATGATGTTTTAGGTTATGTAAATAACTTGAGACCTGAAGATTTAAAAAACTAATAATACAGCGTTGGTAGTCTTAAAATAAACTCATCTGGAATAGTATTAGCCTACGGCATACATTTTTCTGGTATATATTTTCATTAACTTATGAGTTGCAAGTATTTCAAAGGAATATACTAAATTAAGTTCAAATTGCCTGCATTTCTCTAAAACCGGTATTAAAAAAGAGTTAATAATTGAGCGCATGAGCAGTTATTAACTCTTTTGATTTATTTAAAAATATAATCTAAATTTACCTCAAAATCTTTTAAAATAGAAGAATGTATTATACCAGTATCTACTTTAATATCAGCTTGCTCGTAAAAGCCATCATTGTTTAATGAGTAAACTGTAAGAGCATTTTTAATGTCTAGGAAATTATAGAATTTCTAATTGTTGAAATTGAGTGATATCAA
>NZ_AUUU01000079.1 GCF_002760435.1 Clostridium sp. LS
TATTCTCTTTTCAATCGTAGTCTTTTGATCTAGCCTTTTCCATAAGTTATCCACAGTCTATCCAATAATATAAATTCCTAGAGAATAAAAAAAATCGGAACTATACTATAGATAAATCTATATATAGTTCCAATTTTAGTTATACAACTTCATTACTATATTATCCCAATTATCAAGCATACATTCTGCTATATGAGAATCATACATTATTCCTTTATTTTTGCTTATTTCTTCTCTGCATATTTCATCGCTTATTGATTTTCTATACGGTCTATCACTTTTCATAGCGTCTACAGAATCACAAACTGCTAAAATTCTTGAAGCAAGTGGTATTTGTTCTTCTTTAAGACCCTCTGGATATCCTTTTCCATCCCATCTTTCATGATGATATAAAACTATTTTAGAAACATTTTTGAATGTATTTGCTTTGCTTAATATATTATATCCTATATCAGAATGTTTTTTCATTAATTCCCATTCATCGAATTCTAATTTACTTGGTTTATTTAAAACACTATCGGGTACTCCAATTTTACCTATATCATGCAAATCTCCTGCAATATGTATCAATTTTAATTCTTTTTCTGTCATTCCTAGAACCTTTGCTAAACTATATGCCATATCTGCCACTCTTGTTGAATGACCATATGTATAAAGATCTTTTGCTTCTAATGTAGCAACCATGCTCTTTATGATTTCATGATATGTATCATCGTTAAATTCTTCTATCATTTCTTCACCACCACAATCATATATTTTAGTCTTCTCATTTCATATATTATCATATTATTAACATTCTATAAACAACTATTCAGAAAATATATGTAATTTTAGATATTTTGTCAATTTTAATAGATAAATGACCTTAATTCCATTTTTATCTCTAATATCGACATTTTTTTGTTTTTTATATTATCATTGTTTTTTAGTTAACCTTAAAATAAATTTTGCAGCTTCATTTACCACTATTATCATAAAAGATAATATCAACACTTTAATCCACATTAATGGTGATAATGCGACTGAACTAAAGAAAGTAGTAAATACTTGTGTAAAAATAATTTGTGCTAATCCTGTTATAGCAATTACTTTAATTGCTATTGTATTTTTGAAGAAGTTAGGTATTATGCTATTTGTACCAAATTCCCTACAATTAAATGCATTAAATAAAGCACTAAATGCAAATAAGCCAAATAAAACAGTTTCCATTTCACTAGCAAATCCAACTTTTTCTGTTGACGCACCCAAAATATTAAATCTCATTTGCAAAAGCAAAATCGAGGTGGTATAAATAGCATTTAAAATTATTGATGTAATCATTGTTTTTGTAATTATACTTGAATTTCTATCTACAGGCTTTCTATTGAATACATTATTTCTAATTGGTTCTAATCCTAAAACTAAAGCTGGTGGTCCATCCATTATTATATTAATCCACAATAATTGAATTGTGGTAAATGGCATCTCAAAATTTAAAATTTGAGATATTATTGCAATTAAAAACGCAATTATATTTACTGTGATCTGGAACTGAATGAATCTTTGGAAATTTTCATAAACTCCCCTTCCCCATTTTATTCCTTGAATAATCGTAGTAAAGTTATCATCAGTTAAAATTATGTCTGCAGCATTTTTAGAAACTTCTGATCCCGAAATACCCATGGCTATTCCAACATCGGCTTTTGTTAGCGCAGGTGCATCATTAATTCCATCCCCTGTTACTCCAACTACTTCTCCGTTTTCTTGAAGTGCTTCAACAATTCTCATTTTGGTTTCCGGCTTACTTCTAGCAACAATTGCTATATTTTTAATTTCTTCCTTTAATTCTTCATTGCTTAAGGAATCAATATAGGTTGCTTCTACTGCTTTTTTTCCACCTTTAAGCATTCCAAGTTCATCACCTATTGCAATTGCTGTATTTATATTGTCTCCAGTTAACATCTTAGTTTCAATGCCTGCTTTTTTAGCTGTATTAATAGCTTCAGCCACATCTGGTCTTAATGGATCTCTTATAGCAACAAAACCACTAAACACTAAACCGCTTCCTGCCTGTGATGACTCTGGCTTTAAAATACTTATATCACTTGTAACTGCTGCTTCTGCTTCAACATCCTCAATTATCCTAAAGCCAAAGCCTAATATTCTCATAGATTTAGCTTGTAAATCTTGTATTTCCTTCATAATTTGTTTTTTTCTATCTTCTGTCAAATCAATAAATTTATCATTTATAACTTCGTTATAGGCATTTGATAATAATATTTCAGGAGCTCCCTTTACAAGAACTACATTCATCTCTTTAATTTTCATAATAGTTGCCATAAATTTATTCTTTGAGTTAAATGGTATCTGGTGAATTACTTCACTTTCTTTCCTCTCCTGTTTATAATCATATTCTTCTAAATAGGAAAGTAATGCACATTCAGTTGAATTACCAAGATAATTCAACTTATCCTCTTCAAAACTTATGTCTGCTGTTGAATTTACTAAACAGTTTTTTACAAAATAGTCATCTATGTCATTTTTATCATCAAAAAACTTTCCGTTTAAATAAAGATTTTCTACAGTCATTCTATTTTGAGTTAATGTTCCAGTTTTATCTGAACAAATTACACTTACAGAACCTATAGTTTCACAAGCCTCTTTTTTGGTTACTAGAGCATTAATCTTTGCCATTTTTTGCATTGTAATTGCTAAGGTCATATTAATCATTGTTGGTAACCCTTCTGGAACAGCTGCAACTATTAATGCTATACATACAATAAAGGCGGTTTTTACAGGATCTATTGAATTTAAAAACGGAATTATTCCTGAAATATCTACATTCAGCTTATCTGATAAAACCATTTTAGTTACCATAAATATAAATAGTAAACCTGCTATAACACTAGATATTTTAGTAATTGTTTTACCTAAATCACCTAATTTTCTTTGCAGTGGAGTTTCTTCTTCCTCAGCCTGCAAAGTTTGGGCTATCTTCCCCATTTCAGTGTTATCTCCAATACTTGTGACAACCATTGTTGCTTTTCCATAAGCAATTAATGTTCCTCCAAATCCCATATTAATTTGTTTCGCTGGAATTGGATCTTGAATTTTTTTATTCCCGCCTGTTTGTATTTCCTCCATGTTAACTATTAATTTGGCATCCTTTTTAACATCATCCGACTCCCCAGTCAGCATATCTTCCCTAACTTTTAAATCAGTTGTTTCAACAAACCTTCCATCAGCTGGTATCATATCTCCTGTTTCAAGATATACGATATCACCAGGAACTAAATCACTTTTATTAATTTGTGTTATAGTACCATTTCTAAGTACTTTTACAACAATATTTTCCGTCATCTTAGCTAAAGATTCAGCTGCTTTTTTTGACTTCCCCTCAGTAATTATTCCAATAGTAATTCCAATTGCCACAGCACAAACAATACCTATGGAATCATAATATTCTCTAATGATTGCGCTGACAAAGGCTGCAACTAGAAGAATAAGCATCATAGGTTCAAGTAAAGCATTTTTTATATCTTTAAATATACTTTCTTCCTTTTTGCGTGTGAATTCATTTTTTCCATACTTTTCAGTTCTCTCTCTTACTGATAAGTCCTTTAAACCTTCTTCTAAATTAACATTCAAGTCTTCTAAAACAGACTGTATATCTTCATTAAAATATCTCATTAACTAAACTCCTTTGTAATGTAGCCTCTTAGGCAGTAAACTAAAAATAATCAATATATTTTAACACAAAATATATAGCCAATATTAAGTTATCTTAATTATTGCCTACTATTTTAAATATTATTATAAACTATTATTCCTATAAAAGTATCTATTTTAGCATATTTTTAACTTCCTTTTCACCAAACCTTTGTATTAAATCCAATAATTCCTCTCCATAGGCTTCAACTTTTTTAGTACCAACACCTCTAATTTCTAGTAGCTCATCAACATTTTTAGGCATATTATTAGATATAGCAATTAAACTTGTATCTGAAAAAATTATATATGGTTTTATTCTTTCCTTATATGCTTTCTCTTTTCTCCATGCCTTTAAAACTTCAAATAATTCTTTGTTCAACAATGACTCTCTACTGTCTAGAATCTTAAATACAACTGTTTCCTTGCTTTTTAAAATTCTCATTGATCTAGCATTAAGTTTTAACATTGAATATGTTCCTTCCTTTAAATCAACATAGCCTTCGTTTAGCAAACTCTTGATTAAGTCTTTAATAAAAGTACTTCCATATTCTTTCATTATTCCATATGTAGTAATTTGGTCTAACTTATTCTGTACTATCTTAGGCCCCTTAAATCCTTTTAAAATGTCCACAAGCACTGATACCCCATATTGTTCCTTTGTTCTAAAAACTGTGGATAATATCATTTGACTTTCTCTTGTAAAATCTTTCAACTCCTCATCATTTAAACAGTTACTGCAATTATTACAATAATTTAATTTACGATCATTTCCAAAATAATTTAATATATATTTTCTATAGCATTCTTTTAAATTGCAATAATCAATCATAAGTTGAAATTTTCTAAGTTGAATTTCTCTTCTATTTATTGAAGAACTTTTATTTATTATATATTCAACCCTGCCTAAATCTGACTGAGCATAAAATAAGTAGCAGTTACATGTTTCTCCATCTCTTCCCCCTCTTCCTATCTCTTGATAATAAGATTCTAAATTTTGAGGAAGAGTAAAGTGCACTATAAATCTTATATTAGACTTATCAATTCCCATACCAAATGCATTAGTTGCAATAATTATATCTAAATTTTCATATAAAAATTCTTCTTGAAATTTTTCCTTTTCTTCATCCTTTAATCCACCATGATATTTTCCAACATTATAGCCTAAATCTTTTAAATAATAATAGAGATTGTCTACTTCTTTTCTTGATGCGCAATAAACTATCCCTGAGGCACCTTCATTCTCTCTTATAATATCTTTTAGAGTCTCAAGTTTATCTACCTCTTTAAATATATTAATATTTAAATTTTCCCTATTAATATCTCCTTTATATACATATGGGTCACATAGTCCTAAAAGTTTTATAGAATCTTCTCTAACCTCATTAGTTGCTGTTGCAGTAAATGCCGATACTATTGGTTTATTTGCAAGGCTCTTACAGAAACCTGAAATTTCTAGATAGCTTTGCCTAAAATCATGCCCCCATTGAGATACGCAATGAGCTTCATCTACAGCAATCTGAGATATATTAAGATCTTTAATCATATCTTTAAATATCTTAGATTCAAGTCTTTCTGGTGAAATATAAATTATTTTGTATTCCCCCATAGAAGCTTCAATTAATATATTTTTAATGGTTTCTATACTTTGAGTACTATTAATATATGCAGCTTTAATTCCAACTCCAGATAGATTGTCCACTTGGTCTTTCATAAGTGAAATCAATGGTGATATTACTATTGTTATACCTTGCATAATTATTGCTGGTATCTGATAACAAATAGACTTTCCAGCACCTGTAGGCATAAGACAAAAAGTATCTACACCATTTAAAATGCTATTTATAATCTCAAATTGACCCCTTCTTAGTGAGTCAAACCCATAATATTTCTTTAATGCATAAAAAATCTTTTGCTTATTATCCATATCTAAGTGCCTTTCTTTTATGTTAATGCTAATTTCACACTATAAACTTCTTTTTATCAATAGTATATACCACAAATTTAAAATCTTAAACACAAAAATATACCTATTTCAAATAGTAAAAATTTTTATTTGAAATAGGTATACTTATTATTTTGCTGTCCTTGTTTATTATCAATTTTTTTTATTATGCCTTATATAGTCAAATATTTTAATACTAAATTATAATTCACCTGTTGAAATTAACAGCAGGTAGTATTTTTTATTTTAATTATAAAAATACTTAATTTTTTATACTTGTCCCGAAATTAACATACCTAATTTTGTGCTAAGGTCTTCTTGATTTTCTGGTACCCAAACTTTATTTTGATTTGTAAATGTATAGGTTAACTCCTTAGTATCTGTGCTAAAAGTTGCATTTTTCAATCCGCTTACTAAATTTTTCAAAAGTGCTTCTGAGTATTTATTCATAAGCTCTTTTTTATCAGTTATACCTAACGTTTTTACAGATTCAGCAGCATCATTTGAAGCTTTTTTCCCGATTGCTGTCATATCAATATAATTTGATTTATATTTAACTTGAGCAGTTTTACCATCATTTGATACTTCTTCTATAGTAACGTTGGCTTTCTTTCCCAAATCATTCACTGCATTGTAAATTTCAGTAGCTTGGTCATCTGTAATAGTTAATCCCTGCGCAGCATATTCAGTTTTAAGTTTGCTTATATTTTGCTTTGTAGATTTTTCTAAAATAGCCTTTGCATCTTCGTCTTTTATATTTAATTTGGATGCGTTAGAAATGTCATTATATGCCATCTCCCACCATACTTGAGCACATTCCTTTGGTGTAATACTTTTGCCACACCCTGTAACCACACAGCTTAATATTAGCATAGCAGCTAACAATAGTGTAGTAAACTTTTTATTCTTCATTATTATTTCCCCCTTATTTCCCTTTGTTATAAATGACTATATCTGGTTTTTTTATACTTTTAGATTATATATTAAACTGTAATATTAGTCAATAATTTACACAAGTCTCAATAGTAGGGTTTTATCTTATAAGCAATATACCTTAAGATAAATTCTTAGTTATGGCCTCTGCAATAGCTTCGGCTACCTTTTGTTGTCCATCAGAAGATGCACATCTCTTTGCCTCTTCCTCATTTGTTATAAATCCAACTTCAACTAAAACAGCTGGCATATTTGTATTTCTAAGTACATATAGAGTTCCAACTGCAGAGCTTGCATCGCTTTTAGCTCCTCTATTATTAGTTCCAACCTTTTCTGCGATGCTATCATTGATTGCCTGGGCCATTTTTTTAGATTTCTCTAGTCTTTCATTATCTACATATCCACTAAAATCTGCATCCCTAGGCTGCACACTGTAATAAGTTTCAACGCCTTTAGCAGTTGGTATTCCATCAACAGCATTATGATGTATGCTTATAAATAAATCAGAGTTTGATTTATTAGCAATATCTACTCTATGGGCAAGACTATTATTTAACGAACCATAATCTGGTCTCTCCCCTTCTTCTCTAGTCATTACAACATTATATCCTCTCTTTAGGAGTTCCTTTTTTAACTTAACTGCCACTTGAATATCTAAATCTGACTCACTATATGTTATTCCATCTATTGTAGTTACAGTTCCACCATCTCCATCATGAGTACTATAATCGTGGCCTGCATCAACTGTTATTGTTATTTTATCCGATTTAACATTATTAGATTTAGAATTATCTTTATCGTTTTGAGTAGATAAAGTCTGCTTCTTTCCATTTGCCCCAATCTTATAGCCATCTATTGTGGCATTGGTAAGCATTTTTCCAGTAGCTATATCTAAATAATATGAATCTCCACTAGATGTAATCCACCCAGTTGCCATTGCACCATTATCTTTGAAATAATACCATGCTCCGTCAACATTAATCCATCCTCTAGCCATTGCTCCTGTATCATATAAATAATACTTGCTTCCACCATCACTAATCCAGCCAATTGACATGCTTCCATCAATACTAAAATAATACCAATGATTATTGATGCTCTTCCAGCCTTTTTCCATATTTCCATTACCATTAAATGAATAGATTTTATTATCTATTATTTTTAAGCCAGTAACCATACTTCCATCGCCTTGAAGATAGTAGATATTATTGCTTAAATTTAACCAGCCTTTGGACATAGCTCCTGAATCAGAAAGGTAATACCACGCTCCATTATTATTTAACCAACCTGTTGCCATTGTACCGTCATCTCTCAAATAATACCAAGTCTTATCAGGTTTAATCCAACCATATGCTTTTGTATTATCTGATTTATAATAATACCATTTTCCGTTTAAGTTCTTCCAACCAATATTAGACATGATATTAACTGTATTATCTGTTCTACTAGAATTTTCATCACTGACTTTACTGGGGCTTAGTGCATTTGGTTTACTTTCAGGTGCTCCTGGATTTACTGTTGATGAGCTGCTACTGTTATCATTATTTGCAGCCTTAGTATTTTCTTGAACTTTTATTCCTGAATATAAAAGTAAATCATTATATAAGGTATTTACCTCTTCACCATAAGTAGCACTTGGAGCCCATTTTCCGTCTAATGAGTTTATTGTAGGTGCAGTACCTTTGACAGATATAAACTGCCTTTCATCGTATGAATCATCTTTAGGATACCCACTTGAGCCTGCATACAATGCTAAATGATCTAAATGAGCTTGTACACCTTGATCCCAGTTATCAAACTTTTTATGAGCATTTTTATCATAATCAGATCCGCTAGCTGCAGTTTTTATCTTTAATCCACAAGGATTATGATAACTTTCATCTAAAACTCCTCCGAACTTACCATAGCCTGTTTCCTTTGCTGCCTGGACATAGGCAATTGCTGGATTAACATCTCCGTGATTAGAATAATATTTAAAATAGAGATCTGCTAAATCAATAAAGGTTTCTGTAGCACCTTTAGATTTAGCCCACTCTTTAGCCTGTTTTGCCGTAACTGGACTATCTGAAATTATTTTAATATCATTTGTATCTGCTCTTACATTTACCATGGGAAATAAGCTTAATATCATTGCAAGAGAAAATGCAAAGATAGCAAGTTTCTTTTTAATATACATAATAACTACCCCTCCTCCATTCTATACTTTATCATATATACCATAAAATTACAAATAAGGATATATGTAAATGTATCACTGGAGAGGAAAGTCTAGATATACATTAATTTATTTACTATACTAAAGTTCTATAAATTTAGTAGAAAATATAATAAGGCTAATGAACTTTTTACAATAAGTTCATTAGCCTTATTATATTTTCAGCAGTCTTTTCGATATTTTCTTGTCCTTTAACTAGAGCTTCTTCCAAAGAAGTTGCCCCTTTAGTGATACCAAATATTGAATCTATTCCTTTTTCATATAGAATCTCTATACCTTCCCCAACTCTTCCTGCTAATGCTACTACTGGTTTATTGTATTTTTTAGCAATTGTTGCAACACCTAAAGGAGTCTTACCATACTGAGTTTGGAAATCTATACTTCCTTCTCCTGTCCAAACCATATCGGCATCTTTTACTTTTTCCTCTAGTAATGTATACTCTATAACCATTTCAATACCTTTTTTCAAATTACCATTTAAGAATGCCATAAGTCCAGCACCTAATCCCCCTGCTGCTCCAGCTCCCGGTACATCTAAAACATCTTTTCCAAATTGATTTTTAATTATATCTGCATAATGTCTCAAATTATTATCTAATATTGATACCATTTCTTTTGTAGCTCCTTTTTGTGGCCCATATACATTTGAAGCTCCTTTTTCACCACATAGTAGATTGCTAACATCACAAGCTACTTCTACAATTACCTCTTTTAATCTAGGATCAAAATTACTTAAATCTATAGTACTTAACTTTCCCAGCTCTCCTCCGCCGAAACCTAATTCATTTCCCTGTTTATCTAATAATTTTCCACCAAGAGCTTGAATAACTCCAGCACCGCCATCATTAGTGGCACTTCCTCCAATACCTATTAATAGCTTTTTCACTCCACGGTCTAGACAAGCCTTTATAAGCTCTCCAGTACCATAAGTTGTAGTTAATAATGGATTTCTTTTTTCTGGATGTACTAATTGTATTCCACTAGCACTAGCCATTTCTAATATTCCAACTTTTCCATCTCCTAGGATTCCATATTCAGCTCCAACCCTATTTCCAAGTGGTCCAACTACTTCCAAAGAATATATTTTTCCATTAGTTGCATCTACTAATGACTGCATAGTTCCTTCTCCTCCATCAGCCATAGGTACATGTATACAGCTAATATTACTATTTGCTTTTTTTATCCCCTTCTCCATTGCTTCACAAGCTTCTTTTGCCGTCATACTCTCCTTAAAAGAATCTGGCGCTAATACAATAGTTAAATCTTTTTTCATTATATAACACTCCTAATTAACCTTTAAATATATCCACACTGTTTTATGAAAAATATCCACAAAAACATAGTAATTATCGAAAATGCAGATGTAAATATGACAAGCTGGCCTGCTAATTCGCCATCTCCTCCCATTTGTTCAGCCATTACAAATGATGATGTCGCTGTTGGGGATGTGAGTAAAACTATTATAACTGTAAGCTCTATATTCCTAAATCCTGCATTTATAGCTATAGGCAAAAATATACCTGGAACTAAAACTAATCTTCCTATAACACCTATTAGCAGTTGTTTTGTATATTCTTTAATTTTGCCAAATCTAAAGGATGCACCTAATATAACAAGAGCTAATGGAGTTGCTACATTTGAAAGATCATTAATCGTTTTTTCTAATACAATAGGTAATCTAATTTGAAATAACATGGCAGCTATTCCAGCAAAACATCCTAATATAAGAGGGTTAGTTATTATACCTTTTATAATTTTCTTTATATCTGTATTTCCATCTCTAAAAATTTCTAAGACTACAACAGCTAAGAAATTAAATATTGGAATTATTATTGCAATTAATAATGCTGCAACGCCTGAGCCATTCTTACCAAACAAAGATGTAGTAATTGGTAATGCAAATAAAATAAAATTACTTCTAAAAATAGTTTGAATTAAAACTCCACGTTTTTTATTATCTTTTTCTAATAAAGGAATAATGATGCACATAGAAATAAAGCTAATTAACACACAGTTAATTGCAAAAATTATTAATTTTATATTAAAGGCTCCTTCAAAGCTTGTACTATATACATTATTAAATAACATTATAGGAAAGAATGTTTTAAAGGTAACATTATTCATCTTTCTAACAGTCTCTTCATCAAAAAGCCCTATCTTTCTTATAAAATACCCTAAAATAATGCTTAAAAATAATGGCATTATTACATTAAAAGATATTATTAAATTCCCCATTAATTTTTATCCTTCCATTTCTACTTTTGAATTATATATTGTTGTATATAAATTTCAAAATTAATCACAAAATTTAAGTGGTAGCTTACCGAAATAATAAATATTTTTGTAACCGCAAGGGTCATAATATTAC